>DATHOH010000045.1:0-29816 GCA_035485155.1 Solirubrobacteraceae bacterium
GAGGGCCCGACAAGACGCGCTCGCCGCCTCCCTGCGTTCGCCCTTCGGGCTCATTCCGCGAGACGGCGACATCCCTAACCTGCAGCACAACAACAACCACCGACTCTCACAACAGGTGGACCCATGAACGGGGTCCGGCCAGGGACACGGGAGCCGTTGCGTCATCTCCCGTGTCACCGAGGGTGTTGAAGCGCCTACTTGCTAGAGCTTCGAGCCAATCTGGTCGTATCGGACATTGCTTGCCCGAAGCCATAGAAGTAAACGGCCAGGAATGGTGAGCACATTGCCAAGATCATGACCCCAAAGAGGGTTTCGCAGACGGCGAACGTCACGGTGCAGAGGCCAGTCAAGAAGAAGAGAGGCAGGCCCGTTCGCAGTAGTCCGTCTCTGAGGGCTAGGTGTAGCGTTTGGTAAGGGACTCGTTTGCCGTTCATGTCTATTGGCGCATCACGTCGTCGGTACCACGCGACTTCTTTCATTACGACCACTTCCTTATTCGATTGGCGAAAGACTTGCGATCGTCCCTCGTGAGGCCGGTCGGACCATGCTTAGCGCGTATCGACGGACACGGGCAGGGCAAGTAGGTCATGACTATAATAGTCGCGACAAACCATTGCAGTCAAATTGGCTGCTGACGGAGCGCTCGGGGCGCTTAGCCAGCCAAACTACAGAGACGCCCCGCCACTCCTCAACGAGCGTCGCCAATGGTTCTTGCCTTGAACAAGGTTGCACGACTCTACGGTTGTGTGGTACCCGCTAACTACGCCCCCCATTCGCTCTACGTCGTCGTGGCCGGAAGTTGTATCAGACGGGACAGCTGTGTTGCGTGCCCGACGCCGGAAGAGTTCGGATAGCTGGTCCTGTCTAGGCTGCGTCGTCTCCGACTTAGGGTCGCACAAGTGCCATTGCCCGACGGGAGCGTCGTAGCGTAGCGACGGCCTCAAGCGTCGCGTTGGCTCCAGAGCGTCAGCTCGCCGTCAAGCGCAACTCGTATTGGATGGGACTTCCATCGGCATTGGCGACCGTAACCCACGCAGCTGACGACGGCGCATTCACGAGCGGCTTGATGTCTTGAATCGCGAGCCGCGAAAAATCGTAGTCGCCGACGCCGAGCTCGAGTATCAAGCCTAGAAACTGAACCCGCACAGGCCGCGTAGACTCGCGCCTCAGCTGGTCAATCAGCGACGGAAGCAGGTCCGACTGCCGCACCCAGACTTGCATCGCGGTCTCCTGGCCGCTCCTGGCCTTCACGATCTTTGCGATCCGAGCCGCGGTCTCGTATTCCTTGAGCAACCCTGCCGGATCGCGCTGAGCCACCTCTTCCACGCGCCCAACCAAACTCGTGCCAAGAGCGTCCTCGATCGCCGCGAGATCATTGAAGAAGCTTGCGAGCTCCTCGGCGATCGATACCCGCAACGGGTCGATCGCGCTTCTGTATGGGATTCGCCAGTCCTCGTCAGGAATCAGGCCGCTGATAGTGACCGCATTCGCGGTGCCCATCCAATACTCGAGCTTAAGCTTCGCCGCGGCTTGGGCTGAACTCTTCTCTTTCCCCAACGATGGAGCAGCCCACAATTCGATCGCGTCACCAACCGCGAGTTCGAGCGTCGTGTCCTCCCAACGTCCCACGGCCGCAAATCGTGCGTGCGGCGGTGGCGGAACCCACGCGAGATCAAGTGCAAGCGTCCACCGCTCAGCGGCATCACGCTCGAACTCCAGATGCGACGCAACCGGCGTACTACGTTCGAGAACGAGAAAGCTTGGGAGAGGACTGGTCGTCAGGAGCTCGGTGAACTTAGTCGCCGGAAGCTTCTCAATCGCGGCATTGGGCCACTGAACCGCTGCCGCTCGCCCTTCCGCCATCGTCGTAACGACGCGATTTCGCAGTCTGCGACCCGAAGGCGTGTCTGCGAATGTAACTTCCTCGGCCTCAACACCGGGCCGTCGCCATGCATCGATGCGGACGGTCGTCGCGCCCGAGGGCATCGAAGCCCAAATATGAGGTGGAACGTCTACCGACTTTGCGTTTCCCTCCGCTGCGCCGACCGTCACGCTCATTTCAAATTGCTCGTCGTGCTCTCGAAGAAAGTCTCCTATAGCACCGACGCGCTTCACCATAGAAGTCAGGTCGTCCACGGTACCGCCGACCACGGCCGCGCGATCAACGATCTCTGCGATGTCATCGTATTCGGAACCGAAGAAGCGGCGACGGAGGTTCGGGGCCTCACGAAGACGCGAGATCAGGTCCGTTAGCGTCCATGCGTCGACCCTCACGCCAGGGTGTCGCGCGACTAGCCGCGTATCGAATGCTGCGCACAAGGGCGCCGAGAGGTCGCGTGGCAGTACGTACGTGACGTGTACGGCACTCCACGTCTCGACCGCGCGGTCGAGTGAGCTTTCACACTCCGGCCAGTTGATCGCCTTCGTGTAGTGCTTTGCTTGCCAAACACGTGGCCGAGGGCCGGGACCGCGGACATCGGCTCCGCCGTCCGGTGGAGAGAGCCTCCGGACTCCGCCAAGCTCGATCTGGGCTAGCTCGAACGTCAAAAGCTCGAAGCGATCTGCGGCCATCGCTTGGATCCGCAGCGCGAGCTGTGCATCGACTTCTGCAGGCCCCAACGACATGACCGCGAACACTACCGCCGACCGCTCTACCGGCGCGACCTATCCACACTTGCCGGTTCGGGACGAGTCGCACAATCGGCGATGGACTGTGCAAGACCCGCCTGGGCCATGTGGGCCGGCGGCCTTGACGCCCCTGACGAGTTCGGCGATCCATGATGCGCGGATCGGCGCTATTCTGCCGGTCGGAATACGGTGCAGGGGCATAGGTTCGCGATACGCAAACCATCTCGACAAGTCGGTAAGGGGGCTTTATGGGTGCATGGGGATCTAGGCTGCCACTCTTGGGCGTCTTCTTTTCGCTCTTCCTATCCGCATGCGGAAGATCGGGAGCCACAAGCGGAACGACTTACTGGCGTGCCAATTTCGCGCACGGCACTTCGCTCTACATGTCGCTCGTCCGGGGCGGCGATGGCCAAGGACGAGACGTGCGGAGCCGACGGTCAGTCGCTAAGACTTTTGCAAAACGAGCGCTGTGCTCGAACCGTTCTCAACGAGATCCAACAGCTTCAGCCCAAGTCGTTCTATACATTGCCTTAGCGCGTCCCGCTCGTAGCGGTGAATATACGACAGGATTACCTCATCATGCTCGACGCCAGGGATGTCGTCCACTTTATATCTCGCCACCGTGGTCAACGTACCAGGTACCACCGACTGATTCTCGAGAACCTCGTATTTTAGATTGTCCGCGCGATAGGGCACGCCGATGAACTCTAGAGGACCGAAGTCAAACCTCTTGTTTCGGTCTTCCGCGCCCAGATCTTGCTCTGGGTCCGTTCGAAGAGATTGATTACGCACTTCGACGACGAGCAGATCGCCGGTTGCCATCGCTGTCGTCCTAAGCTGCGCGAGAAATTTCATGTCATTGTCGAGATTGCCAAGCGTATTCCCGAGAAAGAGGAACACGTTAGGGGCCCGCCGATACTGGTACACGAATTTGAATTGCGAAAGTGAACTAAAGTCGGCGAGCATCGCCTTGACGCTTATCGTGCGTAGCTGCTGATCGCCACCGACGAGTCTCATTGATGTAGCGATCATCCCCTCATTTACGTCGAACGGGTAATAGTAGAGTTTGGAGGCGTCGCGGAGGCGTGCCAAGCTCCGTAGCAACAAGAGGTCCTTCTGTCCATTCCCGGGGCCAAGGCTTATGATGTCAAGTTCATCACCGACGGCATCAATGATGGTCTTGGCAAGGGTTCGGCTATGGGATTTGTAGAGCTCCACCGCGTCCCGAAAGTAGACATTGCCGGGATCGTCGGTAAGGCTAATCCAGTTGTGATAGCCGAGACTAGTGAGATAGGCGTAGACGGTAGGAAGTACTCCACCTGCTTTGAGATCGCCGATGATGGCGGACTTAAGATCAATCGTCGCGTACCCGTTATTAGCTATGTAAAGAGTACCATCGACTACGTACTCCGTCCACACTCCGCGGTCGTGAGCCGCTGCCTGTGATGCTGCCGCCGCAGTCAAGGTTTTGACGTACTTGGTGAAGGTCGTTCTCTTCGCCTCCCACCGAGCAACCTTTCCACCCCCGCCAAACTTCGGCTGGAGGAAGTCAAAGAGCTTGTTCAGCGAGCGAGCTTTGTCAAGCTCCTCGATCTGTCGGTTGCCGAGGACGTCGTGAATGTCCTGGCGCTCGATTGGCGGAACTACAAAGACGAAGAGATCACTCTCCACCATCCACGCCGCACCAAGCTCAGCCATGCAG
Source organism: Solirubrobacteraceae bacterium (assembly GCA_035485155.1). Classification (GTDB taxonomy): domain Bacteria; phylum Actinomycetota; class Thermoleophilia; order Solirubrobacterales; family Solirubrobacteraceae; genus Palsa-744. The sequence goes on from DATHOH010000045.1 coordinate 4,331, forward strand.
AAGGGGCTTCGGTAGAACTCAGGAGTAAGAAGAAAGATGACCGCCGCGGCCGTCTCAAGCCGCTCTCGGATATAGCCACGATAATCCACACTCGAGGGTATATCGCGCCCCTCGACCGACGATGCGAAGATCTCGTCGCCGGGCACAGCGACGCCTGTTTCAAGTAGGTCCACGACGCTGTCGACCAGCTCCTTGTCCGCGGATGCATGGCTGATGAACACACCCCCCATCTCTTGCTCCCCCCGACTTTGTCGTTATTCCAATAGTTAGGCGCGTTCGCCATCATATAAGCGCAGGCTCATAGCTGGGCTCTCGGCACGATCAACGTCATGACGCTGTGGGAGAGCATTTTGCCTGAGCCGGGCCATACCGCCGCTATGCTACATGGCATGTCGCGCGCAGGATTCTTCATGGGGATCAGACAGACGTACGGGAGATCGGCGAATGCAGCGGACGCCAAGCGGGCGAGCGTTAGGACGGGGACAGGCCCGATGGCGCGGACTCGAGAGATCTTGGCGGAAGGACGAGCCGCGGCCGCTGTGCGCCGCTGGTTCAGGGATCTCCGACGGTAGACGCCAGCCGTGTCGCGGGTGCGATCCGGCGACACCGTCTCGGTCGTGTCGCACAAGTGCCGTTATGCGTCAGAGCGCCGCGCCCCGGATGTTGGGCGCGGCGCTCGCGGGCAGGTGCTAGATGACGCCGTGACCGACGAGCTGGATCTGTCGCACCGCTGAGCGGGTGGCGAAGACGAAGCCGTCGGAGGTGCGGTGGATGAGGCCGGCGCCGTGGAGCCGGCGGATGGTGTCCTCCACGGAGATGCGGCCGTCGTCGAGTTCGCGCGCCAGGTCGGTGATTGACCAGATGGGTTGGTAGTCGTTGGGGTCCGTAAGGAGGTAAAGGATCTCAAGTGCGATGTGGTCCTGTGCGGCTGCGAAATCGGGGGTAGGCTTCTCGTCGGGCATGGGGAGTATCAGCTCCTTCGTGTCCGGGCCTCGGCATGGGCCACAATCCCGTGCCGGGGCCGCTTGGTATCAGGTGCCGCTCACGCTAGGTGTGCGACTCGTGATGCGTCAAGGTGTGGTGCACCAGGTCGCCGGATGTTCAGCACGGCGGCTGAGTGCCTGGCAGCGTCGCAGACGCCAGCGCCGCCAGGTGAAGCTACCGCCCCGCCGGAGTGGCGGTCACGTCGTGCTCGATCGCCTCGGCGCGGGCGATCAGCTCTGAGGCGGATAGCTCGAGTCCCGCGGCCAGGCGGCGCAGGCTGGCGTAGCTGGGGTTGCGCTTGCCGTTCTCGACGTTGCTGATGTAGCGCTGGTGGATGTCGGTGCGTAGGTAGACCTGCTCTTGGGTGAGCCCGAGCTCTGCGCGGCGGGCTTTGACGGCCAGGCCAAGGGCGAGCTGGAAGGCTGGGGCGGCAGGCATCCGGCCAGCCTTCCCGGTGCTGCCCGCCCTGTCGATGACATCGGGGTAGACATGGCTGCGGACAATCCGCTACGGTGCCGCCATGACATTCCAGTAGACGGACTGTGTAGGCGTGGCGACGATCCCCACTGTCATCGCACCTGCAGGGTTCGCCCGAGACGAAAGGAGCGATACCGGATGCGAGCAGCTAGCACTCAGGCCGGGGGGCGGCACCGTAGAGCCCTGTCGACGACGGGCACCCATCGGGCAGCCCCGCTCGGCAGTTGCCTGGCACTGGTATCGGTGATGCTCAGTGTGCCAGCGGTCGGAAAGGCTCAGTCGCTTCCCAAAACCCAGTTCCAGTGTGAAAAGAAGTATCACACTAGTAAGGGCCGCGCCAGCTGTTTCAACCAGCTTCCTGGTTCCAGTTGCCGCCACCCCCTCGAAGTCCAAAAGACCCAGCCGAACTATCGCGGACCGGGCGCGGCTCGACCGGGTGGCGAGCACGACCGAACACGGGATGGTGCGGGCCGCCCAACTCGGTTCGCTCGAGGGCGTCTTGGTCCAGAACGCCCCGCAGTCGGCCGGCTACGTCCATGCGGTCGCGTGCGCCGGGACGATCGGGATCGCGGGCGTCGTCTACGAGGCTGGGAGGGGGTCGTGATCGCTCTTCTGGTCGTCCTCATGGTCGTGACGCTGCTAGTGCAGTTCTGGCCGGTCGTGGTCGCGGCCTTGGCGTTGGGTGTGGTGTGGTGGGGTGTCGGAGCCTGGCGGGAGGCACGGGACCGGCAGGCCCACGAGCGGCTGCGCCATGCCCGCGCCCGCCAGGAAATCGATGCCATCACCTTCGCAACGGCGCGGGCCATGTACCAAACCGCCGCCACGGCCGACGGTGAGGTCATCGAGGGCACCGTGGTCGAGGTAGAGCGATGACCGACCGAGAGCGGCAGAGGTTGCTTACCCAGTACGTTCGCCTGCGGGCAGCGCTCCGGGCGGCTCTGCGCGAGAACAAGCACCTGCGTGAAGCTAACGCCAACCTGCGGGTGGAGCGGGACGCCGCCGATGTACTGCTGGGCGAGGCGATGGATCGTTTGGTGAGGGAGGGCGGGCGGTGAGCAAGCTCGCGCAGTCCTTGCTGCTGGGGATCGTGATGCTGGCAGCGCTCATCACCGCCGGCCCCACGCTCATTCGCTTGGCTGGGACGCTGGTGCCCTTGGTGCTGGTCGTGGGCGTCGTTATCGCGCTACTCAGGTGCGTGTGGTTCTACACCCGTTGAGACAACACAAGTATTGACAGCTCTCAAAACTTTGATCAAGGCCCAGGAGGTCTACGGGAAGGTCGAGGCAATGGTCGCCTCGGGTACCGACAAGGCCGACGCGTTCAAAGCACTCGCAGGTGAGAGCGGCCGCCCCTACGATTCAGTGAGAGGCAGCTACTACTTTCACAAGAAAAAAGTCGAGGGCGGCGAGAGCAAACCACGGACCCGCCGCCGAGAGACAACCCCCGACGACGCCCTGGCCGACGCCCGGGCCGCGCTGGAACGAGCGATCGAAGCGATCGACCGCGAGGTCGAGGCCGCCAAGGCCAGAGCTGATGAGGCCAAGGCCGAGTACGACGCGCTGAAGGCCAGCGCCAGTGACCGTAAGAAGGCCATCACCGAGCGCCTGGAGGCGTTGAAGTGAGCCAACGCGGGCCGGTCTGGGTTTCACACCTGGACCGGCCCACACCTACTAATTACAGCTTGCTATATCACTGGTTTAACGGGAAGATCTACTTAACAGAAAGGAGCCCTATATGTCAATATCCACCATAGTAAAACCTAGTACCACTGACGCGCCTGAATCAGCAAGCACGGCAGTAATCTACCTGCGCGTATCCAGTACAGGACATCTCACCGGGCACAACCCAGAGGGTTATTCGATCGAGGCGCAGCGCCAAGCGTGTGAACGTTATGCCGCGTCACTGGGAGCGCGCGTTGTGCGCGAGTACATCGAGCCCGGAAAGACTGGAACCAACACCCGCCGCCAAGCGCTTCAACAGATGCTCGCAGAGCTTGGCGAGGTTCGCCCTACCTACGTGGTTTTCTATGACCTCTCACGGGTTGCCCGCGAGGAGTCCGACGCCTTCTGGCTGCTGGCTCAGGTAAAGAGCCACGGCGCGAAGCTGACTTCCACCCGCGAGCCAGTCGACGACAGCCCTCAAGGACTCCTGTCGTTCGCGATCATGGCCGGCGTCAACGCCTTCCGCTCGCGCGATGATGGCCAGAAGGTCAAGGTCGGACTCGAACGCAAGTTCCTCGACGGTGGCACGATCGGCGTGGCCCGTATCGGCTACCGCAACATCCGTGAAAACGTCAACGGGCGCGAGGTCGCTGCCATTGCCGTAGACGATGATCGGTCCACCCTGGTGCAGCTCGCCTTCGATCTGGCCGCGACCGGCGACCACACCATCACGACCATTACGGGCGTCCTTGAGGATGCCGGTTTGCGCACCCGAGGCAGCTACAAGCGGCCCAGCAAAGCGATGACTCGCAGCATGGTCCACCGCATGCTCCGCGACGACTACTACACGGGGGTTGTCACCCACAATGGCGTCAAGGGCGAGGGACGCCACAACGCCCTGATCGACCGCGCGACCTTCGACCACGTACAGAAGGTGCTCGACGGGCACCGAATCAGCGGCGACCGCTCCCACAAACACCACCACTACTTGAAGGGAGCTCTTTTCTGCGTCTGCGGCAAGCGTCTTGGCTACGGACGTCATCGAGGCAAACTCGGCGGGCAGTATGAGTACTTCTCCTGCCTCAGCCGGGTGCAACGCAGCGAAAAATGTGCGGCGCCCTACTTTCCGGTCGAGCGCACCGAGCGGGCGATCGTACGCCGCTACAAGCGCGAGACGTACAAAGGCCATAAGCAAGCCGCTGTGCGCGAGGCTGTGCGTGCCTACGTCGAGGCCAAGAGTGAGATCGCCCGCCGCGAGTCAGCGCGCCACACCCGCAGGCTCCACGACCTAACCGGAGAGCAGCACAAGCTCGTCCAGCTCTACTACAAAGGCGGCGTCTCCGAGGAGGTCTTGCAGGCCGAGCAGGAGCGCATCGAGACAGAGCGCGCCCAGGCACGCCAATGGGCCGAGGCCGCCGACCGCGAGGTCGAGGACGTCATGGCGGCACTTGAGGATGCACTGCTCCTTCTGGACGCCACCAAAATCATCTACGAGGCGCTCCCCACCAGCAGCCGCCGGCTCGTCAACCAAGCCGTCTTCCTGGCGCTCATCGTGCGCGACCCCGACACTATCGAAGCCACGCGGACCCCGCTCTATGAGGCCCTCCAGCGCCTCGCCCAAGACCTGCAAGCTAACGAAGCGCCCCAGACCGGCCAGAACCGGCCCCGGACGCCCCAGAATAAGACCGGGCTGCCCCAAGACGACCACGACCCCGATTTTCGGGGCCGGGGTTCGTACATAGGTCGAATGGCGGGAGCGACGGGACTCGAACCCGCGACCTCTGCCGTGACAGGGCAGCGCTCTAACCTACTGAGCTACGCCCCCGCGATGCTCGGACACGCCGGGGCGACGTTCCGTGCCTCCTCAGTATGCCAAGCCCGGGCGCGCGTCCGGCTGCTCGCGCAAATTGGCCGGCCGGCCAGGCCGTGGAGTAGGCTTGCCGGATGGCGCTCGTGGGCCCTCCCCCGATGCTGAACTCGCGGCCGTTGTCGGTGATGCTGAGCGACATCCGCGAAGAGCGTGCGGCGAGCGTTCCGTACCCACCGGGGGAAACGCGGGTGTCGCTGGCACGCACCCGCCGCTTCGCCATCGAGCCGCTGCCGATGCTGCTCGACGCGTACGAGCGCTTCGGCCCGATCTTCACGCTGCGGATCTTCCACAGCAACGTCGTGTTCATGCTGGGGCCGGCCGCGAACCACTACGTGACGGTGTCGCATGCGTCGAACTTCTCCTGGCGGGAGTCGCAGTTCCGCGACCTGATCGGGCTGATGGGCGACGGGCTGCTGACGATCGACGGCGACTTCCATCGCCGCTCGCGCATGATCATGCTGCCGGCGTTCCATCGCGAGCACATCGCCGCGTCCGCCGAGGCGGTGATCGACGAGACGACGCGCGCGCTGGACGAGCTGACCCCGGGTAGCAGCGTCGACCTGTACATGTGGACGCGGCGACTGGCGGTGCGTGTGGCGATGCGCGCGCTGTTCGGCGTCGACCCCGACGGCGCTCAGGCCCGCTCGCTGGACGCCGCGGCGCTGTTCGAGGAGGCGCTGTCGTTCTACGCGTCGGAGTACGTGCTGCGCGTGCTGCGTGGGCGCTTCTCCCCGTGGGCGCGGATGCAGCGCGCAGCGCGCGCGCTCGACACGCTGATCTACTCGGAGATCTCGCGCCGGCGGGCGACGGGCGAGCGCGGGCAGGACATCCTCAGCCTGCTGCTTGACGCCGAGGATGAGGACGGCAACACGCTGAGCGACCTGCAGATTCGCGACGAGGTGATGACGCTGCTGTTCGCCGGCCACGACACGACGACCTCAACGGTGTCGTTCATGTTCTACGAGCTCGCGCGCCAGCCGCAGCTGGCGGCACGGCTGCTCGCCGAGCAGGACGCGCAGCTCTCGGGCGGCCGGCCGACGAGCGCGCAGCTGATGTCCGGTGAGCTGACGGAGCTCGAGATGGTGCTCGAGGAGACGCTGCGCAAGTATCCGCCGGCGTGGATCGGACCGCGGCGCGCGCTCGAGGCGTTCGAGTTCGAAGGCCACACGGTGCCGGCGCGCGCGTTCGTGGACTACTGCTCGTGGGCCTCGCACCACCTCCCCGATGTGTTCGAGGAGCCCGAGGAGTTTCGCCCGCAGCGCTTCGCGCCGCAGGCGCGCGCAGCGCTGCCGCGAGGGGCATACGTTCCCTTCGGTGGCGGCTCACGCACGTGCATCGGCATGCGCTTCGGCCAGCTCGAGGTGCGGACGATCGCGACGCTGATCCTGTCGCGGTGCACGCTCGCGCTGCCGGCGGACTTCGAGTTGAGCATCCGCCAGATGCCGACGATCAGCCCCAAGCAGGGCCTGCCGATGCGTGTGATGCCGAGAAGCGCGGTCACCGCCGCCGAGCTGCAGACCGCGGCCTGAGCCGCTCAGCGCAGCCGCGCGGTCATCGTCAGGCGATAGCTCAGAGGCTGCTCGGTGGCGACGCTCGCGCCGACGCCCTCCACGTAGACGTGCGGGTCGGCGAACAGCGTCAGGCGCAGCCCTTCGATCAGGAAGCCGAGCGGGTGCGCGACGAGCTTGCCTTCGCTTGCGCCCGCCACCGCGTTGACCGACGCGCCGACCCCGAACAGCCCGCCGCTTGCCTGGACTTCGACCTCGCCGCCAACGCTTCGCAGCAGCCGCACGCCGAAGCCGGGGGGAAGCGCGGCCTTGATGTCCGCTTCGCTCACGACCGCCTGGGCGCGCAGCGAGCTGCCGTGCTTGGCGAGGCTGGCGTCGCTGACCGTCAGCGTCCCCAGCCGCACGCTGTCGGCGCTCACCCGGAGACTGCTCACGCCGTGCGCTTCCCACAGCAGGCTGCCGAGCTGCGCCGTGCTGAGCGCGAGGCTGCTGGCGCTGACGCGCACCGAGTCCGCGTGGTCCCACAGCAGCTCCAGCGCCGGCCACGCGCTGACGCTGACGCTGCGGACCTTGCCGTAGCGTCCGACGCGCGAGCTGATCCTGCTGGCTGCGATCCGCGGCAGCAGCACCTGCGTCAGTACGAACAGCAGCGCCAGCCCCCCCACGAGCGAGAGCAGGAGCCTCATCTTCGTCCGGCCGCCGCCACCGCGCCGCATCCGTGCAAGCTTCGCACGGGAGGCGGCGTAGGTGGGGCGGTTGCCCCGCGGCGCGCGCGCTACGCGAGACCGTTGGCGACGAGGAACTGGTGGGCGACGGCGGCGGCCGACTGCTTGTCGATGCTCACCGCCGCGTTCAGCTGCTGGATCGCATGCAGCGTCAGCAGCGCGCTGACGCTGTTGAGCGTCTGTTCGAACGCTGGCCCCTCGGCCACGAGCACGCTCTTTTTGACGACCGGTGCGACGTTCTGGAAGCCGAAGACGTGCTTGGGGTCGGCCAGCAGCTTGAACTTGCCGCTCAGCAGCTGCCCGTCGGTGCTGAACACCACCTGCGTGTTGACCTGTCCGCCTTCGAGCGCCTTGTAGGACAGTTCGATCGCGATCGGCTTGAACGTCGGAACCACCCCGTAGACCTGCTTGAGGCCGAGCAGGCCCTCGAAGCGCGTCGCGAATTCCGGCGGGCCGCCGAGGATCACGGACTTGCCCAGCGGCTTCAGGTCGGCGATGCTCGACAGGTTGTGTGCACTCGCGTAGCTCGGCAGCGTCGCCAGCGCGTCGGAGTCGTAGAACGGCGTGTAGTTCAGCAACGTCAGCCCGTCTTTTTCGACGAACGCCTTCGCTTCCTGGTAGGCGGCCGTTGCGCTGGCCGGTTCCTTTGTCTGGTTCGCGATCGCCGACAGCAGCGTGCCTGTGTACTCGGGGTACATGTCGATCTGCCCGGAGGTCAGTGCCTTGTAGATGATCTCCGAGGAGCCGACGTTTTCTTTGACCGTGACCTTGTAGCCCTTGGCCTGCAGCGCCTGCGTGTAGAGCTGACCGAGGATGTTCTCCTCGGTGAAGTTCTTGTCGCCGATCGTGACCGGCGGCTTACCCGCGCCCGGTCCGCTGGCGGTCGTCGCGGTCGTGGTCGAGGACGATTTGCTGCTGCTTCCGCAAGCCGCGATCACGACGCTCAGCGCGACCACTGCGACCGCCACCGAGATACCCGATTTGAACCTGTCCCAGCTGTTCCGTCGTCTACGCGTCATTCGCGTCCTCCCGCATTGTTTACTTTGTCGATCAAAATAATAAGAAATACACGGTCGTCAAGCGACCGTCGCGGCGTGCGTCGCGTCCACCGAAAGCTCGCGTCCACCCGTGCGCAGCGCACGCGGAGTGAGCAATCGCTGCACGAGCGACAGGGCCCCGTCAACCGCGAGCGCCAGCGCCGCCACGCAGATTGCGGCGCCGAGCACTCCCGAGAAGTGGTAGCTCGTTTCGTTGGCGATGACATCGCCGAGGCTGCCGCTGAAGCCGGCGAGCGCGGCGATCGTCGTGGTACTGACGACGAACACCGCCGCGGTGCGCACGCCCGCGAACAGCAGCGGCACCGCGAGCGGAAGCTCGACGCGACGCAGGATCTGCAGGCCGCTCATGCCCATGCCTCTGGCGGCATCGACGAGATCGGCGTCCACCCCATCGACGGCAAGATATGCGTTGGTCACGATCGGCGGAACCGCCAGGATCACGAGCGCCAGCTCGACGACCGTGAGGCCCAGCCCAAAGAACGCGTCGCCGATCGCCAGCACCACGAGGCTGGGGAGCGCGCGTCCGATGTTGCCGACGTTGATCGCCGCGAACGAGCCACGGTGCAGATGACCGAGCCACACGCCGAGCGGCAGCGCGAGCGCGAGCGCGATCGCGAGGCCGATCGCCGCGACCCGCAGCGTTTCGAGCGTCAGATGCGTGAGGCTCGGCAGCGCCGTCGGCGCGCCCGGAACGGCGCCGTTGTGCGCGATGAAATGGAACGCTTCGATGAATTCGTGCACCGCGACGGCCCTAGCTCGCCCGCGCCCACGGTGTGAGCAGTCTCTGCGCGATCACGAGCAGCCCGTCCGCGAGCAGCGCCAAGCCGATCGCGAGGACGCCCGCGGCGATCAGCTCGGTCTTGAACGGCCCCTCGCCGAGCGCGGTGTGGATCGGCACCCCGAGCCCGCGGTCATAGACCACGTAGACGATCGTCGCGAGCGCGATGATCGTGACGACCGCGATGCGCAGACCGGCGACGATCGCCGGGAGTGCGAGCGGCAGCTCGACGCGCAGCAGCGTCTGCGTCTGCGACATGCCGACGCCCTCGGCCGCGTCGAGCACGTCCGCGGGCACGGCTCTCAGCCCGGCGAGGATGTTGCGAAACAGGATCAGCAGCGTGTAGGAGACGAGCGCGATCTCGGCCGAGAACACGTTCAGGCCGACCGGCGCCGCCAGCAGCTCGAACAGCGCCAGCGCAGGAATCGTGTACAGAATCGTCGTGACCAGGGTCGTCGGGCGCTCCAGCCACGCAAAGCGATGCGCCGCGACCGCCAGCGCCATCGCGATCACGAACCCGATCGCGACGGCGACGAGCGCCAGCACGATGTGCTCGCGCAGCGCCGGCCACAGCACCGGCCCCCAGTTGCGGCTGATCCAGCCCGTACAGAACAGGCGGTTGTGGATTTCGCAGCTGGAGCTCTGCGCAGCGAAGTTCGGGATCACCGGTCCCGCGGCCGCGAGCACAGCGGGCGTCACCGCGTGCGCTCCGGCTGGGGCTGTGCCGCGTCGGGCGCCGGCTCCTCGGCCTCGTCGCTGAGCAGCTGCTCGATGACCCCGAGCGTCAGCAGCCCCTCGACGCGACCGTCCGCGTCCACCACCGTCAGCGGCTCACCGCCCTCGGTCAGCATCAGCGACAGCGCGTCCCTGACCGACGTCTCGGGGCTCACGCGACGGACCACGTCGGCGCCAGGATCCGGCCGCGAGCCGTTGGGCTCGGCGAGCTTCAGCTCCGCGACCTTGGTCAGCGCCAGGCGCTTGAGACCGCGATCGGCACCGACGAACCGGGCGACGAACTCGTCGGCGGGGTGCGTGAGGATCTCGCGCGGCGTGTCGTACTGCGCAAGCACGCCTCCCTCGCGCAGGATCGCGATCCGGTCACCCATCTTGATCGCCTCGTCGATGTCGTGTGTGACGAACACCACGGTCTTCTTGACCTTTTCCTGCAGGCCCAGGAACTCGTCCTGCAGGCGCGCGCGATTGATCGGGTCGATCGCGCCGAACGGCTCGTCCATCAGCATCAGCGGCGGGTCGGCGGCGAGTGCGCGCGCCACGCCGACGCGCTGGCGCTGACCTCCCGAGAGCTGGGCGGGGTAGCGACCGTTCATCTCCTGCGGATCCAGCCCGATCAACTCGAGCAGCTCGTGAACGCGCGCCGCGATGCGCTCCTTGGGCCAGCCGAGCAGGCGCGGCACCGTCGCGATGTTCTCGCCGACGCTCAGATGCGGGAACAGCCCGACCTGCTGGATCACGTAGCCGATCTCGCGGCGCAGCTGCCTGGGCTCGCGCTCGAGCACGCTGCGCCCGCCGAGCAGGATGTCACCAGAGGTGATCGGGATCATGCGGTTGATCAGCCGCATCGCGGTCGTCTTGCCAGAGCCTGAGGGGCCGACGAGCACGCACACCTCACCGGCGGGCACCGTCAGGGACAGCTCGCGGATCGCGGGCTCGCGCTGCCCGGGGTATCGCTTGCTGACCTTTCTCAGCTCGAGCTCGGCTGCCTGCGCGAACGCGGACGGCCCCTCGTTATGGGCGGTGTCTGCAATCTTCACGGAAGCTCCCGGGCGGGTGCGCCAATCCTAGCCAACCCTCACGGCCCCTCAGCTCTCGGCGGGCTGCGCTCGCTAGCCTTGGAGTCCCCAAGGGGGCGCGTAGCTCAGTTGGCTAGAGCACCTCGTTTACACCGAGGGGGTCGCCCGTTCGAGTCGGGCCGCGCCCATCGCACGCAGCACCCTCCCAGCACACACACTCCTGAATGACCGACGAACCCCCCATCCGCATCGCCGTGGTCGGCTCCGGCCCCGCGGGCTTCTACGCCGCCGGACACCTGCTCAAGGACCCGCAGGGACGCATCGAGGTCGACATGCTCGAGCGCCTGCCCACCCCGTGGGGCCTCGTGCGCTCCGGCGTCGCGCCAGATCACCCGAAGATCAAGTCCGTCACGCGTGTGTACGAGAAGACCGCGGCAAATCCGCGCTTTCGCTACTTCGGAAACGTCACGTTCGGCGCGCACGTCTCGCGTGAGGATCTGCTGGCGCACTACCACGCGATCGTCTACGCCACCGGCTCGCCGTCGGACCGGCCGCTCGGCATACCCGGCGAAGAGCTGCCCGGATCACACGCCGCCACCGAGTTCGTCGGCTGGTACAACGGCCACCCCGACCACACCGACCTCGAGTTCGATCTTCTCTCGGCCGAGCGCGCGGTGGTGATCGGAAACGGCAACGTGGCGCTGGACGTCGCGCGGATGCTCGTGCTCGCGCCCGAGGAGCTCGAGCCGACGGACACCGCCGACCACGCGCTCGAGGTGCTCGCCGCCAGCCGCGTGTGCGAGATCGTGATCCTCGGACGCCGCGGACCAGCGCAGGCGGCGTTCACGAACCCCGAGTTGCTCGAGCTTGGCGAGCTCGCGGACGCGGACGTGATCGTCGACGAGGCCGAACTCGAGCAGGCGCTCGCGGTCGCCGACCCGGACGCCGAAGAGGACATCACCTGCCGGCGCAACGTCGAGATCCTGCGCGACTACGCCTCGCGTCCCCCCAAGGGCCACCGCAAGCGCATCGTGCTGCGCTTCCTACTCTCGCCCGCCGCCTTCCTGGCGGACGAGCACGGCCGGCTCGGGGCCGTGGAGCTCGTCCGCAACGAGCTCGTGCCCGCGCCCTCGGGCGGCCTCCGCGCGTCCGCGACCGACGCGCGCGAGACGCTCACCGCGGGGCTCGCCTTCCGCGCGATCGGCTATCGCGGCATTCCGCTCCCCGGCGTGCCGTTCGACGAGCGCTCGGCGACGATCCCCAACGACGGCGGCCGCGTCCTCGACGCCGACACCGGTGCGCCTGCTCCTGGCGAGTACGTCGTCGGCTGGATCAAGCGCGGCCCCTCGGGCGTGATCGGCACGAACAAGAAGGACGCTCAGGAGACCGTCGACGCGATGCTCGCCGACCTCGCGCCGTCGAGCAACGGCACAGCCGGCGCCGCCGGGCACGCCGACACGCATGTCCCCGACGCCCCGGATGCGGCGGCCGTCGAGGCGCTGCTGCGCTCGCGCCAGCCCGAGCTCGTCACCTACTCCGGATGGGAGGCGATCGACCGCCGCGAGCGCGCGCTCGGCGAGCCGGCCGGCCGGCCGCGGGTGAAGCTGACGCGCATCGACGAGCTGTTGCAGGCGGCCGCCGCCGAAGAGCCGTAGGCGGCACGGTCTGCGAGACTGTTCGCCTTCAGGGCCCCGTTAGCTCATCTGGTAGAGCGCCGGACTTTTAATCCGGTGGGGCGAGTTCGAGTCTCGCACGGGGCATCACGAAGCGCCTTCAGATGGACGGGTTTTCCTTTGGGCGGGAGCGTGGAAACGATGGCCCAAGCGGAGGGATCGAACAAGCGCCAGCAGGTTACGCGCGGTGTGATCCTAAAACGGTTGCTGGCGGTGGGCGTCGCTGGGCTTGCGCTCTATGGACTCGCGCCGAAGCTCGGTGAAGTGCTCGGCGCCTGGCCGCGGCTGCGTGACATCCAGCCGGGCTGGTTCGCGGTGATGGCGGTGAGTGAGGGCGCGAGCCTGGTGTGCATGTGTGCGGTGCAGCGGATCGCGAGCCGCGAGCGCCGATGGTCGCCGTTCCTGAACTCCTACCTCGCCGGCAACGCGGTGAGCGAGCTCGTGCCCGGTGGTGCCGCCACCTCGGCTGCACTGGAGTACGAGATGCTGGTCGGTGAGGGAGTCGAGCCCGCCCGCGCCGCGTCGGGCCTGACCGCCGGCTCGGTGATCGTGTTCGCGACGCTGCTGGCCTTGAACGTGCTCACGTTGCCGCTGGTGGCGGTTGGCGTGAGCGTGCCCACCAGCCTGCTGGCGGCGGCGTGGATCTCGGTGGTGCTGCTGCTCGGCATCGTCCTCGTCGGCTCGCTCGCGCTCAGGGGTGACCGGTTCCTGACGGCGGTCGGAAACACGGCGCAATGGGCCCTCAACAAGCTGCGCCGACGCTCCCAGCCGGTGCGCGATCTACCCGCGCGGCTGCTCGTCCAGCGCGACGCAGTCGCTCAGGCGGTGGGCAGCCACTGGTGGCAAGCGCTGCTTGCCGCGGCCGGCAAGTGGGTGTTCGACTTCCTCACGCTCGTCTTCGCGCTCGCCGCCGTCGGCGCGCGTCCGAACGTCGCGCTGGTGCTCGTAGCCTACGCCGCCGTGTCGCTTCTCGGGCAGATCCCGCTCACCCCGGGCGGGCTCGGCGTGGTCGAGGCGGGCCTCACCGGCGCGCTCGCGCTGATCGGCGTGAGTGGTGGCGCAGCTGTGCTCGCCACTCTCGCCTACCGACTCTTCAACTACTGGCTGTACCTTCCCGCAGGCCTCGTCGGCCTGATCCTCCACAGGCGCTCCGCCCACTCACCGCAGCCCACCCCGAGCGAGTGATCCAGAGCTCAACGGTCGTTCCAGCCGGCGCCGGTCGCCGCATACTCCTCGACCCGTGCCTGAAGCAGCCCCTTCAGAAGCTCGATCGGCAGCTCGCGCTCGTAGGGGAGCTTTATGAAGCCCTCACCCGCCCCATAGCCAGCGGCCTCGACCGCAGCCTTCTGGGTGGCAAAGAAGGGTGGCGGGAACCGCAGCGAGCAGTGGTTCTTGAAGTTCTGAAGCATCCAAAGGCTCGTCTTCTCACCGCGGACGTAGACCGGCAGATTCCACTTCAGTTGCTCCCGCGCCTGCGGGTCGGCATCGCGGCTCAGCTCCCTGAGCGCCTCGAGGTGCGGCCGCTGTACGTCGTTGAGTTGCGCGAAGAAGTCATCGACGCTCGACCGTTTGGGCATCGGCATGCCGTCAGCGTACCCCTAGGTCACGCTGCCGGCGTTCGCGCAGCGACTCGCTCGCTGCCGCGACCTACGCCACACGTTCGGGCACTCGCGGGTCGAGCTGGCAGAGTCGATCCTGAAGCTCGGACCTGCCGCCGAGCCGGGCGGCGGTGGGAGACACCGGGCGTGAAATTACGGCCTTCGCCGCGAACGATAAACGGCCCTGCGGCGTTTTGCTTGTGCCCCTGCGCGCCAGCTGCTAGACCGTCGTCCCGCAAGGCCCGTGCGGCCCTGCTTGGAGATCGTTCCGAGATCGGGGGTTCAGATGAGTCTCACACGGCTGACGCTGGGCGTTTCATCGCTGCTCGTCATGCTGAGCGCGTTCGCCGCGTCCGCGTCCGGTCACGCCTTCATCGCGAGCAAAGCCGGAACGGTGGAAGGCAAACAGCTCAATACTCAGAAAATATTAGCTGGGTCGCTGTCCATCTCCTGCTCGACCGCGACCGTCAAAGGCTCGATTTCCAGCAGTGAAGAAGAAGCGCGGTTCAGCAAAGACGTGGTCCAGTACGGCGGTTGCGAAGCGGGCGCAACCAAAGTCACCATCTCGGAAGCCGACTATGAGTTCGATGCCGAAGGAGCACTGCGCATCGTGGAACCGATCGTGATCAGCGACGCCTCCGCCAAATGCACCGTCAAAATCTCCGCGACGCCACGTGCTGGGTCAGCGACGGTCAAATATGCGAATGGCACGAAACTCGAAGTCGCGGTGACGGTCAGCGGGCTCAGCGACGAACCCTCCGGAGGTGCCTGCGGGAGCGCGAAACCTCAGACCAACGGACAGATCGAAGGAACCCTGGGGCTGAACCTCGTCTCGGGAACGCTGAAATGGGGGACACAGGCCGTGACAACTGAACCGGAGTACAAATTCGGCGAAGGCAACCCTCCGGAAACCCAGGTGACGACCATTCACTTCGCCGGCTTAACCGAAGTCGGCGAAGCTGTGATCAATCCCGACAACGAGGGCTTCGATTTCGTCTCAGGACGTGACTTCTGCAGCTTCTTCGAAATAACGGCAGGGGGAACGTGCTCGATCGAAACCGAATTCGACCGGCCCGGCCCTGGCTTCTACGAAGCCTGGCTCGAAATTCCCTACCGGATCGTGGCCTCCGGCGTGCACGGCAGGATCGTGGAGGAGCTGACGAGCTTGTAGCGGCTGGACGACCTGGTTTACCGGCCACTGACAGGCTCGGAGGCGGCGTCGCGCTTACCTACCTGCTGGGCGTCCCGCTCAGGCGAGCTGCGCCAGCGGCGGCCGGCGCTCGGCCCATGGCCGCGCACGCTCGAGCTGAGCGGCGAGCGCGAGCAGCGGGCCATCCTGCCACGGCCCCGCCACCAGCTGGGCGCCGACGGGCACGCCGTCCTCGTTCCAGTGCAGCGGCAGGCTCACTGCGGGCAGACCGGTGACGTTGCCGAACGCGGTGAACGACACGCTCGCCACCACGTCGAGCACCGGCTGGTCTGGCGCCGCATGCTGGGCCTCGAGAATCGAGCCGGCGCGCGGCGGCAGGATCGCCGAGGTCGGCGTCAGCAGGACGTCGAAGTCGCGCCCCCAGCGAGCCACCTCACGACGACTCAGCAGCTCGAGCGTGCGCCCTGCCAGCACGTAGTCGTAGGCGCCCAGCTCGCCGCTCGCCTTGCGCTGGTAGGCGATGTGGGGCTCGACGGCTGACCAGTCGACGCCCTCGTAGTCGGCGAGGCCTCCCTGCGTGAGCGCGATGAACGGCGGCACCATCTCTTCGGAGATCGTGGGCACCTCAACCTCGAGCACCTCATGGCCGAGCTCCTCGAGCAGCGCGGCGGCCGCGAGCGCGGCGGCTGTGCACGACGCGTCCGTCGGGATGCCCAGGGGCGCGTGTGCCATCAGCCCGACGCGCAGTCGCGGCGGCGTCGAGCCGGGCTCCTGCGCGAACGGACGCAAAGGCGCCGGCGCGTTGTACCAGGCGAGCTGGTCCTGGTAGGCGATTGCGTCGAGCACGGCGGCGGCGTCCGCGACCGTCCTCGCGATAACACCCTCGACGACCGCGCCCAGCCAGCTCTGCGCCAGACGCGGCACGCGCCCGCGGCTCGGCTTGAAGCCGACGAGTCCGCAGTAGGAGGCGGGAATCCGAATCGAGCCACCGCCGTCGTTGGCGTGAGCGATCGGGAACATGCCGGCTGCGACAGCCGCGGCGGCGCCTCCGCTCGAGCCTCCCGGCGTTCGGCTCGGGTCCCACGGGTTGCGGCTGGGGCCGTAGCGGGTGTTCTCGGCGGCCGTGATCACGCCGAACTCGGGAGTGTTGGTGTGCCCGCACAGCACGAAGCCGGCGCGCTCGAACGCCTCGACGACGAGCTCGCTCTCCGTGCTCGCGCCCGCGGGCGCGCCGTTTGAGCCGTACGTGACCGGCCAGCCGGCGACAGGCGTGAGGTCCTTGATCGGTAGCGGCACGCCGAGGAACGGCGCCTGGGTCTGCTCGTCGGCGTGCTCGCCGGCCGCCAGGCGACGATCGGCCTCGACAGCGGCCGATCGCGCGTCCTCGTCGTTGCGCCAGATCACCGCGTTCAGCTCCGGATTGCGCGCGTCGACGGCGGCGATGCAAGCGTCGAGCAGCTCCGCCGCCGAGAGCTCGCGTGCTCGCAACGCGGCGGCGAGCTCTGTCGCCGGTGAGAACGGATCGAGCGAGGCCATCGGTGACGGCGACCCTACCAGGGTAGGCTTGGCCCGTGCCAGGGCCTTCGCATCACCGCGTCGCGATCGTCGGCGCCGGCTTCTCGGGGCTCGGCATGGCGGCGCGACTCGCCCACGAAGGCATGCGTGACTTCGTCGTGCTCGAGCGCGCGGAGGATCTCGGGGGGACGTGGCGCGAGAACACCTACCCGGGGTGCGCCTGCGATGTCCCGTCCAATCTGTACTCGTTCTCGTTCGCGCCCAATCCCGGCTGGAGCCAGACGTTCTCGCGCCAGCCCGAGATCTGGGAGTACATGCGCGCGGTCGCGCGCGAGAACGGCCTCGATGCGCACATCCGCTACGGCCACGAGGTGACCGCCGCGCGCTGGAACGCGGAGCATCAGCTGTGGCGAATCGAGACACGCGGCGGCGACCTGACCGCCGACGTGCTGGTGGCCGGCGCAGGGCCGTTGAGCGATCCGATGATGCCCGACATCGAGGGCATCGACAGCTTCGAGGGTGCGATCTTCCACTCCGCGCGCTGGCGCCACGAGCACGCGCTCGCCGGCGAGCGCGTCGCGGTGATCGGCACCGGCGCCTCCTCGATCCAGCTGATCCCCGAGATCCAGCCGCTGGTGGAGCGCCTGCACGTCTTCCAGCGCACGCCGCCGTGGGTCGTGCCGCAACGCAACCGTCCGACCACGCGCGCCGAGCGAGCGCTCTACCGTGCGTTCCCCGCCGCGCAGCGCCTCGTGCGCGGCGCTGTCTACTGGGCACGCGAGCTGTTCGTGCTGCCGTTCATGCACCCGCGGGCGGGGTCGCCGCCCGAGCGCGCGGCGCGCAAGCATCTGGACAAGCAGGTACCCGACGCCGAGCTGCGCGCGCGGCTGACGCCGAGCTACCGCATCGGCTGCAAGCGCATCCTCATCTCAGACACCTACTACCCGGCGCTGGTGCAGCCCAACGTCGAGCTCGTGACCGACGCGATCCGGGCGATCACGCCGCGTGGGATCCTCACGAGCGACGGCGTCGAACACGAGCTCGACACGATCATCCTCGGCACCGGCTTTCACGCCACCGACTTTCCGATGGCCGCGTGGATCTACGGCCGCGAAGGGCACTCGCTCGCGCAGGTGTGGAGCGGGAGCGCACAGGCGTATCTCGGCACCGCGGTGGCGGGCTTCCCCAACCTGTTCCTGCTGGTCGGGCCCAACACCGGCCTCGGACACAACTCGATCATCTTCATGATCGAGTCTCAGCTCCACTACCTCATGCAGTGCCTGCACTTCATGGACGCCAGCGACATGGACGTGATCGAGGTGCGCGAGCCGATCCAGCGCCACTACAACGAAGAGCTCCAGCAGCGACTGCGCGGCACCGTCTGGAACTCGGGCGGCTGCGCCAGCTGGTACCTCGACGAGCACGGCAGGAACACGGTCATCTGGCCGGGCTCCACGTGGCCGTTCCGCCGGCGGCTGCGGCGCTTTGAGCCGGCGGACTACAAACTGCGCCGCCGCGCGCCGATCGCCACCGCCTCGATCTCGTCGTAGCGTTTGCGAGCCCGTCGACCGAGACGACGCTGCGCGCCGCCTCGGCATCGGAGCGACTGCTGTCGTCGCCGTCTCGCTCAGCTGTTCTCGTCAACCGGACCGGTATCGCCGGGGGCGCCGGGCTCGCGGCCGGCGACAGGATCATCGCCATCGGCGAGGATCCGGTACAGCTCGCGCCGCGTTCCCGCGAGCACGGTGCCTGCCTTGGCGATCTGCGCCTCGCTGCCGGTTCGCATCACCTGCGCGAACGCCCCGGCGACCTCGCGGACGAGCTTTCTGAGCTCGTGCGCTCCGGTGGCCCCGTCCGTCTGCTCCCACGGAGCCGGGCGCTCGGCGCCGCGCTCCTCGAGCAGCGCGCGGCCCGCGTCGGTGATCGCGAACAGCTTGCGCCCGTCGTCCTCCTGCGTGCGGATCAGCCCCTCGTCCTCGAGCTGCTGCAGGGCCGGGTAGACCGAGCCGGGGCTCGGGCTCCAGATGCCGCCGCTGCGCTCCTGCACCTCCTGCATGATCTGGTAGCCGTTGCGCGGCTCCTCCGCGAGCAGCAGCAGCGCCGCCGTGCGAATGTCGCCGCGGCGTGCCCTGCGACCGCGGCCGCGTGGGCCGCCGCCGCCTCCTGGGCCGAAGCCGCCGAACGGCCCACCGCCGAACTCGCCACGGGGGCCGTGAGACGGTCCGTGGCCGTGACGCCTGCCATGACGGGCAGAGCGGCACCCGGGCTTTCCACCCGTTGAATAAGCTGAATCACTAAACATATCTATTTCCTATCGTGTGCTATCAAAGTAACTACGCGATATATCGTAACACACAGTTCTTCGAGTCCTCCCCGCAACGCGCTGCGAGCTGAGCCGACACCTGACCGGCCGGGCGAGACGCGGCCGCCGCCGTTCTATGTTGCGGGCACCTCGGAGGGAGTCACGGTGGTCACAGGCAGGCCCGTGCCCGACACCTTGCTCGGAAGGTCGAGCTTCAACCATCGCGACAGTCGTGTGGGCAGCGTCGAGATGATCACCTCGTCGAAGCCGTACAGGTTGATCGCGTCATGCACCGCCACGCCCGGGTCGGGGGCACCCACGATTCCCTCGACGGGGGCCCCGGCGGCCTCGCTCAGCAGCGGCAGGGCTTGATCGAGTACGGCCTTGGCCTCGCCTTCATCCTGGTCCTCGGGGTCGACGATCTTGTGCAGGCCGTGGGTTGCGTTTGGAACGAGCAGCGTGAACGTGCACGGCCCGCGCCCAGCTCGCTCTCGCACGGCGTCGAGGAGCGGTTGTGTGGCAGCAGTCTTGTGTGCCACCACGAGTACACGGGTGGGGGTCGCGGAGGACTCCATGATCGGGAACTCCCTTCTCCGGTGGTTGGCTCCGATGATCGAGCCGGCGCCTACGCGGCGTAGCGCTGCGCGGAGCGCGCACGGGCCTTGGCGGCCTCGACCTCGCGATCCTTCGCCGGCGCGTTCGTGACCAGCTCGTCCAGCAGGCGCGCCGAGATCTCGCTCACGGCGTCGACCGCGCGCTCGAAGGCCTCGACGTTGGCCTGCGAGGGCTTTGTGAAACCGCTGATCTTGCGCACGTACTGCAGCGCCGAGGCCTGTATCTCCTCGTCGGTGGCGGGCGGCTCGAAGTTGTGGAGGTTGCGGATGTTTCTACACATGCTTCGATCGTAGTCGATCGTCTTGCGAGCGCCTTCGGCGCTGGGCAAGACGAGTCGACTACGATCTCCGCTCGCTGGGGCTGGCTTGGGCGCCAAGTGGGCTGCGGTACGCAGGTCAGTGTCGGAAGTGGCGCACGCCGGTGGCGACCATCGCGGCGTCCGCTGCGTCGATCGCCGCGACCACCTCCTCGTCGCGTACGGAGCCGCCCGGCTGGATGATCGCGCTGACGCCTGCGTCGAGCGCCAGCTGCGGGCCGTCGGCGAACGGGAAGTAGGCGTCGGACGCGAGCGCTGAGCCGGCAAGCGCCTCGGATCGAAACGCCTGCGCCTTCTCGATCGCGATGCGCACCGCGTCCACGCGGCTCATCTGGCCGGCGCCGATGCCGATCGTCGCGCCGCCAGCGGCGATCACGATCGCGTTGGAGCGCACGTGCCGGCAGACGACCCACGCGAACAGCATGTCGCGCCACTCCCGCTCGCTCGGCCGGCGGGCGCTGATCGTGCGCATCTGCTCGCGTGTCTCCGCGACGACGTCGTGTGTCTGCACCAGCTGGCCGCCGATCACCGGCTTGGATTCGACCTCGCGTAGCGGCGCCGGCCAGTCGCTGAGCTCGAGCAGGCGCACGTTTTTCTTGACCTGCAGCGCCTCGAGCGCAGCAGCGTCGTAGCCGGGGGCGAGCAGCACCTCGATGAACTGCTTGCCGAGCTCCTCCGCAAACGCGAGATCGACGGGGCGGTTGACCACGATAACGCCGCCGTAGGCGCTCTGTGGGTCGCACGCGAAGGCCTGAACGTATGCCTCGCGGCCGCTGGCGGCGACGGCGCAGCCGCAGGGGTTGTTGTGCTTGACGATCACACACGCCGGCTCGTCGAACTCCTCGACCAGCTCGCGCGCGGAGCTGAGGTCGAGCAGGTTGTTGAACGACAGCTCCTTGCCGTGCAGCTGCTGCACCCCGGCGAGCAGGTGCGTCGGGGAGCCGGCGCGCGCGTAGAAGGCCGCCTGTTGGTGCGGGTTCTCGCCGTAGCGCAGGTCCATGACCTTCTCGTAGGACTCGCGCCAGCTCGGCGGGAACTCGCCGTCGCCTCCGCGCGCAAACCACGTCGAGATCGCCGCGTCATAGCGCGCGGTCGTCGCGAACGCCTTGCCGGCAAGCTCCTTGCGCGTCTGCAGCGACAGCCTGCCGCCGGATGCGCGCAGCTCGCCAAGCACGCGCTCGTAGTCCTCCGGGTCGACGAGCACGGCGGCAAAGGGGCTGTTCTTGGCTGCGGCGCGGATCATCGTCGGACCGCCGATGTCGATGTTCTCGATGACCTCCTCCTCGGAGGCGTCGCCGCGGGCGACGGTCTGCTCGAACGGATACAGGTTCACGCAGACCAGGTCCACCTGCTCGATCTCGTGCTCCGCCGCGGCGCGCAGGTGCGCGTCGTCGTCTCGGCGCGCGAGCAGGCCCGCGTACAGGCGCGCATGCAGCGTCTTGACGCGACCGTCCATGATCTCCGGGAAGCCGGTGAAGTCCTCGATCGCGCGCACCGCGATGCCCGCGCCCTCGAGCTCACGGGAGGTGCCGCCGGTCGATACGAGCTCGACGCCGAGCTCGGCGAGCCCTTGCGCCAGCTCGACGATCCCGCGCTTGTCCGAGACCGACAGCAGCGCCCGGCGCACGCGCACCTCGCCCGGCTCGGCGCGCTCGATCCCGTGCGCTCGATCGGTGATGACGTCGCCTTCGCCGGCCATTGGCAGGGAGCCTACCCTTCGCCGTCGACGATCGTCCTGCGTGCGTTCTCGGGGTCGGCGCGCAGGGCGCCGCGCGCGAACAGCGCGACGGCACGCGGCAGCAGCTCGTGCTCGAGCGGGCGCAGCGCCGCCAGCACCTCACCGGGCTCGCGTGCGTCGGGCAGCTCGACCGCGCGCTGGAGGATCACCGCTCCCGAGTCGACCCCGGCGTCGACGAAATGGACGGTCACGCCGAACACCTTCACCCCGTACGCGAGCGCCTGCTCGATCGCGCCAAGGCCGGGGAACGCCGGCAGCAGCGACGGGTGTACGTTGATGACCGCCGCGGGGAAGCGAGCGAGGAAGTCCTCGCCGAGCAGCTCCATGTAGCCGGCCAGGACCACCAGGCGAGCGCCGCGC
Organism: Solirubrobacteraceae bacterium; assembly: GCA_035485155.1. Taxonomy (GTDB): domain Bacteria; phylum Actinomycetota; class Thermoleophilia; order Solirubrobacterales; family Solirubrobacteraceae; genus Palsa-744. Next base: position 26,410 of record DATHOH010000045.1, read on the forward strand.
TCGATGAGCCAGTCGGCCAACGCGTCATCGCGCGTGCGCCGATCCGCATGGGAGGCGCGAGCGAACACCGCCGTCGGCACACCGCCGCGTTCGGCGCGCGCCAGCGCGGGCGCACCGGCGACGCTCGACGCCACCGCCACCACCTCTGCCTCGCGGCGATGCACGGTGTCGAGCAGCGCCTGCAGGTTGGTGCCGGCGCCGGACACCAGCACGGCGATCGGAAGTGGCTCGCTCACGCGCCGGTGACGATAGCTGTACGTCTGCGCCGTTCGCAGCCCGCCGGTGAGGACCGCAGAGGCTGGCGCGCGAGTTGCCGCCTTGGAGTTTGGCCCGCTATCGGCGGAGGTTGACCTGCAAGTTGAGGCGGAAGTTGACCGCGATCTCAGTCCTCGGGCGCGTGGTGCGACCGGCGATGCCGCGACGTGCCCACAGCTCGCGCAGAGCGACGATGGTCTCCGGCAGAGCCAGCAGCAGAGCGAGAGCTTCAACGACGGACACGGGCGGCGGCTTTTCCGTCGATGAGGGACGTATCCTTGCAGACAATCGTCAGCACGCTGGGAATCATAAGCGGTGTGTGGACCAGCCGCAAACTCCACCTCTTTTACCTGCAAATCGCCATCTCATGCCTGCCAAGAAATCTGCCGCCAGCGTGGCGCTCGGCGCCGCGGCCAGGTCAATGCGCACAGAGCGAGGGCTCGCACAGGAGGCCTTTGCCGGACGCGCTGGACTGGATCGGAGCTACTACGGCGCGATCGAGCGAGGCGAGTTCAACGTCAGCCTGGACACGATCATGAAGATCGCGGCTGCGCTCGGAGTGCCAGCCGCCACACTGCTCGAGCGCGCCGAGCTTTAGCGTGCAAGTCTCCGTGTGAGCAAGCTCACACCTCCCGACTGTTGAATGTCCTTCAATTGCTGGTGGGGCGGAGAGGGGTCTAGTCCACCACGATCCACAGGACGGGCCGATGCTCACATCAATCACTATCACGGTTCTCGTGGTCGCAGCGCTCGGCAACGGGCTGCGCTCTGAGCGCGACGGGCAACTGATCGTCCGCCGGCGATACAACAACCGCTACAGCGACGCCGCGGGCGCGCGCGAAGACCACTTCGACTAGGTCCTCCGAGCCCGAAGGCGTCAGACGTTTACGAGCGGCAGCGGCGGCGTGTCGCCGTCCTGCTCGGCGGGCGAGGTCTCCTCGAGCGAGTACTTGCCGGCCGCGCCGTCGCTGCCCGCGAGCGGATAGTCGCCGGTGAAGCACGCGTCACAGTGGGATTCGCGCCCGCCCGCGCCGGCGCCGATCGCCTCGTAGACGCCTTCGAGCGAGAGGTAGTGCAGCGAGTCGCAGCCCAGCTCGGCGGCGACCTCCTCGGTGCTGCGCCCGTGGGCGATCATCTCCTCGCGCGTGGACATGTCGATGCCGTAGTGGCAGGGGTGCTTGATCGGCGGTGCAGAGATGCGCATGTGGATCTCGGCGGCGCCGGCGTCGCGCAGCATCTGCACGATCTGGCGGGTCGTGTTGCCGCGCACGATCGAATCGTCGACCACGATCAGCCGCTTGCCGGCGATCACCTCCGGCAGTGGGTTGAACTTGAGGCGCAGCCCATGCTTGCGCAGCTCCTGCCCCGGCTGTATGAACGTGCGCGCCACGTAGCGGTTCTTGACGAAGCCGTCGTCCTGCGGGAGCCCGGCGGCGCGCGCCAGGCCGCGAGCTGCGGGGTTCCCCGAGTCGGGGACGGCGATCACGAGGTCGGCGTCGACCGGCGCCTCGCGCCACAGGATCTCGCCCATGCGTCCCCGCGCCACCTGCAGGACGGTGCCGCTCATGCGCGAGTCCGGGCGCGCGAAGTAGATGTACTCGAACACGCACAGCGCGCGCCTGCCGCCGGTCGCGACCTCGCGGCTGGAGAGGCCGTCGGCGCCGAGCGTCACAAGCTCTCCGGGCTCCACGTCGCGGAGGAATTTGGCGCCGATGATGTCGAACGCGCACGACTCGCTCGCCACGCAGTAGCGAGGCCCTCCCGCGCCACCGTCGGGCGCTTCGGGGCCGGGGTCGAGCACCCCGAGTGCCAGCGGACGCAGGCCGTGGGGGTCGCGGAAGGCGACGACGCGGTCCTTGGTCATGGCGACGATCGAGAACGCGCCGCGCAGCCGCGGCAGCACGTCGGCGATTGCGTCCTCGACGCGCTCGGCGGGGTGCGTGGCGATCATCGCGGCGATGATCTCCGAGTCCGACGTAGAGCTGAACGTGACGCCCCGCTCGAGCAGCTCCTCGTGCAGCTCGAGCGCGTTGATCAGGTTGCCGTTGTGCGCGAGCGCGAGCTCACGGCGCGAGCCGTTGGTGCCCTCCGAGCGTTGCACCGGCTGCGAGTTCTCCCATGCGTTCGAGCCGGTGGTCGAGTAGCGCACGTGCCCGATCGCCAGCTCGCCGGCGAGCGTGCGCAGGTCGTTCTCCGTGAACACCTGGTTGACCAGCCCGAGCTCGCGGCGCGTGATGATGTGCCCGCCGCGATCGGCAGCAGCGATCCCTGCCGACTCCTGGCCGCGGTGCTGAAGGGCGTACAGCGCGAAGTAGGACAGACGCGACACCTCGTGACCTGGCGCGTACAGCCCGAACACTCCGCACTCGTCGCGCGGTCCGTCACGCATCACGCTCTTCAAGCTAGCAGGGGTCAAGTGAACAGCTCCGCGAGCGCCCCGTGGGCAACTGCCAGCTGCTCGAGCGTGAGCGTGAGCATTGTGCCGGCGACGGCGCCGGCCTCGATGATGTTGAGCACGTCCTCGCCGACCCTGCCGATCACGCGCACGGGCACGGGCGCGCTCTCGGCCAGCTCGCGCAGGCTCTCGGCCTCGCCACTGACGATGAAGCCGCCGGGGCCCTCGCCGAACAGGGCGTCCTGGAGCGTGGTTGCCTCCCAGAGCCCCTCCTGGAGCTCGACCTCTGCGCCGAGCCCCCCGGCGAGGCAGCACTCGGCGAGCGCCACCGCGAGCCCGCCCTCAGCGATGTCGTGGGCGCTGGAGAGCGTGCCCGCGCGGATGGCGTCGCGGACGAACGTGTGCGTCGCCGTGACGGCGTCGATGTCGAATGTGGGCAGCCCGTCGGGGAGCGCGTGGCCGAGCAGCTTGGCGAGCTCGCTGGCGTCGAGTGACGGCTTGAACGGCCCGACGAGCGCGATGTGATCGCCGGCGTGCTGGAAGCCGAGGCCGGCGGAGCGACGCGCGTCGGGCAGGCGTCCGACCATGCCGATGACGGGCGTGGGGTAGATCGGGCCGGTGGCGCCCTCGTTGTAGAGCGAGACATTGCCGCCGACAATCGGCGCTTCGAGCGTCCGGCAGGCGTCGCCGAGGCCGCGTACGGACTCTGAGAGCTGCCAGGCGATGTGCGGCTTCTCGGGGTTGCCGAAGTTGAGGT
>DATHOH010000046.1:0-5804 GCA_035485155.1 Solirubrobacteraceae bacterium
AACACTGCCCGGCCTCAGAGAGCGCATCCTGCAACGCCTCCTCTGCCTCGCTGCCGCCGTCTCCCTGAACCACCAACTCGGCCACCCAAGCCGAGCAATCGTCAACTACTGCGCCTAAACCCCGTGGAATCAATCATCTAGACGGTCAAAGCCCGTAGGGTTGGCTCGCGCGCAGCGCGACTAGCGAACAGATCACGAGTCCGGCGCCGGCAAACGGCGCGGTGCAGGAAAGCGTGCCGAGCAAAGTCGCAGCTACTAGCCCGGTCCCCGTAGCGTGGTAGACAGCCGCCGCTCCACCCAAGCCGGACACCGACACGAGGAATACGACGGCGAACAACGCGGCACCGCCGAGCGAGAGCACGACGCTCTTGGCGTCGAGCGCTTCGGGCTTTGGCTCGGACCCCGTTTCAAGCTGGACGACGCGCACGTCGAGCAGTTCCGGGCTAGAGATTGCAGCGGCGCCGCCTAGCTCGCTCCAGTCGGGACCGCGCACGACCTTGAGCAGCGCGCCAGCGAGCGGGCGGCGCCCGCAGAGCGCGACTGCGCGGCGATCGGCCGCAAGCTCACGACCCGTGACGTAGCGAGCGCGCAGAGACTCCAACGCGGGCAAGATGAACAGTGCCTCCGAGAGCACTCTCACGATCGCGGCCTTGAACGGGTCGATATTGCGGACGTGGTAGCGCTCGTGCTCAAGCACCGCGCGCAGCTCGTCGTCGGTTGCGCGTTCGAGCAGGCCACGGCTCACCGCCACGCGGGGTGTCATCACGCCGTAGACAAACGAGAACGAGTCGGCTGCGTCCACGAGCACGACGCGGCCGGCGAGACGGGTTTGCTGCGCCGCCTGTGTAAGTGCTTCGGGCGCCGTGGTCGCCAGCGCGCGCACGCGACGCGAAAGGACTCGTGAGGCAATCGCCTGCCGCGCGAGTGCGCGGGCGCCGAGTCCCAGGCCCACCCCGATCAATACGAAAAGCACGAGGGGCGCCAGCAGTGATGTCCGATCGTTCCATAGCCCGAGGAGTCCACCGTGGGACATACGCGCCAGGCTAAGCGGCATAAGGACGCCCCCAATCGCTCCACAGAGCACAGTTGCGCCGAACAGCAATGCGATGCCCACGAACGCGAGAAAACTGCGGTTCGCCTGATCCAGTCTCATCCGTCCTCCGCGAGTAGAGCCCGCAGTCGCCGCAGCACGGCAGGGTCGGTGCGTGCCTCGTCTACGAAATGCGCGACCGCAGCATCCCCGTGAGCGCGAAGCACGTCGCGGACAGCGAGCCCAGCCGCATCCGTAGCGGTTGCTTCGTAGGCGTAGCGTCGTCGCTCGCCGTGGCGGGTGAGAACGTTCTTTGTGACCAGTCGGTTCATCACGGTCATCACGGTCGTATAGGCCAGCGGCGAGTCTCGTTGGCTGTTGAGCGCATCGAGAACCAGCCGCACGGAGACGGAGGAGTCGGCCTGCCAAACGGCGTCCATTACCTCAGACTCAAGTGGCGCTAGGTCGCTACTCGTCTTTTTCGGGCGACCCGCCATGAACAAAACGCTACTACATTTTTGTCGTGTATCCTCGGTCATATGACCAATGCGACCGAGCACGACTACGCAGCGCAGGCACGACAGGCCATTGAGATCGTCTGTTCCGGCGATGTATCGCGGATGGAGGAGTTCTACAGCCCGGACTTCGTAGATCACGTCAACGACATGACGTTCCACGGATACGAGGGAGGCCGAGAGTCGCTTGCCTTCTACGGGACACTGTTCAAGGACTATCGAATGGGCGTCGAGGAGCAAGTCACCGAGGGCAACCGCGTCGCCTCTCGTTGGGTTCTAAACGGCACATACCACGGTCGAGCGGTCGTGCTCAGAGGCATCACGATCAGCCGCCTCGATGAGGACGGCAGAACCGTTGAAGATCGCGGGCACTCTGACTCGATCGCCCTACTTAGGCAACTCGGCGTGATCCGCACGCTCATCCTGGGGCTAGAAATCCTCACCCGCCGCGTCAGGCTCCCCAAGGGAGTTCTCAAGGCGCACTGAATCCGCTTGAGGGCTAGGCGGACCTGACGACGTGCAGGCGTCGAGGTGTCTCGGCAGCGGCGCCCCGCTGCACGTAGTCGTCCATCGCGCGTTGCTGGGAACACAATCTCGCCCTTGGTGCGGTCGATCGTCTTTCCTCTCGACGCGGCATCGTTTCTAGATGTGCGCGAAAGCGAGGGCTCATAACGAACCACCGGCCGTCGTCATCCTTGGGCCATGTGAGCTTCCCCATGTCGAGGTCGAGCTGCCAGCGCACATGGGTCATCGGCGACCTCGCACGCATACGGGGGCGACATCAGGATCGGGTCAGCGACGCCGTAGCCCATACGGCTTACCGTGCTGTCCTCGGGGCTCAGGAGCCGCCGCGCCTGGTTGTGAGCACGCGCGCTAGTTGTCGCGCGTCGCCTTCGGTCACTTGCGCCAGTGAGCGAGTGCGCCGGTTTTCGTGCGCGTGCTCGATATTGGCGGCGGCGAGCTTGGCCCAGCGAGGCTCCAGCTCCACCCCGATGGCGCGTCGCCCAAGGTCGATCGTCTCGACTAGCGTCGTGCCGATCCCGCACATGGGGTCGACCACGAGCCCGCCCGGGTCGCTGTAAGTTTCAACTGCCCGGCGCGCGAGCGCGGGAAGCATCTTGCCGGGGTGCCGGTTGGACTCCGCGAGGTAGCGACCGTACCGCTGCCACTGACTTGTGCGTTGCGCACACGGCCACACGGCGAGCGGGAGGTCAGCAGTCTTTCGATTTTCAGTCATTCATTAGGGCGTCGGTGAGAGACCCTGTGCGAATGAGAGAGGGTCTCCTAGCGCCGCTAGTGGTACAACCCGCGCCCTTTACGCCGACGTGGTCACGCCTGCGACGTGAGCGGCAACGAGCAGCGCGACCGCCGCCTCGCGTGTGCGCTCGCCGGCTGTGGGCTCGGCGTCCAGGCTGATACGGCAGCCGTGCGGTTAACACATCGGCCATCGGGAGAGCGCGCGCACCAGTGCGAAGCTCCCAGCAATCCCGGTGCCCCGTGTGTCGCTTCGTGAAAGAACACAAGGCCAATTCGAGCGCCGCTGCGATCGTACACGTCGAACCAGCTAGGCTCGCCGCTGGCGTCGGTGCCACCCTCGGCCACCAAGCTACAGCCCTAGCTCTCGTGGCGACGTCCTTCGGACTCGACGCCGACTGCGGGCAGACCCGGGCCCACCCTCTCGGGGTCGTTCTGCGTCCGGGGTCGGTCGCCGCGCCGGGCGGCGCGGGCGACGGACGCGGCCGAGAACCTAGGAGCGGCCGAGGGCCGCCTGGCTCGCCAGGTACTGGTGGACGAGGCGCACCGACATCGAGCCCTCCCCCACCGCCGAGGCGATGCGCTTGATCGAGCCGGTGCGGCCGTCGCCGACGGCGAAGACGCCGGGCAGGCTCGTCTCCAGCGGCATCGGCGGGCGACCGCCGTTGATCGGGTCGACGTCGAGGTGGGTGACGTCGAGGTCGCCGCCGGTGAGCAGGAAGCCGTCGTCGTCCTTGGCCAGTTGGCCGTTGAGCCACTCGGTGCAGGGATCGGCACCGATGAAGATGAAGAGGCCGCCGACGTCGAGGTCACGGCGCTCGCCGGCGCGCGTCTCCTCCACCGTCAGCCCGGCGAGGATGGCATCGCCGTGGATCTCGCGGACCTCGGTGTGGCGGAGCACGTCGATGTTCTCGATCGCTTCGATCTTGTCGACCAGGTACTGCGACATCGAGGCGCCGAGGTCGCCGCCGCGCAGCAGCAGGAAGACCTTTTCGGCGGTGCCGGAGAGGAAGATCGAGGCCTGGCCGGCCGAGTTGCCGCCGCCGACCACCGCCACCGCCCTGCTCCCGCACATCCGCGCCTCGACCAGCGTCGCCGCGTAGAAGACCCCCGCCCCGTTCAGCTCCGTGCAGCCGTCGACCGGCAGCTGGCGGTAGCTGGCGCCGGTGGCGAGGACGACGGTGCGCGCCGCCAGTTCGTCGCCGCTGTCGAGCGCGACGACGTAGCGGCCGTCTTCGTGGCGCAGGCTGAGGGCGCGCTCGGGGACCGCGGTGCGCAGGCCGAAGCGGCGTGCCTGGGCGATTGCCCGCTCGGCCAGCTCGGAGCCGGAGATCCCGGCCGGGAAGCCGAGGTAGTTCTCGATCCGCGACGAGGTGCTCGCCTGGCCGCCGAGCGCGGTCGAGTCGATCATCATCGTCAAGAGCCCCTCGGTCGCCGCGTAGACGGCCGCGCCGAGGCCGCCCGGGCCGCCGCCGACGATCAGCGTGTCCCAGGATTTTTTCGCCGTCTTGTTCGGGGCGCGCAGGTTGAGCGCGGTCGCCGCCTCGAGGATCGTCGGCGCGCGCAGGATCTTGTCGCCGCCGATCAGCAGCGGCAGGTCGTCCTCGGCGAGCAGCCGACCGTCGGGCGTCGGCGCCGTCAGGTCGGAGCCGTCGAGGTCGATGAAGCGGTGCGACACCCGGTTGCGGGTGAGGAACTCGCGCAGCTCGCGTGTCCCCGGGTCGCCGCCGTGGCCGATCAGCCGGGCACCGCTTTCGGCTTCTATGACGATCGCCCGGCGGCTGACCAGGGCGTTCATGATCAGGTCGCCAAGCCGGGTGTCGTGGGAGATGACGGCGCGTAGCGCCTCGCGGCTCACGAAGATCGCCTCGCCCGCGGCCGCGACGCGCGCGGTCAGCAGCGTCGGTTCGAGAGTGATCAGGTTCAGCTCGCCGGCGAACTGGCGCGTGCCGTAGCTGACGATGACACGCTCGCCGGGAGTGCCGTAGGCGTCGATGATCTCGACGCAGCCACTGGCGACGACGATCAGGTCGAAGTCGAGGTCGCCCGGGGAGAAGAGGATCTGCCCGGCGCTCACCTGCTCGCGCCGCCCGGCGGCTTCCATCGTCGCCATCTGCGCCTCGGTCAGGCGCGGGAAGGTGACGTCGCTCTCGCCGGCGACGGGGGGGCGGGCCGGCGCGGCGCCGGTCGGGTCGGTCTCGCTCATCGAGGCCGCAACGTTAGAGGCTCGGCTCGCTCTTTCCCAGGGTCTGCCCAGCCGACGCCGACCTGTCCATATTCGGACAGATCGGCGCGGACTCGTTCGAGCTGTTTCCGCTTCAAGAAGTGGGGTGGCAAGGATCGGGACGCACTGGAGAAGCTGTCAACGGTGGACAAGTACGCGCTTCTGCCTGCCCTCGCTGGCGCGACGACGGTGTTGGACCGTGGAGGGGAACCGTTGCAGAAGGTCAAGTGGCTGTTCGACCGACGCAACGAGCTGGTCCATGCCCGGCCGCGCGATGACAGAGATTTGACGTGGGATCCGAAGAACCACAATCCCCTAGCCGCAGCCACGTCCATCGTCGCGGTTGCCGACGCCGCCGCGAAGCTATCCGGAGAAGTGCCGGATGCGTCCTTCTCAGCTATGTGCTCGCTGAGCGCAAAGCACTTCTGGAGTACGGGGAGCGCGCCACAGACGAGCTGCCCGAAATCCACGACCCGGCTAGCTGTAAGACCCGGGGAGGTTGTTCAGCTCGTTGAGGCGGGCGATGGGCGGCTTGTGGTTGAGGGCGCCGTGGGTCTTCGGCGATTGTGGAAGTCGATCCAGCCGGCGAGGGCGGTGGTGCGCTCGTGGCTGTCTCGGTAGATCGCGCCGTAGGCCCAGCCGCCGAGCATCGTGCGGATGAATCTCTCCGCCTTCCCATTCGTCTGGGGCCGGTAAGGCCTGGTGCGTAGATGACGGATCCCCAACGCGCGGCAGGCGATCGCGTGAACTGCCGAGCGGTAAGGAGAGCCGTTATCGGTCA
>DATHOH010000047.1:0-129725 GCA_035485155.1 Solirubrobacteraceae bacterium
GTCGGAGGTCGTGCTGAACAGCGTCGGCGAGACGAAGTAGCCACCGCTGTCGGCGAGCGCAGCCTCACCGCCGGCGAGCACCTCTGCGCCTTCGGCGCGGCCGGCGTCGATGTAGTCCATCACCCGCTGCTGCTGCTCGGCCGAGACGAGCGGCCCGAGCTGCGTGGCGGAGTCGAGCCCCGGACCGAGGCGCGCGCTGTTGGCCGCGTCGGCAAGCGCGCTCATGACCTCGTCGTAGCGCTCAGCCGGCGCGAACAGCCGCGAACCGGCGTTGCACGCCTGGCCGGAGTTGAAGTAGATCGCCTGGAAGGAGCCCTTGACAGCGGCGTCGATGTCGGCGTCGGCAAGGATGATGTTCGGGGACTTGCCGCCGAGCTCGAGTGTGACGCGCTTCAGTGCCCGACCTGCCTTGGCGCCGATCTCGCGGCCGACGACGGTCGAGCCGGTGAAGGCGACCTTGTCGATCCCCGGGCTGTCCACGAGCGCAGCGCCGGTGCTGCCATCGCCGGTGAGAACGTTGAGCACGCCCGGCGGAAAGCCCACCTCGAGCGCCAGCTCGCCGATGCGCAGCGCGCTCAACGGCGTCTGCTCGGCGGGCTTGAGCACGACGGTGCAGCCCGCGGCGAGCGCGGGACCGAGCTTCCACGCGGCCATCAGCAGCGGGAAGTTCCACGGGATGATCTGTGCGCACACGCCAACCGGCTCGCGGCGCGTGTAGCAGTGCATGTTCGGCGCGCTGACCGGCAGCACGTTGCCCTCGATCTTCGTCGGCCAGCCCGCGAAGTAGCGCAGGTGCCCGACCGCGCCGTTGACGTCGACGTACTGCGCGAGCCCGACGGGCTTGCCGTTGTCGAGCGACTCGATCTGCGCGATCTCCTCGGCGCGCGCCTCGATCGCGTCGGCCAGCGCGTGCATCAGACGCTCGCGTCCGGACGCCGGCATCGAGGACCACGGACCGTCGTTGAACGCGGCGCGCGCGGCGGCGACGGCGCGCTCGACGTCCTCGGCGCCGGCGAGGGCGACCTCCGCGATCTCCGCACCGGTGGCGGGGTCAACGGTGGCGAACGTGCGGCCGTCCGCCGCATCGAGACGCTCGGAGCCGATCAGGAGACGGTGCGGCTGGGCGATGAACTCGCGCGCGGAGGCGCCGAGCGCCTCGGGCAGGGTATCTGCGGAGATAGTGGTCATGACGGGAGCGTACCTCGCGCAGCGCATATGCTGCGCTCATGGCGGAGCCCTCGAAGGCGGTGCTGGTGACCGGCTGCTCCTCCGGCATCGGCCGCGCGAGCGCGCTGCGCCTGTCGCGGGCCGGCTGGACCGTCTACGCGACCGCGCGGCGTCCAGAGTCGCTCACCGAGCTCGCGCAGGCCGGATGCCAGACGCTCGCGCTCGATGTCACCGACGAGGACTCGATGCGAGCGGCGGTCGCGACTGTCGAGCAGGAGCACGGGGCGGTGGGCGTGCTCGTCAACAACGCCGGCTACAGCCAGGGCGGAGCGATCGAGACGGTGCCGATGGAGGCCGTGCGTCGCCAGTTCGAGACGAACGTCTTCGGCCTCGTGCGCTTGACGCAGCTCGTGCTCGCGAAGATGCGCGCACAGCGGTGGGGCAAGATCGTCAACGTCGGCTCGATGGGTGGGCGCCTGACGTTTCCCGGCGCGGGGCACTACCACGCGACCAAGCACGCGCTCGAGGCGATCTCAGACGCGCTGCGCTTCGAGGTGCGCGGCTTCGGTATCGATGTGATCCTGCTCGAGCCGGGCCTGATCACGACCGAGTTCGGCCACGCCGCGACCGCCAGCATGCCCGACGTCGGCGACGCGCAGGACGCCTACGCGAACTTCAACGCGGCTGTCGCAGCAGTGACCGTGGGCGCCTATGACGGCCCGATGCGCCACCTCGGCGCCGGTCCGGAGCGGGTGGCGAAGGTGCTCGAGCGGGCGATCACGCGCAGCCACCCCCCTGGACGGATCACGATCACGCCCTCGGCCAAGCTCTCGATCGCAACACGGCGGCTGCTGAGCGACCGCGCGTGGGACGCGGCGATGCGTCGCCAGTTCCCGCAACCGCACTAGGAGATACTGAGTAGGCGATGTCGCAGCAGAACGTGGAGACGGTCGGGCGGGCGATTGCGACGATCAATGCGCGAGACATAGATGCCTATCTCGCCTGCTGTACCGAGAATGTGGAGCTGTTGATGCCAATAGTCGGGGCCCAGTATCTGGGGTCTGACGGGATCAGGCGTTTCTTCACCGACATCGAGGACGCAGGACCTGACTTTCGGATCGAGGTGCAGCGCGTGCAAGCGATAGGCGACAGCAGTGCGATCGCCCTTGTACAGGTCAGATCGACTGGCCGCGCCAGCGGGATCGTGACCGGCGCTGAAACCGCGAACGTCTACGACTTCATTGAAGGCAAGATCAGTCGCATCCGCATCTTCCTCGACCGCGATGAGGCCCTCAAAGCCGTGGGGCTGGAGGAGTAGGCGTGGCGAGTTTCGCTAGTAGTTTCGCTAGACCCTCCTGGGGTCAGAGCGCGGCGACGAGCGTGGGCTGGGGGTGCCCGACGGCAAACCCCTGGGCGTAGTCGACCCCGTAGCTGCGGAGCATGCCCATCGTCGTCTCGTCGCCGACGAACTCGGCGATCGTCTCGCCGCCCATGCCGCGCACGACGCCGGCGAGTGCCCTGACGAGCAGCTGGTCGGTACGCGAGATCGGCAGGCGCCGGATGAAGTCGCCGTCGATCTTCAGATAGCTGTAGGGCAGGTGCCTGAGATATTGGAACGAGCCGAAGCCGGCGCCGAAGTCATCGAGTGCGAGATCGCAGCCGAGCGCGAGCACGCCGGAGCAGAACTCGCGCGCGCTTTGCATGTCGGAGATCGCGGCGGTCTCGGTGATCTCGACGACCAGCTGCGACGGGTCGGCCCCGTGCCAGTGCAGCCGCCGCTCGATGTAGGCGAGCATCGTCTTGTCGGTGACCGACAGGGCGGACACGTTGACCGCGATCCGCGGCTCGCGCTCGCCAGCGTCACCGAGCAGAGTTGCCACCTGGTCGATCACCATGCGATCGATCTCGCGGATCAGCCCGTAGCGCTCGGCCGCCGGCAGAAAGCGCCCGGGTGCGACCAGGCTCCCGTCCGCCTCGTCGGCGAGTCGCAGGAGCGCCTCGTGGTGGGAGATGCTGCGATCGCTCAGGCGCACGATCGGCTGGAAGTGCAGCACGAACAGCTCGCCGTCGAGCGCGCGGCGCAGGCGCTCTAGCCATGGGCGACGGTGCAGCCCCGCGGGCGAGCAGAAGCCTTCGCTGAGCACGCGGCCGTCGACACGCGCGCGGATGCCGCTCGCCCCGCCGCCGGGGCGCGCCAGCAACAGGCGCGGAATCGCATCGGGGGTGGTCGAGCTCAGCATCGCCGCGAGTGTCTTCGACGGCGCGCCGGGCTCACCTGCCCTTGGGGTGCGCCTGAAACGTGCCGTTCTCACCTGCTGTGTGCCCTTTGCGTGCGCTTGGGCGGAACGTATGGTCGCCGCGCGCGGTCGGAGATCACGAGCAGCAGCGCCACGAGCACGAAGTTCATCACCACCGATGAGCCCCCGTACGCGACGAACGGGAGCGTCACGCCGGTCAGCGGGATCACGCGCGTGACGCCACCGACGATCACGAACACCTGCAGCGCGATGATGAACGACAGCCCCGTGGCGAGCAGCTTCGAGAACGAGTCACGCGCGAGCACCGCCGTCTTCAGGCCGCGCGCAATGAACAGCAGGTACACGGCCAGGAGCGCCGCGGCGCCGACGAGACCGAGCTCGTTGACGATGACCGCGTAGATCATGTCGCTTTCGGGCACCGGCAGGATCGAGGACCCGTGCGTGCCGACGCGCAGCAGCGAGCGGTCGAAACCGGTGCCGAGCAGGCCTCCGTCCGCCTGCGCGAACAGAGACTGCGCGAGCTGATAGCTGCCGCCTTCGGTTTTGTTGTAGAGAGTCTCGTTAAAGGGGTGTTCCCAGGCGAGCACGCGGGCGTGCACGTGGCTGACGTGACCGATCAAGAACCAGGCGCCCAGCACGAACAGCGTCAGCCCGATCAACGGAAACGACAGGCGCCCGGTGGCGACGTACAGCAGCGCGAGGAACGCGCCATAGAACATCAGCGATGTGCCGAGCTCACGCGTCAGCAGCAGCGTCGCCATCGCCGCACCCCACACGATCAGCAACGGGCCGAACTGCTTCATCGGCGGAATCGTCAGGCCCAGCACGCGCCTGCCCGCCGTCACGAGGATCTGGCGGTTGTCGCGCAGATAGCTGGCGAGGAAGATCACGATCGCGACCTTGGCCAGCTCGGCGGGCTGGAAGGACACGCTGCCGATGTGGATGTCGAGATAGGCGCCGTTGACCTGCTCGCCGATGCCGGGTAGGCGCGGCAGCACCGTGATGCCGATGCCGACCAGCGCGATCGTGTAGCGATAGCGTTCGAGCACGCTCACACCGCGCTTGCGCAGCGCGAGGATCGTCGCTGAGAACAGCACCAGCCCAAGCACCATCCACTGTGCCTGCTGGCGCGCGAGCGTCGGTTCGATGCGGTAGACCATGACGATCCCGACGCTGGCCAGCACCGCCACCAGCGGGAACAGGTAGGGGTCCGCGTTGGGCAGCGCGTAGCGGATCACGAGGTGCGCGGCCAGGCACAGCCCGAGGAACACCGCGCCGTAGGTGAGTGACACGCTGGAGGCGTGGTTGAGCGTCAGGTTGGTCGCGCCTCCCGGCGCGTTACGCGATGCCTGGATGAAGATCGCGGTGAAGCCGGCCGTCACCAGCAGCGCCGAGGGCACGAGGCCGAGAAGCTCGCGATTACGGGGGCTGAACATCCGCCCGAGGGTATCCATCGACCCGGCGCGTGTGCTCCGGTCCGGCCGCTACGCTTGCTCGCGAGCGCGTCGCCCGCCGAGGCGAGCTCGACCTCAGGCCTGATGAGCTGCCACGTGCCGATAGCCCATGAATGACGAGCGTCCACCGTCGCTGTGGCGGGGCATGTGGACGCGGTTTGCGATCGCCGGGGTGCTGATCGTGGTCCTCAGTGGAGCCGCGACCGCGACAGTGGCGCTGAACAAGATCACGACGCTCGCCGACGAGGTGTTCCCGAAGCTCAGCCGAATCGAAGCCCCCAAAGGCCTCGTCACGACGGAATACGGGGGCGGCCCGCAGACGTTCCTGATCCTCGGCTCCGACAGGCGCTCGGGCTCGAGGAATGCTGAAGAAAAGGAAGCCGCTCCGCACAGCGACACGATCCTGCTGGTGCGCTTCGATCCCGAACAGGGCCAGACGTCGGTGCTGTCGATCCCGCGCGACCTGATGGTCAACATCACGACGCCCTCGGGGCAGGTCGACCCCGAGCAGAAGATCAACGCCGCCTACACGATCGGCAGCCAGATCGGCGGCCCGAACGAGGCGAGCGTGCTCGCGGCCGAAACGATCAAACACGAAGTCTTTCCGGAACTGCAGCTCAACGGCATCATCGACGTGAACTTCAGGGGCTTCATCGAAGTCGTCGACACACTCGGCTGCGCCTACGTAAACGTCGATCACCGTTACCTTCACGAAAAAGGTGAAAACGGTGAAGAATATACGACGATCAACCTCGAGCCGGGCTATCAGCGGCTGTGTTACGAAAACGCGCTCGACTACGTGCGCTACCGCCACGAGGACTCGGACTTCGTGCGCGTCGCCCGTCAGCAGGACTTCCTGCGCGACCTGCGCGAGCAGATCGACCCGAGCAACGAGCTCGGGCAGATCGACACCGTGGCGAAGGCGGTGGGGCATGCGATCAGGACCAACTTCCCTCCCTCGGCGAGCGAGCTGATCCTGCTTTCCAAGCTGATCGCGTTCTCGCAGGCCAAGCCGCTGCGCCAGGTGAAATTCCTGACGAGCAACGTCGACGCGCAGCTGGGCGGCGTCGACTACGTCACCTCGACCCCCGAGCTGGAGAAAGAAACCCTCGAAAGATTCCTCAACGGCCATGAAGAACTGCACCTGCCGGCTTCGACGAAGCCCAGCGGGCATAGCTCGCACCATTCGCACCACAGCCACCACAGCCACCACCACAGCAGCGGCTTCTCGGCGGCGGCGCTGAATCTCGTGCCGACATCCCCGGCGGGGGAAGACGAACTCGTCAAAGCCGCCCCGGAGGTGCCGTTCCCGGTGGCGTACCCGAAGCTGCAGACGGCAGAGTCAGAACAGCAGCAGGTACGCGGGTACCCGCTCAAGAACCAGCAGAACATACGCCACCACGCCTATGTCGTCGTCTGGCGCCAGAACCCGGTCGAGGACGCCTACTACGACTTCGAGGGCACCGATTGGCTGAACCCGCCGCTATTCGCTCACGCACGCACGCAGGTGATCGACGGGCGCAAATATGAGTTCGTCGACGACGGCGCGCACATCCACGTCATCGGATGGCGCTCGGGCAACGTCCTTTACTGGCTGACGAACACGCTGCTGGAGGAACTGTCGAACTCGCAGATGCTGGCTATCGCCAAATCAGCGCAACCGCTGCACTAGCCGGCTGACAGGCGGCGCAATACGGCGTCCTCGTTCGCTCGTGTGCGAAGCACACTTCGCTCTCTGCGTCCTTGTCTTGCTTGCCTCTCAGCCGGCTAGGACCTGGCGGCCGACCGGCGGCTAGGACCTGGCGGCCGCGGCCTGGTCAAGCGCGGCGTTCACCAACGCGTCGGCGTCTGCGTTCTGTGCGCGGGGCACTGTCCGGATGCTCCACTTCTCGAAGCCTCGGAAGGCCTGCATCGCCTCGAGGTACAGGGGGCGCATCGCGGGGTGCTTGACCTTGTAGATGCCCTGTACCTGCTTGGCGATCAGCTCGGAGTCGCCGATGACCTCGACCTCGCTCGCGCCCAGCTCGCGCGCCCGCGCGAGGCCGAGCAGCAGGGCGCGGTACTCGGCGACGTTGTTCGTCGCGGTGCCGAGCAACTGCGCACGCTCGTCGACGTGCTCACCGTCGGGCTTGGCGATGACCGCCGCGGCCGCCGCGGGACCGGGGTTGCCGCGGGCGCCGCCGTCGACATGGACAATCAACTTCATCGCGCCGGCATTATGAACGCCGCCGGGGACGCAGCACTCGGGTGCAGTCCGCTCGGCGCGGGTGCTGCAGGCGTTATGAGGCCTGCGCGAGCGGCAGCAGGTCGCCGGCCACGCGGGCACGACGGCGATCGCGCACGACGCGCCGCTGACCCTCGCCGCCCGAGGGCGCGCCGGTGGCGGCGTAGCGAGCTCGCCGATCGAACTCACGCCGGTCGACGATCACGGTGACATTCGCGTCGCCGCTGTAGTGCTCGACGAGCTTCGGATACAGCTCATCGGCTAGCGGCCTGGGTACCACGCAGTAGATCATCTGACCCCCGATGTTACTCCCCGCACGCGGATCCGCAAGCGGTGCACGAAATCGTCACACCTACGCCAGCACCAGCGCGCCGGACTCCGTGGCCGCCGCGTTCGCCAGCCGGTCCTCGCGGTCAAGCTCGGCGAGCTCGGTTCCCTGCGCGATCACCTGCGCCTCCGCCACCGGTTCGCTGAGGTCGACCTCGTAGCGGTACCAGCAGAGCTCCCAGGCGACGACGATCGACACGACGCTTGCGAGGTGTTCGGCGGAGCGCACCGTGACGGTCGGCACGCCGAGCGAGCGCGTGACGCCCGCGACGCGGCGGGGGAACTCGCTGGCGTTGAAGACGGTGATCGCTTCCTGCACATATGCGGAGGGCTCCTCGATCGCGGCATGCTCCTGCCTGTGCGGGTCGGCGTGCGACGGCGCCGGCGCATCCGCGTCGGGGGCGGACGGCCCTGTGTCGGAGTCGACGACCATCGCCTGCCTTTCTGGCTCGCTGCCACCTGGTGCCGCGGCAGGCTGCGCGGGGCTCGCCGCAGCGGCGCTGTGAGACGTCTGGGGGTCGGGTGCCTCGGCGAACAGGTCGTACGGCTGCGCAGCGTCCTCGGCGGCCGCAGTGGCGGACGCCCCTGGCGGCCGCCCGACCTGGCGCAGCCGCTCGAACAGGCTCCGTCCGCGCCGCGCGCGCATCGGCGGCAGCGTCAGCGACTGGCTGTCGCTCTCCCGCAGCCAGCCCTCGTGCGCGGCGCGCGGTGCGCACAACTCGCACACGATCCGTCGGCGCCCGGCACCGATGAACACGTCCGGCTGCTCGCCGCGCAGCAGCCGCCGCTCGCACACGTCACACTCGACGTCCGGCTGCGAGGTGACGATCGTACGCGTTGCCATCGGCCCTCCAGACTAGCTGGCCCCGGCCCGGGGAGCAAATCTCCGGGTCTACGCGTGGACGGCGGGGCGCTCGCTGCTTGCCTGCTCGATGACCTTCTGCGCGAGGTGGGCAGGCAGCTCCTCGTAGCGCAGGAACTCGAGCGTGTAGTCGCCCTGTCCCTGGGTGATCGAGCGCAGATCTGGGGCGTAGGTGAGCATTTCGGCCATCGGCACCTCGGCCCGGATCTCGGTCATGCTGGCGACTGGCTCCATGCCGAGGGGGTGCCCGCGGCGGCTGTTGAGATCGCCGATGACGTCGCCGACGTGCGCGTCGGGGACGGACAGCGTGACGAGCATGATCGGCTCCAGGAGCACGGGGTCGGCGAGCTCGAGCGCCTGCTTCATGGCCTGCAGGCCGGCGAGCTTGAACGCGATCTCGGAGGAGTCGACGGAGTGATGGGCGCCATCGAACAGCCGCACGCGCACGCCCTTGACGGGGTAGCCGGCGAGGACGCCGACCTCCATCGCTTCGCGTACCCCCTTCTCGACGGCGGAGATGAACGAGCCGGGGATGACGCCGCCCTTGATGTTGTCCACGAACTCGAAGCCGTCGGAACCGTCGCCGTCGCTGAGCGGCGCGACCTCGATGTGGCAGTCACCGAACTGACCGCGCCCGCCGGACTGCTTCTTGTGGCGCCCGTGCGCGGCGGCAGTGGCACGAATCGTCTCCTGGTAGGGCACGCGCGGGGGGCGCAGATCGACCCCGACGCCGAAACGATCGCGCAGGCGGTCGATGATCACTTCCACGTGCACCTGCGAGAGGCCGGCGACGATCTGCTCGCCGGTCTGCTGGTCGCGGTGCAGGTCGATCGTGGGATCCTCCTCCTGCAGCCGGCGTAGCGACGAGAGCACCTTGTCCTCGTCGCCACGGCTCTTGGGCGCGACGGCGAACGCCATCACCGGGGAGGGCAGCTTCAGGCGCGGCATGTCGATCGGCTCATCGCGCTCGCCGAGCCAGTCGCCGGCGCGGGTCTCCTTGAGCTTGGCGACGGCGCCGATGTCGCCTGGCCCGAACTCCGCGACGTGCCGGGCGTCCTTGCCGGCGAACACGACCAGCTGGCCGATGCGCTCCTTGGCATGGGCGCGCGTGTTCAGCACCTGGCTTTCCGCCGACAGCGTCCCTTGGTAGACGCGCAGCAGGTTGATGCGCCCGGCGAACGGATCGGCGCGCGTCTTGAACACGTAGGCGAACAGCTCGCGGTCCTCCGCCGGTGCGAGCTCGACTTCGCCGACCACCAGCGAGCCGTGCTTAACCGGCGAGGGCAGGTCCTCGACGATCGCATCGAGCAGGCGCGTCGTGCCGAGGTTTCGCGTGGCGACACCGCATACGACCGGGAATATCTTGCCGTGGTTGGTGCCCTCCTTGAGGGCGTCGACGATCTCCTGGTGGGAGATCTGCTCGCCTTCCAGATAGCGCTCCATCAGCGCGTCGGACACTTCGCAGACCTCGTCCATCAGCTTCTCGCGATATTCGGCCGCGCGCTCCCCGAGCTCGGCAGGGATCGCGATCTCGTCCGCGGCGCCGCGCTCAGGAGTGGGCTGTGCGCGAAACGCCTTCATGTCGACGAGGTCGATGACACCCTCGACGTCGTGCTCGGCGCCGATCGGGATCTCCGTAGCGACGACGTGGGGACCGAAGGCGGACTTGAGCTGGTCGAGCGTGCGATAGAAGTCCGCGCGCTCGCGGTCGAGCATGTTGACGAACAGCATGCGCGCGATGTCGAGCTCGGCTGCACGCGCCCACAGCCTGGCGGTCGAGACCTCGACGCCCATCACGGCGTTGACGACGAACACGGCGGACTCGCACACGCGCAGCGCGCCGAGCGCGTCGGCGATGAAGCTCGGCTCGCCGGGGGTATCCAGCAGGTTGATCTTGCGCTCCTGCCACTCCAGCGAGCTGAGCGTCGCGGAGATCGACATCTGGCGCGCCTGCTCGTCAGGATCGGAGTCCGACACGGTGGTGCGCTCCGGCACGGAGCCAAGTCGGCCGATCGCCCCCGACTCGAATAGCAGCGCCTCATGCAGCGCGGTCTTCCCCGACCCGCGATGTCCGACGAGGGCCACGTTGCGAATACGATCCGCTGGGGGGTGCATGAGTATCTCCTTCCTCGGGTGCGAGCACCATACCGCCGGCTCTCAGCTAGCGCTAGTGCTTTTCGATACTCATTTGGCCCGGGGGCCCCAATGTGCGACGGACTTGTGTTCTGATGGGCACATGTGCCCATCAGCCGGCCGCACATGTGCGCCGGAGCCAAGCCGCGGCGGCCGGCTTCGGACTGCAGAACCTCCGCGAGGCAAACACGGCGAGGGTTCGCCGCATGTCGCTGCTGTCGGGAGCTCTCGGTGTCGTCATGGTCGCGCAGACACATGCTTGGCTGGCCGCCCTGGCGGTAGAGTGAAGCTATGGCACCGAAACCGCTGCCCCCCGAGCAGATCAAGCCCCCCTCCACTTCGATAGGGATCGAAGAGGGTCGCGGCGGATCTGTGCCGCGACCGGCACCTCGCCCGGCTCCTGGCAACTAAACGTCACGAGGGCAGCCACGGGGCGCCGTCGCCACGTCAGTCGTCAATTGACTGCCAGGCTCCTGGCGTTCGAGAGCCAAGCCAGACAAGGACGCAGGGAGCGTGGCGTACTACGTACGCGAGCGACTGAGGACGCAGTATGGCGCCGGCTATCGGACGCCAGGTCAGTCGTCGAAGGACTCCTCCTGCATACGCGATCTGAGCCGCAGCACCGCCTTGGTGTGCATCTGTGAGACGCGCGACTCGGTCACGCCGAGCACCTCGCCGATCTCGCGCAGGGTCAGATTCTCGTAGTAGTAGAGGGCGATGACGAGCTTCTCGCGCTCGGGCAGCTTGGCGATCGACTCGGCGATGCGGTCCTTGAGATCGCCGACGTCGAGCGCACGCGCAGGGTCGGGCGCGCCAGGGTCCTCGATGGTGTCCATCAGCGAGACCTGGTCGCCGCTCGAGTCGGACACGCTCCACAGCTCGTCGAGCGCGACTATCGAGGAGTGCGAGATCGCGAGCAGCGACTCGTTGAGTTCCTCGACGGTGATGCCGAGCTCGTTGGCGAGCTCCTGGTCGGTGGGGGCGCGCTGCAGGGTGTGCTCGAGCTTGGCGTTCGCGCGCTCGACTTCGCGGGCGCGGGCGCGCACGCTGCGCGGCACCCAGTCGAGCGAGCGCAGCTCATCGATGATCGCGCCCTTGATGCGCATGATCGCGTAGGTCTCGAACTTGATGTCGCGGGAGAGGTCGAAACGCTCGATGGCGCTGATCAGGCCGACCAATCCGTAGGAGATGAGGTCGGCCTCCTCGACGTGCGGCGGCAGGCCGGCGGCGGTACGCCCGGCGACGTACTTGACCAGCGGCGAGTAGGCGACGACGAGCCGCTCGCGAACGCGGCTGTCTCCATCGGACTTATAGCGCCGCCAGAGTTCGCGCAGCTCGATCGGTTTGACGTTCGTCTCCAGGGTTCCATCCCCCCTATGGGCGGGTGGGCATCTCAATCACGCCCGAGGGTGACTGCGCTGATAGGCGGTTCTGAGCCTGGCGGACTCTACCCGAGTGTATATCTGGGTGCTTGATACGCTCGCGTGTCCGAGTAGCTCCTGAATACTGCGGAGGTCAGCGCCTCCGTCCAGCAGGTGCGTGGCGAAGCTGTGACGCAGCGCGTGCGGCGAAGCGCCAACGCCGACACCGATGCGCGTGGTCCACATGCGCAGGCGCCGGCGCACGTCGCCGGTTCCCAGCACGCGCCCGGTCTTGCTCAGGAACAGGGCATCCGCCGCGACGGGCCGAGCCGCGCCCCCGGAGGACGCTGCGACCGGCGCTGCCTGTTCGACGAGCTTTGCGCGCCCGCGCTCGAGGTAGGCCCTGACGGCCGCCATCGCTTCCTCCCCGACGGGCACGAAGCGCGTCTTTCGTCCCTTGCCCTCGACGCGCAGCTGCTCGCCGTCGTGGTCGACGTCGTCGAGGCCGAGCGAGACGAGCTCCTCGGCGCGCAGCCCGCACGAGTAGGCAAGCTCGAAGATCGCGCGATCACGCAGCTCCAGGGGGTCGGACGCGGGAATCGCGTCGAGCAGATCCCCTGCCTCGCGGGCGCTGAGCACGCGCGGCAGGTAGGAGCCACGACGGGGCGTCGAGACGAGGTCGGCGGGGTTCTGGGGGATGTGCCCGTGCTCGCGCTGGCTGGCGAACAGCGCGCGCAGCGCGGCGAGCTTGCGCGCGGAGGTGCTTGGAGCGACGCCCTCCCCGGCCGGCGGGCGCTCTGAGAGGTGAGCGATGTAGCGGCGCACGGCCTTCGGGTCGACGTCCGCGGGCGCAAGGCCGCTGGCGCTCGCCCAATGCGCGAACTGCGTGACGTCGAGCGCGTACGCGTGGCGGGTGCGCGCAGCCGCGTCGCGGCGGCGCAGGTCGCCCTCGAGGAGCGCGCTCGCCTCGGCCCAGGCGACGGCCAGCGAGGCCCGCTCCCCATCCACCACCCCGTCCTGCGCTCCGATGCTCATCTCCTGCACTACTTCGCCACGTGCGATGCTCCGCCTGCCTGGGCGGGCCGCCGGGATCGCGCGCAAGGACGCTTGCGCGCAGACACCTCCGCGCCGACGGGCACGTCTCGCCGGTGTTTTGCCTTCCTTGGACCGCGTGGTTCGATTCTTATACCCGCTTTTCATGAAGGGATCGCGGGCTGCACGACCGCGCCCAGCGAAGGCGGCCGGGGCTGCAGTACAGTCGATGCGTGAGCGCCGAACCGCGCAGCGACACCGCGACGTTCGCTCCCGCCCCCGAGCACGCGGCATACGGCCCGGGCGGGCGCTCACGCTGGCTGGACATCGACTGGCGCAAGCATCAGCGCTGGCTTGTGATCGACGGCCAGCCGGTGAACACGATCGTGCTCGGCCCCGAGGGCGCTTCGGAGCAGGCGGACACCTCGCAGCCGCTGGTGTTCGTGCATGGGCTGTCGGGCTCGTGGCAGAACTGGCTCGAGCAGCTGCCGGTGTTCGCGGCCGAACGCCGTGTCGTGACGCTCGACCTGCCCGGCTTCGGCTACTCGCCGATGCCCGCCGAGCGGATCTCGATCTCCGGCTACGCGCGTCTGCTCGAGCGCCTGCTGGACACGCTGGAGATCGATGCCGCGGCGGTCGTTGGCAACTCGATGGGAGGCTTCATCGCCGCGGAGCTCGCGATCGCGTTCCCCCAGCGTGTCGAGCGCCTGGTGCTGATCTCCGCCGCGGGGATCTCCACGACCGCTGAAGCCCTGCCGCACACGGCGCGCGTCGTGCCGGCTATACGCCGTCTGGAACGCGTGCTGCTCGCGACCACCGCGTCGGTTGCAGCCAAATCCGACACGGTCGCGCGGCGTGCGCGCCTGCGGGAGGCGCTGCTGAACGTCGTCGTGCGCCACCCCGGCCAACTGCCGGCGCCGCTGGCCGCCGAGCAGCTGCGTGGGGCCGGCAAGCCCGGCTTCGTCCAGGGTCTGGAGGCGGTACTCGACTACAACATCCGCGAACGCCTGCCGGAGATCGCGTGCCCGACCCTGATCGTGTGGGGCGACCACGACCGCTTGATCACGGTCAGGGACGCGGATGTGTTCGAGGAGCTGATCCCGAACTCGCGCAAGGTCGTGTTCGCGGACACCGGCCACATGGCGATGCTCGAGCGCCCGGCGGCGTTCAACGCGCTGCTGAAAGACTTCCTGGCCGAGTAGCGGCGGCGTGCCCCATTGGGGCCGCTTCGTCTAGGGAGTCGCTGGCCAAGCCGGCACCGACCGCGAAGCGGTTGGTGAGGACGCAGCGAGCGTGGCGTGCTGGCCGAAACGGGGATGCGAGCGGAGCGAGTGTCTCCCGGCTTCGGTACGCGAGCGACCGAGGACGCAGGCACGCGCCGCGCCAGCGTCTCCCTAGCGGGCGATTGCGCCTTCGGCGGCGCTGCCGACGAGCTTGGCGTACTTCTGGATTGCGACGTCGATGTGCTGGTCGGCGCGCGGCGGCTGGCGGTAGGCGCTGACGCGTGCTGCGATCTCCTCGTCGGTGAGCGCGACGTCGAGGCGGCGCGTGTCGGCGTCGATCGTGAGCTCGTCGCCGTCGGCGAGCGCGGCGATCGGGCCACCGCGTACGGCCTCTGGCGCGACGTGGGCGACCATGAAGCCGCGCGTGGCGCCGGAGAAGCGTCCGTCGGTTATCAGCGCGACCAGTTCGCCGAGCCCCTCCCCCACGATTGCGCCGGTGACCGACAGCATCTCGCGCATGCCGGGACCGCCGGCGGGCCCCTCGCCGCGGATCACGACCACGTCGCCGGCCTGGATCTCGTGCGCGAGCACGGCCGCCATCGCCGCCTCCTCGCCGTCGAACACGCGCGCGGGCCCGACGTGTTTGCGACGCTCGTGGCCGGAGAGCTTGACGACGCAGCCGTCGGGGGCGACGTTGCCGCGCAGGATCGCGAAGCCGCCGGTCGCTTTGATCGGTTCGTCGAGCGGGCGTACGACGCGCTGACCGTCGGTCTCGTGCGCTTCGGCGGCGTGCTCGCCGATCGTCCTGCCGGTGACGGTGGGCGCATCCGCGTTGAGAATGCCCGCTTCGTCGAGGCGGGCGAGCACGAGCGGCACGCCGCCCGCTTCGTAGAGCTCGGTCGCGACGTACTGACCGCCGGGCTGCAGGTCGCACAGCAGCGGTGTGCGCTCTGAGATCGCCTCGAACTCGTCGATCTCGAGCGGTACGCCCATTTCGCGCGCGACCGCGAGCAGGTGCAGCACGCCGTTGGTGGAGCCGCCACTGGTGGCGACCGCGGCGATCGCGTTTTCGAGCGCGGGCTTGGTGATGATCTCGCTGGGCAGCTGACCCCGGCGCAGCACGTCCATGACGAGCTCGCCGCACGCTTTGGCGACGTCGAGCTTGCGTCCGTCCTCGGCGGGGACCATCGCGGAGCCCGCCGGGGAGATGCCGAGCGCCTCGAAGGCCATGGCCATCGTGTTGGCGGTGAACTGCCCGCCACAGGCACCGGCGCCGGGCGAGGCGGCCTCCTCGAGCTCGTGCAACTCCTGTTCGGTGATCTTGCCCGACGCGAACGCGCCGACCGCCTCGAACACCTGCAGGATCGTGACCTCGGCGCCCTTGTAGTGGCCCGGCTTGATCGAACCGCCGTAGAGCATCAGGCCGGGGATGTTCAGGCGCGCGAGCGCCATCACGGTCCCGGGGATCGTCTTGTCGCAGCCGGAGATGGTGACCAGCGCGTCGAACCGGTGGGCGCTTGCGACGAGCTCGATCGAGTCGGCGATCAGCTCGCGTGAGACCAGCGACGCGCGCATGCCCGAGGTGCCCATCGTGATGCCGTCGGAGATCGCGATCGTGTTGAGCTCCATCGGCGTGCCGCCGGCGGCACGGATGCCCTCCTTGACCTTGGCCGCGAGCACGCGGTTGTTGAAGTTGCACGGCATCGTCTCGATCCACGAGTGCGCGACGCCGACGATCGGCTTGGCGAGGTCCTCGGCGGAGTAGCCGATGCCATGCAGGTAGGAGCGTGCGGCCGCGCGCTCGGGCCCCTCGGTGAGGGCGCGACTACGATGCTTGACGTCGAAGCTCGAGGTGGTGCTCACGCGGCCCGCACACTACCGGCACGGCGATCACACAGCTCTTGCTCCCAGCGCTTCAGGCGCGCCAGGTCGCGCCGAACCCTGTCGGGGTCGACTTGGCGGCCCGGAAGGTGCATGTTGGCCTCGCCCACGAGCCGGCGCTCGTCGGCGGTCAGCGCCATCCACTTGGCGAGCACGTCGTCGGAGTCGGGCAGCCGCGCGCTGCCGTAGGGCTTGGACATGTCGGGGAACGCAACGCAGTACTCGTTGAGCAGCTCGCTGGTGTCGGGCACGTACGCGACGATCGGCTTGTGCGGATAGATCAGGTACGCGTATGACGCCGCCACGCCGGTTGCGCCGTCGGCGCGCGCGCCGAGGCCGCCCCACACGCGCAGGAAGCCGAGCTCACGGTACATCGCCCAGTCGTGCTCGGTGACGCACGAGCGCAGCAGCGCGCGCGCGCGCCGCTCGGCGCGACGTTCGCGTCCGGGGTCATAGCCGACCGGTGCGCTCCCACGCCTGCCTGTGCCCTTCAGGGTATGCGCCGCCCACAGCTCGCGAGCCCGCGTGAGCGCGCGCTTGAGCGTCGGCCGCGCGAGCTCCCACAGCAACACCACGAGCACGATCGCGGCGGTGCCGAGTGGAAGGCCCATCGTCCGCTAGCGCGTGGGCCGCGGTGCGCCGCCGGCGGCCCGTGGAAAGAAGATCACGCGCTCGGCGTCGCGGGGCACCTCGTCGAAGCTCTTGACGAGCTCGGCCTCGCGGCGTCCGCCGGGCGCCTGCGTCGGCACCGCGGCCCACATCCCGGCGTCGAGCTCGCGACGGAAGGCCTCGATCAGCTCGCGCTCCTGCTCGGGGACCGCCACGTCACCCTCGGCGAGAACGATCTCGCCATGACCGGGCTTCATACGCAGCAGCTTCATCGTCGATCGATTATGCCAAACGGAAGGGCCGGCACTCACCGATTGCCGCGGCGGCGGGCGATCTGCAGCACGTCCACGGGCCCGGCGCCGGCGCCGACGTCGCGCAGGCCGGCGGCGACCGCAACGCCTGCGATGCGTCGCGCGGCGCGCGCCGCCTCGAGCGGGCTGTGTCCGAGGGCAAGCTGCGCGGCGAGCACCGACGCGTGTGTACAGCCGGAGCCGTGCGCTGCGCCGTCGGGGTGGCGCTCGCCCTCGATCTCGATCGCCCGCCCGTCGCCGGCGGAGTCCAGGAACAGGTCGGCCGCGCGCTCGCGATGGCCGCCGGTGAGCACGACGATGCCTGGCCCGAGCGCGAGCAACGCCCGCGCGAGCGCCTCAACCTCGCGGTCCTCGTCGTCCTCCGCAGCGGGGTCGCCGCCGACGAGCGCGCGCGCCTCGGGCAAGTTCGGCGTCAGCACGCTGGCGCGCGGCAGGATCTCGCGCACCAGCGTGTCGCGGGCATCCGGCGCGAGTAGCGGCGCGCCCGACTCGGCGACCATCACGGGATCGACGACCACGGGCGTGCCGGCGGGCAGCTCGTCGAGCGCCGTCGCGACCGCGAGGGTCACCTCAACGGTTCCCAGCATCCCGATCTTGACGGCGTCGACACCGAGGTCGGACACGACGGCGCGCACCTGCGCGAGGACGATCTCGGGCGGCACGGTGTGCACGACGCTGACACCGACGGTGTTCTGGGCGGTGATCGCGGTGATCGCGCTCGTGCCGTGCACGCCACAGCGCGCGAACGCCTTCAGGTCGGCCTGGATCCCGGCGCCGCCGCCGGAGTCCGAGCCCGCGATCGTCAGTGCGACCGGGGTGCGTGGTGGCGGAGCACTCGAGCCGACGCTGCTCACCGAGCGCCGTTGGCGTCCGACGGCGCGGAGGGCTCGCGCAGCTCGCGCGGGATGCGGATCGAGTAGATGCCGACCGCGGTCACGAGCAGGCGCTCGTGCTCGTCGCGAACCTCCGATTTCATGATCCCTACGGTTCTGTTGCGCCGGTCGAGCACGGTCCTGCAGACGACCTCGCCTGCGGTCGCGGTCTGGATGTAGTTGATCGAGATGTTGATCGTCGCGATGCGCTCGTCGGGCGTGGTCTGCGCCCACAGCGTCGAGCCCATGCAGTAGTCGACCATCGCATACGTGGCCACCCCCGAGAGCAACCCACCGCGGTTGATCAGCTCGGGACGGATGGCCATGCGAACCGTCTGCGCGTCCTCCCAGCGCAGCCCCATGAAGCCGCTGACGCCGTCCAGCGAGCTCGGTCCGCCCGTTCGCGGGTCCTGACCCGTTCGCGGGCTCTCGTCGTTCCCGGCGCGAGCGCGCGGGGCTCCCTCGGCCGAGCTGCTCGGATCGTCGCGCACGAGCGTCAGGGTACGCGACGCGAGGAGACGAGCCTCGCCGCATGGGCTCGCCTTGACATTCTCTATAATCTCGATATTCTTAGTGCACAATATCGATCCAAAGGCTTCCGCTCTCTGTCTTCCAGGGCACTCGTAAGCGCCGATCTGCCCGGTGGTGGCGCCTCTCCCACCGCCGCCGCGGCTCTGGAATGCGGTGTCTCGGCTGGTGCAGCGGAGCGAGGCCGATGGGTCTAACGTTGCTGTTGCACCTCCCGACCGGAGGCATGTGCCTCCGGGCCGGGTGAGCTTTCCGGATCGAGGCCGTTTGACCGCGATCCGGCACCCCGTCAAATCGATCACACGGGAGCCCCCATGCCCAGGATCATCGTCACAACCGACGCCGTGTCGTCCGAGCCGACCGACGCGAGTCCGGTGCTGCTCGAAGAGCACGTGCACTCGGTCCATCTGAGCAGCGGCCACGCCGCGGCACAGCTCGTCCAACGCCTCGCGTGGGCCGTCAGCGACGCCGAGCACGCCGAGGACACACATTTGACACACGCAGCGAGCTGAATCGGCACACAGAGCTCCCCCGCGTCACACCTGCGGGCCTAGCGTGCCATCCGTGCGCGCTACACGGCCCACCACGAGGCGCTCCGCCGGCGCAGCCGGCGGCGAGCGCGCTGCCCGTCCAGACCATGAGGAC
The DNA here is from genome assembly GCA_035485155.1 of Solirubrobacteraceae bacterium. Taxonomy (GTDB): domain Bacteria; phylum Actinomycetota; class Thermoleophilia; order Solirubrobacterales; family Solirubrobacteraceae; genus Palsa-744. Next base: position 18,888 of record DATHOH010000047.1, read on the forward strand.
CCGCGGCGGGCGCTCGGGCGACTCGGCGAGCAGCTCGCCGCGGCGCACCTCCATCGCCTCGGCTTCGCGACGCTGGCGCGCAACGTCCGCAGCAGGCATGGCGAGATCGACCTGATCGTCTTCGATGGGCGCACGCTCGCGTTCGTGGAGGTCAAGACCCGTCTCGCGCGGTCCGCGGGACAGCCGCTCGGTCTGGCGGAGCAGCCGCTGGCCCGGCTGCGTCCCCGCCAGCGAGCACGCATCCGGCGACTGGCGCGCGCGTGGCTCAGTGACTCGAGCAACATGCGGCCGACAGCGGGCACGATCCGCTTCGACGCGATCGGCGTGATCGTCGATCGCCGCGGCCAGCTCGTAGCGCTCGAGCACGTCGAGGGCGCGTGGTAGCGCGCCGCGCGCGCAGGCTACAGCGCCAGCTGCTGGTAGGCGAGCGACTGAAACGACATCCTGTGCAGCGGCGAGACGCCCTGACGCAGGATCGCCTCGCGATGGGAGGGCGTCGAGTAGCCCACGTGCTCGGCGAAGCTCCACCCGGGGTGCTGAACGTCTGCGAGGTGCATGAAGCGGTCGCGCGTGACCTTCGCGACGATCGACGCGGCGGCGATCGCGGCGCTGGTGGCGTCGCCGTCGACGATCGCACGCTGCGGGTGCTCGAACTCGGCCACGGAGAAGCCGTCAAGCAGGCACAGCACCTCGCCCGAGACCCCGGCGGTGGCGCCGCGGACGGCGTCGCGCAGAGCGGCCAGGTTCGTCTTGTGCAGCCCGCGGGCGTCGATCCCGCGCACGCAGCGCGAGACCACGACGACCCTGGCGGCGCTGCGCATGACGAGCGGGTAGAGCTGCTCGCGCGCCTCCGGAGTGTGCTGCTTGGAGTCGTTCAGCGCTCCGAGCGCGCGCAGCTCGCGAGTGGTGAGCGCGTCGTAGTCGAACAGCACGCTGGCGGCGACGAGCGGTCCGGCGAGGCAGCCACGCCCAGCCTCGTCGGCGCCGGCGACGAGTCGAAAACCGAGCCGGCGGTCGAAAGCGAACAGCCGTTTGCCGCTGCTCGCGCGCCGCGCGCGGCGCCGAGCGCGAGCTGAAGAGCCGGCGCCGGATGCTCGGGCTGGGCTCACGACGGCCTCTGCACGCGCGTCGCCGTCGCTAGAAGATGCCGATGCGGTCGGGGGGCCAGTAGGTGGCGACCGCCTGTCCGATGACCCATCCGGTGGGGACGGGTCCCCAGAACCTGCTGTCGTCGGATTCGCCACGATTGTCGCCCATCATGAACCAGTGACCGGCGGGAATCTTGATCGGCGTCGGGAAGTTGCACTCGGGGCTGACCCCGCATTCGCGAATGTAGGAGTCCTGCTCACGCACGAACTGGCTGCTACCGGCCGCCTTGCGATAGACGTGGCCTTCCTTGACGTAGATTTCGTCGCCTGGGCCGGCGACGACGCGCTTGATGAAGTTGACGCTGGACTTCTTCGGCACCGGTGTCGAGCACGCAGCGCCCCCGAGCTTGATGACGTGCGGCACCGGTCCGCACTCCTCCTGCTCGGCGCCTTCGGGGGGATGGAACACGGCGATCTCGCCGACGTGGGGTTCGCCGAAGTCCATGCCGATGCGGTTGACCAGCACGCGCTGGTTGATCGCGAGCGTCGGCTCCATCGAGCCGCTCGGGATCTTGTACGGCTTGATGATGAAGGCCTGGATGCCCAACGCCAGGCCCAACGCGACGACGACGATCACGACCAGCTCGATGATCGCGCCGGCGGTGGATTTGGACTTTCGCCGTCTTTTCTTGGCGCCGGACGGCGGCTCAGCGCTTCCGTTGCGCTTCGAGCGCCCGCCTGACTGCAAGTCGGCGGCCTCGCCCTTGCCGGTCTTGGCGGTGAGCTTCACGCCGGTTGATCGCCGGCGGTAACGCCTCCTTGGGCGTCGCCGGCATCGGAGGAGGTATCGGCGTCGGCCGCGCTCGCGGCGGAATCGGCGTCGGCCGCGTCCGCTGCAGAGTCCTCGGCGCTCGTCTCCGGCCCCCCGCCGGTCTCGCTCTCCGCCGTCCCGCTGCCGTCGGCGTCTACCACGACGCTCTCGGCGACCGCCTCCTCCGCGGTCACCCCGTCCGTGTCACTCGCCGCTTCGGGCTCGACCGGCGCCTCCTGCACGAGCAGGCCCGGCTCGACCGTGACCTCGGGGCCGGTGTAGCGGCGCTCGCGCACACGCGCGCGCTTGCCGACGCGGTCTCGCAGGTAGTAGAGCTTGGCGCGCCGGACGTCGCCGCGTGCGGCGAGCTCGATCCGCTCGATCTTCGGCGAGTGCAGCGGGAACATGCGCTCCACACCGACCCCGAAGGACTGCTTGCGGACCGTGAACGTCTCACGCGCGCCGTGTCCCTGGCGCTTGATGACGACGCCCTCGAACACCTGCACGCGGCTGCGAGCGCCCTCGATCACCTGGAAGTGGACCTTGACGCGATCGCCCGGCGCGAACTCTGGGACGCGACGCAGTTGCGCGCGCTCGATGGTTTCGATGACACTGCTCATGACGATTAAGGGAGGGCGCCCCTGAAGCTCTGAAAGACGCCCCACGATGGGGTCTCGGCCGGCGCGAGGAGCAATGGTAGCGGACCGTCGGCCCGGGCCGCCGCAGTCACTGCTCGTCGCGGCCCTGCGTAGGTGCGCCGCGCTCGCGGCTGCGCTCGCGACGCCACGCCGCGATCTGCTCGTGGTGACCGGAGAGCAGCACGTCGGGAACGCGCCAGCCGCGATACTCGGCGGGACGGGTGTAGTGGGGATACTCGGGGTTGCCCTCGAGCGCGGCGCTGAAGGACTCCTCGGTCGCGGAGCGCTCGTCTCCGAGCGCTCCGGGCAGCTTGCGCAGCACCGCGTCACAGAGCACCATCGCGGCGAGCTCGCCGCCGCTGAGCACGTAGCGACCGATCGAGACGACATCGCTTGCGAAGTGCTCGACGATGCGCTCGTCGAAGCCCTCGTAGCGACCGCACAGCAGTGTCAGGGCGGGCTCGCCGGCGAGCTCCTCGACGAGGCGCTCGTCGAGCAGCCTGCCACCGGGCGCGAGCGCGATCACGCGTCGTTGCTCGCGCAGCGCGACTGGGTCGACGCCATAGTGCGCACGCAGCGCGCTGTCGAGCACGTCGACCCGGAGCACCATGCCGGCGCCGCCACCGAACGGTGTGTCGTCGACCTGGCCGCCGCTGAGCGGCGTGTGGTCCCGCGGGTTCACCCACTCCAGGCGTGTGCCGGCGGCGATCACGTTCGCGACGTGCCGCTGGGAGGAGAACCACTCGAACCACTCGGGAAAGAGCGTGAAGACGTCGATCTTCACGCGTCCGCCCCGAGCTCGTCGGCGGCCGTCGGCTCGCCGGCGTGGCGTGCGCGGCCGCCGAGGTCGAGGAAGTCGAGGTCCACCTCGATCCGCTTGCGAGCCGGCGCCACCACGCGCACCGCGTCTTTGACCATCGGCACGATGATCACCTCGCCGCCGTCGGCGGCGAGCACTTCGAGCGCCTCGCACGAGGGCAGCTCGATCAGCCGCTTGACGCTGCCGAGCAGCTTCTCGCCGTCGAGCACCTCACAGCCCTCGAGTTCGTGCGCCCACCACTCGCCCTCGCCGAGCGTGGGCGCGTCGCCGCCGTCGACGAACAGCTCGGAACCGCGCAGCGCCTCGGCGGCGACGCGCCCGTCGATGCCCTCCAGGCGCACGATCGGGCGCTGCTCGGTCCCGGCGCGGCGCACGATCGGCGCGGTGCGCCCGGCAAGCGTCACCGCGACGCCGAGGCTCAGCAGCCGCGGGCGCGGGCGCGTCACGTAGAAGCTCCCGTCGAGCCCATGCGGGCGACCGACGCGACCTGCCGGCAGGCTGTGCGGAGCGCCGCCCGGCGCGCTCTGTGGCTCGGGCTCGCCCGCTTGGCGCGTCAATCGACGATGTCGACGAGCACGTGGCTGCCCTCGCCGGCGGCCGCGGCTTTTACGACTGTGCGCAACGCGTGGGCGGTGCGCCCGCCCCGGCCGATCACCCTGCCGTAGTCATCGGCGGCGACGCACAGCTCGAGTACCACCGTGCCGTCGTCCTCCTCGAACTGCTCCACCGCGACCGCCTCGGGATCGTCGACCAGGCCTTCAGCGAGGTACTCCAGCAGCCGCCGGGGGTTCTCGCTCGCCATCTGTGCGCCGTCCAGGGCCCCTAGCCCGTCCGCGTCTCGATGCCCTGGATGCGCAGCAGCTTGCGGACCGTGTCCGAGGGCTGCGCGCCACGCGCGAGCCAGCTGCGCGCGCGGTCCTCGTCGATCACGATCGTCGAGGGCTCCGTCTGCGCGTTGTAGTGGCCGATCGTCTCGATCACGCGACCGTCGCGCGGTGAGCGCTGGTCGGCGACGACCACGCGCCACATCGGGTCCTTCTTGCCGCCCACTCGCGTGAGCCTCAGCCTTACCGACACTTGTTCCTCTCGGTCATGGACAAAACCTGCGTTCGAGAGCTTAGACGGTCTAGCGCGTCTAACGCGCACCGCGCGTCAGCGCGCCGATGTCGGGCATCTTGCCGCGCCCGACCTGGCGCATCACCTTGCGCATCTGCCCGAACTGCTTGACCAGCCGGTTGACCTGCTGGACGTTCGTGCCCGACCCGCGCGCGATCCGCAGACGCCGCGAGCCCTTGATCAGCTCGGGCCGTCGCCGCTCTTCGGGGGTCATCGAGAGGATGATCGCCTGGATCCTGTCGAGCTCGCGTTCGTCGACCTTCATGTTCTGCAGCTGGTGGCCGGCGAAGCCGGGAATCATCCCGAGCACGCTTGTCAGCGGCCCCATTTTCCGCACCATCTTGAGCTGGTCGAGAAAGTCGTCCAGACCGAACTCGTTGCGACGCAGCTTGCGTTCAAGCGCGAGCGCGTCGTCCTCGTCGAACTGCCGCTCGGCCTTCTCGATCAGGGTGAGCACGTCGCCCATCCCGAGTATCCGCTGCGCCATGCGATCGGGGTGGAAGCGTTCGAACTGGTCGAGCTTCTCGCCTGTCGAGGCGAACATGATCGGCTTGCCGGTGACCGCCTTGACCGACAGCGCTGCGCCGCCGCGCGCGTCGCCGTCGAGCTTGCTCATCAGCACGCCGTCGAACTGCACCGCCTCGGCGAAGCTCTCGGCGACGTTGACAGCGTCCTGCCCGGTCATCGCGTCGACGACCAGCAACACGTTCTGCGGTTTGACCGCATCGCGGATCCGCACCAGCTCGTTCATCAGCTCCTCGTCGACGTGCAGGCGCCCGCTCGTGTCGACGATCAGCACATCCTTGCCGTCCTGCTGCGCGCGCCCCAGCGCCCACGCCGCGATCTCAACCGGGTCATGATCCGGGGCGGGTGGGCTCCGGTAATACACCTCGGCGCCGGCCTGCGCGCCGACCTTGATGAGCTGCTCGACGGCTGCTGGACGGTAGACGTCGCACGCGGCCACCGCGACGCTCGAGGAGTGCTCCTCGCGCAGGTAGCGCGCGAGCTTCGCCGTGGCGGTCGTCTTGCCCGAGCCCTGCAGGCCCGCCATCAGGATCACCGTCGGCGGTTTCGGCGAGAAGCTCAGGGTCGGCGGCTCGTCGTCTCCCGCGCCGCCCATCAAATCGGTGAGCTCCTCGGCGACGATCTTCACGACCTGGTGCCCCGGGTTCAGGCCGCCGACGACGTCGGCGCCGAGACAGCGTTCCTTGACGCGCGAGGTGAACTGCCTGACTACCTTGAAGTTGACGTCCGCCTCGAGCAGCGCCAGGCGGATCTCGCGCATCGCCGCGTCGATGTCCTGCTCGGTCAGGGTCCCGCGCTGGCGTACGTCGGCCAGCGTTCCCTGGAGCTTCTCGGCGAGCGCGTCGAACATGTCTGTTTGATTCTCGCAGCCGCGGCGTTCAGCTCACGCCGGCTTCACTGCTCCGGCGCCGCGAGGATGTGCCTCGGTGGCGTCAGCCCTCGTGCGGGTCCGGCGTCGCCGGCGGGCGCGCGGGTGAGTTGTTGCGGGCCGGGCGCGCAGGCGGCGCTGGCGGCGCTCCGTCGCCGAGCCGACCTCGCAGCGCCTCGCCGATGCCTCCAAACGCCTCGGCGAACTCGGAGGGCACGACGAACACCTTGTTTGAGTCGCCTTCTGCCAGCTGCGGCAGCATCTGCAGATATTCGTAGCTCAGCAACGCGCGGTCGGGTTTGCCCTCGTGGATCGCGCTGAAGACGGTGTCGATCGCCTTGGCTTCGCCCTCCGCACGCAGGATCGCCGCCTGGCGCGCGCCCTCGGCGTCGAGCACCGCCGCCTGTTGGGCCCCTTCGGCGGTGAGGACGGCCGATTGCTTGGCCCCCTCGGCCGTCAGGATCTGCGCCTGCTTCTCGCCTTCGGCGGTCAGGATCGCGGCGCGACGGTCGCGCTCGGCGCGCATCTGCTTCTCCATCGCGGTCCTGATGTCCTGCGGCGGGTCGACCGACTTGATCTCCACCCGGTTGATCCTGATCCCCCACTTGCCGGTCGCCTCGTCGAGCACCACGCGCAGCTCCGTGTTGACGTTCTCTCGCGCGGTCAGCGTCGCCTCCAGCGTCAGGCCGCCGATCACGTTGCGCAGCGTCGTCACCGTCAGCTGCTCGATCGCCTGCAGCGGATTCGCAATTTCATACGTCGCCGAGCGCGGGTCGGTGATCGTGAAGTAGAGGACCGTCTCGATCCCGACGACGACGTTGTCTTCGGTGATCACCGACTGCGGCGCGAAGTTCACGACCTGCTCGCGCAGGTCCACGAGCGGCTTGACGCGGTCGATGAACGGCGTGACGATCGTCAACCCGGGCTCCAGCGTGCGGCTGTAGCGACCGAGTCGCTCCACCACTCCCGCACGTGCCTGCGGGATGACGCGAATCGTACGCGCCGCGACCGCGAGCACGAACACGACGAGCACAACGATGACGATGATGGCGACCATGACCGGTTCCTTTCGCTTTTCCTACCCAGGAGAGCGTATCTCTAATGAGACGCGCCTAAGGAGTGGAACGCGCCTGAGGCGGCCGAGGGCCAAGCGAGACGCGGACGCAGTGAGCGAAGTGTGCTGGACCGGGAGACACTCGCGCTTCGCGCTCGCATCCCCGAACCAGCCAGCACACGAGCGATCGAGGACAAAGCCTCGCGCCGGCCGTCGGTCGCCTCAGTGCATTACCAGGGCTGTCGCGCCCTTGATTTCCACGACCTCGACGCGCTCGCCGACGTTGATCACCTCGTCCTCGTCGTAGCTGCGCGCGGTCCAGACCTCGCCACCGTCGATCTTGACGCAGCCGATGCCCTCGTCGTTGGCGATCCGCTCGAGCACCATCGCGCGCCGCCCCACGAGCGCGGCTGCACCGGTGCGGATCGCGGGCGGCAGCCGCCGGTGACGCCGTGCGATTGGCCGCAGCGCGCCGAACATGATCACCGACGCGAGCACGAACACGATCACGGTGAGCGGTGCGCCGACGCCGATCAGGCTTACGACTGCCGCGAGCGCCGCGCCCGCCGAGAACGGCAGCAGATACAGCGCCCCGGTGTGCACCTCACCGAAGCCGAGAATGCACGCAGCGACCACCCAGAGGATCCAATCCATAGGACCAGATTACCTCTCCACGCCGCGTCCATCGGCACAACTCCTCGCACAGGCACGCCGCCCTCGTGACCTGTTCACTCCTCGGCGATCAGCGCGCGCGCGAAATCGTCCGCGTCGAAGGGGCGCAGGTCCTCGACGGACTCTCCCACCCCGATCAGCTTGACGGGCAGCTGCAGCTCGCGCGCGATCGCCAGCGCGATGCCGCCACGCGCGGTGCCGTCGAGCTTTGTCAGCACCACGCCGGTGACATCGGCCACCTCGGCGAATTGCTTCGCCTGGCGCAGCCCGTTCTGTCCGGTGGTCGCGTCGATCGTCAGCAGCGTCTCGTGCGGGGCGCCCTCGAGCTGGCGGGCGATCACGCGGCGCACCTTGGCGAGCTCACCCATGAGATCGTCCTGGGTGTGCAGCCGACCGGCGGTGTCGACGATCACCACGTCGATGCCGCCTGCGCGCGCCTGCGCAATCGCATCGAACGCCACTGCGCCAGGATCAGAGCCCGGCGGCCCGGTGACGATCTCGCAGCCCGCGCGTTGCGCCCAGCCTTCGAGCTGCTCGCCGGCCGCAGCCCTGAACGTGTCCGCCGCGGCGAGCAGCACGCTGCGCCCCAACTGCTCGCGCAGGTGCCACGCGAGCTTGCCGATGGTCGTCGTCTTGCCGGTGCCGTTGACGCCGACTGCCATGATCACGGTCGGCTGCGAACGAATGTCGATCCGTCCGTCCCCCACGCGCGCGGTCGCGGCCAGCAGCTCGATCAGCCGCTCGCTGAGCGCCTGCCCGCCCTCGAGCTGCCCCTCCGCTGCCTCGGTCTCGAGCGTCTGCACCACCGAGGCGGTGGTGGCAGCGCCGACGTCGGCCATGATCAAAGCCTCCTCGAGGCGTTCCCACGTGTGCTCGTCCAGCACGCCGAAGAGCGTCGCGTGGATCTCTGAGCCAAGCGCCTGCCGCGTCTTGGCCATGCTCTCGCGCAGCCGGCGAAAGAGGCCGCCGCGCTGGCGCGAAGCGGGCTCGGGAGCGACACCGGCCTGGGCGCCGGCGTCGGTGATGAACAGGTCACTCCAGTCGCGGGCCACGGGGCGCGCGACGATAGCAGCGACCGTACGGCCGAGCGCGCGGTGCGCGTGCGCCGCGGCGACCGTCGCTCGCTCAGGCGACCTCGGCGACCTCAGCCACCTCTGACCGGGCCTGCCTGTGCCCCTCAGGGTGCTCGGACGGCAGCCGCCGCGAGAGCACCTTCGAGACTCCGTCCTGACCCATCGAAACCCCGTACAGCCAGTCCGCCGCCTCCATCGTGCGTTTCTGATGGGTGATGACGATGAACTGCGCGCGCCCTGCGTAGCGACGCAAGAGCGTCAGGAAGCGATCGAGGTTGAGGTCGTCGAGCGCGGCCTCGACCTCGTCGAGGATGTAGAAAGGGCACGGACGCGCGAGGAACACCGCGAACAGGAACGCCAGCGCGGTCATCGACTTCTCTCCGCCGGAGAGCAGCGTCAGCCGCTTTGTCGACTTGCCCGCGGGCGTGATCTCGATCTCGACGCCCGGGAGCTGCTCCTCCTCGCCCCCACGCTCAGCCTCGCTCTCAGCCTCGGCAGCGGCCTCGATCGTGTCGGCGTCGACGCCTTCGCCGTCGGGCAGCTGCTGGCCGCCGAGCACCGGTCGCGGCCCCTGATCTTCGCGAACCAGCCGTAGCCGTCCGCTGCCGCCCGGAAATACGTCGCCTACGAGCTCCTCGAAGTTGCGCGCGGCCGCCGCGAAGGTCTGCTCGAACGTCTCCTCGATCTGGCGGTCGGTCTCGCGGATCACCGAGCGCAGCTCGCGCAGCGCGGTCTCGAGGTCGCCGCGCTGGGTCTCGAGCTCCTCGACGTGTGCCAGAGCCTCGGAATACTCCTCCTGCGCGAGCGGATTCACGGGACCGAGCTGCTCGCGCCGACGTGTCAGCCGTTCGACCCGCGACCGCAGCGCCTCCAGCTCCTCCTCGCCGAGCGGCTCACGCTCGGCCTGGCCGTCTGCGCCCTGCCCGGTGTCGGACAGTCCGAGGCGCTCGCCGACGCTCGTCAACTCGGTCTCGGCCTCGCTCGCCTGGTCGCGCACCCGTTGTGCGGCGACCTCCGCCGCGGTGACGGTCTCGCCCGCAGCACGCAGGGCCGCCTGAATCTCGGCCTCGCGCGCGGCGCACGCGCGCAGCTGCGCCGTCATCTGCTCACCTGCCTGACGTTCGCCGGCGAGCTCGGCCTCGAGCTCGCCAACCCGCCGCTGAACGCCCTCCGCCGCAGCGGCGAGTGCCTGCGCGAGGCGCTCGGCGAGCGGCGCGACGTCGGTGTCGAGCTCGTGCTGGGCGCGCAGTCGCTCCAGCCGCGCCGCGCGCTCGAGCCGTTCGCGCCCGCGGCGCTCGGCCTGGCGGCGCTCGGACGCCAGCTCGCCTTCGAGCTCCGCCTTGCGCACGGCCAGCGCGCCCTCGGCGGGCGCTACCCGGCGCTGCTCGATCAGCCAGCGCGTGCGCCGGGCCACCTCGCCCGCCTCCGCGAGCCCCCGTTCGGCGTCGCGCAGCGAAGCTTCGCTGCTCATGCGTGCCTCATCGCCGGCGCGTACCTCGGCGAGCAGCTGCTCGCCGCTGGCCCGCGCGAGCTGCTCCGCCTGCGCTGCGCGCTCTGCGAGCGCGATCAGCCGGTCGCGTTCGTTGCGCCGTGCGAGCACCAGCTCGGTCCCGCCCTTGCTCAGCTGGCGCACCTCGCCCCAGGAGGCAAACCAGACGCGCCCGCCGCGGGTGGCGGCGATGCCGGCGAAGTCGTCGGGTAGCTGCTCGAGACGCTCGACGACCCAGGCGTTCTCGAGCAGACGCGCGGCGAGGGCGAGCACCTCCGCCGGTCCGCTGATCAGCTCCGTCAGCCGACGGGCATCCGGCGTCGGCTGCGGCGCAGCGTTGCGCGCGCTGGGCGTCGCGTTGCTCGCGGCGAGCAACGCGCTGGCACCATCCGGACCGGCGCGGTCGAGCAGCTCCTGTGCACCGGCGACGTCCGGGACGAGTGCCGCGTCAAGGCGGCCTCCCAGCGCCGCCGCCAACGCGAGCTCGTAGCCGTCCTGCACCCGGAGCTCCTCGCTGAGCGCCCTCGGCGAGCCGCCGCGCCCGGATCCGTCGGCGTGATCACCGCCGACGTGCGCGTGCCCGCGCAGGAACTGATTCGCGGCAGCCAGCTCAGCACCGACGCGCGCTGACTCGCGCCTGGCGTCCTGTGCCTCGCGCTCCGCGCTCGCCAGGCGCGCACGCGCCTGCTCGGCGTGCTCGTCGGCCTCGACGCGGGCGGCCCGGGCGACAGCAGCGGCCGTCTCGCTGTGCTCGATGCGCGCCGTCTGCTCGATGAGCGCCGCCTGCAGCTCGCTGATCTCGCGCTCGATCTCCTGCTCGCGGCTCGCGAGGATCTCTGCGAGCTGCGCCTGCAGCGCCGCGATGCGCTCCTCGCCGTCGGCGCCCTCAGCGCTCTCGCCGTCCCCGTCGTCGGGCTGCGAAAGGCCCTCGAGCTCATGCTCCACCCGCTGGATCCGTCGACTCAGCGCCTGCGCACTTGCGGCGACCTGCTCGGCCCGCAGCGTCAGCCGGTCGCGAGCCGAACGGGCCTCGTAGACGCCGCGCGAGAGCGCATCGTGGCGCTCCGTGCGCTCGGCCAGCGCGCGCTCGGCCGCACCGCGCTGATCGATCGTCTCCTGCAGCGTCCGCTCGATCTCGGCACGCGCGGTCCGCGCCTCGGCGACGCTCACCTCAGCGCCGGCGAGCTCGATGCGCCGAGCACGCGACTGGTCGCGGGCGAGCTCCCACCGGGCTTGCAGGATCTGGCGCTCGAGGCGCTCGTGCAGCTCTGCCGCTTCAGCCTGGCGCTTGAGCGGGCGCAGACGGGTGCGCGCCTCGCGCTCGACGTCGAGCGCACGATCGAGGTTCTCCTGCGTGCGCTCGAGCTTCAGCTGCGCGCGCCGACGACGCTTGCGGTGCTTGCCCAGGCCCGCCGCCTCCTCGATCAGCAGGCGTCGATCGCGCGGCTTGGAGGTGACGATCGCATCCACCCGGCCCTGCGAGATGACCGAGTGCGTCTCCTTGCCCAGCCCAGTATCCGAGAGCACCTCGATGACGTCTGTCAGGCGGCAGCGCGCGCCGTTGAGCCGATATCCGCCCTCGCCGCTGCGCTCGAGCCGCCGCGCGATCGAGATCTCGCTCAACGGGATGTCGATGCTGCCGTCGGAGTTGTCAAGCACGATCTCGACCTCCGCCGCGCTGCGCGGCTGCACGCCGCGGCCACCGCCGAAGATCACGTCCTGCATCGACTGGCCGCGCACGGCCAGCGGCGACTGCTCGCCCATCGCCCATAGGACCGCGTCGGTGACGTTGGACTTGCCGGACCCGTTGGGGCCGACGACAACGCTCACGCCCGGACCGAAGTCAAGGCGGGTGCTGTCGGGGAACGACTTGAACCCGCTCAAGGTCAACGACTTCAAGCGCATGCCGTGCGCTCCCTCACTGTCCATGAGTACGTAGGGCAAGCTGGACAAGGACGCAGTGAGCGTGGCGTACCGATCGTCGATCGACGGGATCGCCGATCGGCCAGCACGCGAGCGACCGAGGACGCAGATCCAGCGCCGCCATACGTCCTCATGGCTCGGCGGTGAGTCGCTCGACAGCTATGCGTGCCGCCTCCTGCTCCGCGTGCTTCTTGCTCCGGCCGCTGCCGCTCCCCAGCTCGCGTCCGTCGACCGTTGCAGCGACCGCATACGTGCGTTCGTGGGGCGGCCCGTGCTCGCCGGTGATCTCGTAGCTGACCTCGGCGCCGCGCCGGGCGAGCAACTCCTGCAGCGCCGACTTGAAGTCGACAGGATGCTCGAGCGCACCCTCGATCTCCGGCGCGAAGGCCTCGACGACCGCGTCGGCGGTGCGCTCGTAGCCGGCATGCAGGTAGCACGCGCCGATTACGGCCTCGATCACCGAGGCGAGCACGCGCTCGGTCTCGACGAGCGCGGCCGCGCTCTGACGCACCCCAGCGGGTGCTGCTGCTCGCAGCCGCTCGGGCAGCGCCAAGCGCTCTGCGACCGCGCGGCAGGACACTCCGGAGACGGCCTGCGCACGAATCTTGGTCAGCCGGCCGGCACCGAAGCGATCGGCCTCCAGCAGCGGGTACAGGTACGCGGTCACGGCCAGCGCGAGCACGCTGTCCCCGAGAAACGCGAGGCGCGTGTAGGAGTCGCTCGGCCGCTCGCTCCAGGAGGCGTGCGTGAAGACCTGGCGCGCCAGCTCCACGGGCAGTTCGTCCAGCAGCTCGCCGAGCAGCATCATCGCTCCTCATGCGCGATCCCATCGTGGGCCAGCACGAAGTCGACCGCCGCACCCACGGTCAGGATCTGCGCAGCCTGCTCGTCGGACATACGCACTCCGTAGGTGTCCTCGAGCTCCTGCACCAGCGTGTACAGGTCCAGCGAATCCGCCTCCAGGTCCTCCTTGAAGCGGGTGCTCTCGACGATCGCGTCGGGCTCGACATCGAGCTCGTCGGCCAGGTGGTTGCGGATCAGGGTCAGCACTTGCTCGCGGGTCATTGCGCCTGCGGCAGGCTAGCGACCGAAGCGGACACGGGCGCACGCCTGAGCGCGCCCGCCTGCTCGAGTGCGGCGTGCGTCTGCGCGACGATGTCCTCGCGTGCGCCACGCTCGGCGCGCAGAATCGCCTGCGCGAAGCCGGTGCGCGTGAAGCGCCCGTGCGGGACGACACCGAGTCGCCGCAGCCCGAGCAGATATGCGCCACCGCTGGCTTCCGGGTCGAGCTCCTCGCGAACCCCGAGCAACGAGGGTCTCAGCAGCAGACCGCCGAGCGTCGCGCGCTTGGAGGACATCGCGGCGTCGCGCACGACACCGAGCATCGTCTGCGAGACGCCCTCCATGAGCTTGAGCGCGATGTTCCCCGTGAAGCCATCGGTCACGATCACGTCGGCTCGACCCGAGACGACGTCTCCACCCTCGACGTTGCCGACGAACTCGAACGTATCGAAGCCCTCCCCGGCGTTCATCGTGCGCTCGCGCAGCTCCGCGTGGGCCTCGAGTACCAGCGCGCTGCCGCGCGCGTCCTCCTCGCCGTTTGACAGCAGACCGACGCGCGGTGCGGGTACGCCCAGCACGACCCGCGCGAGCGCGGCGCCCATGAACGCGAACTGCACCAGGTGCTCGCGGCGCGCCTCGGCGCTCGCGCCGACGTCGAGCAGCGTGACGGGGTGGTGTGGAACGGGCAGCGGGATCGCCAGCGCCGGACGGTAGATGCCGTGGGCGCGCTTGATGTTGAACGTGCCCGCGGCCAGCGCCGCGCCGGTGGCGCCGGCGCACACCAGCGCCTGCGCCCTGCCCGCTGCGACCGCCCTCGCCGCCTGCACGATCGAGGCTTCGGGCGTCGTGCGCGCCGCGAGCACCGGATCCTCGGCCTTCGCGATCGACACGGGCGCGTCGACGACCTCCACGCCTGGTGGTGGCGAGCCGAGCTCCTCGGCGGGGCCGAACAGCAGTATGCGCGCGCCCGCGGCGGCCGCGAGCGCGGCGCCCGCGGCGACCTCAGCCGGCCCTCGGTCCGCGCCGTTGCAGTCGACCGCGACCACCGGGTGCTCCAGCTCCGGGGGGAGCGACGGTGACCTGGAGGACGAGGCCCCTGGCGTCACTGCCCGTTAGGAGTGGTCGTGCTCGTGATCGTGATCGTGCGCCCCGGGCGTCACGATCTCGCGGCCCGCGTAGCTGCCGCACACCGGGCAGACCCGATGCGGCCGGCGCGGGCTGTGGCACTGCGGGCAGGCGTTCAGCGTCGGCGTGCCGATCTTGTGCTGGGCACGCCGCTTGGCGGTGCGGCTGTGTGACTGCTTTTTCTTGGGGACGGCCATCGGCGTGAGAAGGGTAGCAAGCCCACCCTCCCCGAGATCTCATCTGCGGCCCTTGCAGCGCCGCTCACTCGAGCTCGAGCTCGCGCAGCTTCGCCCAGCGCGGATCCGGCGCCGACTCGTGCTGGTGCCCTGGCTCCGCGGTGTTGAGATCGGCGGCGCACACCGGGCACAGACCCGCGCAGTCCTCGCGACACAGGATCTTTGCCGGCATCGCCAGCGCGAACGCGTCGCGCGCCCACCCAGCGACGTCGAGCGTCTCGTCGTGTACGTAGGGACTGTCGAGCTCCTCGCCCCCGCCCGGGCGGTCGACCTCGCGCGCCTCGACGTCCACGCGCGGGCTCGCCTCAGCCAGGCAGCGCATGCACGGTCCGGCGATCTCAGCAGAGAAGCGCAGCCGCAGCGCGTAGCCGCCGCCGGCCATCCGCGAGACGTTCAGCTCGACCGGCACGAGGCGCGGCTGCGCGGCGTAGCGCTCGCTGCCGAGCACCAGCGACTCGATCGGCACCGCCAGCTCGAGACGCCGTCCCTCGCCGGGGCTCAGGCGCAAGCCCGCGAGGTCAAAATCGTGTGTCCCGGCAGCCACGTTCCTCCAGGCTAGCGAGACGGCGCGGCGACGCTAGGAGCGTGTGCGGAGCTCCCGCTTGAGCACCTTGCCGGTGGCGTTGCGCGGTAGCTGATCGACGAACACGACGTCACGCGGAACCTTGTAACGGGCGAGGTTCTGCTTCACATACGACTGGATCGCCTCCTCCGTCAGATCGTCGCCGTTGCGGGGCACGACGAACGCCTTCAGCCGCTGGCCGAACTCCTTGTCCTCCACCCCCACGACCGCCACATCCTCGATTCCGCTGTGGTCGGCCAGCAGGTCCTCGACCTCGCGCGGGAACACGTTCTCGCCGCCGCTGACGATCATTTCGTCGTCGCGTCCGTCGACGAACAGCCGCCCGGCCGCGTCGAGGCGCCCGACATCGCCGGTGCGCATCAATCCGCGGACGATTTCCTTGCCGCCGCCGTCGGTGTAACCCTCGAACTGGAACTCGTTGGCAACGAAGATCCGGCCGACCTCGCCCCGCGGCACCTCGCGGCCGTCCTCGTCCAGCAGCTTCACGACCGTCCCGAGCGGCGGACGCCCGGCGGTCCCGGGTGCGGCCCGCAGGTCCTCTGGCGTCGCGATCGTCGCCCATGCGACCTCAGTCGATCCGTACAGGTTGTAGAGAACGTCTCCAAAGGTGTCCATCACCCGTGTCGCGAGCTCGCCGGGCAGCGCCGAGCCGCTGACGGCGATCACCTTCAGCGAGCTGACGTCGTAGCGCGCGATCGTCTCCGGCGGCAGCTCGAGGATCCGCTGCAGCATCACCGGCACCACCACGAGCGCACTCGCGCGGTGCTGGGCGACGGCCTTCAGCGTCTCCTCCGGGTCGAACTTGCGGCGCAGCACGAGCGTCGAGAGCAGCGGCAGGCTGAGCAGGAAGTGGGCGAAGCCCCAGGAGTGGAACATCGGCGCGGCGATCATCGTCGTCTCGCGCGCCTTCAACGGGATCTTCGAGAACAGCGCGGCCGCCGGCTCGACCGAGTCACTCTGCGGGCGCGCCGCGCCCTTGGGGGTGCCCGTGGTACCCGAGGTCAGGATCACGATCCGACCTTTCTCCGCCGGCGGCGCGAGATCGGAGTCATCGCCGCGGGCGATCAGCTGCTCGAGCGTCGGCTCCTGCGGGCTCGAGCCCGCCTCCTGCCAGGCGATGAACCGCAGCCTGCCCTCGGCGCCCGCGCTGACCAGGCCGCTGAACTCCTCGTCATAGATCACGGCCACGGGCTGCTCGCGCGCGAGCACGTCGGTGATCTGCGGCCCGGCGAAGGCGGTGTTCAGGAACAGCGCGCCGGCGCCGAGCTTCGAGCACGCCACGGTCGCCTCGACGAAGCCGCGATGGTTGCGACACATGATCGCGACCCCATCGCCGGCGCCGATGCCCGCCTTGCGCAGCTCGTGCGCGAGCGCGTTGGTCCGGCGCTGCACTTCCCTGAAGCTGAGCGCGCCGCGCTCGTCGATCAGCGCCAGACGGCCAGGATGGCGCGCCGCGGCGCCCGTATAGGCACCGGCCGGCGTCGCGCCCCAGCGGCGCAGCGCCACCATCGACTGCAGCGTCCTGTCCGGGCGCAGCGGCTCGAACATGCCCGTGTCGATCAGCGCCCGTGCGACCTTCAGCTTGTGCACGGCCGCGCGTGTCGCTGCCTGCGTGTTCACGTGTCGACTCTAGAGCAGCGCGGCTTCGACACGGTGGTGTACGGCGTCGCCACTAGCTGACTTCAGCCGGCTCATCCTTGCCCTGCAGGCGCTCGCGCCCCCGCTGCACCGCCGCGATGAACTTCGACAGGTTGACCTCGAGCGTGTTGAGGATCTCATCGGCGTAGTCCTCAGCGCCGAGCCTGATCTCGCGCTCGCGTGCGCGAGCGTCCTCGACGATGTCCTCAGCAGCGCGCTCGGCCTGCTTGGTGACCTCCTCCTCGCCCACCAGCCGCTCCTGGCGCTCACGCGCTTCCTTGATGATGCGCTCAGCCTCCTTCTTGGCCTCGGCGAGCATCTCTTGGCGCTCCTTGACGATCCAGCGAGCCTGCTTGATCTCCTCGGGAATCGTCGCGCGCATCTGGTCGAGGATGTCGTAGATCTCCTCCTTGTCGACGCGCACGGAGTCGCTGAGCGGGATCGTCTTGGCGTTGTGCACCAAGTCGTCGAGCTTGTCTATGAGTACCAGGACATCCATTTTTAGTCACCTCCGCGGGGCCTCCAGCCCCGCGTCATCGCTCATTTCGTCAGCGTCTCAGCTCTTCCTGCAAGCGCCGGGCCACCTCGTCGGGCACAAGATCGTCGATCTTGCCGCCGAACGTGGCGAGCTCCTTGACGCCGCTGGATGACAGGAAACTGTACTGCGGCGAGGCCATCAGGTACACGGACTCGATCTGCGGATCCTGGCGGCGGTTGAGCTGGTTCATCTCGAGCTCGTACTCGAAGTCCGAGATCGCGCGCAGTCCCTTGACGATCGCTTTCGCGCCGATGCTCCTGGCGAAGTCGACGACCAGCGTCGAGAACGGCTCCACGCGTACCCCGTCCAGGTCCTCGAGCGCGCGCTCGATGAAGCCCACGCGCTCGTCGATGCCGAACAGCGCGCTGCTCTTGCGCACGGAGCGGTTGACCACCGCGACGACGACTTCGTCATACAACGCGGCGGCGCGGCGGATCACGTCGAGGTGACCGTTGGTGATCGGGTCATAGGAGCCGGGACAGACGACGATCGATTTGCGCGTTGAGGTCATTGATGGCGGTGGATTGTGATCGAAGTGTCCCCGTAGCGCTTGCTGCGCTCGAGCGGCACGTCGAGCTCGAGGGGAGCGCGACGATCGCTCTCGACGACGACGCGCGCGCCGGGGCTCAGTAGCGCCGGCAGGATTGCCGACAGCTCCGGACCCCACCGCTCGCCGATCGGCTGCCCGGACGGCGAGGGGGTTGGTCGCGCCCGCCCGTACGGGGGGTCGATGAACACGAGATCGTATGTCTCCTTCGCCGTCTCTGCGCTGCGCAGCGCCTCGAGCGCGTCGCCGCGACGCACCTCGGCCACCTCCGCGGCGATCCCCAATGCCTCGATATTGCCCTTCAGGACCCGCACCGCGCCCGCGTCACGCTCGACGAACACCGCCCGCGCGGCTCCCCGCGAGAGCGCCTCGATCCCGAGGGCGCCGGTGCCCGCGAACAGGTCGAGCACGCGTGCGCGCTCGACGTCGCCGAGCATCGCGAACACGGCCTCCCGCACGCGGTCGGAGGTCGGTCGCGTGACCCTGCCAACCGGCGCCCGCAGGCGCCTGCCGCCGAGCGCTCCAGCTATGACCCGCATGCCGAGAACCGTAACGTCACGCCGACAGCGGCTGCGCTGCGTCAGCGCCGAGCTCGCGCGCCAGGGCGACGCCCAGCAGCGCGTGCTCGGGCGCGCGCAGCTCCGGGTCATCGGCGACGATCGCCTCGGCGCGGGCGCGGGCGCGCTCGAGCATCTGCGCGTCGTCGGGCAGGCGCGCGACGTGGAACTGCCCGAGGCCGGACTGGCGCGTGCCGATCAGCTCGCCCTCCTTGCGCATCGCCAGGTCGATCTCGGCCAGGCGAAAGCCGTCCGTGTAGCGCACCAGCGCGCCGAGCCGGCCCGAGCCGCCTGCATCCGCAGGCCCGACGAGCAGGCAGCGCGAGCGGTGCTCGCCGCGCCCGACGCGCCCCCGCAGCTGATGCAGCTGTGAGATCCCGAAGCGCTCGGCGTTCTCGATCAGCATCACGGTCGCGTTGGGCACGTCGATGCCGACCTCGATCACCGTCGTGGCGACGAGCACGTCTGCCTTGCCGGAGGTGAACGCCGCCATCGCCTCCTGCTTCTCGCGCGGGCGCATGCCGCCGTGCAGAAGCGCGAGCTCGTAGCCCGCGAGCTCGCCTTTGCGCAGACGCTGCAGCTCAGCGCTCGCGGCTCGCAGCCCCGACGCCGGCGTGGCCGGGGCCGTCTGGGCGTCGGTGGCGGCGCCCGCTGCCAGCGCGTCGGGATCGTCGATCAGCGGGCACACGACATAGCCCTGGCGGCCGGCTTTGAGCTCCGCACGCAGCTCTGCATACGCCCGTGCCCGCTGTTGGTCGCCGCAGACGAGGCGTGTCTCGATCGGCTGGCGCCCGCGCGGAAGCTCGCGCAGGGCGCTCGTGTCGAGGTCGCCGTAGCGCGCGAGCGCGAGCGTACGCGGGATCGGCGTCGCGGTCATGTGCAGCATGTGCGGGGCCAGCGTCGAGCTTTCATCGGCCTGCGCGGGGTCGCGCTCGCCAAGCGCGGCGCGCTGGCGCACACCGAAGCGATGCTGCTCGTCGATCACCGCCACGGCCAGTGCGTGGAAGCGCACGTCAGGCTCGATCAGCGCGTGCGTGCCCACGATCAGCGAAAGCTCGCCGCTCGAGAGCTTGCCGAGGATGTCGCGCCGCCGCGCCGCGGGCGTCGAGCCGGTCAGCAGGGCGGTACTGATGAGAACCCCACCCACGCCGCCTCCGAGTAGCGCTTGGATCGTCGCGAAGTGCTGCTCGGCGAGCGTCTCCGTCGGCGCCATCAGCGCCGCCTGGTGTCCGTGCCCGACGGCCTGCAGCATCGCGTACAGGGCGACGACGGTCTTGCCGCTGCCAACCTCTCCCATCAGCAGCCGCTGCATCGGGGCGCGTTGGCGCAGGTCGCCCGCGATCGCCTCGGCGGCGCGGCGCTGATCGCCGGTCAGCGCGAACGGCAGGCCCGTCTCCAGCCAGCGATCGCCGAGCGCGCCTTGATCGGCCAGCACCGCGGCGCCGGTACGGGCCATGCGCGCGGCGCGGCGGCGCAGAAAAGCGAGCTGCGTCAGCAGCAGCTCCTCGAACGCCAGCCGGCGGCGTCCCGTCTCGAGGTCGCCGGGAACGCGCGGGAAGTGCATCGCCGCCAGCGCGCTCGCGCGATCAGGCATGCCTTCGATCACGCGCATCGCCGCCGAGAGCGTCTCGGGCACGTCGCCCAGCGCGTCGCGCGCGCCGCGTACGAGCGTGAGCAGCTGCGTCGAGGTGATGCCATCCGCCGCCGGGTAGTGCGCGACCGCATCGCTCTCACCAGGGCCGGCAAGAGCCCCGACGCCAGCATCTGCGCCCAGCGCGTGATGGGACACGCTGAAGCCGCCGCGTGCGTCGGCCTTGCCGTGCAGCAACAGCCGCGTGCCGGACGGATAGCGCTCGACCAGCCATGGCTGGTTGAAGAACGTCGCCCGCATCCTGCCGGTGGCATCGAACACCGACGCCTCCACCAGTGGACGCATCCCGCGCCGGCGCACGGCGCGCGCGCTGATCGTCCGCACCTCGACCGACACCGTCGCCTGCTCGCCGGCGCGCAGCGCCGCGATCGTGCGCGCCTCGCGGCTGTCACTCGGCAGGTGCTCGAGTAGCTCGCCGACGCTTCCCAGCCCGAGCGCAAGCAGTCCGGCGGCCATCTTCTTGGGCGCGGGCGCCAGCGGCGCCTCCAGGCGCGACGGGCGCGGCCAGCGCACCGGTGCGCCAATCAGCTCCGCGTGGCTGAGCGTCTCGCTCGAGGCGAACCTCGTGACGCGCACCGAGCTGTCGCTGCTGCTGCGCTCGCGGCTCGCGCCTGCGGGCGCGTCCAGTGTCTCAGGGGTGATCGCTGGCATTTCCTGTCAATGATGATCGCGACGGCGGTCGTACCGAGCATCTGCGCTCGCAAACCACCGCCATACCATTGCTATACAGCGTGTCGGCCCGCTCACTCGGCGGCGAGCAGCCACCAGTACGCCGGCTGGCCGCCGTGGCGCAGCTCGAGCTCGACGCCGCCGTT
This sequence comes from Solirubrobacteraceae bacterium, assembly GCA_035485155.1. Taxonomy (GTDB): domain Bacteria; phylum Actinomycetota; class Thermoleophilia; order Solirubrobacterales; family Solirubrobacteraceae; genus Palsa-744. Next base: position 39,717 of record DATHOH010000047.1, read on the forward strand.
GGTCATCGCCGCGACCTCCTCGAGCCCGAGCGGAGCACCCTCGCCGTCGAGCACGCTGATCAGTTCCGGCGGCCCATCGCCGTTGACGGCGGTGGCGAGCGTGTGCAGCACGGCTTGCAGCGTCGTGCGCGGATCGCCCCAGGCCAGCACCTCCTCCTCGACGAACCCGACGGCATCGCCACGCTTGAAGCGCCCCTGGCTGTCGTCGCGAGCCGCGGGCGCCACGGCGCCGGTGCGCACCCGCGCGAGCGCCTCGGTCAGCGCCTGCGCGTTCTCCTCGACGGAGCGCTCTGGCGCGAGCGCGACTGCCGCGGCGAGGCCGGCCTGCTGGCTGGTGGTCGGGGCGACGTGCACCTGCTTGTCCGACAGCTGAGCCGCGTGCTCGGCCGCCATGATCACGTTCGCGCTGTTGGTCAGCAGCACGACCTCCTCGGTCGGCACGCTGTGGATACCGGCGAGCAGGTCGTAGGTCGATGGATTGAGCGTCGGTCCACCGTCGATCGTGTGCACGCCGAGCTCGTGGAACAGCTGGCGCAGTCCCTCGCCGCTGACGACGGCCACCGCGGCGCAGCGCACCGCCTCCCCGCGCGGCCCGTCGCTGCCGACGGCGAGCGCGTCCGCGCTGTAGGCGCCGAGGCGCCCGTCGCGCTCGGCGACCTGCGCACGCATGTCGGCGACATCCAGGTGCGACACCTCGCCGGCGTCCGCGAACACCGAGGTGGCCACCTCGGGCTGATCGGTGTGCAGGTGCACCTTCAGGGTGCTCGGGTCCCCGACGACCAGCACCGAGTCGCCGAGCTCTTCGAGCGCGGCGATGAAGCTGGCGGGGTTCAGGCCGTTGCCGGTCACGGCGAAGTTCGTGCAGAAGCGATAGGTACCCGACGTGTGCTCAGGGTGGGTGATGCGTGCCGGCGCGTAGTGGTCGAGCGGCGGCGGCTCTTCGCCGCGCAACGCCGCGACGACGCCGGCGAAGATGATCGTGAGGCCGTAGCCGCCGGCGTCGACGACACCGGCCTCGCGCAACGCGGCGAGCAGCTCGGGACTGCGCTTGACCGACTCCTCCCCCGCCTGCACTGCGCGTTCGAGCGCGGCCGCGATCACCTTGTCCTGGTCGCCCGGCTCGGTCGCCGGCCCGAAGCGGGCGGTCTCCGGCCCGTGCGCGAGGTCCGCGACGATCTTGTGGGCCATCTCGCGCGCGACCGTCAGGATCGTGCCCTCCGCCGGGTCGCGCACGGAGGAGTACGCACGGTCGGCGGCGTTGGCCAGAGCCGCGCCGATCAGCGTCGCGTCGATCAGCTGCCCGGGCCTCGAGACCAGCTCCTCGGCGGCACCGCGGATCAGCTGCGAGAGGATCACCCCGGAGTTGCCACGCGCTCCCAGCAGCGCCGCACGCGCGACCGACTGTACGATCTCCTCGCGTCCGATCTCGTCGATCGTGCGGGCTCCATCGCTTCCCTGCAGGCGGTCGAGCTCCGCCAGCACGGCGCGCAAGGTCAGCGCCATGTTGTCACCCGTGTCCCCATCCGCGACCGGGAACACATTGAGGTCGTTGACCTCCTGGCGGCGCGATTCCAAATGGGCGAGAGCGCCCGCCACCGCCGCGCGGAAGCGGACCAAATTGGTGTCCGTCACGGCGACAGGTCTATCACCTTCCCCGGGCAAGTCGTCTTGAGACGACGCCTCGCTCCCGGGCGCAAACAGTTTCTCTGTAGGGCCGATGGGCAAGTGAGGCAAGGACGCAGGGAGCGTGGCGTGCTTCGCACGCGAGCGACCGAGGACGCCGCCTCACGCCGCCCAGCGGTCCTACAGAGCCTTGGTTACCTTGCCGGCTTTTAGACAGCGCGTGCAGACGTAGACGCGCTTTGGCGCCTTGCCGACCATGATCCTGACCTTCTGGAGGTTCGGGTCGAAGCGCCGCTTGGTGGCGACCATCGAGTGGCTGCGACTCTGTCCGAACGCGGGACCCTTGCCGCAGCTGTGACACACCTTTGCCATCGGCGGCAGTCTAGCGGTCCGGGTCTGGGGACACGGCGGTGCCGGCGCCGGCGTACGCGAGCTCCTCGCGCAGTGCGGCGAGCCTGATTGCGGCCTCGGCGGCGTGACGGCCCTGGTCGCGCTTGCTTGTGCCGCCTGGCGGCGCGCCGCCGGCGCGCGCGAGCGCCTGCTCCATGGTCGCGCAGGTGAGGACTCCGAAGGTGCACGGCACGCCGGTGTCGAGCTGCACGCGCATGACCCCGCGCGCGACCTCCGCGCAGACGTAGTCGTAGTGGTCGGTCTCACCGCGGATCACCGCGCCGAGGCATGCGACCCCGGCGAAGCGGCCGCTCGCTGCGGCGTAGCTGGCGGCGAGCGGCAGCTCGAAGGCGCCGGGCACCTCGAACACCTCGACGTCGTGGTGGCCGTGCTCGGCGAACGCGGTGCGTGCGCCGTCGAGGAGTTTCTCGGCGAGCTCCTCGTAGAAGCACGCGACCGTGATCGCGAAGCTCACGTGCGCCGCCGATCCTCGCGCAGCAGCTCGTCGTCGACGTTCAGCCCTTGGTGGTGGAGGGTGTGGCCCATCCGCTCGGCCTTCGTGCGCAGGTAGGCGGCGTTGTGCTCGTTGGGTGCGTGCTCGATCGGGATCTGCGCGCTGACGGACAGCCCGTAGCCCTCGAGGCCCCTGATCTTCTTCGGGTTGTTGGTGAGGATCCGGATCGAGCTGAGCCCGAGGTCGACCAGGATCTGGGCGCCGATGCCGTAGTCGCGTAGATCGGCGGGCAGCCCGAGACGCTCGTTGGCTTCGACGGTGTCGAGGCCGTCCTCCTGCAGGCGGTAGGCGCGCAGCTTGTTCAGCAGGCCGATTCCGCGGCCCTCCTGGGAGAGGTAGAGCAGCACTCCCTGGCCTTCGCGCTCGATCATCGACAGCGCCGATTCGAGCTGCTCGCCGCAGTCGCAGCGCAGCGAGTGGAAGACGTCGCCGGTGAGGCACTCCGAGTGCACGCGCACGAGCACGTCGGCCTGCCCGGCGACGTCGCCCTTGACGAGCGCCACGTGGTGCTTGTCGTCGATGAGCGAGCGGTATCCGACGGCCTCGAAGTCGCCGAACGCTGTGGGCAATCGCGTCGCGACGACCCGTTCGACGAGCTTGTCGTGGCGGCGGCGGTAGGCGATCAGGTCCGCCACCGTGATCATGCTCAGCCCGTGGCGGGCGCAGTACTCGACGAGGTCGGGTACGCGCGCCATCGTGCCGTCGTCGTTCATCACCTCGCAGATCACGCCGGCGGGGTTCAGGCCGGCGAGCCGTGCCAGGTCGACTGCCGCCTCGGTTTGTCCAGCACGCTCGAGCACGCCGCCGGCGCGGCTCTTGAGCGGGAACACGTGCCCGGGCTGCACGAGGTCACGCGGCCGGCTCTCGGGGTCGATCGCCACCTGGATCGTGTGCGCGCGGTCGTGGGCGGAGATGCCGGTGGTGACGCCTTCGCGCGCCTCGACCGAGACGGTGAAGGGGGTTTCGAACGGCGACTCGTTCTTGGCGGCCATCAGGTCGAGCCCGAGCTCGTCGCAGCGCTCGGCGGTCAGCGACAGGCAGATCAGGCCGCGCCCCTCCTTGGCCATGAAGTTGATCGCCTCGGGTGTGGCGAACTGGGCTGCGAGCGTCAGGTCGCCCTCGTTCTCGCGATCCTCGTCGTCGCAGACGACGACCATCCTGCCCTCGCGGATCTCCTCGATTGCCTGCTCGATCGTCGCGAAGGGTGTTGTTGAGCGTGTACTCATGCTCACCTAGTGATAGCGCCCATCAGGCGCTCGACGTGCTTGGCCAGTATGTCAACCTCGATGTTGACGAGCCCGCCTTCGCGGATCTCGCCGAGGCTGGTCCGCGCGAGCGTCTCGGGAATCAGCGACACGGAGAAGCCGGAGTCATCGAGCGCAGTGACGGTCAGGCTGACGCCGTCGACGGCGACGGAGCCCTTCTCGACCAGATAGCGCGTGAGCTGGGGTTCGGTGTCGATCTCCAGCACCCGCGCGAACCCCTCCTCACGCACCGAGCGGACGGTGCCGGTGCCGTCGACGTGACCCTGGACGACGTGTCCACCGAGGCGATCGCCGGCGCGCAGCGCGAGCTCCAGGTTCACGACGGAGCCGGGCGCCAGCGCGCACAACGACGAGCGTCTGAGCGTCTCGATCATCGCCTGCGCCTGGAAGCCCTCGTCGCTGACCTCGGTGGCGGTCAGGCAGACGCCGTTGACGGCGATCGAGTCGCCCTCCCGCAGGCTCTCGGCGAGCCGGGTTTGGATCGTCAGCGTGGCGCCGTCGGCGTCCTGCTCGAGCCCGGTGACGCTGCCGAGATCGGCAATCAAGCCCGTGAACATCGCGTCAACTCATCCCCTCGATCGGAGCTTGCAGTCGCATCGCTCACCACTCGCGCAGGCGCGCGGAGATGAGCAGGTCCTCGCCGACGGACTGGCAGTCGAAGCTGAGTGCCCGCAACGCCTCTGAGATGCGCTCGACGCCTTCGCCCTCGAGCGGGTCGCGCGCGGCGCTGCCGCCGAGCAGCAGCGGCGCCAGGAACAGGCGCAGTTCGTCGATCTCACCGGCGTCGAGGAAGGCACCGGCGAGATGCGGGCCGCCCTCGAGCAGCACCGAGGCGACGCCGAGCGCCCCCAGCTGATCGAGCGCCGAGCGCACGCGCGCGGGCTCGTTTTCGCCGGTCGCGACGAGCACCTGCACGCCCGCGGCTTCGAGCGCGTCGGTGTCGGCGCGCGCGGCCGCGCGCGAGGCGACGATCGTGAGCGGGATCTCGGCGGCGGCGGCCACCAGCTGGGAGCTCGTCGGCAGCCGCGCCAGCGAATCGAACACGACGCGCCGGGGCTGCGCGCCGGGCTCGGCCGGCAGGCCGTCGGGCCTGGCGGTGAGGCGCGGGTCGTCCGCGAGCGCGGTGCCGATGCCGACGACCACCGCGTCAACCGCCGCCCGCCATTGATGGGCGAGGCCGCGGCTGTCCTCGCCGCTGATCCACTGGGAGTCGCCGCTGCGGGTCGCGACCTTGCCGTCGAGCGTCATCGCCGACTTGAACAGCACCCACGGGCGCCCGACGCGTGCGTGCTTGCGGAACGCCTGGTTGAGCAGTCGTGCACTTGCCGCGAGCTCGCCGTCGGCGAGCACGATCTCGACGCCCTCGTCGCGCAGGGTTCCCAGTCCGCGCCCGGAGGCCTTCTCGGTGGGGTCGTCGGAGGCGATCACGACACGGCCGATGCCGGCCTGCAGGATCGCCTCGGTGCACGGAGGCGTCTTGCCCTCGTGGCAGCACGGCTCGAGCGACACGTACAGCGTGGCGCCGCTGAGATCGGCCATGCCGCACGCCTCGATCGCGTTGACCTCGGCGTGGGCAGCGCCGTATTCTTCGTGCCAACCCTCTCCCAGGATCTCTCCGTCGCGTGCCACCACCGCACCGACGACCGGGTTCGGCTTGACGGCGCCGAGACCGTTGCGTGCGAGCTCGATCGCGCGCGCCAGGTGCAGCTTGTCGGTATCGGTGCAGCTCGTCATCTGGACCCAGGATAACCCTGGCCGGCTGTCACCCCTTGGCCGCGCCGCAGCGTCCGCCATGTAGCCGATAGACGGTCATCAGCGGCCCGGGACGGCTGTAGGCGAGCGGGTAGTAGTCGAAGCTCCAGTCGAAGTTGAAGGGGACCGGTTCGCGCCCACCCCGCCCGTCCGTCCGTCCGTGCGCGTACGGCGAGGCGCGATAGACGACTTCGCCGCGTTCGGCGAGGGCCTTGTAGTAGGCGATCGCCTGCGGCACCGCGCGCGGGTCGGCGAACGCGCGGCCGGACTCGGTCGAGCCGCTGATCACCCAGCAGTAGCCTTCCTGCTCGTAGTAGTCGATCAGCGCCGGGCGCAGCGTGCGCTCGTAGTCCTCGAGGCTGACTTGTTGGTGCGTGAATCGCGATTCGAGCCCCCCGTGGGCGGTGCGCCGCGGCGCGCGCCTCTCATTCAGCGCCGGGTACTGCTTCCAGTGCTCCCCCCAGGACTCGGCTGCCACGGGCTCGACGACGACGCGCGTCCCGGCGGGGATGTGCTCGAGCATCCAGTTGCGCGTCAGCGCGCGTGTGTCCGCGCTCGAGAGCACCAGGCCCGAGTGCACGCTGTAGATCAGCCCCTGGGCGAGCACCGCCGCGACCAGCAGCGCTGTGATCGCGACGCCAAACGCGGTTCTTCGCCCGCGCGCGGCGCCCTCTGAGCCCGGCTCGCCGCCTGTCCGCCACCCGCGCGCGAGCTGGATGCCGGCGCGCGCGACCTGCATCGTGAAGCTCGCCGCCAGCATGCACAGGATCGGGAAGATCGGCAGCAGCCAGCGCCCGAAGTAGCGCCCCTGCAGCCCCATGAACACGAGGAACGCGAGCGCCGCGGGCACCAGCAGCCACCACAGGGCGCGCTCCGAGCGCCACACGGTGACCGCGCCACCGAGTGCGGCCAGCGCGGGCACCCAGCCAAGGCCCCACGTCAGCGACCACAGGTAGTAGACGATGCCACCGTCGCCAGGAGCCCCGAGCTTGCCCTGTGCTTCGCCGGAGAGCGTCGACTGGTGCACGAGTTCTCCGTGGAAGGCGCTGTAGTCGAGCAGCGCGTACGGGTTGGCGAGGAGGAATGCCGCCAGCGCGGCGAAGCCGGCGAGCGCGAGCCCGCGCAGCGCGCGCCGACCCGCCGCCGGGCGATCCGCCAGCAGGCGCGCCGCGACGGCGGCGGCGAGCGGCACGATCACGATCCCGCCGGTGTACTTGGTCGCGCTCGCCAGCCCCAGGCCGATGCCCGCGAGCACGTAGTCGCGGGCTCGCCCTTTGCGCAGGATGCCGGCGCTGCCAAGCAGCGAGAGCGTCACCGGCGCGAGCGTGGGCACGTCGTTGAGCGCGAGATGCGCGTAGAAGACCGGCAGGAACGCCACGGCCTCGATTGCCGCCGCCAGCAGGCCGGTCGCGCGGTTGAACAGCCGCGCGCCCGTCGCGTACAGCAGCCACAGCGCCGCCGTCCCCAGCAGCGCGGCGGCGACACGCGCGAGCGTGAACACGCTCTCGGGATCGTGCTCGTAGGCATGGACGGCGCCGCCTGCGCCGCCGTAGGCGATCGCGAGCAGTCCGTGCAGCACGTATGTGAACGCCGGCGGATTGGCGAAGTAGCCGGGGTTGAGAGTTCCCTTTTGGAACATTTCGACTGCGTGCGGGAGGAAGTGGTCGGCCTCGTCGCTGTTGTACGCGTACGGCAGGCCCTGGCGCACGCCCCAAAGGCGCAGCCCTAGGCCGGCGAGCAACACGAGCGCGAGCCCCGTCCACACCCAGCGCCGGGCGCGCTCGGAGTCCGCCTGCCCGGCCGGCGCGCCGCCCGATCGCTCCGCGGTGCCGTGACCGAGCTGTGGCTCCTCAGCAGTTGCCATACACCGCGAAGAAGCGACTGGTGTAGATCGGCCTGAAGCCCTTCGGCGGCAACTGGTCCTCGGGGCTGTCCCCCGGGTCGACGATCGCATCGACGAAGATCGCGCTGCCGAGCGGGTAGACAGCGACGCTGCCGGAGGCGAGGCGATGCGCGAGCTGGGGCTCGCCGGCGTCGGCCTCGGCGCGCGCCTGACTGCGGGCGACGATGTCCTGCTGGCCGACCGTGTCGAGGATCCAACGAGCGTCGGGGATCAGCTTGTTGTCGGGTAGCGACACCGTCGGGCAGCGCCGCAGCTCGGCTCGCACGGCCGGGCTCCGCAGCGCACTCGCCAGGCCCTCGTGGAAGTCCTCGTGCTCGGCGAGGGTCGTGCGCAAACCCGTCAGGCTGAGCGTGTTCGCCACCGAGACGCCGCCGTAGACGACCAGCGCCGACGCCGCGACGATCCAGATCTGGCGCAGGCGCGCGCCGCGCTGGAGCATCGCCCAGCCGCCGACGGTGACAGCACAGAACAGCAGCAGCATCGTCGCGGCTCCCACGAGATAGCGGTCGACGACGGACGCGCCGACGGCACCCTCTGCCAGGTACACGCCGACCAGCAGCACGAGCGCCGCCAGCGGCATCAACACGCGTCGCGGTGCCATCCACACCGCCACCGGTATGCCCACGAGGCCACCGAGGAGCACCGGCAGCTTGTCGATGCGCACGCCGTAGCTCCACAACGAGCCCACGACGCTGGTGAAGCCCTGGGTTCTTTCCAGTTCCGAGGCCGCCTTGGCGGTGGCCGTGAGCGAGTACAGGGGGTTGCCGGTGACGATCGCGTCCAGCACGATCCATACCAACGGCGCGATCGCCGCGAGCGCGAGATAGCGAAGGCTCCGTGCCAGCGTCACGCGCGAGCTCCACGAGCCGCGGTCGGTGCGGGCCGGCCAGCAGCACCACAGCCAGTAGGCGCCGCTCAGCACCCATGCGTCGGGGCGCAGCAGCCCCGCGGCAGCGAGCGCCAGGAAGACCGGGGGGCCACGCCGCGGGCGTTCGACCTCGAGCACGACCGCCCACACGATCAGCGCGACGTAGGAGATGTCGAGGTAGCCCTGGGCGGCGAGGTTCTCGATGAAGAAGCGGCTCAGCAGCAGCAACGCCGCCACGAGCCCGGTGACCGGTCCGAAGCACAGGCGCCCGAGCCGGTACATCCCGGCTACGGCGGCCACGAACGAGGCGATCGAGCCGAGCACCATCAGCCGCGCGCCGCCCTGCCCGAAGATCGAGCAGAGCATCCCGAAGGCGATCGCCAGCGGGTGCTCGGTGGGCCCGCGATACACGCGGAAGTCCGGCAGGTGCAGGTGCAGCAGGTCCCGCCCCCACAGCAGCGCGTAGAAGGAGTCGTAGGTGGGGTACGTCGGGAATGCGAAGTAGCCGATCAGCGCGCCGATGCACATCACGGCAAAGCCGATCCGCGCCCATCCCCCAGATCCGAGCGCACGCAGCCGTGCCAGGCGGATCGAGACCGGGCTGGGCCGGCTGAGCATCGCGCTTTCCATCTAGCCTTGGTTCATAGGGGCCCACCGGGCGAGGAGCGCATCACCGCGCCCGCTGGGTTGATCGATGCTTGGCGCCAAGACCGTGCCGTGCGCTTTGGGATACTGGCGGAAGCCAAGTCTAGGCAATCCGAACGCCATGAAGCTCATCATCCAGATCCCCTGCTTGGTCGGGAGGGGGGCAGGCCCCCCTCCCGACCTCCCCCCGCGATGGACGCGCCGTTCCCCATATGAAGCTCATCATTCAGATCCCTTGCTTTAACGAGGCGGAGCAGCTGCCGCAGACGCTCGCGGACCTGCCGCGGGCAATCGACGGCTTTGACAGCGTCGAGTGGCTCGTGATCGACGACGGCTCGACCGACGCGACGGTTGAGGTGGCACGTGCTCACGGTGTCGATCATCTGGTGCGACTCACCAACAACAAGGGCCTCGCCGCCGGCTTCCAGGCGGGCATCGATACCGCTCTGAAGCTCGGCGCCGATGTGATCGTCAACACGGACGCGGACAACCAGTACTGCGGCGCCGACGTCGTCACGCTCGTGCGACCGATCCTCGAAGGCCGCGCCGACATGGTCGTCGGCGATCGCGAGGTCAGCGATATCGCGCACTTCTCGCCGCTGAAGAAGAGCCTGCAGCGGCTCGGCTCATGGGTCGTGCGCCAGGCGTCCTCGACGTCGGTACCGGACACGACGTCAGGCTTTCGCGCGTACAACCGCGAGGCCGCGATCCAGATGATGGTCGTCTCCAAGTTCACCTACACGCTCGAGACGATCATCCAGGCTGGCAAGCTGCTCGTGGCGGTCGACCACGTCCCGGTGCGGACGAACCCGAAGACGCGCGAGTCGCGCCTGTTCCCGTCGATGGGCGCGTACGTCCGTCGCAACGCCGTCTCGATCTTCCGCATCTACGCCCAGTACGAGCCGCTGCGCGTGTTCTGGAGCCTCGCGCTGGTGATCGGCCTGGCTGCGGTCGCGGTGTGGATCCGCTTCGTGGTCGCCTACGCCGAAGGCAACGGCAAGGGCCACGTTCAGTCGTTGATCCTGGGTGCGGTGCTGTTCATCGCGGCGGTCGTGCTGTGGGCGCTCGGCGTCATCGGCGACCTGCTGGCGGCCCAGCGGGTGATGACGCAGCGCACGTTCGAGCGAGTGCGCCGGATCGAGCTGCAGCTGGGTATCGCGCCCTCCCATTACGAAGCCGGCGATCGGCGCGGGTCGCTGCGGGCGAGCGCCGAAGAGACGCCGGCCCGGCTTCAGGGCCCCGTAGCGGGCGAGGACACGCCGGCGGGCGAGCGTCCGGGTGAGGCGGTGCGGCTGTGAGCGGGGTGACGGTCTCCGACGAGGGCATCGTCACCGGCAACACCTACGACAAGTACGGCTCGGGCAACCCGGTCGTGCGTCGCCTGATGACGCGCTTCGAGCGCGATCTCGACGAGCTGTTCGAGGCCGCGGCTCCGACGTCGGTGCTGGACGTGGGCTGCGGCGAGGGCGTGCTGGTTCACCGCTGGGCGCAGCGGCTCGGCGAGTCCAACCCGCTCGGCGAGTCCAACCCGGCGGACGCCGCGCGCGTGGTGGGGATCGACCTCGAGGAGGACTCGATCCAGGCCGGCTGGGCCGAGCGCCAGGCGCCGAACCTCGAATACCGCGTGATGCACGCGGCAAACCTGCCGTTCGCGGCCGACGAGTTCGACTTCGCGAGCGCGATCGAGGTGCTCGAGCACGTCCCCGACCCCGCGCACACGGTCGCCGAGATGGCGCGCTGCGCGCAGCGCCATCTGCTGGTGTCGGTTCCCCGCGAGCCGCTGTGGCGGATGCTCAACATGGCGCGCGGCGCGTATTGGTCGGCGCTCGGCAACACGCCCGGCCACCTCAACCACTGGTCCAGGCGATCGTTCGTCGAGCTCCTCTCGCGTCACGGCGAGGTCGTCGAGGTGCGCTCGCCGTTCCCCTGGACGATGTTGCTTGTCCGCCTCTGACCCAGCTTCCAGAGGGACGATGGCCAAGCGAGACAAGGTTGAAGGCCCGCCCGCCCGCGTGGCGTGCTCGGCACGCGAGCGACCGAGGACGCAGTCTCGCGCCGGCCAGCGTCCCTCTGGATACGGCTCCGGGGCACGGATCCTGTCAATCGGGATCGCCTCGACGGGCCTGCTGACGTTCGCGTACTTCTCGATCGCCAGCCACGTGCTCGGCGAAGAATCGGCGAAGCGGCTTGACGTTCTGTGGTCGGTGATGTTCGTGATCATCTCGGTCATCTACCGGCCGATCGAACAGCTGCTGTCACGCACGATCGCCGAACGCCGCGCTGTGGGCAGCGCTGAGCACGGATTGCGGATTCCGATCCTGATCCAGGCGAGCTTCGCGCTGATCTTCCTGGTGGTTGCGGTGGCGTTGCGCAGTGAGCTGGTGAACGACGTGTTCGAAGGCGAGAGCGCCCTGTACTACGTGCTCGTGGTCGGCACGCTGGCCTATGCGGCGAGCTACTTCGCGCGCGGCTGGCTGGCGGGGCACCAGCGCTTCGGCCTGTTCGGCGCGCTCGTGCTGATGGAGTCGACTTCGCGCATCTGCTTTGCGCTGGCGGTGGCGCTGGGGATCGCGAGCGGGCAGACGGCCGTCGCGCTCGGCATCGCTGCCGCTCCGTTCGTCTCGCTGGTGGTCGTTCCTGTGGCGTTCGCGCGGAGTCGCGGGGACCGCCCGGGGCGTCATGGCGCGCCCGGCGACGCGCTCGATCAGGCGCTCGCGGAACCGACGGGGCCGGCCGGCGGGACGCTGATCACCGTCGACGAGGCAGCCGCCGCGCTGGCGGGACCGGGCACCGAGGGGGTGCAGGAGACCGTTGCTGGCCGATCTTCGATCGGTGGCAACTTGTCGCTGCGGCGTGGCGGCGGCTTCGCGGTGCTGGTCTCGAGCATCATGCTCTCTGAGCAGACGCTGCTGAACGGCGCTGTGCTGACGGTCGATGCGACCGCGCGCAGCGCCGTGCTGGCGGGCGTCGTGTTCAACGTGCTTTTGATCGCGCGCGCTCCGCTGCAGCTGTTTCAGGCGATCCAGACCTCGCTGCTGCCGCACCTGACGGGCCTCGAGGCGACCGCGGGCCACGAGGCGTTCGCGCGCGCGATCCGCGTGACGATCCTCGCGATCGCCGCTTTCGCCGTGGCTGTGGCGCTCGGCCTGCTCGTGCTGGGCCCGTTCGCCCTGGAGCACGTGTTCTTCGGGCAGACGTTCAGCTACAACCGCTTCGGGCTGGCGCTGATCGGCGTCGGCATGGGCCTGCACCTGACCTCGGGAGCTCTGAACCAGGCGGCTCTCGCCCGTGACCGCGCACGCGCCGCCTCCGTGTGCTGGGCGTGCGCGGCGGTCGTGTTCATCGTCTGGATGTTCAGCTCGCCTGTCAGCGAACAGCTGCTGCGAACGGAGATCGGCTACGCCGGCGCGACGGCGCTGCTCGCCTCGATGCTGGCCGTGCTCTACCGTCGCGGCAGCGGCGCGGGCGGGCGGGGCTCGATTCAGGATCAGAGCGCGTCGACCGACGCGGCGATCGCGCGGTAGGCATCGCCGGGATCGGCCGCGGAGAAGATCGCCGAGCCGGCGACGAACACGCTGGCGCCGGCCTGCCGGCACGACGGCGCTGTGTACGGGTCGATGCCGCCGTCGACCTCGACCGCGACCTCGGCGCCGACGAGCGCGCGCACCCGTGGCAGCTTCTCGAGCGAGTGCGCGATGAACGGCTGCCCGCCCCAGCCTGGGTTCACCGTCATGCACAGCGCGAGGTCGATCGCCTCGGTCACCTCTGCGAGCGCCTCCACGGGAGTGCCGGGATTGATCGCGAGGCCGACGCCCGCGCCCGCTTCACGAATCAGGCCGGCGGTGTAGGCGACGTGCGGTGTTGCCTCGGCGTGGAAGGTGATCGAGTCGGCTCCCGCCTTGACGAACTCCTCGGCGTGACGCTCGGGACGCTCGATCATCAGGTGCGTCTCGAGCATCGCCCCGGCGTCGTGCACCGCCTCTGCGAGCGCCGCGACGATCAACGGCCCGACGGTGATCGGCGGCACGAAGTGCCCGTCCATCACATCTACGTGGATCAGCCGTGCCCCGGCGGCGAGCACCTCGACCACCTGTTCGCGCAGCCGTCCGAAGTCGGCCGACAGGATCGACGGCGCCACGCGCACGTCACGCAGCAGCTCGCGCGCACGCTCGCTCATACGGCCTGCAGCATGGAGTCCCCGCACGCGTTGCACTTGAGGATCGCTGTCGAGGACATCCTCACGATCGTCGAGTGCTCACCGCAGTTGGGGCACACCGAGGTGAGCTCGAAGCGGTGCAGGCAGTACACGCAGCGGTAGCGACCCGGGAGGTTGGTGGGACGCAGCCAGGGCTCGCCGCAGTTGGGGCACTGCGGCCCGAGGTCGAGCGTGGTCTTGGCAGGCGTCTCGGGGTTGCCCTCCATGCTCAGCTCCTGCGCATGCGGGCGATGTAGAAGCCGGCGGTGTGGTCTCGGTGGGGCAGTGTCAGCACGACATCCTCGAGGGCGAAGTTGGCGCGGGAATCCAGGAAGGCAGCGATCAGGCGCTCGTTCTCAACAGGTGAGATCGTGCAAGTAGAGTAGACAAGCACGCCGCCCGGACGGAGGGCGTCGGCGCCGGCACCGAGGATCCGTGCCTGCGTGCCGGCCATTTTGGTGATCGCGTCGGGTGTTACGCGCCAGCGCAGGTCGGCGCGCGCCTGCAGCGTTCCGAGCCCCGAGCACGGGGGATCGACGAGCACGCGGTCGAACCCGCGGGCGTCGGCGCCGCGCGCTGCCTCGGTCCAGTGCTCGGCGTCGGCGACCTCGACGCGGACGCTGCTCGCGTGCAGCCGCTGGGCAGTGCGCACGAGCGATCCCGCGCGGCGCTTGTCGCGCTCGACGGCGAGCACCTCGCCGCGGTCGTGCATGAGCGCGGCGAGGTGGGTGGTCTTGCCGCCGGGGGCGGCGCACAGGTCGAGCACGCGCTCGCCGTCGGCGGGGGCGAGCACGTGGGCGACGCGCATCGCTGCGCGCGACTGGGCATGGAAGGCGCCGCGTCCCCATGCGTCGGAGCTGTGCGCGTCGAACGGCTCGTCGAGGACGACGGCCTCGGGAATGCCGGGATCGAGGTGTGTGCGGACGGGCAGCTCGCCGGCGAGTGCGGCGGCGTCGCTGACCAGCGTGTTCGCGCGCAGCGCGACCTCCAGCGGCTCGTTGTCGCTGGCCATCAGCGCGCGTGCCTGCTCGGGGCCGAGCGCCTCCCACCACAGCCGCGCGATCCACTCGGGGTGCGAGTGCTTGATAGCGGCGCTCTCAGGGGCCTCGTCGGTGAGCCCCTCGAGCAGCGAGTCGGGCGCCTCGCGTGTGGCGCGGCGCAGGACGGCGTTGACGAGGCCGTGCCCGGCGCGGCCGTGCGCCTTGGCGAGCTCGACGGCGTCGGCCACGACGGCGTAGTCGGGGGCGCCGCGCGTGTAGAGCAGCTCGTAGAGCCCGAGCCGCAGCGCGGCGAGCAGGGGCGGGTCGAGCGCGGCGGCGGGGCGCTCGCTGAGCTGTTCGATCAGGTGGTCGAGCGTGCCGCGGCGCTGCACGGCGCCGTAGGCGAGCCGCATCGCGAGCGCGCGGTCGCGTGGCTCGAGTTCCGCGGCCTCGGCCGTGAGCGCGCGATCGGCGTAGGCGCCCTGCTCGAAGACCCGGCGCAGGACCGTGTAGGCACAGCGGCGCGCGGGCGCGACCGATGTGGTTGTCGGGCTGGGCACGCCAGGCATGATCGGCTATCCGCTGCGGCTGAAGCTGTTCGGGGCGAGGATCTCGGCGAGATCGTGCGCGAGCCGCGGCGCCTCGTGCTCGCGGAGCGTCGCGGTTGTCACGCGGACGCCCGGCGCAGCTCCGGCGAGCCGGTAGGGAGCGCCGGGTGCCAGGACCCAGCCGCGCTGCATCAGCGCGCTGACGGCGCCGGCTTCGTCGGGCACGGGTATCCATGCGTTCAGCCCGGAGGCCCCGTGCGCGGGTACGCCCTCGGCGTCCAGGCACGCGAGCAGTCGCTCGCGCCGCTGTGCGTAGGTCGTGCTCGCGCGCGTGACGAGCGCGCGGACGTCAGGATCGCGCGACAGCGCGAGCACGAGCGTCTGCAGGATGTGGCTGACCCAGCCTGGCCCGCACTGCTGGCGACCGCGTACGCGCGCGATCGTGTGGGGGTCGCCGGCGAGCACCGCGAGGCGCAGGTCGGGCCCGAGCGCCTTGGCGACCGAGCGCGTGGCGGCCCAGTGCCGGGGAGGCTCCGCTTCGCACAGCAGCGTGTGCAGCGGCGTGTCGGCGACGACTCCGAGGTGATCGTCCTCGATCAGCAGCGCGTCGGGAAACTCGGCGAGCACGGCGCGCAGCTCGCGCGCGCGCTCGAGGTCGAGCGCGGCGCCCGTGGGATTCTGCCCGCGCGGCGTGATCACGGTGGCGACGGCGCCGCGAGCGAGCGCGCGGTGCAGCTCGGCGGGAAGCATTCCGAGCTGGTCGAGCGCGACCGGCTCGAGCACGAGGCCGTGCGCGCGAAGCACGTCATACAGGGCCGCGTAGCCGGGGTTCTCGACCGCGACGCGGTCACCGGGCCGCAGGTGCGCCGCCAGGACCCGCTCGATCGCGTCCATCGCCCCGCCGGCGATGCACAGCTCCTCGCCGGGCACGCCGTCGGCGCGCAGCTGCGCCCGCGCGAGCGCGAGCAGCTCGGGCAGCGCCTGCGGCTCGCCGTAAAGGCGCGCGGGCAGCTCGCAGCGCGCGAGTGCGGCGCCGAGGTCGGGCAGCAGTGCAGGGTCAGGGTTGCCGCGCGAGAGGTCGCGCGCGCCGGGCGGCACTGGCAGCGGGGGGCGTGGCGAGCCCACCGGCGGGCCAGGGCCGATCCGCGTCGCACGGCGCGGCTCGCTGACGACGACGCCGCGCCGGCGAAGCTCCGCGAGGCCCGCTGCGACGGTGACCGGGCTCAGCCCGGTCTCGACCGCGAGGCGTCGCACCGACGGCAGCCGCTCGCCGGGCGTCAACGCGCCGCTGGCGACGGCCGCCTCCACGTGGCGGACGAGCTCGGCCTTGCTCTTCGCTCGGATCCGATACTGTTTCAGGGCAGTCATCCATCTGTACTATTACAGATTTTTTTAGATGTGGAGAGGAGAGCGTGGTGTCCATGCAACAGCCGACGAGTCAGAGCGCGACAGCGCAACCGTCCTCCGAGCGTGTGCGGCTGCGCCGCAAGCGCGAACGCGGCAGCTACGACCGCGCCGTGATCGACGCGATCCTGGACGAGGCGCTGATCGCGCACCTGGGCATCGTCGGCGAGCACGGGCAACCGTTCGTGATCCCGACGCTGCACGCGCGCAGCGGCGACGTGGTCTACTGCCACGGCTCGACGGCCAGCCGCACGCTGCGCGCGCTCGCAGCCGGTGCGCCGGCATGCCTGACGGTGACGCTGATCGACGGGCTCGTGCTCGCGCGCTCGGCGATGCACCACTCGGCCAACTACCGCTCGGCGATGCTGATCGGGCAGGCCACGCTGCTCGAGGATCTCGACGAGAAGCAGGCAGCGCTGCGAGCGGTGGTCGAGCACATCGTGCCGGGCCGCTGGGACGACGTCCGCGCGCCGAGCGCGAACGAGCTGCGCGCGACGGCGGTGCTCGCGCTGCCGATTGCGGAGTGCTCGGCGAAGGTACGGACCGGCGGACCGCTGGATGACGAGGAGGACTACGCGCTGGGAGCGTGGGCGGGCGTGATCCCGTTGGCGAGCCAGGCTCGCGCGCCCGAGCCCGATCAGCGGCTGCGCGCCGGCATCGAGCCGCCGAGCTATGTCACCGCCTACAGTCGCCCGGGAAGCCCGTGACCGCGTAGGTAGGCCGATGCGTCCATCGCGCGCCCGCCGGGCGGCTGCACGACCAGCAGCTCGAGCACGCCGGGCGTGCAGTCGAGCAGCAACCGGCCATCATGCGCGTACGGGACGAGCTCGCCGTCTCGCGCCTCGCCGACGCTGCTCGCACGAGGCTTCTCAGAGTCGCCGTTCGCGAACAGCGCCGCGCGGCGCACGCCGAGCAGGCTGCCGTCAGCGAGCTCGACGCGGGCGCCGATGTGCGGATCCAGAGCGCGCACGACGCGCTCGAGCTCGACGGCGGGCCGGGCCGAGTCGAGCAGGCGGTCGGCCGGCCCGAGCTTCTCGGCATAGGTGACGCCCTCCTCGGGCTGCTCGACGAACGGCGGCGCCTCGTCGAGCGCCCGTACGAGCAGCTCGCCGCCGAGCTCCTGCAGGCGGGCGGCGAGCGTGCCGTAGGTGTCATCGGCCCGAATCCGCTCGACTCCCTCGAGGCAGACCGGGCCGCTGTCGAGCCCGGCGGTGAGACGCATGATCGACACGCCGCTGCGCTCGTCGCCGGCCATGATCGCGCGCTCGATCGGCGCGGCGCCTCGCCAGCGGGGCAGCAGCGAGGGGTGCACGTTCAGCAGCTCGTGTTCTGAGAGCAGCGGCTCCTTTATCAGTGCGCCGAACGCGCACACGACCACCACGTTCGCGCCGCGCGCGCCTTCGGCGCTGTCCGGGCCGAGGGCCTGCGCGATCAGCGCGCGCGACTGCGGATCGTTGACGTTCTGCGGCTGCTCGAGCGCGAGCCCGAGCGCCTGCGCCTGCGCCGCGACCGGTGGCGCGGCCAAGCGGCGACCGCGACCGCTGGGGCGATCGGGGCGCGTGATGACCAGCGCGGGGCGGTGTGCATCGCTGCGCGCGAGCCGCTCGAGCACGGCGGCGGAGAACTCGGAGGTGCCGATGAAGACCGTGCTCACGGCGCCACGCTCGTGCCGCTCGGCGCTAGGCCGCGTCGGCAGGCGAATCCTCGGCCGCGGCCTCGGCGTGCCCTTCGGCGGCCTCGCGCATCGCGCGCATCGCCTCCTTGCGCGCCTCGCGCGAGATGCGATCGAGGATCAAGACCCCGTCGAGGTGATCGATCTCGTGCTGAATCACGCGTGCCTCCAAGCCCTCGGCCTCGACCTCGACCGGGTCACCGCGCTCGTCGCGCGCACGTACCCGCAGTTGTGCGTGGCGCTCGACCTCGACGTGCACACCAGGCAGGCTCAGGCACCCCTCGTCGCCGAGCTCGAGCTCCTCGCTCAGCCACTCGATCTCCGGATTGACCAGCGCGGTGACCGGATCATCGAGGAAGGCTTTGTAGACGAGCACACGATGCAGTACGCCGAGCTGGGTCGCCGCGAGTCCCACCCCGAGCGCGTCGTGCATCAGCTCGCCCATGCGCTCGACCTCGGCCTGCAGCTCCTGATCAAAGCGCTCGACGGGCAGCGCCGTCGCGCGCAGCACCGGGTCGCCGAGCTTGCGCACGTGGCGAAGCGCGGCGTCACGCCGCTCGCGCGTCTCGGCATCGAGCTCGGCCGGCTCGGGCGCGTCCTGCTCGCGCTCGACCTCAACGTCGGCCTCCTCGGAGCTCGGTTCCGGGAGCTCCAGCGAGGCGTCCTGCTCGGCTGTGCGGTCGTTCGCGCTCATCTTCAGCCTGAGTCTAAAAGCAGCAGCCCGCGGGCGCGGCTTGGCTGCGATCCTGGCACCGTGCGCTCGTCCTGGATCGCGAAGCCAGGACCTCGCTTTGTCGTCGCCTAGCCTTTTTGATGCGACGCGCTTCGCGCTCGCAGCGTCGCGATCGTCCGCGTCGTGTGGACCGCGCCAAGCGGATCGTGCGCGACCAGCGTCACGCGGACGCGCATGGTGTGAGCGCGTCTGAGCAGGGCGCGCGCCCGACTCGAGAGGTGCAGCGTGACCGCGCGTACCTTGCCGCCCGCGACCGTGAACGTGCCCGCGCTCAGCGTCAGGATCGAGGCCTTCTTGCCGGGGCCCTCGGCGCCTGCGGCGATGACGGCACCGAGCGTGCGCAGGGTGACCGCGCCCGCGCAGCTCGTCTCCGCCGCCGGACAGCTGATCTCGAGCGTGACGGCTCCCGACCGGCTCACCTGGAGCGAGGTTCCCGCCAGCTCGGCGTCCGGAATCGGCGCCACGAAGCTCATCTGAAAGCCGTTGACCCCCTGCGTGCCGGCGTCGACGGACGATTTCGCGAGTTCTTCTTCGTGCTGCTTGGCCAGTTCAGCTTGGTGCTGCCTCGTCGCTGCTTCGCCAGCCTTTTTTTCTTCTTCGGCCTTCTTTTCCGCTGCTTCTTCAGCCGCCTTTTCGGCGGCTTCTTGCTTCGTTTTCAGGCTGGCTTCTTCTTCTGCCTTTTCCTTCGCTGCGGCGGCTTCTTCTTCGGCCTTCTTCTTCGCAGCAGCTTCTTCTTCGGCCGTGTGCGTGTTCACATTCACGACGGTCGTAGCCGGCAGACTTTTGAAGCCGTAGCTGTCGGTGACGGTCAGCGTGACGGTGTATTCGCCGGGCGCGCTGTATGTATGGGCCGGAGCGACGCCGGTGCTCGCAGCGGTCCCGTCACCCCAGCTCCATGAGTAGGAGAGGACAGCGCCCGGATATGGGTCGCTCGAGGCGCTGGCGCTGAAGCTCGCCGCGACACCAGGTTCAGCCGAGCCGGGCGGCGTGACGACGGCAGTGGGAAGCAACGGCTTGAACAGGTTGAGCGAGTTCGGGGTGCCGACCCCCGAGGGCCCGTCGAACCCGACTGCTGCATTGCAGGCGGTCGTCCCTTCGCAATCGACCCTCGCTTCTTCGAGCACGTTGGCGCCACACGCCAACCCATCGTCGTCGCAGTAGCCGTTGCCGCCTTCGGTGACGTCGAACAGCGACGACGTTTCGCCGAGGTGCCCGTATAGCGTGAGCGCCGCATATTCGACGCCGTCGCTGCCGCCCGCGAGCGCGTACAGCGAGCTGATCAGCGGTGTCGAGACCGAGGTCCCGCCGATCGTCAGCCAGCCTTCACCCTCGCCTTCGACTTCGCACACCGGGCCGCAGTCGTAGCTGTCGTAAATGTCAAAGCCGGTGTGCGGATCCGCGACGGCGGAGACGTCGGCGGCGACGCGCTTGCCGGCGCAACCGGTCGCGGCAAAACCGGGCATCGCCTGTTGCCAAGGTTCCGCCGTGAACAGCGTGCTGCAACCGCCGCCGCTCGCGCCTTCGATGAACTCGCTCCCGTCGAACGCGCCGTTGCCGTTCCAGACCGTCTCGCTTCGGCGCTTGCCTGAGCCGTTGAGCTTCAGCGTGGTACCGCCGACCGCCACGACGGAGGGTAGCGACGCAGGCGCGTCGGGCTGTTCGGCAGCGACCGGTTCGCCTTCGTTGGCATATGCCGTCCAGTCGTCGTAGCCGCTGTCTCCCGTCGCGGCGCTGATCACGACGCCCGGGTGTTTGTAGGCGGCGCGTTCGCTCGATCCGAGCAGGTCCTCGGGCCCGCCGTAGGAGTTGGAGACCTCGGTCGCCCCGAGGCTGACCGCCTCGCCGACTGCCGCGGCAAGGTTCTTGAAGCTTTCGTTCTTGGCCTCGACCAGCAGGATCTTGCATTTGGGGCACACCGAGTGCGCCATCTCCACATCGAGCGCGGTCTCGACCGACCAGCCACTTTTGTCCGCCGTCGGCAGCAGCAGCGGGCTGCCGGTCTGGGACACCTTGGTGAAGCAACCGTCGGCCTTGGTGCACGCGGCGATCCCGTATTCCGCGTCGAAGGTGGCGAGATCACCTTCGATCGTCGGGTCGTCGTATGCGTCGACGAGTGCGATCGTCTGCCCCGAACCGCCCGCGGCTGGGCTGTATCCATACGCGCTCGCGAGCTCTTCCGGTGTCAGACCGCCCGCGGGCCCCGGTTCGAGCGCCCCTCGCGCCACCGTATACGAGCTGACGCCGGGCTCGCCCGCCGCGGCCGCGGGCACCGGTACCCGCGCGAGTGCGAGGCAGGTCGCATCGCCTGGCCGTGGCGCGGGACAGACTCGGCTGATCTTCGCGTAGTGGGTGCCCTCAGGTGCGCGCCTGGATCTCGCCGAGGCGCCCGGAACCGCGATCAGGGAACAGAGGAGCACTGCGAGAACGGCGCCGACCCGCGGTCGGGCACGCCGAGCACAGCGACGACCCATCCTCACATCCTCCTGACGGCTTCGCGATGCGTGCTCCAGCCGAGCAGCCAGCCTGACCTCCACCACCTCACCTCCGTGTGATCGGTGTCCCGAGCCGGGAACCTACCAAAGGATGATGACCGGTTAAAGCAGCGGGCGCGCCGTTGCATGGACCTACTGCGGGTCGACGTCCACGCTGATGCTGACGCCCGCGTGGACGCGGCTGGCCGCGAGATCCGCCACCGCCGCCCCCACAGTTCGCACCGCGCCGCGACGCTCGGCGCTCTTGACGATGAGTACGTAGCGCTCGCGCCCGCGAAGGCGAAACAGCGCGGCTGGCCCGAGCACGCCGGCATCGCAGCGCGCGAGCGGTCCCGATAGGCGCAGACGCAGATCGCGGGCGGCTGCGAGCGCCGCAGGCGCCCCGACGGCCGAGCAGACGATCCGGATCAGGTGCGAGAACGGCGGGTAGCCGAGCGCGCGCCGGCGCTCGAGCTCACCAGCAATGAAGCCGTCGCTGTCGTGTCGGGCGGCGTGCACGATCGCGCGCGCTTCAGGGGCGATCGTCTGGACGAGCACGCGTCCGTGCCCGCCGCGCCCGGCGCGCCCGGCGAGCTGCGCGATCAGGGCGAAGGTACGCTCCTCGGCGCGGAAATCGGGG
This sequence comes from Solirubrobacteraceae bacterium, assembly GCA_035485155.1. Taxonomy (GTDB): domain Bacteria; phylum Actinomycetota; class Thermoleophilia; order Solirubrobacterales; family Solirubrobacteraceae; genus Palsa-744. Next base: position 61,320 of record DATHOH010000047.1, read on the forward strand.
AAGCGCAGCGTGGCATCTGCGTCGAGCACGACGCCGAGGCTGACGTCGGGAAAGTCGTGCCCCTTTGCGACCATCTGGGTACCGATCAGGAGCCCGCGATCCGCCGCCTCAAAGCGGCGCAGGATCTCACCGACGCCTCTGTCCTCTCCGACCACGTCGGCGTCGAGCCTGAACACCGGAAAGTGACCGTCGTCGAACACGTGCGCGAGGTCGTGCTGCAGGCGCTCGGTGCCGACGCCGTGGCGCGCGACAGCCGTCGAGGAGCAGTCGCAGCAGCGTCCCGGCACCGGTTCGCGATGGCCGCAGTGGTGGCACGCGACGTAGCCGCCGGCACGGTGCAGCACGAGCGCCACGTCGCAGTCCGGGCAGCTCCACACGCGCCCGCAGGAACGACACGACAGGAAGTTCGACCAGCCGCGGCGGTTGAGCAGGACGATCGCCTTGCCGCCAGCCGCGCGGACGTCCGCGAGTGCCTGCGCGGTGAGTGGATGCAGGCCCTGGGCCTCGCCACGCATGTCGAGCACCTGCACGGCGGGCAGCGGCCGTCCGTCGACTCTGTTCGCGAGCACACTCACCGGCAGCCGCTGCATGCTCTCCGTACGTGGCGTCGCGCTGCCGGCCAGCAGCACCGCGCCGCTTCGCTCGGCTCGCTCGGCGGCGACATCGCGCGCGTCGTAGCGCGGGTCGCCCTCGTGCTTGTAGGAGGCATCGTGCTCCTCGTCGACGACGATCAGCCCGAGCTCTTCGATCGGCGCGAACACCGCCGAGCGCGGTCCCACGCACACCCGCGCCTCACCATTGCGCAGGCGGCGCCACTCGGCGTAGCGCTGCGCCGGCGTCAGGCGCGAGTGCAGCACCGCGACGGTGTCGCCGAAGCGCTCGACGAAGCGCCCGACGATCTGCGGCGTGAGCGCGATCTCGGGCACGAGCACGATCGCGCCACGGCCCTGCTCCAGCGCCGCGTGAGCAGCACACAGGTAGATCTCGGTCTTCCCCGAGCCGGTCACGCCGTGCAGCAGGCGCTGCTCGGCGCGGCGCTCGCGCAGCGCCGCGTACACCGGCACGAGCACGGCCTGCTGCTCGACGGTCAGCTCGGGTGCGCCGTGACCGCGCGCTCCCACCGGCAGGTGCTCGGGGCGCGCCACCGCGCGGCGCTTGCGCCCGCTCAACCGGCGTGTCGCGCCGGGCGGCAACACCAGCGCGAGCGCGCGGGCGATCGTCGAGCAGTACTCCGCGGCGATCCACTCCGCGAGCGCGACCAGCTCGACGGGCACAGCGGGCAGGCCCTCATCGAGCACGCGCAGCGGGGCGAGCAGCTTCTCCTCGGCGACGTCGCTGCTGGCCGCCAGTGCGACGACCACACCGAGCACCTCACGCGCACCGAACGGCACGACGAGCATCGAGCCGACACCGACCTCGTCGCTGAGCGCCTCAGGCAGCCGGTAGTCGAACGGCCCCCGCAGCGAGCGCGCGGTCGTCATCGGCTCGACCTTCGCAATCAGCGATCTCGTCGCGGGCGCGGCGTCGCGCTCGTCGAGTACAGCGGGGCTCGACACCGACCTGACCCTAGACGACCGAAAGGCGGCGCCAGGCGGCGTCCTCGATCGCTCGTGTGCAGAAGCACACTTCGCTCACTGCGTCCTTGCCTGGCTTGCCTTTCGGCCGTCTTCGAGCCCGCTTCGCTCAGAGGCCGGCGGCGGTGCGCAGCGCGTCGACCTTGTCGGTCCGCTCCCAGGTGAAGTCGGCGTCGTCGCGGCCGAAGTGGCCGTACGCGGCGGTCTTCTGGTAGATCGGGCGGTGCAGGCGCAGCTCCTCGCGGAAGGAGCCCGGACGCAGGTCGAAGACCTCGTCGACCGCACGCGCGATCTGGCCGCGCGTGAGGCCGTCTTTCTCGGTGCCGAAGGTCTCGACCATCACCGACACCGGGTGGGCAACCCCGATCGCGTAGGCGACCTGCACTTCGGCGCGGTCGGCGAGCTTCGCGGCGACGATGTTCTTGGCGACCCAGCGCGCGGCGTAGGCCGCCGAGCGATCCACCTTCGAGGGGTCCTTGCCGGAGAACGCGCCACCGCCGTGGCGGGCCATGCCGCCGTAGGTGTCGACGATGATCTTGCGCCCGGTGAGGCCGCAATCGCCGACCGGGCCGCCGATCACGAAGCGACCGGTGGGGTTGACCAGGAAGTTCCTGCGGAGCTTGCTCGCGTCGTAGAGGCCCTCCGGGAGGATCGGTACGACGACGTGCTCCCAGAGATCATCGGGGATCTGCGCCTCCGAGCCCTCGCTGTGCTGGGTGGAGATCAGCAGCTTTTCGATCTCCACCGGCTTGCCGTCCTGATAGCGCACGCTGACCTGGGTCTTGCCGTCGGGGCGCAGGTAGCCGAGCGTGCCGTCCTTGCGCACCGCCGATAGGCGCTCGGCGAGCCGGTGCGCGAGCGAGATCGGCAGCGGCATCAGCGTGTCGGTCTCACTGGTGGCGTAGCCGAACATCATCCCCTGGTCGCCGGCGCCGGCGACGTCGAGCTCGTCGTCGTCCTCGGCGTCGGTGCGGGCCTCGTAGGCCTTGTCGACGCCCTGCGCGATGTCGGTCGACTGCTTGTCGATCGCGTTGAGCACCGCGCAGGAGTCCGCCGAGAAGCCCAGGTCAGCGTCGGTGTAGCCGATGTTGCGGATCGTCTCGCGCGCGATCTCCTGGATATCCACGTAGGTCTCGGTCGAGATCTCGCCGGAGACGACGACCAGGCCCGTGTTGACGAGCGTCTCGCACGCCACGCGGCCATACGGTTCGTCGGCTAGGACGGCGTCCAGCACGCCGTCGGAGATCTGGTCGGCGATCTTGTCGGGATGGCCCTCCGTGACCGACTCGGAGGTGAACAGGAACTCGTTGTCGCTTAGCTCAGTCATGGTCTTTTTGTGATCAGCTCCGAGAGGTCGAGCGGGCACGATTACAGGGCCGTGCCGCGCGTGCAGTTGGCAAAAGTCGCAGAAGTCTATGCGGCGCGGGCGCGCCCGCGCTGGCCGCGCTCGACGAAGTCGATGATCAGCGGCACGCCGTCCATTCCGTAGCGGGCGCGCAGACGATTCTCGACGAAGTAGGCATAGTCGCGCGTGACGCGTGCACGCGAGTTGACCTGGATCGCGAATCGCGGCGGGCGCTCGGCGATCTGGGCCATGTAGATCAGCTTCAGGCGATGGTTGCCCGAGCCCCGGCGCGTGCCGACCGGGGGCTGGCGCGCCTGCACCGTCTCGGCGAGGAAGCGGTTCAGCTCGGGCGTGGGAATGCGACCGCTGACGCGGTCGCCGAGCGTGATCGCCTCGGTCAACAGGCGCGCGACGTGGCGGCCGGTCTTGGCGCTGACGGTCAGCACACGCGGGCGCAGGCGGAGCTTTTCGGCGACACGGCCGCGCTCGTACTCCAGATCGAGCCGCGCGCCGGCGTCGCCGTCGGCGGGTTCCTGCATGTCCCACTTGTTGAGCACGATCGCGGTCGCGCACCCAGCCTTCATCGCTAGCTCGGCGATCCGCAGATCTTGCGCGGTGACGCCGTCGCCGGCATCGCAGACGACCAGCGCGACGTCGGCGCGCTCGGCGGCCCGCCGCGAGCGCAACGACGTGTAGTACTCGACCGAGTCCGACACCTTCGCCTGCCGGCGGATGCCGGCGGTGTCGACGAGGATCAGCCGGCGCTCGCCCACCAGCAGCGGCGTGTCGATCGCATCGCGGGTCGTCCCGGCGACGTCCGAGACGATCACGCGCTCCTCGCCGAGGAAGCGGTTGACCAGCGAGGACTTGCCGACGTTGGGCCTGCCGATCACCGCCAGGCGCACGGTGTCGTCCTCGGGCTCGGAGTCCTGGGCGGGTGGGCACGAATCAAGCAGCTCGACGATGCGATCGAGCAGATCGCCTGTGCCGAGGCCCTGGGCGGCCGAGACGGGCATCGGCTCGCCGAGGCCGAGGCGATGGAAATCCGCCGCGAGCGTCAGCTCGTTGACGCTGTCGCACTTGTTCGCCGCGACGATCGTCGGCAGCGGCGCGCGGCGCAGCAGATCCGCCATCTCCTCGTCGCCCGCGCGCACGCCGGCCCGCGCGTCGACCACCAGCACCGCCACCTCCGCGTCGGCGATACCCGCGCGCGCCTGCTCACGGATCGAGCCCGCGAGCGGGTCCTGGTCCTCGAAGTCGACGCCGCCGGTGTCGATCAACGTGAAGCGGCGTCCGTTCCACTCGCACTCGAGCTCCTTGCGGTCGCGCGTGACACCCGGGCGCTCGTGCACGACCGCCTCACGCGTGCCGGTGAGGCGGTTGATCAGCGAGGACTTGCCCACGTTTGGATAGCCGACGATCGCGACCTTCATTGGGCCAGTATGCCCGGAAGCTGGCGCTCACCCGGGCTCAGTCGATGCCATCGGCGAGGGTCGCCTCCGATTCGCGCTCCTCCACGAGCGCGGCGATCTCCTGCACGACCTGCTCGACGCTGAGCCCGCTTGTATCGAGCGTGACGGCGTCGGCGGCGGCCTGCAGCGGGCTGTGCTCGCGAGAGCTGTCGCGCTCGTCGCGCAGCGTCTGCTCGGCGAGGACCGTCCCGATGTCCGCCCCCAGTTCGGCGGCGCGCCTGCGCGCGCGCTCGTGCGGGTCGGCCGTCAGGAACACCTTCAGCTCCGCGTCTGGGGCGACAACCGTGCCGATGTCGCGCCCCTCCGCCACCCAGTCCCCGCGCGCGATCAGCTCGCGTTGCTTGGCGACGAGCGCCGCACGTACGTCCGGATCGGCGGCGAGGACCGATGCCGCCTCCGAGACCTCGGGCGCGCGAATCGCCTCAGTCACATCGCGTCCGTCGAGCAGCACCGGAAGCGCGGCCGCCGGCGAGGCCACGGCGTCGCCCCCGCCGAGCTCGATCTCGACCGCGCGGGCGAGCTCCCCGAGCGCGCCCGCGCGCTCCGGCAGCGCCCCCCCTCCCTTCTGCAACGCGGCGAGCGCGACGGAGCGGTACATCGCGCCGCTGTCGAGATACGTGAAGCCGAGCTCGCGCGCGAGCGCGCGCGCGACGGTTGACTTGCCGGCGCCGGCGGGCCCGTCGATCGCTACGAGCACAGCCGCGCGAGATCCTCGACGAAACCGGGGTAGGAGACCGCGGCGGCGTCCATCCCCACCACCTCGACGCCCTCGCGCGAGGCGAGGCCGGCGACCGCGCCCATCATCGCCATGCGGTGATCGCCGCGCGCGTCGAGGCGCCCGCCCCGCAGGCCGCCGTTGCCGCGCACGGCGAAGCCGTCGCTGGTTGCCTCGATCTCAGCACCGAGGCCGCGCAGGCCCTCGACGACACCGGCGATCCGGTCGGACTCCTTGACGCGCAGCTCCTGCGCACCGCGCACGATCGTCTCGCCCTCGGCATAGCAGCCGAGCAGCGCGACCAGCGGCAGCTCGTCGATCGCAAGCGGCACCTCGTCGGGCTCGACCACGGTGCCCTCCAGCGCGCCGTGGGCGACATCGAGGTCGCTCACTGGCTCCTCTGACTCGAGCTCTCCGGTCTCGTCCTCGAGGTCGCCGAGGACGATTCCGCGCATCCGCCGCACTATGCGCAGGAAGCCGGTACGGGTCCAGTTGACGCCGACGTCGCCGATCAGCAGGCGCGAGCCGGGCACGAGCACGCCGGCGGCGACCATGAAAGCGGCCGAGCTCGGGTCGCCCGGGACGGTGATGCTGTCGAGCAGCAGCTCGTCGGCGTTGACGACCGTCACGTGCAGGCCGTTGCGGTGGATCGCCACGCCGGCGCGGAGCAGCATCCGCTCGGTGTGGTCGCGGCTGCGCGCCGGCTCGCCGACGGTCGTCGCACCGTCCGCGGTGAGCGCCGCGAGCAGCAGACACGACTTGACCTGCGCACTGGCTACGCCGATCTCGTAGGAGATCGCGCGCAGGCGACGACCGTGGATGCGCAGTGGCGCGAAGCGCCCGTCACGCGCCTCCAAGTCGGCGCCCATCTGGCGCAACGGCTCGACGATGCGATCCACCGGTCGACGGCGGATCGACTCGTCGCCGTCGAGCGTGAAGCTGCATCCGTCCTGTGCGGCCAACCAGCCCGGCAGCAGCCGCAGCGGCGTGCCGGCGTTGCCGACGTCGATCGCGCTCGGCGGCTCGCACGCGCCGCGCAGTCCGGTGCCGCGCACCACCAGGTCCGTGCCGTTGACCTCGACGAGCGCACCGAGCCCGCGCACGGCCTCGAGCGTGGAGGTGGTGTCGGCGGCGTGCAGGTAGCGCGCGATGTGCACCGGCTCGGAGGCCATCGCCCCCAGCAGCGCGGCGCGATGCGAGATCGACTTGTCCGCCGGCGCGCGCAGCGCGCCGGACAGTCCGTGCGCGGGCTCGAAGCGCATGTTCATTGCGACGTACTCATGCTTGCACGACCGCGAAGCCGAGGGCGGCGATCAGCTCTCTGGCGCGTCCGGAGTGCTCGTCGCCGGCGATCCACAGCGCCACGACGCCCTGACGATTGTCCTGGGACGGCGAGAGCACCATGTCGAGGATGTTGACGCCGGCGCCGCCGAGAGCGAGCGCGATCTCGGCGATCACCCCCGGGCGGTTTGGCACCGAGGCGCGCAGCTCGATCGCCCTGGCGCCCGCCCCTGCGACGAGACCCGCGCCGAGCAGCGACTCGCGCTCGGCGCGCGAGCGCTCGTTCCAGGCGCTCACCGCGCCCGCGTCCCCCGCGGCGAGCCAGCCACGGACCTCCTGCAAACCGGCCGCCAGCCCGTCGATGGCTGTTATCAGCGCGTCGCGGTTGGACATGTAGATGTCGGTCCAGATCGCCGTGTTGGCGCCCGCGACGCGCGTTGCGTCGCGGAAGCTCGGGCCGACCGCGGGCAGGCGCTGGGACTCCTCGCCCAGCAGCGCGGCGGTCTCGGCGACGAGCAGGTTCGCGAGCACGTGTGGCAGGTGTGAGACGCCGGCCATCAGCCGGTCGTGGGTCTCGGCGTCGATCGCCTCCGGACGCGCTCCGAAGCGGCTCAGCAGCCGGTGCAGGCGCTCGTAGAGCACACCCGCGGTGCTGCCTTTGGCTGGCGTCAGGTACCACGTCGCGCCATCGAAGAGATCCTCACGCGCGTGCTCGACACCGGCTGTCTCCGCGCCCGCGAGCGGGTGACCGCCGACGAAGCGCTCGTCGGCGGTCGCGTCGGCGAGCGCGCGCTTGGTCGAGCCCACATCGGTTACGACGCAGTCGCCGCCGGCGCTTTGGAGCGCGAGGCGCACGGTCTCGCCGAGGGCCCCGACAGGCGTGGCAGCGAACACGACATCAGCGCCCGCGACCGCCGCGGCGACGTCCGCGGCCTGCGTGTCGATCGCCCCGAGCTCGAGCGCCCTGGCACGCACAGCCGCGTCGGCGTCATACCCGCAGACCTCGGCGTCGGCGCGCGCCCGAGCGGCCAGTCCAATCGAGCCGCCGATCAGCCCGACGCCGAGGACCGCGATCCGCATCCGCTCAGGGCTGCGCCGTCTGCGCTCGGGCGACGTTGCGAGCGCGCACCGACTCTGCCAACCCTTCGAGCACCTCGACGGTCGTCTCCCAGCCGATGCATCCGTCGGTGATCGACTGGCCGTAGCGCACCTCACCGCCCCGCTGCAGATCCTGGCGGCCGGCGACGAGAAACGACTCGAGCATCACGCCGACGATGGCATCGCTGCCGCTCGCGATCTGAGCGCCAACGTCGGCTGCCACGTGCGACTGGCGTTCGGGGTCCTTGCCGCTGTTGTCGTGGCTGAGGTCGATCATCACGCGCGTCGGAAGGCCCGCGCCGTCGAGTAGCCCCAGCGCCGCGGTGACGCTCGCGGCTTCGTAGTTGGGCTGGCTTTTCCCGCCACGCAGGATGATGTGACAGTCAGAGTTGCCGCGGGTGTACAGGATCGCCGGCGTGCCATTCGGATCGATGCCGGCGAACGCGTGCGGCTCCGCCGCGGCGCGGACGGCGTCCACGGCCACCTGCACGTTGCCATCGGTGCGGTTCTTGAAGCCGACCGGCATCGACAGCCCCGAACCGAGCTGGCGATGGATCTGGCTCTCGGTCGTACGCGCGCCGATCGCCCCCCACGAGACGGCGTCGGCGATGTACTGCGGCGTGATCGGGTCGAGGAACTCACAGCCGACGGGAATGCCGGTGTCGAGCACGCCCAGCAGCACGCGCCGCGCGAGGTGCAGTCCGGCGTTGACGTCGCCCGAGCCGTCGAGATGCGGGTCGTTGATCAGCCCCTTCCAGCCCGTCGTCGTCCGTGGCTTCTCGAAGTACACGCGCATCGCGATCAGCAGCTCGCTGCTCAGGTCGCGGGCGAGCTGCGCGAGCCGCGCCGCGTACTCGAGCGTCGCGTCGAGATCGTGCACGCTGCACGGCCCGACGACGGCGAGCAGCCGCACATCGGCTCCGTCCAGAACGGCGCCGACCCCGCGGCGGCCGCCGATCACCACGTCCGCCTGCTCGCCGCTCAGCGGCAGCTGCTCGAGCAGCGCATCGGGCGAGAGCAGCGGCACGACCCTTTCGATCCGCATGTCGCGGACGTAGTCGGCCGGTCGCAGCTGGGCACCGGGTAGCTCAGGCAAGGGCCGGCTCCCTCCCGGCGAGCGCCTTACCCGTCAGCGCCGCCGCGCGCTCGACAGCGAGCGCGTACTCGGCGAAGTCCTCGGCGCGCAGCGCCTGCGGCCCGTCGCAGATCGCCTCGTCGGGGTTCGGGTGCACCTCGACGATGATGCCGTCGGCACCGACCGCGGCGGCGGCCAGCGACAACGGCGTCACGAGCTCGCGACGCCCGGCGGCGTGGCTCGGGTCGACGATCACGGGCAGGTGCGAGAGCTCCTTGAGCACCGGCACCGCCATCAGGTCGAGCGTGAAGCGGTAGGCGGTCTCGAACGTGCGGATGCCGCGCTCGCACAGCATCACGTTGGGGTTGCCTTCCTTGAGGATGTACTCGGCTGCCATCAGCAGCTCGTCGAGCGTGGCGGAGAGCCCGCGCTTGAGCAGGACAGGGCGCCCAACGCGCCCGAGCTCGGCCAACAGCGGGTAGTTCTGCATGTTGCGCGCGCCGATCTGGATCACGTCGGCGACCTCCAGAACGGCGTCGAGGTCGGCGACGTCCATCAGCTCCGTGACGATCGGCAGGCCCGTCTCGGCCTTCGCCTCGGCGAGCAGTCTCAGGCCCTCCTGCCCCAACCCCTGGAAGGCGTAGGGAGAGGTGCGCGGCTTGTACGCGCCGCCACGTAGCAGCGTCGCACCGGCGTCGCGGACCACACGTGCGGTCTGCAGCGTCTGCTCACGCGACTCAACCGTGCACGGTCCGGCGATCAGCGCGAAGTTCTCGCCCCCGACCTTGCGTCCGTCGATGTCCAGCACGGTGCGCTCGCCATGCGTGATCTGGGCGGAGGCGAGCTTGTACGGCTTGAGAATCGGCACGACGCGATCGACGCCGGGCTGGCCCTCGAGCCCGAGGCTCTCGACGTTCGCGTCCTGCTCGACGTCGCCGATTGCCCCGATCACGGTCAAACGCGCCCCAGCGATGCGATGCGCACGCGCACCCGCTCGCTCGATCTTGGTTACGACCGCCTCCACCTGCTCCCCCGTGGCGGTCTCCTTCATGACAATCATCATCGACTTATCCTTTCACTGCGCCTGGGCATGTTAGAGGCGCTGCAGAGCTGCCTCTCGTTCGGCCGTGAGGAGGACGTCGAGACGCCCACGTCGGTGGCGCTCGGCCCGCTGGCGCGGACCCTGTGCGGCTGCAGGCACCCATTCACGGACGGGTGCAGGCCGAAGCGCCTAGATAAATCGCCAGGCGCGGTAGGCGGAGGAAGCTGACCACGAGGCGGTGACGCGAACTGCTGAGGCGTATGTGCAAGCCGGCGCGGTCATGACTGTTCAGGTTTGTAGCAGACCGGTGAGGCACAGTCGAGGAGTGGGAGACAAGCTGACGCCCGCCAGGGCTCGCCGACAGGCTGCCGCTCCCAGGCGCCGAGCGCGAGCTCACGCGCCCTTGAGCACTTCGGCGAGCGCGTCGAGGAAACGCGTGTTCTCCTCCGGCAGGCCGTAGGTGACCCGCAGGGCGGGCACTTCGCTGCCGAGCGCGCTGCCGCCGCGCACGAGCACGCCGCGCTCGTGCAGCCCGCGCATGACCTCCTGCTCGCGTGTGCCCTTCGGGGTATCGCGATCCTCGCCGAGCGCGAACCAGCAGAAGTTCGCCTGCGAGTCCGCCGGCTGGATGCCGAGCGCGCGCAGCCGCTCATCGACGGAGATCCGCTCGGCGACGGTGCGGATGACACGATCCTCGACCGCGTCCTGGTGGGCGAGCGCCTCGACCGCCGCGGCCTGGGCGAGCGCGTTGCAGAAGAACGGCTGGCGCACCTGGTCGAGCGCCCGGGGCAGCTCCTCAGAGCCGCACAGCGCGAAGCCGACGCGCAGCCCGCAGAGGCCGTAGACCTTGGAGAACGTGCGCAGCAGCACGAGGTTCGGGTGGGCGTCGAGCAGCGCCAGCGAGGCGTCCGGGTCCTCGAGCGTGCTGTACTCGCAGTAGGCCTCATCGAGGATCACGCACACGTGCTTCGGGACATCCGCGAGAAAGCCCGCGATGTCCGCCAGCGGGACCGCGGTACTGGTGGGGTTGTTGGGATTGCACACGAGCACCAGCCGCGCGGCGACGGTGATCTCGCGCAGCATCGCCTCGAGGTCGTGACGCTCGTGACGGTCGAGCGCGACCGTCACCGCGCGGGCGCCCGACGCGGCGCTGAGATGCGGATAGACCGAGAACGACGGCCAGGCGTACACCAGCTCGGCGCCCGGCTCGAGCAGCGCCTCACCGGCGGCGAGCAGGATGTCACACGAGCCGTTGCCGATCGCGATCCGCGATACGGGCACGCCGTAGCGGTCGCTCAGACGCTGGCGCAGCAGCGAGTTGGACGGGTCGGGGTAGCGGTTGAGCGTGCCAAGCGCGCGATCGATCGCGTCGCGCACGGCCGGCAGCGGTGGGTAGGGCGACTCGTTGCTGGCCAGCCGCACGAGCGGCTCCTGCTGGGCGTAGCCGCCGGCAGCGGGGTAGGTCGGAATCCGCCTGATGCGCTGTGAGAACTCGATCGCCACGCGCTTATTGTGCCGCGTCCAGGTCCGTGCGCAACGCGCGCGCGTTGCCCAGGTAGACGTGCGCGGGTACGTGCTCGTCATCCGCGTAGTAGTGAATGAGCACCCTGATAACGCGCGGCATCGATTGCGGCACGGGGATCTCCTGCGCACACAGCAGCGGCACACGATCGAAGCCGACGGCGCGCGCGGCGACGGCGGGGAACTCCGCGTTGAGGTCGCGGGTGGCGGTGAAGATGCAGCTGACGACGCCGTCCGGCGCGAGCGCGTTGCGCCGCATGATCTCCTGCATCAGTTCGCTGGTCGCGTCGAGGATGTCCTTGGCGTCGTTGCGCTCGACGCTCACGGCGCCCCGCAGGGCGAACAGTCGCATGGCGCGCGATTCTGTCAGAGCGCGAGCGCGCGCAGACGCTCGAGCTCCGACTGCTGCACACGACGATGTGCCCCCCGCGCCAGTCCGTCCAGCGCCAGTGGGCCGAAGCGTGTGCGTTCCAGCTCGAGCACTCGATGACCGACGGCCTGGCACATGCGACGCACCTGACGGTTGCGGCCCTCGTGGATCGTCAGCTCGAGCAGGTTCGAGCCGGCGCCGCCGATCCGGCGCGCGCGCGCCGGCGCGGTGACGCCGTCCTCGAGCGACACGCCCGCACGCAACGCCCGCAGTGTTGCGCCCGAGACGGGCGTGCCCGCGAGGCGCGCGCGGTAGGTCTTCGGCACCTCAAAGCGGGGATGGGTCAGGCGGTTGGCGAGCTCGCCGTCGTTGGTGAGCAGGATCAGCCCGGCGCTGTCGATGTCGAGCCGTCCGACTGGGTACAGGCGCAACCCGCGCGCGGGTACGAGCTCGACGACGGTCGGCCTTCCGTGCGTGTCGTGCGCGCTCGAGATCACCCCGACGGGCTTGTTCAGCGCGTACAGCACCCGCGGCTCGGGGCCCGCGAGCGGCCGCCCGTCGAGCGCGACGCGGCTGCTGTCGTCGACGTCACGAGCCGGGTCGGTGACGATCTCCCCGCCCACGCTGACGCGGCCGGCGGCGATCAGCTCCTCGGCCGAGCGCCGCGAGGCGACCCCCGCGTGGGCGAGGTACTTCGCTAGCCGCATCGTCGATTTTCGGTGAGTGTGCGCATCCGCTGCAACGATAGGACGGACGATGGACCTGCAACTGCTCGATCAGACACTCGCCGCACGGGGCGAGCCGCGCTTTCGCGCAGGCCAGATCTGGGCGTGGGCGGCCCGTGGCGCACGCGACTATGAGCAGATGACCAATCTGCCGGCCCGCCTGCGCCAGGCCCTTGCCGGTGAGCTGCCGTTCTCAACGCTGCGCCTGCGTGAGCAGGCGCATTCGAGTGACGGCACGGTCAAGGCGCTGTTCGACACCGCCGACGGCCGGCCGCTGGAGGCCGTGCTGATGCGCTACCGCGACCGTCGCGAGACCGACACGGGCGCTGGGCCGCAGCGCGGGAGGCGCTCGATTTGTGTCTCCTCGCAGTCAGGCTGTCCCTTGACGTGCACGTTCTGCGCCACGGGCGCGATGAAGTTCGCGCGCAACCTGAGCACGTCTGAGATCCTCGACCAGGCGCTTCACTTCCGCCGCATCGAAGCGATCGACCACTGCGTGTTCATGGGCATGGGCGAGCCGATGCTCAACATCGACAACGTGCTCGCGGCGTGCGAGCGCATGCCGGACATCGGCATCACGCACCGGCGCACGACGATCTCTACGGTCGGCTGGATTCCCGGCATCGAACGCCTCACCGAAAGCGATCTGCCGCTGCGACTCGCGCTGTCGCTGCATGCGGCTGACGAAGCACTGCGATCGGAGCTGATGCCCGTCAATGAGCGCTATCCGCTGCGTGACGTGATCGAGGCGTGCCGCGCGTTCTACGAGCGCAAGCGCAGACGGGTGTTCATCGAGTACGTGATGCTCGCCGGCGTCAACGACCGCTACGAGCAGGCGCTCGCGCTCGCCGACGCTCTGGCCGGCGGACGCGCCGGCTCGCCGCCGATCTTCAAGGTCAACCTGATCCCCTACAACCCGACCGCGGCCGGACCGTACTCGGGGTCGAGCCGCGAGTCGATCGCCGCGTTCCGCGGTGCGCTCGAATCGCGCGGGGTGCCCGTCACCGTGCGTCTAACCCGCGGGCGCGACATCGACGCGGCATGCGGCCAGCTCGCCGCCAGCGCCGCGTGAGTAGGCGCACCTAGGGGGGCTCTGGGCAAGCGAGACAAGGACGCAGGGAGCGAAGTGTGCTTCGCACACGAGCGACTGAGGACGCAGTATCGCGCCGCCCAGCGCCGTCCTAGGAGGCGCGGGCCTCGCCGGCTCGGAGCAACCGCTCGCGCAGCTCGGCCTGCTCCTCGGGTGTTGGGTCCCAGCGGGCGATGTCGGGGAGCTCATCGAGGCTGCGCAGCCCGAACAGCTTCAGGAACTGCGGCGTGGTGCGATACAGCACCGCGCCGAACTGGGAGTGACCGGCCTCCTCGATCAGGCCTCTGTCGAGCAGCGTGGCGCTGGCCGAGTCGGCACTGACGCCGCGAATACGGGTGATCTCGGGGCGCGAGATCGGCTGCAGGTAGGCGACGATCGCGAGCGTCTCGGCCTGCGCGGGGCTGAGCGTCGCTGCGCGCGGGCGGCTGAACAGACGCCGGGCGGAGTCCTCGCTGGCGGGGTCGCTCGCGAGCGTCCAGCCACCGCCGAGCTCGCGCAGTCTGATCCCGCGCCGCCCCGGCGCATACTCTTCGCCCAGCACCGCCAACGCCGCGAGCACCGCGCCCTCGCCGGCCTGCGTCGCGTCGGCGAGCTCGCCCGGGCTGAGCGGATCCGAGGACAGGAACAGCAGCGCCTCGACGGTGAGCACGAGCGTCGGCAGCTCCTCGCCTGTCGCGGCCGGCGCCGCCCCCTGCGCTCGCTCGGCCGCACCTGGCGCGCCGTCGTGAGGGGCAGCCTCTTCGACGCTGCCGATCGCCGTCTCCTGCTCGTCGATCATCCGGACACACCTCCTCCGGCTGCCGCGCCCAGCGCAACCGGCGATGCGCCGGTCTCGCGCGCTCGGGCGTGGATCGCGATCTCGCCGAAGCTCTCCTGCTGATCCCATTCGGCCTCACCGCGCTTGTACAGCTCGAGTAGCGCGAACAGCGTCACGGCCACGGTCATGCGATCCGCGCCGCGCACCGCCTCGTCGAAGCTGAACGCCCCGCGCGCCAGCAGGCGGCGCAGATGCGTGAGACGCTCGCCGACGGTGACGCGCAGGGCCGAGATGTGACGGACGTTGATCGCGGGTGGCATCAGCAGCAGCCGTCCCATCGCCTCGCCCAGAACCTCCGGGTCCTGCGACCCGTCAGCCGCGTGCACGATCGCGCGGCGCAGGTGCGCGGGCGCCGGCGCCGAGCGGAAGCGCACGCCGTGCTCGCCCGCGAGCAGCTCACCCAGGTGCGTCGCCGCGGCACGGTAGCGCCGCGCATCGAGCATCCGCGCGAGCAGCTCCTCGGCCGCCTGTTCGGGCTCGATGTCGAGCAGCTCCTCCTCCTCGCTCGAGAGCATCAGGCGCGACTTCAGCTCGAGCAGCGCCGCGATCAGCACGATGAACTCGGTGGCGGTCTCGAGATCGAGCTCGCCGCGCTGCTCGAGGTGGTCGAGGTAGGCGAGCACGACTTCCGCGAGCTGCAGCTCGAGCAGATCGACCTCTTCGCGCAGCACCAGCGTCAGCAACAGGTCGAACGGCCCGCTGAACACGTCGAGGTCGAGCTCGAGCGCGCCGAGGCTCACCGCGTCACCGTCGAGTGGCCTGGAGCTCGCGTGCTCATCCGCGCACCGTAGCGGCCGGCGCTGACGTGCCGGCGGGCTCTCCGTCGGCGCCGCGGCGCGGTGGCCCCACGCCCATCAGCTCGCGCACGTCCGCGAGCGTCTCCGCGGCGATCGCCCGCGCCCGCACGGCGCCGTCGGCGAGGATCGCCTCGAGCTGGGCGTCGTCGCCGCGCAGCTGCTCGTAGCGCTCGCGCACCGGCCTCAGGTAGTCGATGACGCCGGCCGCGACCGCCTGCTTGAGCTCTCCGTAGCGTGCCTGCGCGAGCTCGGCTTCGATCGTCGCGGGGTCGGCGCCGCGAATCGCGGCGAGGATTTCGATCAGGTTGCTGACGCCCGGCTTGTCCGGGTCGCGGCGCACCTCGCTGCCGGAGTCGGTGACCGCGCTCTTGAGCTTCTTCTCGATCGCCTGCGGCTCGTCGAGCACATACACGGTGCCCAGCTCAGAGCTTCCCGTCGTGGACATCTTGCGCGTTGGGTCCTGCAGGTCCATGATCCGCGCGCCGACCTCGGGGATGCGGTGCTCGGGCACGACGAGCACTTCCTCACCACCGGCGAAACGGGCGTTGAAGCGTCGGGCGACGTCGCGCATCAGCTCGATGTGCTCGCGCTGGTCCTCGCCGACGGGCACCTCCTGGGCGCGGTAGGCGAGCACGTCCGCGGCCTGCAGGACCGGATACACGAGCAGCCCGGCCGAGACGAGCTCGCGCTGCACCAGCGACTTGTCGCGGAACTGGTGCATGCGCTGCAGGCGACCCAGCTCGGTGACGCTGCTCAGCAGCCACGTCAGCTCGGTGTGCTCGTGGACGTCGCTCTGGCGGAAGAGGATGCTGCGCCGCGGGTCAAGGCCCGCGGCGAGCAGGATCGCGGTCGTGTCGTACAGACGCTCGCGCAGTTCGAGCGGGTTGTACGCGACGGTGGTCGCGTGCAGGTCGACGATGCAGAAGATGCCCTCGCCGCGCTCCTGGCTCGAGACGTACTGGGCGATCGCGCCGATGTAGTTGCCGAGGTGCTTGCGGCCGGTGGGTTGGATGCCGGAGAAGATGCGCATCGCTAGCGACGCCGAAGCGAGCTGTCGGTGAGCCAGGGAGGATCCCAGCCGGTGTCGGCCTGGTTGACGTTCGTTCCGGGCGCCACGATCGCGTCGATGCGGTCGAGGACATCCGCGCTCAACGTCCGTTCGAGCGCCGGCAGCTGGCTTTCGAGCTGCTCCATCGTGCGCGGACCGATGATCGCGGCGGTCACGGCGCGGTGGTCCGTGACGAACGCGAGCGCCATCTCGATCAGCGACAGGCCAGCCTCGTCCGCCAGCTCACCCAGCGCCTGGGCGGCCTCGAGCTTCGCCTGATTGCCGGGGATCGACATGTCATAGCGCGAAGGGAGCATCTGCGCCCGCCGGCTCTCACCAGGCGAGTCGCCACCCTTGCTGTACCTGCCCGACAGCCAACCGCCGGCGAGCGGGCTCCACGGGATCACGCCGATGCCGTACTCCTCGCACACCGGCAGGACATCCGCCTCGATGCGCCTGATCAGCATCGAGTACTGCGGCTGCTCGCACCTGAAGCGCTCCCGCGAGCGCCGTTCGGCCACCCACTGCGCCTCGACGATCTGGTAGGCGGGGAACGTGGAGCTGCCGATGTAGCGCACCTTGCCGGCGTGGACGAGGTCCGACAGCGCGCCGAGCGTCTCGTCGATATCGGTGTCGGGCTCGGGGCGGTGGATCTGGTAGAGGTCGATGTGGTCGGTTTTGAGCCGCCGCAGGCTGTTCTCGACCTCCTCGATGATCCAGCGGCGCGAGTTGCCGAACTGGTTCAGATCGTCGTCGTGCATCCTGCCGTGGACCTTCGTCGCGAGCACCACCGACTCACGTCGCCCGCCGGCGAGCGCCTTGCCGACGATCTCCTCGGACTCCCCGCGCGAGTACACGTCGGCTGTGTCGATGAAGTTGATGCCCGCGTCGAGCGCGCGGTGGATGATCCGGATCGAGTCCTCGTGATCGGTGTTGCCCCAGGCTCCGAACATCATCGCCCCGAGGCACAGCGGGCTGACGCTCACGCCGGTGCTGCCCAGTTTGCGGTACTCGATTGCCATTGCAGCGGCCTACGCCATGACCTCGCGGATTACCGGGCGCTTCGCCGCGGCGACCTCGTCGAGGCGGCGCACCGGCGTGCTGTACGGCGCCGAGCGTGCGATCTCAGGGTCGGCGGCGGCCTCCTCGAGGATCGCCGCGATCGCATCGGCGAACGCGTCGAGCGTCTCCTTCGTCTCGGTCTCGGTCGGCTCCACCATCAGCGCCTCGTCGACGAGCAGCGGGAAGTAGACCGTCGGCGGGTGAAAGCCGAAGTCGAGCAGGCGCTTGGCGAGGTCGAGCGTCTTGATCTCGAGGGCGCGCTTCATCGGTCCGCCGGAGAGCACGAACTCGTGCATGCACAGCTCGCCGTACGCCAGCGGTAGCAGCTCCGCGACCCCGCGCTGCTTCAGGCGCGCGAGCAGGTAGTTGGCGTTGAGCACGGCCGTCTCGGAGGCGTCCCTGAGGCCATCGCCGCCGAGCGAGCAGATGTAGGCGTAGGCGCGCACGAAGCACCCGTAGTTGCCCTGAAAGCCGCGCAGGCGGCCAATCGACTTCGGGCGCTCGTAGTCGAGATCGAACTCCGGCGCCTGCTCGGCGCCGGCCCGTGCGCCCTCCGTTTGCACCCCGTCGGCCTCGGACTCGCGACGGACGACAACGGGCACCGGCAGGAACGGAGCGATGCGATCTGAGACGGCGATCGGCCCGGCCCCCGGGCCGCCGCCGCCGTGCGGCTGCGTGAAGGACTTGTGCAGGTTGAAGTGCACGATGTCGAAGCCCATGTCGCCCGGGCGCGAGAGCCCCATCACCGCGTTGAGGTTGGCGCCGTCGTAGTACAGCGTCGCGCCGACGCCGTGCACGATCTCGGCGATCTCGGTGATGTTCGGGTCGAACAGCCCGAGCGTGTTGGGGTTGGTGAGCATCAGGCAGGCGACGTCGGTGTCCGCCTTCGCGCGCAGGTCCTCGATGTCGATGCCGCCGTCAGCGTTGGTGGCGAGCTTGACGACCTCGAAGCCGGCCATCGTCACGGTCGCGGGGTTGGTGCCGTGGGCGGTGTCGGGCGTGAGCACCTTGTGGCGCGTCTCGCCGCGATCCTCGTGGAAGGCACGCGTGAGCAGCACCCCGGCGAGCTCGCCGTGGGAGCCCGCGGATGGCTGCAGTGAGACGTGCGGCAGGCCGGAGATCTCCGACAGCGCGCGCTGCAGGTTCCACATCAGCTCGAGCGCGCCCTGGGCGTGCTCGGGATCCTGCAGCGGGTGCAGGCGCGCGTGGCCGGGGAGCGCGGCGACGCGCTCGTGCAGGCGCGGGTTGTGCTTCATCGTGCACGAGCCGAGCGGATAGAAGCCCGAGTCCAGGTCGAAGTTGCGCTTGGAGATGCCGACGTAGTGGCGCACGATCTCGGGCTCTGAGACCTCGGGCAGGCGCGGCGGCTGCGCGCGGCGAAAGCGCTCCGGCAGCAGCTCACCGACGTCCACGGCCGGCACGTCGAGCTCGGGGCACACGAATGCGCGGCGTCCCGGCGCGCCCTTCTGGAAGATCGTCCGCGCCACGTCGCGCTGCATCGGCGGTGTGGCGCTCGTGGGCGCGCCGCCCAGGGGCCCGCGCGTCGCGACGCCGGGCTCGGAGCGGTTCTCTTCGAGCGGGCTCATACGGCCACCGTCTCGCGTCGCTCGCTCGCGACGGCAGCACCGAGGATCTCGACCAGCCGGTCGATGTCAGCGCGCGTGCGCCGCTCGGTGATCGCGACGAGCAGCACGCCGCGGTCCTCCTCGCGTCCGCTGAGTGCGTGCGCGTCGACTCCGGGATTGACGCCGCGCTCGACGCACCGGCGACGGACTGCCGCGACGTCCGCATCCAGACGCAGTGCGAACTCGCGGACCACCGGCTGCTCGTGCAGCTTCTCGACCCCCGGGAACGCGCCGAGCTGCTCGCGCGCGTAGTGGGTACGGGCGAGCAGCAGCTCACCCAGCTCGACGATTCCGCGCCGTCCGAGCCACGCGAGGTACACGACGCCGGCGAGCGCGTTGAGCGCCTGCGCGGTGCAGATGTTCGACGTCGCTTTCTCGCGGCGGATGTGCTGCTCGCGGGTCTGAAGCGTCAGCACGAACCCGCGTCTGCCGTCGACGTCGACGGTCTCCCCCGCGATGCGTCCGGGCATCCGCCGCAGGTACTCCTCGCGCGCGGCGAACAGGCCAAACGACGGTCCACCGAAGTCCAGGCGGTTGCCGAGCGGCTGTCCCTCGCCGACGGCGACGTCGACGCCACAGTCGCCTGGGGGCGCCAGCACGCCGAGCGTGATTGGATCGACCTGCGCCACGACGACGGGGTCGGCGGCCGCCTTGGCAGCGGCGCTGAGGGCGGCGGCGTCCTCGACCGCACCGTAGAAGTTCGGCTGCGCGAAGATCGCGGCGCTCGTATCGCCATCGATCGCTTCACTCCAGGCGTCCAGATCGGTGACGCCGTCGCGGAGCGGCACCTCGACCACCTCGGCGTCGTAGCCGTGGGCGTTGGTGCGGAGCGTTTGGATCGAGTGCGGATGCAGCCCGGCGCTGACGACGAAGCGTCGTCGGCCGTTGTGGAGCGTCGCCAGGTAGCCCGCCGCCGCGACCGCAGAGGGTCCCTCGTACACCGACGCGTTCGAGACCGCGAGGCCGGTCAGCTCGGCGATCGCCGTCTGATACTCGAACATCACCTGCAGCGTGCCCTGGGAGATCTCCGGCTGGTAGGGCGTGTAGGGCGTCAGGAACTCGGAGCGCTCGGTGAGCATGTCGATCAGCGCGGGGACATAGTGGTCGTACATGCCCGCCCCGAGGAAGCTGAGCTCGTCCTCGGCGCTTGTGTTGCGCGACGCGAGCGCCCGCAGGTGCTCGAACACGTCCTGCTCGGGAAGTCCGTCGGGCAGCTGCAGCGGGCGGCCGAGCCGTACCGGCGCAGGAATCTGGCGGTCGAAGATCTCCTGTACGGAGCCCACTCCGATCGCCGCGAGCATCGCGTCGAGGTCCTCGGGGGTGATTGCGGTGTAGCGGCTCAACTAAAGGTCAGCCTAGCCAGACAGCGTCGCGATGTAGGTGGCGGCGTCGAGCAGCGCCTCGCGCTCTGCGGGATCGGACAGCCGCACCTTCACCAGCCAGCCCTCGCCGTAGGGGTCCTCGTTGATCATCCCGGGGTTCTCGACGACGATCTCGTTGATCTCGACGATCTCGCCGGAGAGTGGAGCGACGACATCCGAGACGGCCTTGACGGACTCGACCTCGGTGTAGGGCGCGTCCTTGCTGACGGTGGTGCCGAGCGCGGGCGCCTCGAAGAACACGACCTCGCCGAGCGAGTCCTGCGCGTACCAGGTGATGCCGAGCGTCGCGATCGCGGGATCGGCCTCGTCGATCCGCGCCCAGTCATGCTCGGGGTGATACAGCAACTCGGCGGGATAGCTGGCCTGGGCCATTCACGAGTCCTTTCTGTAGAGCGGCTTGTCCTGCACCACGGCGGGGCGCATCTTGCCACGAACGTCTATCTCCAGCCGGGTGCCCGTACCGGCGCGCTCCGCGGGCACGTATGCCATGCCGATGCCCGTCTGCAGGCACGGCGAGAACGTGCCGCTGGTGACCTCGCCGCCGCCGAGCACCGGGTTGCCCTGGCGGGCGATCCCGGGACCGTCGATCGCGAACGCGACGAGCCGTTCGGCCGGGCCACGCTCGCGCCCCGCGCGCACGGCGTCGGCGCCGATGAAGCCGGTGTCCTCCTTGCAGCACCATCCAAGGCCGGCTTCGATCGGCCCGCGATCGACGCTGAGGTCGTTGCCGTAGAGGTGGAAGCAGACCTCCAGGCGCAGCGTGTCGCGCGCCCCGAGGCCCGCGGGCACCGCGCCACGGCGCACGAGCTCGTCCCACAGCATCGCTGCGTCCTCGGGGCTGCACAGCAGCTCGACGCCGTCCTCGCCCGTATAGCCGGTGCCGCACACGATCACCTCCGCGCCGGCGAGACGCCGCGGCTCAGCGGCCATGCGCGGCGGCAGCGGCGCGTCGGAGATCGCCTGCACGATCTCTCGTGCCAGCGGCCCCTGGACGGCGAGCATCGCCCAGTCATCGATCCGGTCGCGCACCTGGGCGCCGGGCACGTCGATCGCGTGCGCGTTGAACCAGGCGAGGTCGCGGATGTGGTTGGCGGCGTTGGTGATCGTCAGGTAGCGCTCCACGTCGAGGCGGTAGGTGAACAGGTCGTCGAGCACCCCGCCGTCCTCGCGGCACATGACGCTGTACTGCGCGCCGCCGGGCGCGATCTTGGCGACATCGTTTGACAGCAGTCGCTGCAGCAGCTCGAGCGCCCCGGGGCCGCTGGTTTCGATCTCGCCCATGTGCGAGACGTCGAAGATCCCGCAGGCTTCGCGCACGACCATGTGCTCCGGTATGACCCCCTCGTATTGCACCGGCATCTCCCAGCCGGCGAAGTCCACGAGCTTGGCGCCAGCCGCCACGTGCGTGTCGTAGAGCGCCGTGCGGCGCAGCGTGCTTATCACGGCTCGCAGGCTAGCGCTCGAGCTCACCGTGAGCCGGCCGGAGCAGGAACTCCGAGTTGCCCGCAGATCCGACGGGCGAGACGGAAGTGGATCTCGCGGTGTCGTGGCACGACGGACCGCCCACCCAACGGGCCAGCCCAGCGGGTGTGATTGCCCCCTCTTCGAGCGCCCGGCACCCGTAGGAGCGAAGATGCCGCTCGAGGTCTCGTCGCTTCAAGCAGCGATCGTCAGATGCAGCGCCTCGCGCTCGCGTCGATCGTCTGCCGACCAGGGCTCGGGCGAAAGCATCAGGCGCAACGCGTCAATCACGTTGGCCCGCGCCTCCTCCCGCGTGCGGCCTTGGCTCATTGCGCCGGGAACCTCAGGGATCGAGGCCAGGATCCAGCCTTCCTCCACCGGCTCGTAGACGATCGTCAAGTCGAGCTGCTCAGGCACTAGGGACAAGATTACCTCTAGTCCGACTGACCGAGTTGATCGGGACAGTCTCGCCGTAGCGGAGCCGCGACCTAGTGGTTTCGCCGTTCAGCCGGCGCATGCGCCGGCTGTGGCGGGCCGCATGCGGCCCGCCCTCGGGGCCGCACATGTGCGGCCCCGCCGGATGGCGCGTGCGCCATCCGGCCCCCGGACCAACTATGCAACTCAGCGGGCCGAGGGTCAAGCGGATCAAGGACGCAGGAAGCGAAGTGTGCGACAGCACACGAGCGACCGAGGACGCAGAGCCCGCGCCGGCCATCGGCCCGCTGAGCTAGCGCAGGAACGGCGGTACGTCTATGTCCTCGTCGGAGATCTCGAGGTTTGAGCGCTGGCGATCACTGATCCGCGGGCCGCGGTCGGGACGGCCGGTGCGACTGTCGCGACGCGCGCTTCGCCCCGGACGATGGTCGAAACCGGTGCCGATCACGGTGACTCGCACCTCGTCGGACATGCTCTCGTCGATGACCGCGCCGAAGATTATGTTGGCGTTCGGGTCGGCCTCGCTCTGAATGATCTCTGCGGCGTCGTTGACCTCGAACAGGCCGAGATCCTTGCCGCCGGTGATGTTCAGCAGGATCCCCGTGGCGCCGTCGACCGACTCTTCAAGCAGCGGTGAGGAGATCGCGGCGCGGGCGGCGTCGGCCGCGCGGGTCTCACCGCTGGCTGTGCCGATACCCATCAGCGCCGAGCCGGCGTCCTGCATGATCGTGCGCACGTCGGCGAAGTCGAGGTTGATCAGGCCGGGGATCGTGATCAGGTCCGTGATTCCCTGCACGCCCTGGCGCAGCACGTTGTCGGCCTCGCGGAAGGCGTCGAGCATCGACGTGCGGCGCTCGACGACCGCGAGCAGCTTCTCGTTGGGAATCACGATCAGCGTGTCGACCACCTCGCGCAGACGCTCGATGCCCTCGACCGCCTGGCGTCCGCGCTGGGAGCCCTCGAAGTCGAACGGCCGCGTGACCACGCCAACGGTGAGCGCGCCGATCTCGTTCTTGGCGATCTCGGCGATCACCGGCGCGGCGCCGGTGCCCGTGCCGCCGCCCTCGCCCGCGGTCACGAACACCATGTCAGCGCCCTTGAGCGCCTCCTTGATGTCGTCGCGCGACTCCGACGCGGCGGCGAGACCAACGTCGGGGTTGGCGCCGGCGCCGAGGCCCTTGGTCGACTCGTGGCCGATGTTCAGCTTGATGTCGGCGTCGCACATGGCGAGCGCCTGAGCGTCGGTGTTGGCCGCAATGAACTCGACGCCGCGCAAACCGGCATCGACCATGCGGCTGACCGCGTTCGTACCGCCGCCGCCAACGCCGACGACCTTGATGACAGCCAGGTAGCTACCGCTTCTCTCCATGATGGTTCGTCCGAAGCCTTCAGTAGGAATGTAGGGTTCGCAGCATACTGGTCGCCGAACCGCCGAGTTGCGCACGTTATGCAGGGAACTTCGCCCTGTCAACGAACCCGGCCAGTCTCGCAACAAACGTTGCAGAACGCCCGACTCTCAACCCCTCCCTGAGAATGTGCCGAGCAGGCAGTAACTCTCTGGTTGAGGTTTAGTGTTTGTCAACCCCCCGGCGTGGTCGCGGTCGGGGTCGCTTCGGTTGCACCGTCAGAGCTCGAAGTCGCGCCCGCCCCGGCACCCGCTTCGCCACCGGTCGATTCGCCGCCCGCGCTCGGCGTGCCGCTCGCAGCGGTGCCCGACGAGGGCGCTTCCGCCCCGCTGCTCGACGCTGCGCCGCTGCCGCTCGACAGCCCGGCGGCGAGTGATGCAACGGGCGATTCGGAGCTGCCCTGGGCGACGGCCGAACCGGCGCTTTCGGCAGCGTTCGCGCTCGGCGGCGTGACGCCCGGTGGGAAGCCGGCGGCCGGACGCGACGGCAGCCGAACGTCCACATACGACGCGCCGGCGGAGCCCGCGTCAGCGAGCACATCGGCGAGCGACAGCCACTTCGCGTGCGGGCGCGTGGCGTCGCCGAAATACACCAGCAGCCCGTTTCGCATCGCGACGGTGAGACCGTGCGGCCCCATGAAGGCGCGTTCAGCGAAGCGTGCCAGCGGCGCCGGAGCGGCCCCCAGCACGGTCAAGGCGCCCAGCAGATCAGCGCCCTTCAGGCGTCCGCCGGCCGCCAGCTCGCCGGTAGCGGGGACGGTGGGCAGCGAGCCCGAGAGCAGCGCCGGTCCGAGGACGACGCCGTCGGCCGCCACGGCGGTTCGCACGCCTCCGGCCAGAACCGCCGCCACCGGCAGCTGCTCCACCACCTCGATGCGAAGGCCGTGGGGAAAGTGCGGCACCGCGCGCACTTCACGGACCACGCGCAACGGCGCGACCGCCGCAAGCAGCGCACCGGTGTGCACGTTGAGCGTGCTCATGCCCCGCGCCGCATCCGTCAGCGCCGAGCGCACCGCCGCCGCCTCAGGACCGTGCACGCCGCTGATCTGCACGCGCTGAACGGACACGAACGGGGACTGGCGCAGCCACAGCCAGCCGCAGCCGAGCAGCGGCACCGCGATCACCACCGCCGGCAGCGCGATACGCAGCCGTCGTCGCTGCCACACCGCTGCAGCTCCCGCGCGCGCCAGCCGTGCCGCGCCGGCCAGCGGCCGTGGCAGGCCGAGCGCCAGCTGCGGGGCTCTGCCTCCGCCCCTACGCGGTGCGGCTCGGCCGCGCGTGGGCGCGGCTGCGAATGATCGACCCATTCATCACGTCTTCGACCTCCTGCCGGGAACCCCTACCCACGGAAAGCGCACGTCCCCGAGCGTCTGCACCTCCGGCTCGAGCGTCACCCCGAAGCGCTCGAGCACGCGGCGGCGGCCTTCGGCCATCACGGCGACGACGTCTGCAGTGGTCGCGGCGCCGGCGTTCTCGATGAAGTTGGCGTGCTTGGGTGCGAAGCGCGCGCCACCGATCGCCAGCCCGTTGCAGCCCGCATCGGCGAGCAGCATGCCGGCGCTGCGGCCCTCGGCGCGCGGGTCATCGGGGTTCTTGAAGGTAGAGCCGAACGTCTTGATCCCCTGCGGTTGGGCGTCGTGGCGACGGCGTCGCATCTGCTCGAGCGTCGCCTTGACGTCCGCGACGTCCGCCTGCTCCAGCACCAGGCTTGCCCGCAGCACGATCTCACCGTCGACGAGATTCGAGCGGCGGTAGCCGAACCCGAGCTCACGCGGCGCCCGGCGCTGCAGCCCTGACGCCGTCGCTATCTGCACCCACTCGAGCACCGCCTCGAGCTCGCCGCCGTAGGCGTTTGCGTTCATCCGCACCGCGCCGCCGACCGTTCCCGGGATGTTGACGCCGAACTCGATCCCCGACAGCCCCGCGCCCGCAGCGCGTGCAGCGACCGCCGGCAGGCGCGCGCCGCCGCCGCACAGCACGCGCTGTTGCACGACCGAGATCGCCGCCAGCTCGCGGTCGAGCTTCACGACCAGACCCGCGACGCCCTCGTCGGCGATCAGCAGGTTTGAGCCGGAGCCGACGACGCTCACCGTCAGGCCCTCACCGCCAGCCCACGCCAGCAGCTCCAGTAGCTGCGACTCGCTGCCGGCCCTGGCGAAATACTCGCCGGCGCCGCCCGTGCGCACGGTCGTCAGCCGCGCGAGCGCGAAGTCGCGCTCGACGCCGGCGGGAGGGCTCATGCGCTCACCAGCGCGCGACCCAACGCGTCGACGTCGCCCGCGCCCATCACCACGCACAGATCGTCCTGCGCGAGCACGCCGCGCAGGACACGCTCGGCGTCGGCGAAGCCAGGCGCCCAGTACACCGCTCTACCCGCCGCCGCGTCGGCGCTCCAGCGCGCTAGCACGAGGCCGCTCACGCCCGGGTGATCCTCGGCGCGCTCACGGGCGGGATACACGTCGAGCACCACGACCACGTCCGCGAGCGCCAGCGCACGCCCGAACTCGCTCGCCAGCAGCGCCGTGCGGGAGTACAGGTGCGGCTGGAACACGGCCACCAGGCGCGCGTGGCGCAACGTGCGTGCCGCCCGGAGCGTGGCGGCGATCTCGCTGGGGTGATGCGCGTAGTCCTCGTACAGCAGCGATCCGTTCGGCCCCTCGCCGAGCGGCTGAAAACGCCGGCCCGCGCCGCCGAAGCCAGCCAGCCCCGCGATCGCGAGCGCCGACTCCGCTCCCGCGATGCGCGCCGCCTCCAGCGCAGCGGCGGCGTCAAGCGCGTTGTGGGCGCCCGGCACCGCGAGCACGACCTCATGACCCCGCCAGTCAAAGCGCGAGCCGCCAGGCACCAGCAGCGGCTGCGGCGCGTCGTAATAGACGAGCTCGACGCCGCCGTGCGCCGGGGCCAGCGCACACAGCTCCGGGCGGTCCCAGACGACGATCGCCGTTCGCGCCAGCTCGAGGAATGCGCGAAACGCCTCCTGCAGTTGCGCCAGCGACGCAAACGTCGCATGGTGGTCGAGCTCGACGTTGGTCAGTACCGCGATCTCGACGCTGACGCTGAGCATCGAGCGGTCGGACTCGTCGGCCTCCACCACCAGCCACTCGCCCGCGCTCCACTCCGAGTTCGCCAAGCCGCCACCGACCGGCGCACCGACCAGCCACCCCGGGCGCAGACCGGCGGCGCGCAGCGCGTGGACGATCATCGACGCCGTCGTCGTCTTGCCATGCGTGCCCGCCACCGCGATCGTCCGCCGCATCGCGCTCAGCTCCGCGAGCAGCTCCGCGCGGGTGCGCTCGGGAATGCCGCGTTCGCGTGCCGCGCGGCGCTCGACATTGTCCGCTGGAACCGCCGAGGAGTACACGATCTCGACGCCCTCTCCCGTCGGCAGATTCTCCGCGCGGTGACCGACGTGCGCCTGCATCACCCCGTCGAGCGCCAGCCGCTCGAGATACGGGCCGTGCGCCGCGTCCGAGCCGCTCAGCTCAGCGCCGAGCGCATGCGCCGCCCGTGCGTAGCCACTCATGCCCGCGCCGCCCACGCCGACGAAATGCAGGCGCCGTCCCGTCCATGGCCGCTCCGCCATGCTCATCCGCCAGCCGCCTCGAGCAGCTCCCGCGCCACATCGCGCGCCGCGTCGGGGCGAGCCAGTCCGCGGGCGGCGGCGGCCATCGCCGCCAGACGGTGCCGATCGGCCAGCACGTCCGCCACCTCGCCGCCGAGCCGTCCCGCGCTCAGCTCAGCGTCGTCGATCACCACCGCGGCGCCCGCGTCCGCCATCCAGCGCGCGTTCGCCTGCTGGTGGTCGGCCGCGGCATGTGGATAGGGCACCAGCACCGCCGGCAGCCCGTACGCGGCGATCTCGAACACCGACCCTCCGGAGCGCGCGACGACGAGGTCGGCCGCCGCCAGCGCGCCGGCGAAATCGCCCAGGGGCAGGTACTCACGCAGGTCATAGTCGAGCGGCAGCTCGCGCGCGGCGAGCTCGGCGTGATCGCGACGTCCGCTGACGTGCAGGACGTGAAACGGCGAGCCCGAGAAGGCCTCGACCGCGGCCAGGTTGATCGAGCGTGCCCCCAGCGAGCCGCCGAACACGAGCACGCATGTCGCGTCCCGTTGCACACCGAAGCGCGCGCGTGCCGCCGCCCGGTCGTGCTCGAGCGGCGGCACCGGTCGGCCGGTGACGCGGTAGCGGCGTCCGTCGCGTCCGGGCAGCGCGAATGCCAGGCACACGCGTCGCGCGAACGGCGCCAGCAGTCGGTTCGTCAGGCCGAGATGGCTGTCGGCCTCGGTCAGCACCAGCGGGATCCGCATGCTCAGCGCGGCCACGCCGACCGGGCCCGCGACGTAGCCGCCGCCGCCCATCACCGCGTCGGGTTCCAGCCTGCGCAGCAGCGACCGCGCGCGACGGACCGCTCCGGCGGCCAGTGCCAGCGCCCGCAGCGCTTGCAACGGCTTACCGCGGCTGAGCCCTGCGACGGTGATCGTGTGCAGCTCGAAGCCGGCTGCCGGCACGAGCTCCGCCTCAGCACGCGTGCCGCCGATGAACGCGACCGAGGCGCCCTCAGCCCGCAGCGCGCCCGCCACCGCGAGCGCCGGCACCACGTGCCCGGCGGTCCCGCCTGCGGCGATCACGATCCTCTTCGAAGCGCTCGTCATCGTCCCATCGTGCCGGTTCGCGCTCCTGTGCGTCGTCGGCGCGAGCCCGCAGCGGACGTGCCCGCGCGCGCCGTGCCGGCGACACCGCGCGCACGTGGCCGGTCGCACCCGCGGCGACGTTCAACAGCAGCCCCATCGCCGCCAGCATCACGACCATGCTGCTCGAGCCATAGGACACGAACGGCAGCGGCACGCCGGTCAGCGGCGCGAGACCCAGCACCGCGAACGCGTTGAGCGCGGCCTGCGAGACGATCAGGGCGGTCACTCCGACCGCGATCAGCGCGCTGTAGAGGCTTCGCGCCGCCTTCGCCGCGCGCAGCCCAGCGTAGGCGATCAGCCCGTACAGGAACAGCAGCGCGAACACCCCGAACACGCCCAGCTCCTCGGCGATCACCGCGAGGATGAAATCCGTCTGCGCCTCCGGCAAGTAGAAGATCTTCTGCACCGACTGGCCCGGACCGACGCCGAACAGGCCGCCCGAGCCGATCGCGATCTGCCCCTGGACAGCCTGGAAGCCACTGCCCGAGGCATGCGCCCACGGGTCCACAAACGACGTCAGCCGCGCGCGCGCATACGGGCGCGCGATCGCGTAGATCAGCACCAGCCCGAGGACCGTAGCGGCGACCATGCCGAGCCTGGCCAACGGAATCCCGGCAGCGATCAGCATCGCGCAGACGGTGAACGCGATCACCATCGCGGTACCGAGATCCGGCTCGGTGAACACGAGCAGGCTCGCCGAGCCGACGACCACGAGCAGCGGCCGCGCCAGCTCGCGCAGATCGTGTACCTGGTGCGGGCGCTTTGCCAGCAGCGTCGCCACGTACAGCACCAGCGCGAGCTTCATCACCTCGGAGGGCTCGAACTGGAAGGAACTCGGTCCGACCCAGCGGCGAGCGCCGTTGATGCTCACGCCCACGTGCGGGATGTGCACGGCCAGCACCAGCACGAACGACGCGCCCAGCAGCGGCGCAGTGATGCTGTGCACTTTCGCGACGCCGTCGCGCGCCAGCACCCGCATCAACACGAGCCCAATCGCGCCATAGATCGCGAACTTCACGAGGTAGCCGCCGCCATAGCCGCTCCCCTGCAGCAGCGACGTCGCCGAGGAGGCGCTGTAGACCATGACCGCGCCGAACGCCAACAGGCACAGCGTCGCCGTCAACAGGATGCGGTGCTCCAGCGACTGCGCCCGCGGCGGCGCCTCGCGCTTGCGCCCGGTGCCCATGCCCGGCTTCTTGCGACCGGTCCTGGGGCTCGGCGGGCGTCCCTTCCCTCGCGCTGATGGCATCCATGCTCACTTCGACATCCAGTGCTTGAAGCCTCCCGGTCAAAACAGGGGCATCTAGACGCCTCGGCTCTGGCGGTAGATCGTGAACCCGATCGCGCCGCAGATCGAGGCGACGATCCAGAAGCGCAGGATGATCTTCGTCTCAGACCATGCCTTCAGCTCGAAGTGGTGGTGGATCGGCGCCATCAGGAACACGCGCTTGCGCGTCGTCTGGAAGGAGATCACCTGGATCGCCACCGACAGCGCCTCGATCACGAAGATGCCGCCGAGCAGGATCAGCAGGACCTCGGTCTTGGTCATCACCGCGAGGCCCGCGATCGCGCCCCCGAGCCCGAGCGAGCCGGTGTCACCCATGAAGATCGTCGCCGGGAAGGCGTTGTACCAGAGGAACCCGATGCAGGCACCCACCAGGCAGCCGGCGAGCATCGCCATGTCGAAGTCGCCCGCCAGGAATGCGATGCCGACATACGCCAGCAGCACGATCGCCGCACAACCCGCGGCGAGGCCGTCGAGACCGTCGGTGAGGTTGACCGCGCTCGTGGTGCCGGCGACGACGAAGTAGATCAGCAGCGGGAACAGCGGGCCGAGCTGGACGTGGTAGTCGACGAAGTTCAGCTGCAGGTTCGTCGGCAGGTGCGCCTCGTGCACCGCCACGAACCACAGGGCCAGCGAGATCGCGATCGTGATCCCGAGCTTCGTCCGCGCCCGCAACCCGAGCGAGCGCCGCCGAACGAGCTTGATGTAGTCGTCGGCGAAGCCCAGCAGGGCGCATGCGATGGCGGCGCCGAACACGCCCATCGAGCGCCATTCGAATTCGGTCAGGATCAGGAACGACACGGCGACCGCGAGGAAGATGATGATCCCGCCCATCGTCGGCGTGCCGGCCTTCTGGTGGTGGCCCTGAGGACCGTCCTCGCGGATCTGCTGGCCGAACTCGCGTCTGCGCAGGAACTCGATGAACTTGGGGCTGAGGAAGATGCAGATCAGCAGCGCGGCCGTGCCCCCGAAGAGAATCCGGCCCATTCAGCGCGGCTCCGACGCGACGCCGACGCCCGGCGCAACCGCGGGCGCCATCTCCTCGCGAACGCGCTCCAGCAACCGCTCGAGTCCAACCCCGCGCGAGCCCTTCACGAGCACGGTGTCGCCCTCCCGCAACAGCCCCGGAACCAGCTCCGCTGCCGCCTGGGCATCGGCCACCGCGTAGCTCTCGCCCGCGAATCGCGTGCGCATCTCGCCCGCCAGCGCGCCCACCGTCACGAGCAGCTCCACGCCGCGGGCCTGCGCATGCGCACCGATCTCCGCATGCATCAGCGGCGCATCGGGGCCCAGCTCGAGCATGTCGCCGAGCACGGCCACGCGTCGCGCGTCGGCCGTCTCGGCCAGATCGTCGATCGCCGCTCGCATGGACATCGGGTTGGCGTTGTAGCAGTCGGCGACGAGCACGACGCCGCCGCGCAGCTCCTCGCGCTGCCCGCGCAGCGCCGAAAAGCGCACGTCGACCCGTCCGCGCGGGGTGTAGCCGAGCGCCCGCGCCGCGGCTGTCGCGGCGAGCAGGTTACGCAGGTTGTAGGCCTGCGTGAACGAGGGTTGCAGCTCGATCCGCTCGCCGTCGTCGTCGATCACGACGGTGCCGTCGGCGCGATGCTCGCGCAGGCCTACCGCGCCACCCTCGCCGAAGCTGATCGTGCGGAGCTCGGGGCGCAGGTGGGGCGCCAACAGCGGCTCGTTCGCCGGGACCACCACGCTCGCGCCCGGCGCGAGACCCGCGATCAGCTCCGCCTTGGCCGCGGCGATCGCCTCGAGTGAGCCAAGCAGCTCGAGGTGCGCGGGCCCGACGTTGACGATCACGCCGACGTCCGGCTCCGCGATCGCTGTCAGCTCGGCGATCTGGCCGGGCCCGCGCATCGCCATCTCGAGCACCACCAGCTCTGTGTCAGCCGGAGCGCCGAGCAGCGCCAGCGGCATCCCGATCTCGGTATTCAGGTTCGCCGGGCTCGCCGTCACCCGCAGGCGCGGCGCCAGCAGCGCCGCGAGGATGTCCTTGGTCGAGGTCTTTCCCGTCGAGCCGGTGATCGCGACCACCATCGCGCCACGCGCGCGCAGCTCCCGCCGCCACGCACGCGCGAGCTTCTGCAGCCCCGCCAGCGGATCGTCGTGCGCGAGGACCGCGCCGAGGGCGCCGGGCGGCTGCGCAGCGGCGCTCGCCGCGAGCGCCTCGCGCGCGTGCTCGCCCGTCACCAACACTCCCCATGCGCCGGCGCTCAGCGCCTGCGCCGCGTGAACGCCGCCATCGGTCCGCTCGCCGCGCAGCCCCACGAACAGCTCGCCAGGCTGCAGCGCGCGCGAGTCGATGCTCACCCCGACCGGGCCCGGCCGCCCCGGTCCGCCGGCTTGCTCGGCAGAGCGCATCGGCGCAGCGGCCGGCGGGCGCACGACGCTCGCGCCGGCGGCCGCGGCAAGATGGCGAGCGTCCCAGTCCCTCACCGCGCGCCCGCCTGCGCGCCGTCGGCGGGGGTCTGTGAACGCTCAGCCGCGATCGGGACCTCCTGCTGGCGGCGCTCGAGCGCCGCGCGGGCAACCGACGCGTCGTCGAACGGCAGCTTGTGCCCGTCGGCGAACTCCTGCCCCTGCTCGTGACCCTTGCCGGCGATGATGAGCACGTCGCCACTTGCTGCGATCGCGATCGCGTGCTCGATCGCCGCGCGCCTGTCGGCGATCGCGCGCACGTGCGCCGTCGCGCCCGCGCCGGGTCGCTGAATGCCGTCGTACCCACCCTGCTCGCCTGCGCGCGACGCCACGCCGGCCATGATCTCGTCGATGATCCGCTGCGGGTCCTCGGAGCGGGGGTTGTCGGAGGTCACGATCGCGACGTCGGCCAGACGCGCTGCGATCGCGCCCATCAGCGGGCGCTTGCCGCGGTCGCGGTCGCCGCCGGCGCCGAACACGCAGATGACGCGGCCGCGCCCGCCGGCTTCGGCGACCAGCTCGCGTGCCGCAGCGAGGACGTTCTCGAGCGAGTCAGGGGTGTGCGCGTAGTCGACGAGCACGGCGAACTCCTGGCCCGCGTCGACCGGCTCGAAACGGCCCGGCACTCGCACGCCGCGCTCGAGCGCGGCGACGAGCACGTCGAGCTCGCCGGTGAGTGCGTCTGCCGCGGCGAGCGCGCCAAGCGCGTTCGCGACGTTGAAGCGTCCCGGCATCGGCAGCGCCACCTCGCGCCGCCCACCGGGGCTGCTCAGCGTGAAGCGGCAGCCGTCGAGGCCGCAGCGCAGGTCCGTCGCGCTGTAGTCGGCCGGCGCGTCCACCGCGAACGTGATCGCGCCGTCGATCTCGCCCGCGAGGCGCCGTCCATACTCATCGCCCACGTTGATCACGCTGACCGCCGGTGCAACCGGCAGGAACAGCCGGCGCTTGGCCTGGAAGTAGTCCTCCATGCTCGCGTGGAAGTCCAGGTGGTCCTGCGTCAGGTTCGTGAAGACAGCGACCGCGAACGCGATCGCGTCGACGCGCCCGAGCTCCAGCGCGTGCGAGGAAACCTCGATCGCGCAGGCGCGGTCGCCACCGTCGAGCATCGCCCGCAGGTCCGCCTGCAGGTCGATGGCCTCGGGTGTCGTGCGCGCCACCATCCGCTCGTCTCCGCCGACCACCGACTTGACCGTGCCCAGCAGCCCGCACTGCGTCCCAGTGGCTTCGAGCAGGGCCCGCACGAGGTAGGCGGTGGTCGTCTTGCCGTTGGTCCCGGTCACACCCACGACGCGCAGCTCGCGCGCCGGATCGCCGTAGAAGCTCGCCGCCGCGGGTGCCATCGCCGCACGCGCTGACTCCACCAGGACCTCCGGCAGGCCCAGATCGAGCCGCCGCTCGACGACGAGCGCCGCGGCCCCCGCTCGCACCGCCTCGGCGGCGAACTCGTGGCCGTCACTGCGAAAGCCGCTGACGCAGAAGAACAGGTCGCCGGGCGCCACGTCGCGGCTGTCATAGGCGAGACCGGTGATCTCCACGCCCGCGGCCTCGCCGGCCAGCTCGGCCGCGATCAACCCGTCGAGTCGCATGGCGCTGATGCTACTCAAGGGGTAGGCGGGCTCCGGCGGGGCCGGCCCCGTCACGCGCAACGCTAGCCGGGCGCGATTCCAAGATACGGCAGCGCGAAGCTCATGATCTGCCCGAACGCCGGAGCCGCCACGGTGCCGCCGAAGATCGACCCCGCCTGCGGTTCGTTGACGACCACCGCGCACAGCAGCTTCGGGTCCGACGCCGGCGCGAAACCGATGAATGACGCGATGTATTTGCTTTTCGAGTATTCCCCCGTTTCCGGGTTGACCTTGCTGGCGGTGCCCGTCTTGCCAGCCAGCTGGTAGCCGGGGATCGAGACCTCGCTGGCGGTCCCTTCCGGTCCGAGCACCCCCTTCAGCATGTCGCGCACCTCGGCTGCGACGGCGCCGGAGAGGACGCGGCGACCGGGCGCCACCGGCAGCGTGTGCCCGCCGACCGCGCGCACGATCTGTGGCGCTCGCAGGATGCCGCCGTTTGCGATCGCCGCGTAGGCGCTCGCCATCTGCATCGGCGTCACCAGCTCGCCCTGGCCGATCGGCAGGTTGCCCATCGACGAGCCCGAGTACTGCGCCGGCGACAGCGTCACTCCCGATTCCTCGCCCGGCAGGCCCACGCCCGTCGGTGCGCCGAAGCCGAAGCGGTGCACCCAGCGGTTGAAGGTGTCCGGACCCTCCAGTTTGGCGATCGTGATCGCGCCCACGTTGCTCGAACGCGCCAGGATCTCCCCGGCGGTGAGCATCTCTTCGGGGTGTTCGGTGTCGTCGTGGATCGTCTTTTCGGCGACCTGGATCTGGTCGGGCACGTTGAACGTCGAGCTCGGCGTGATCAGGCTTTCCTGGAGCGCGCCCGCGACGGTGACGATCTTGAACGTCGATCCCGGTTCATAGGCGAAGCCGACCGCCCGGTCCTCGAGGTCTTCCTGCGGAGAAGCACTCGGATCGTTGGCGTTGACCTGCGGCCAGTTCGCGACGGCAAGGACCGCCCCCGTGCGCGGGTCCATCACGATCGCCGTGGCGTTCTTCGGTTCATACAGATGCCCGACCGCGGCGAGCACGTCTTCGACGCGCTGCTGGATGTTGGCGTCGAGCGTCAGCGTCAGCGACTTGCCGGGCGCCACCTGGTGGGATTCGCTGATCGACACGGGCTGGCCGAGCGCGTCGCTGACCACTCGCCGCTCACCGGAGCGCCCCGCGAGCTGCGCGTTGCGCGAGTACTCGAGCCCGGCAAGGCCGACTCCTTCGGTCCCGACCATGCCGAGCACCTGCGCGGCCAAAGCGCCGCGCGGATACACGCGCCGCATCACCGGCGTGCCCGTCACACCTGCGATCTTCAGCGCGAGCACCGCCTGCGCCGCGCGCGCCGGCAGCGATCGCGCGAGGTAAACGAAGCCGCGGCGTTCGGAGAGCTCGCTGAGCACGCTCGACTGCGTCTGCCCGAACAGCGGCGCCAGCTGCCGCGCCGCGCGCAGCGGGTTGGTGATCAGGTACGGATCGGCCGAGATGTCCTGGGCCGGTTCTGAGATGGCCAGATCGACGCCGGTGCGGTCCGTGATCGTCCCGCGCGGGGCGCTCACAGCTTCCGTCGTCAGCTGCTCGTTGCTCGCGGCCTTGCGCAGCGTTGGCCCGCGCACCACCCCCAGATACACCGTGCGCCCGGCCGCCAGCACGAGCAGCACGAAGAACGCTGCGAAGATCCCC
Organism: Solirubrobacteraceae bacterium; assembly: GCA_035485155.1. Taxonomy (GTDB): domain Bacteria; phylum Actinomycetota; class Thermoleophilia; order Solirubrobacterales; family Solirubrobacteraceae; genus Palsa-744. Next base: position 96,354 of record DATHOH010000047.1, read on the forward strand.
CCGACGCGGCGCTGGAGCACTGCCACGCGCCTACCCCCCGCCGTTCGGCTGAGCGCTGCCCACGCCGCCGGCTTCGGCCACGGCGCCACCAGCGGGGGCTTCGCTCGAGGTGCTCGCCGCCGTCGGAGCCGAAGCCGAGGATGTGCTCGGAGCGACTGCTTCGGAGGTCGGGGCGCCGGCGGTGCTTGAGCTCGGATCCGATTCGCCGGTGGCGCCAGTGGGCGGCGTCGCAGCCGCGGTGCCCGTTTCGGCTGTGAGCGAAGGTTCGCTCGCCGCACTGGCCGCGGTGGCGGACGGGTCCGTGCTCGGGGCCGTGGTCGTGGCGCCGGTTTCGCCGGAGCTCGAGACGACATGCGCGCGCGCCTTCACGGCTGCCGCCGCGCGGGCGATGTCTGCGCGTGGGTTGTCTGTCAGGAAGCGCAGCGAGCCTTCCGGCACGAGCTGCATCCCGAGGAGTGCCGCCTGCGTCTCGACGCGTTCGCCGCCGGCGAGTTCCGAGCCTTCGATGCTGAGCGTGGCGTTCGTGCGCTGGAGCTGCGCCTCGCGCACCAGCGAGCGGCCGATGCTGGCGTTCAGCTGGAGCACGAGCAGCTGCAGCGTCACGATGCCGATCAGCGCAAAGGTGATCACGCCGATCCAGATGCGTCCGCGGATCAGGCGGTCGAGCGCGCCGCTGCGCGAGACTCCATCGAGCGCGCCGAGCAGGCCCGGGACGAGGCCGCGCTCGACCTGCGCGTTTGAGCCGGCTCGCGAGCCGCGCTTCGCGGGCGGGCGCGCGGGACCAGAGATACGCCTCGGACGAGGCGGGGCGACACGGGGGCGCACGGGCGCGGTGCTGCGCCCGCGGGTGGCGGGCGCCGCGGCGGCCGCTGCGGCGGGCGGGGTCACGACTCGGGCTCCTGTTCGTCGCTCAGCTTCCTTGCGGCGCGCAGCCGCGCGGAAGCCGCGCGCGGGTTGCGCGCGAGCTCCTGCGCGGAGGCGACGATCGAGCGGCGCCTCAAAAGCGCGGCCTGCGGTTCGCGACCGCACGCGCATACGGGCAGGTCGGGCGGGCAGATGCAACCGCGGGCACGGTCCGCGAGGAAGCGCTTCACGCGCCGGTCCTCGAGCGAGTGAAACGAGATGCCCGCCAGCACGCCACCCTCGCGCAGCACTCTCCAGGCCAGGGGCAGCGCTCGATCGAGCTGCCCGAGCTCGTCGTTGACCGCGATCCGCAGCGCCTGGAAGGAGCGCTTGGCGGGATGGCCGCCCGCGAAGCGGGCCGGCGCCGGCAGCGCGGCGTTGATCGTGTCCACCAGCTCGAGCGTCGTCTCGATCGGCGCCTGCTCGCGGCGGCGGACGATCGCGCGGGCAATCGCGCCCGCGTGACGCTCCTCGCCGTAGTCGCGCAACGCGTGTGCCAGACGACGCTCGTCCCACTCCGCGATCAGCTCGCGTGCGCTCAGCTCCTGCGTCGGGTCCATGCGCATGTCCAGCGGCGCCTCGTAGGAGTAGGAGAAGCCGCGCTCGCGCGTGTCGACCTGCATCGAGGACATACCCAGGTCGAAGTACACGATGTCCGCGCGGACGCCTTCACGCGCGAGCAGCTCCAGCGCCTCGGCGTAGCCCGAGCGGATGAAGCGCACAGCGCACGTGGTCTCGGCCGCGAGCTGCGCGAAGCGCTGCTCCGCCAGCGGGTCGCGGTCGATCGCAACGAGCGTTCCCGCCGAACCCAGGCGCTCAGCCACCAGACGCGCGTGGCCCCCGTCGCCGAACGTGCAGTCGATCGCCAGCTGGCCGGGCTTGGGGTCGAGCAGTTCGAGTAGCTCGCTCGCCAGCACCGGCGTATGCGCGGCCTGCCCGGCGGACACCCCGCCTGCGCCCGGCGCCGGCGAAATGCCCGACCGGCGACCGCGTGATGCACGCCCGGAGTCACCTCCGCCACGCTTGCGCCGCGCCAGCTCGAGCGCGCGGCTGTCGCGCTCGCACGCGTCCCTGCCGTCAAGCAGCGTCGTCGACACGCGCGGTCACCTCCGCGACGCCGCTCAGCAGCGTCGATCGATGTTCGTCCCAGGCGTCCCTGGCCCACAGCTCCAAGCGGTCGCCGACACCCACGACCACGACCTCCTTCGCCAGGGCGGCGTGCTCGCCGAGGAAGCCGGGGACCATGATCCGCCCTGCCGAGTCGAGCTCTGCGTCGTGCGAGCTGCCGTAGAAGAAGCGCTCGAGCTCGGTCAGCCGCGACGACAGCGGCGGCAGGTCCGCCAGTGCACGCCGCGTGTAGCGCTCGTACTCCTCCGGACGCCACACACCCACGCACGGCTTCAGGTCGACCGGCATCGCGAGCACCACGCCCTCGGCCAGCGCGGCCCGGTAGCGAGCCGGCACCGTGAGCCTGTTCTTCGCGTCGAGGGTGTGGTCGAAGGTACCGCGGAAAGGAACCAAGTGAGCTCCAAGCTGGATAACCGAGCCGTGGTGGAGGAGTGGGAGGAGCTCCTCCACCGCGGCTCGCTGCGGGCGAACATATCCCACTTCCTCCCACAATGCAACCCTATTTGCACATCTTCTCCCACTTTGGCGTTCCGGGACCGCTCTACGCTCGAAAATCCCTGCAGGCATGCGGCTTGTGGCGCCTAGACTGCCGCGGCCGCGGAAGTCTGATCCCTGCAACAACATGTGCAGCGCCGCGTGACGAAAGCGCACTTGCAGCTCGCGGAGGCGGCGCCGGAATCCGCCGTCAGCGCTACGATCGCGTCCGCCGCCTCTCGGCGGCCCGAAAGCAACCCCGTGCCCTCGACCCCCGCCCCCCCGCCAGCTCGACGCCGCCGCCGTGCGCGGGTGCGTGCGCCGCTGGCCTGCGCGTTGTTGACGCTGCTGGGGGGCGCGCTCGCGGGCTGCGGGTCCAGCGGCACAACCGGCACCACCTCCGACCCCGCCACCGCCGTGCCCGCGGCGGCGGTGCTCTACGCGGGCGCGACCGTCCGCCCGACCGGCACGCTCGAGACGAACGCGCTGGCAGCCGGCAAGGCGCTGAGCCACCAGGCTGACCCGTATCTGCGCCTCCTCGGAACGCTGCAGACGCCCGGCTCGGCTCCGCTCAACTTCCAGCGCGACCTCGCGCCCTGGCTGGGACCGCACGCGGGCGTGTTCCTGACGTCGCTGAGCTCCGCCAGCGCGCTACCCGCACAACTCGGCCAGGGCCTGCTCGGCGGCTCCGGCTCGGGCAGCTTCGCGTTCGGGACGGGCCGCGCCCAGGGCGCGATCGTCCTCGACACCAGCGATGCCGCCAAGGCGAGCTCGTTCCTCACAACGCAGGCGTCCAAGGCCGGTGCCCACACCACGAGCTACCGCGGTGTGCGGTATGAGGTCAACTCCGAAGGCGTCGCCTTCGGGCTCGTCGACCGCTTCGCCGTCATCGGCAGCGAAGCGGGGCTGCGCGGCGTGATCGAAACGACGCACGGCGGTAGCGCCCTGTCGGCGACGAGCGCCTACACGAGGCTGCTCGCCGCCGCGCCCACGGACGCTCTCGCCCACCTGTACTCGAACCCCACCGCGGCGGTGTCCGGGAGCAGCGGAGCAGGCGCCAGCAAGGAAGGCGCGGCCGGGCTGGTGGGTCTGCTCGCCGGCACGCGACAGGCGAACATCTCGCTCGTCCCCAACGCCAGCTCGCTGACGCTCGACGCCGACACGCTCGCGCCAGCCGGCGCCGCCGGCGGAGCAGGCGGCCTGCTGGCAGCCGACCCCGAAGGCGCTCAGGCGCTCGACGAACTCCCGAGCGACTCGTGGCTGGCGATCGGCCTCGGCCATGTGGGAACGAGCCTCGGCGCAGACGCGCAGGGCCTGGAAACGCTCTCCTCACTTCCGAGCACGCTCGCGGGCGGCCCCCCCGAAGGGACAGCCGGCCTGACGATCAGCGGGCTGCTGCAGGGTCTGGTCACACCGCTGCGCGAGCTCGGCGCCCCCACCGCGCAGGCCAGGAGCCAGTTCGCGAGCTGGATGGGCTCCGCGGGGATCTTCGCGAGCGGCGCCAACCTGCTGGAACTGAAGGCCGCGGTGACGATCACCTCGAAGAACGCGGCGCACTCGCGGGCCGCCGTCGGCGAGCTCGGGGCACAGCTTCGCAAAGGCGGCGCATCGGCCTCGTCGGTGACGATCCCTGGCACCGAAGCGGCAATCGGTGTACGGATCACGGGCCTGCCCGTGGTGCTCGACATCGCCGCCGCTCGCGACGCGGCCGGGAACCCGAAGTTCGTGCTCGGCGTGGGCGAAGCCTCGGTCGCGGCGGCGCTGAACCCGCCGAGCACGATGTCCGGCTCAGCGACGCGCAGCGCAGCGGCCGCGAGCCTCGGCGAAGGCATCCAGCCAAGCCTGATCGTCGACTTCCCGACCTTCCTGGGCCTGCTCGAAGGGGTCGGGCTGATCGAAGCCCCCTCGATCTCGAAATACGTGCCCTACCTGCGCTCGTTGACAACGCTCGCCGGCGGCGGTCGTCAGCTCGGCGGTGGCGTGCAGCGCCTGCGGCTGGTCCTCGGGCTGGTCCCCGCCGGCGGCTGAGCCAGGGCGACGCTAAGGCGCGGGCGAGCCGATCGGCACCGCGCGCAGGAACACCGGACGGCCGGCCACGACGCGATCGACGCCGTACCGCGACAGCGTCGTTTCGCCGTTGGACTGGACCGAGTAGCGCCCGATCACCGAGTTGCGCCTGCGCGTGTCGAAGACGTGGGCGATCACCGTCTGGCGGTCGTTGCCTCGCGCACCCGCGCTGCTGATGGCGTCGAGGACGAGCTCCATCGACTCATACCCGTACAGCGCCTCGGGGCCGCCTTCGACCCCGAACACGCTGCGGTAGTGGCGCAACACGCGCTGCGCAACCGGCGGATACAGACGGACCGGCAGCAGCGGCGTCGTCAGATACGTGTTCGCCCCCGCCGCGCCGATCTGGGAGGTGAAGGATTCGCTGTCCATCGCGCTCGACCCGAGTAGCACCAGACCGGGGTCCGCGCGGTACAGATCGCGCCACAGCGCCACTGTTCCGTGGCCTTCGCCACCCGCCAGGAACACGGCCTGCGCATGGCTTTCGACGATTTTTTCGACCGCGCCGGTGAACACCGCTTCGGGTGCGGTCGAGATGCTGTCGTGCGTCACGACCGTGATGCCTTCACGCTCCGCGAAATCGGCGACGATGTCAGCGAGCGGCATCTCGAACGGTTCCTGGTCGTCGAGCACGTAGAGCCGACGTACGCCCAGCAGCTTCATCACCTGGATCTGTGCCTGCGCCTGGCCGATGTCGCCGGGCGGTAGGCGGACAAACGTGCGTTTGCCGCTCGGATAGAAGCGTTCCGGCTCGTCCTGGCCTGCTTCAAACGAAGACGTCAGCCCCACATACGGGCTCCCCGGGCTGATCTGCAGGATGCCCGCCTCGTTGATGAACTGCAGCGACAGCGCCGTCGCGCCCGAGTCGAGGTCGCCGAGATACGCGATCGTACTCGTGTCCTGCGCGGCGGTCTTGGCGTTGGTGGCCGTGATGCCCGGGTTCCATTTGCCGCTTGCAGGGCTCGAGTCGTCGAGTGAGACGTACTCGATCTTGAACTGCCCCGCATGCCCGCCCGAATCGGCGAGCGCGAGCTTCTCGCCGTTGACGATCTGTTCGGAGGCCGCTGCCGAGGGGCCCTGCAGCGGCAGGCTCGAGTAGACGGTCAGCTGACCGTCGGTCGCTTCGGCCACGTCGGAGATCGTGGCGCCACCGCAGCCGGCCGTGCCTAGCACGACCGCTGCCGCGAGCGCAACCAGGCCCAGCCAGCGCGCAAGCACGGGGCGCTAGCTGCGACGGCTGGGCAGATAGCCGGAGAGGACCTTCACCGCCGCTCCGATCAGGATCACCGCAGCGGCGAGTCCGAAGCTGTCGAAGCCGCTGGTCCCGGTCGCCCAGAACACGATCCAGAGGACGAGCCCGCCGGTGATGGTGATGACGAATCCCATGCGCCGGGAATCCTAGCTGGCCGTTCGCCGGTCGGTCGCGTGCAGACCCGCCGCGAGCTCGCCCACAACCAGGCCCACCGCATCCGCCGGATCGGCCGCCTCGCCGGCGGCGCGCACCAGCCGCGTGCCCACGATCACGCCGTCCGCGCCAGCTTCTGCGGCGCGCAGCGCCTGCTCGGGCGTTCCGATCCCAAAGCCGATCGCCACGGGTACCTCTGTGCTCGCCTTCGCGCGCTCGAGGATCGCGGCGAGGTCCGCGCCAAGCGCCTGGCGCTCGCCGGTGGTGCCAACAACCGAGACCGTGTACATGAATCCCCGTGCGTCCGCTCCGATCGCCGCGAGGCGCTCTGGCGTGGTCGTCGGCGCGACCAGCGGGATCAGCGCAATCCCGTGCCGATCGCATGCCGCCAGCACCTCCGGAGCCTCGCCGTGCGGCAGGTCGGGCACGATCATCCCGGACGCGCCACTGCGCGCCAACCGCTCGACGAACGCGTCCACGCCCGGAGCGAACACCATGTTCGCGTAGCACATCAGCGCGACCGGAACGCTCGCCGACAGCGCGTGCGCCACCTCAAGCACGCCCGCCACGTTCGCGCCGGCCGCGAGCGCGCGCGTGCCGGCGGCGTGGATCACCGCTCCGTCGGCCAACGGGTCCGAGTAGGGCATCCCGAGCTCGATCACGTCCGCCCCCGCCTGCACGCACGCCTGGCCAATTCGCAGCGAGTCGGCGAGCGTCGGGAAGCCGCCCATCACGTACGGCATCAGCGCCGCGCGCTTGCTCGTGTCCGCGAACGCCCGTGCGAGGCGCTCGATGCCGCCGCCCTGCGCGGCGCTCATCCCGGCTTCACCCCGCTCATGCCTCGCCGCCGGCGAGCACCTCGGCGAGGTCCTTGTCGCCTCGACCGGACAGGCACACGAGGTCGAGCTCGCCCTCGTCCTGCGTGTGCCCTCCAGTGTGAGCGAGCACCCATGCCAGCGCATGCGCGGTCTCGAGCGCCGGGATGATGCCCTCCAGGCGCGCCAGCTCGCGGAAGGCGGCGAGCGCCTGCGTGTCGGTCACCGCGACATAGCGGGCACGCGCGGTGTCGCGCAGGTAGGCGTGCTGCGGTCCGGCTCCCGGGTAGTCAAGGCCAGCTGAGATCGAGTGCGCCTGCACGATCTGGCCCTCCTCATCCTGCATCACCGCCGAGCGCGAACCGTGCAGGATGCCGGGCCGACCGCCCACGGTCAGCGGCGCTCCGTGCCGGTCTGTGTCGATGCCATCACCGCCCGCCTCGACACCCACGAGCGCCACCTGCTCGTCGGCGAGGAACGCGGTGAAGATCCCGATCGCGTTCGAGCCACCTCCCACACACGCCACCACCCGCGCCGGCAGCCTGCCCTCGCGCTCGAGTATCTGCGCGCGCGCCTCGTCGCCGATCACGCGCTGCAGGTCGCGCACCAGCGCCGGATAGGGCGCCGGTCCGACCGCCGAGCCGATCACGTAGTGCGTGCTCTGCACGTTGGTCACCCAGTCGCGAATCGCCGCCGAGGTCGCCTCCTTCAGCGTCCTCGCGCCCGCATCCACCGGCTCCACCGTCGCGCCCAGCAGCTGCATGCGCTGCACGTTCGGTCGCTGCCGGCGCGTGTCCTCCACACCCATGTACACGACGCACTCGAGATCCAGCAGCGCGCAGACTGTCGCCGTCGCCACGCCATGCTGGCCGGCCCCCGTCTCGGCGATGATGCGCCGCTTGCCCATGCGCTTCGCCAGCAGCGCCTGGCCGAGTGCGTTGTTGAGCTTGTGCGAGCCCGTGTGGTTGAGGTCCTCGCGCTTCAAGTACACCGGGCGCCCGAGCCGCTCTGAGAGCCGCCGCGCGCGGTAGAGCGGTGTCGGGCGTCCTCCGAAGTCACGCAACAGACCATCCAGCTCGGCACGATAGGACGGGTCGCGACGGGCAGCGAGCCACGCCTGCTCGAGCTCCGCCAGCGCCGGCATCAACGTCTCCGGCACGAACTGGCCGCCGTATGGACCGAAACGATGCTCGACGGCCTGCGCCTCGCCGTCGGCGCTCACGCCGGTTGACCGATCGGCGCCGGCTGCTCGCTTTCCGGCGCGACCGCCGCGACCGCCGCGAAGAACGCACGCAGCCGCTCTGGGTCCTTGTGGCCAGGCGCGGACTCGGTGCCGCTCGCAGTATCGACGGCGTAGGGATGCACCACCGAGATCGCCTCGGCCACGTTCTCCGGGGTGAGGCCGCCGCTGAGGATCAACGGCACCTTCGAGCGCCGCGCCCGCACGAGCTCCCAGTCGAACGTCTCGCCCGTGCCACCGCGCATGCCCTGGCGAGCCACCGCCTTCGCGCGCGCGTCGAGCAGGTGGAAGTCGACGTGATAGCGCTCCAGATCGCGCACGTCGCCCGAGCCCGCCACCTGCGCCGCCTTGATCACGCGTGCGCCCGTCCTGCGTGCCACCTCGGCGCAGAACGACGGGCCCTCGTCGCCGTGCAGCTGGACCATGCTCAGCTCCAGCTCATCGCAGTCGCCGACGATCTGCTCGAGCGGCGCGTTCACGAACACGCCACACAGCTCCACGCGGCGGCGCAGCGTCGCGGCGATCAGCTGGGCCTGCTCCCGCGAGCAGCGCCGCGGCGAGTCCTCGTAGAAGATCATCCCGAGCGCCCACGCTCCCAGCTCCGTCGCGAGTTGCGCGTCGGCGAGCGTCGTGATGCCGCAGATCTTCACGCGCGTGGCGTTCTCGTCCATACCTCAACCGTAGCGAGATGGCGCCGCGGCGAGCTTCGCGTGGGCTGCCGTCAGCCTTCAGGCGTGTTCGGGTTTTCGACCGAGTTCGGTCGTTCGCCCAGCTTGGCGCTGACGGTCAAGTGCGAGTACTTGGCGCCGCCCATCGCGCGCCATAGCCCGATGCTGATCGTGTCGCCCGGCTTCTTCGCATCGATGACTTCGGCGAGTTCCTGTGAGCTGTTCACCGGCTTGCCGTCGATCGACACGATGATGTCGCCGCCGACCGCCACCTGGCCTTCTTCGGTCGTCGTGCTGACCTTGCCGCCGCGGATGCCCGCCTTCTGTGCCGCCGTCCCCGGCTGCACGCTTTCGACGAGCGCGCCGGCCTTCACCGGCAGGTTCAGCGCGGCCAGCGAGCCGTCGATCGTGCGCGAGGTCAGGCCGAGGTAAGCGCCGCGCAGCGTGCCGCCCTTCTCCAGGGTCGCGATCTTGGACTTGGCCGTGTTGATCGGAATCGAGAAGCCGATGCCAACGCTGCCGCCGCCACTGCTGCCGGTCTCGATCTGCGAGTTGATGCCGATCACTTCACCGTTGATGTTGAGCAGCGGGCCGCCCGAGTTGCCGGGGTTGATCGGCGCGTCGGTCTGCAGCACGTGGTTGATCGTGAAGCCGTTCGGCGCGGTGATTTCCCGCTGCAGCGCCGAGATCACGCCGGTGGTGAGCGTGCGTTCGAGGTCGAACGGGTTGCCGATCGCGTAGACGGGGTCGCCCACCTCGACCGCGCTCGAGTCGCCCAGCTTCAGCGGGTGCAGAACCAGGCCATCGGTCGGTATCCGCAGAATCGCCAGATCGTCCGACGGATCCTTGCCGACGACCTTCGCTTCGACCGACTTGCCTTTTTCGAAGCTCACGGTCACCTTCACCGCGTTCTCGACGACGTGGTAGTTCGTCAGGATCGTGCCGTTCGCGTCAATCACGATCCCCGAGCCGGTGGCCGTGCCCTGACGCTCGTTCTGTTCACCAAAGAGGTTGAAGGGAGACGATTCCGACTTCTGCACGATCGTCGAGGTCACGAACGCCACTCCCGGCGCGTCGCGCACGTACGCTTCGTGCGGGGACATGCCGCTCGTGCGCGTCGAGGCGTTTGACGGCCTCGGCGCGGCGGCTTCGACGGTCGTGACCAGCGTCTTCGTGCTTTCTCCCAGACCGCCCGCCGCCGCGATCACGGCCACAACGAGACCGGCGCCGAGCAGCGCCGACAGGAACGGGATCACGAACGTGCGTTTCATCAGAGAGCAGGATGAGCGAAGCGTGTGAACACAATCTAAAGAGCGGCGTGAGCCTAGCTAAAAGCTTCTCAGGAGCGCCAACGCCGCCTCCGGATCGGACGAGCGCATCAGCGACTCGCCCACCAGCACCGCGTCCACGCCGCGCTCCTGCAGGCGACGCAGCTGCTCGACCTCGCCGATCCCGGACTCCGAGACGACCACCACGCCGCGCGGGATCTCCTCCAGCAACGCCTCCGTACGCGCCAGATCGACACTGAAGTCGCGCAGGTCGCGGTTGTTGACGCCGACGAGATCGGCGCCGACCTCAAGCGCGTCGTGCAGCTCGGCGCGGTCGTGGACCTCGACCAGCACGTCGAGTCCCAGCGCGCGCGCCGCATCGTGCAATGCCGCCAGCTCGCGCGTCTCGAGCGCCGCCACGATCAAGAGCACCGCGTCTGCGCCCGCGAGCAGCGCCTCCTGCAGCTGGTAGCTGTCGACGACGAAGTCCTTGCGCAGCAGCGGCAGCTCGCACACGCCGCGCGCCGCTTGCAGGTCCTCGAGCTCGCCTTCGAAGTTCGGGCGCTCCGTGAGGACCGACAGCGCGACCGCGCCGCCGCGGGCGTAGGCGCTGACGACCTCGACGAGGTCCGGGCGCTCGCGCAGGGACCCGGCCGAGGGCGAGCGGCGCTTGAACTCCGCGATCACGCCGATGCCGGGCGCGCTCAGCGCGTCGCGGAAGCGGCGCTCGCCGCCTGGCCGGCGGGCCGCAGTGAGCGCGTTGCCGTCCAGGGGATGTTCGCGCTTGCGCCGTTGGAGCTCCGCGCGCGTTTCCGCCAGGATCCGGTCGAGCACCGTGCCTGTACGCTCGGTCATCGCGCAGGGCCCACGGGAGCGTGTCGCTCGGTTGCCCGCACGAAACGCTCGAGCGCGCTCGCGGCGGCTCCGTCGTCGAGCGCCGCGCGCGCGGCCTGCACGCCCTCCGCGATCGAGTCCGCCGCGCCGGCCGCGTAGATCGCTGCGCCCGCGTTGATCAACGCCAGGCGCTCACCAGCGGCGCGCTCGCCGGCGCCGGCCTGCGCGTGCGTGCCCGCCTCCAGGATCGCGCGCGTGATCTGCGCGTTCTGCGCGGGGGTTCCGCCCGCAGGCGCCGGCTGCGAGGACGCACCGGGCTCGACGCCGACCTCCTCCGGGGTCAGCACGTAGTGGCGGATCTCCTCGCCGTTGACCTCGGCAACTTTCGTCGGCGCGTCCGCCGAGACCTCGTCGAGGCCGTCCTCGCCCGCCACGATCAGCGCACGATCGACGCCCAGCTTCGCCAGCGCGCCGGCCATCCGCTCCAAGAACCCTGCGTCGGACACGCCGATCAGCTGGCGCTGCGCACCCGCCGGGTTGGTCAGCGGTCCGAGCAGGTTGAAGATCGTGCGCACCGCCAGCTCGCGCCGAACGGGTATCACGAAACGTGTCGCCTGGTGGTGCGCCGGCGCGAACATGAATCCGAACCCCGCCTCGTCGATGCACGCCGCCACCGCCGCGGGATCGAGGTCGATGCGCGCACCCAGCGCCTCGAGCAGATCGGCCGAGCCCGAGCGGCTCGTCGCTGAGCGGTTGCCGTGCTTGGCCACAGCGCAGCCCGCGCCAGCGGCGATCAGGGCCGCCGTCGTGGACACATTGAAGCTGCTGCGCCCGCCGCCCGTACCGGCCGTGTCCAGCAGGTCCTTGCGGTCGGTTGGGACGTGCGCCGCCAGCGCCCGCATCGTCCGCGCAAGGCCCTCCAGCTCATCCACCGTCTCCCCCTTCGTGCGCAACGCAATCAGGAAGCCCGCGATCTGGATCTCCGACACCTCCCCGTGCATGATCTGCGCGAGCACCTCCGCGGTCTGATCGGCGCTCAGGTCCTTGCCTGAGGCCAGCGCATCGGTGGCAGCTGACAGGATCGCGTTTGGCATGGGCTTCTCAGGATCGCTTTGGGTGGGTCGTCGAGGTAGGGCTCAAGGCGCGGGTGCCGGCCTGTCGCAACGGCAGAGACGCTACGAACGCACGAGACGGCACCCATTGGTGCCGCCCTTAAAGATTATCTTCCCCCCTACAACCGCTGTAGGCGATGCGTGACTTGACAAGGAGGGCGCGATCCAGCGCATCGGGCGAGGCAACTACGCGCCGCCGGGATACGTGCCGGGCGCACTCACCACGAGCTACACGAAGTTGGCGCCGGGATTCTCGGCGCCCTCGCGGGCGCACATCACGGCCACCCGAAATAGTTCTCGGCAACGTTCGGGATTACACGCGAGCGCGCCTCGCCCCCGACCCAACTCTCGTCGGCGACCACTGTGCGCTCAGCAGGCCAGCGCGTGGATCGCGCTTCATCGCCTCGCGCAGCCGGTGCATCATGTGCCACGCGCTCTTGCCGGCGATCGGACGGTTGGGGCAATATCGCGCAATTTGTGATCGCCGTTGGCGGCGAGGGGGCTCTGATCGGGGTCTACTACAGCTCAGGCTTGGCCACGCAACATCTCGCCGGGCGCGAGTCAGTACTTGCGTTCGCTATTGGATCGGCCTCATTGAGCGTCGTGGCATGCTGGGTTTGTCACGTCCAGCATCGCCCCGCTGTATAGCCATGGTGATACGGTCTGACGCTTGCGATGGCGGCAGGCGTTACGGGAGACGCTTCGGATGGGAATCACACGCGCTCAACAGTTCTGGCTTTCGATCGTCGCGGCGATCGTAGGCCTCGGACTTGCTGGGCTCCTGCATGCCGACGCGATCGCGAGTGTCGGCCTGGTCGCCGGCGTCGGGGTCCTGATCGGACTCAGCTGGGCGGCTTGGCGTCGGGTCGCCCGCTCAAACTGACCCAGCAGCTGGCGCGAGGAAATTGGCGAGCAGCTCGCGGCCCTGTTCGGTGAGGACAGACTCGGGGTGAAACTGGACGCCCTCCGCCGGCAGCTCGCGGTGGCGCACGCCCATCAGCACGCCGTCACCTCGCGCCGTCGCCTCCAGGCAATCCGGCAGGTGTTCGTCGACCACCAGCGAGTGGTAGCGCCCGACCGTCAACGGTGAGGACAGCCCGCGGAAGATCGTGCGGCCGTCGTGTTCGATGCTCGTCGCCTTGCCGTGCACCGGTGCGTGTAGCTTCCAGCGCCCGCCGAACGCCTGCGCCAGCGCCTGATGGCCGAGGCACACCCCCAGCGTCGGCACCCCCGCCTCGGGCATCCGCCGCACCAGCTCGAGCGTGATCCCCGCCTGCACCGGGGTGCAGGGACCCGGCGAGACGACGCAGCGCTCGTAGTCAGCGTCCAACAGCTCGTCCACGCTCGCGCGGTCGTTGCGGACCACGTGCAGCTCCGCGCCGAGCTCCCCCAGGTACTGCACGAGGTTGTACGTGAACGAGTCGTAGTTGTCGAGGACGAGCACCTTCATCCGCGTTACGACCAGTCGGGCTGTTCGCATGCCATCTGCACCGCACGCATCACCGCACGCGACTTCGCCACCGACTCCTCGTACTCGTACTCGGGCTTCGCGTCGGCGACCGTGCCGCCGCCCGCCTGCACGTGGGCGACGCCGTCCTTGACCACCACTGTGCGGATGTGGATCGCCGTGTCGAGATCCCCCGCGTAGCTTAGGTAGCCGATCGCGCCGCCGTAGCCTCCGCGCTTGACCGGCTCGAGCTCGTCGATGATCTGCATCGCGCGCACCTTCGGCGCGCCCGACAGCGTGCCCGCCGGCAGCACCGAGCGCAGCGCGTCCATCGCGCCGACCTCCTCGCGCAGCGTGCCCGACACCGACGAGACGATGTGCATCACGTGGCTGTAGGACTCGATCTCCATCAGCTCGTCCACCACCACGCTGCCGTACTCGCACACACGCCCGAGGTCGTTGCGTCCGAGGTCCACCAGCATCACGTGCTCGGCGCGCTCCTTCTCGTCGGCCAGCAGCTCGGCCGCGATCCGCCGGTCCTCCTCCGGCGTCGCGCCGCGCGGACGCGTGCCCGCGATCGGCTTGGTGGCGACGTGTCGGCCGTTGACCGTCAGCAGCGGCTCCGGGCTCGCCCCGGCCACCTGGAAGTCCCCGAAGTCCAGGTAGTACATGTACGGACTCGGGTTCACCGCGCGCAGGCCGCGGTAGATCGAGAACGCCTGCACCGGCACGCGCGCAGACCACCGCTGCGACGGCACGACCTGGAAGGCGTCGCCGGCGTAGATGTACTCGACGATCCGTGCCACCATCGCTTCGAAGCGCTCGCGCGGCATGTTCGACTCAAACGCCGGCGCCGCGCGCGCGGGCATGTCGCCTGCGCCAGCCGTCTCACCCCGCGGAACCGGGCCGGCGAGCACGCCGCGGATTTCCCCGATCGTGCGCGCTGCCTGCTCGTAGGCACGCTCGATGTCCGGCTCCGCCTGGAGGTCGGCGTTCGCGATGATGGTCACCGTATGCCTCAGGTGGTCGAACACCACCAGCGCGTCCGACAGCATCAGCGCCATGTCCGGCAGTCCCAGCGGATCCCCCTCAGACCCACCAGGAGGCTCGCCGAGCGGCTCGACCGTGCGCACCAGGTCATAGCCGAAGAAGCCCACCGCGCCACCGATGAATGGAGGCACCGAGGCGCGGGCGTCGTCGAGCGGGGCCTGGTCGAAGCGCGCGACGCGCTCGGCTGCCAGCGCGTACGGGTCGCCTCCGTCGGCAAGCGACCAGCGAAGCACCGTCCGCGGTCGGAAGCCGATGAACGACCAGCGGCCGACTCGCTGCCCCTGCTCGGCGGACTCCAGCAGGAACGCCGGCTCGCCCGGCGCCAGCGCGCGCAGCTTCAGGAACGCCGAGACCGGCGTCTCGCAGTCCTCGATGAAGCTGTAGGAGAGCGGTATCAGGTCGTGCGCACCCGCGAGCACCCGCGCCTGCTCGAGGCTCGGCGCGAGGTCGAGCGCGCTCGCCTCCGGCGCGCTGGTCTCGTGAGTCAAAAGTTCGGGGAGTGTTTGCCGGATGGATGGACGCGATCTGACGGTCGACGGCGGCGGTCCGCGTGCCGGTAGCACGTGGCCCGACGGCGGCGGACGTCAGGCGCGGGCAGGCGACGGGAAACGCCGTCGAACTTTTGACTCACGAGACTAGGAGCGACGGCCATCGAGCACCCGCTCAGCGTCCGTGAGCGCGCGCCCACGGCTGCGCAGCAGCACCAGCAGGTGATACAGCACGTCGGCCGCCTCTTCGTCGACGCGTGCATCGGACTCCTCGCGAGCCGCGCGCGCCACCTCCTCGGCCTCCTCCATCACCTTCTCGCCGATCCGAGCTGGGTCGTCGAGCAGCTCGACCGTGTAGGAGCCCTGCGGACGTTCTCGCGCGCGCTGGGCGACGGTGCGCTCGAGCGCCGGCAACGTCTCGTACGGCGCGCCCGGGTCGAGTCCGCCGCGGTGGAAGCACGTTCGCTCCCCCGTGTGGCACGCCGGGCCCGCCGGCTCGACGAGCGCGAGCAGCGCATCGCCGTCGCAGTCGATCCTCAGCGCGCGCACCGCCTGCACGTTGCCGCTGGTTTCCCCCTTGTGCCACTGCGCTTGACGGGAGCGGCTCCACAGGTGCAGCTCGCCGGTGTCGCGCGTGCGCGCCAACGCCTGTTCGTTCATGTACGCAAGCGTCAGCACCTCGCCGCTGCTCCAGTCCTGCACCACACACGGCACGAGACCTTCGCCGTCGTAGGAGATCGGCGTACCAAGGTCGAGGAGCCCGTCACCAGCGGCGTCGGCGTTGCCTTCTGCTGCGTTCATCCGCACGATTGTAGGTGCCCGCACCCGGCCCGGTCCCGCGCCTCGGCTCGCTCGTGACGGGTATGAGCCACACTGCCACGGCGATGCATTCCGTGCTCGAGCGCCAGCTGCTCGTCGTCACCGGCAAGGGTGGCGTGGGTAAGACGACCATTGCAGCGGCCCTCGGCCTGCTCGCCGCGCGCGCCGGGCGACGCACGATCGTCGTGGAGGTCGGCCAGGAGAGCCAGCTGCCTCGACTGTTCGGGGTCCCACCCTCGGCGCCGGGAACAGCGACGCCGCTGCAGCGCGGCCTGTCGAGCATCTCGATCGACCCCGACCGGGCGCTGCTCGAGTGGCTGCAGGTGCTCGGCGGACGCGTCTCCGGCCGCGTGCTCGCCTCCAGCGGCACCTTCCAGTACTTCGCCGCCGCGGCGCCGGGCGCCAAGGAGCTCGTGACGATGGTCAAGGTCTCGCAGCTGACACGCGCCGCCGGCCGTCGGGGGGCGCGCGGCTATGACCTCGTCGTGCTCGACGCGCCCGCCACCGGCCACGCCCTCGGCATGCTCAGCTCGCCAGGAACCTTCGGCGCGATCGCGCGCGTCGGCCCGATCGCCGGGCACACGCGCCAGCTGCAGGAGCTGCTGCAGAGCCCATCGCGCTCCGGCTATCTCGCCGTCGCGCTCGGCACCGAGATGGCCGTCACCGAGGCGCTCGAGCTCGAGGACGGCCTGCACGCACGACTCGGCCGCCGCCTCGACGCCGTGGTCGTCAACGCACTGCTGCCACGGCGCTTCACACCAGCTGAGGTCGGCCGCATCACGACGCTCGCAGACGGCACCGGCGACGTCACCGACTCGGCCGTGCGCGCCGCGATCGCGGTCCATGATCGCGCGCGCTTTCAGCACAACCAGCTCGCGCGCCTGCGCCGGCGCAGCTTCGACGTCGTCGGCCTGCCGTTCGTGTGGAACGCGCAGATCGACCTGGAGGCCGTCAGTGCGATCTCGAAACGCCTCGAGCGCAAGCTCGGGCGCGCCCGCGAGCAGCTTGCCTCAGGGTGACGCGAGCCGGTAGCGGCGCGTGCCCGCGTCGCGCTCCAACAGGCCAACCGACAACAGCGTCGTCACATAGCGGTGCGTCGTGCTCGTGTTCATTCGCAAGCTGCGCGCGAGCTCCGCGATGCCCAGATATCCCCCGTCCGCGGGAAAGCACGAGAGCACCAGCAGCCCCGCCAGCAGCGAGCGCGACAGGCGCCGGTCATCCATCTGCGCCGGCAGCTCTCCGTCCCCGGCAGCCGCGGCGAGCCTCCAGCTCGTGTCCCTCACGGCGGACAGCAGAACCGACATCGTGCCGCCCTGTCCCGCGGCACGGATCACCTGATCGACCTGCGCCTTGGAGAGCTCGATCGTCACGGCTCTAGCGCTCTTCACGTCATTCATCGTCTGTGCAGCATCATTGCGTACCGCGCCCGCCCGCAAGGCATCCCTGAATATTCATTTCTGACTAGTCGCCGCAGCCATCGCGCCGTGCCTCGCGAGCACCGAGCTCTGCGTCGGCGGTCGTTCAGCCTGTGTGTGCAGGCGCCTGAGCAGCTCTTTCGCGTTTCTCAGCCATTCGATCCTCGCTTTCCACAGCGCGATCTCGGCGTCCCGCGTGAGCGCCCGCATCAGCCGCGACCAGTCCTGGGGCTCCGCTGCCAGCGGCGCGGGCTCTGCGCCGGCCGAAGCGCCGGCAGCACGTGACTCCGAGCCCTGCGTCAGATCGCGCAGGCGACCGATGCACGCGAGTTCCTGGCCGTAGACGAGATCGATCAGTCGCGGCAGGTTGCCCGGCCGGCACAGCGCGATCTTCATGTGCAGCTCGTCCCGCAGCGGCGGCGTCGGTGAGGAGCCGAGGATCCACGCCTCGAAGCGCTCGACGCCCCGCTCTGTCGCCTCGTAGATCATCCGCGGCGCCGAGCGCCGCGCCGGGCCGGGGCCGAGCTCGCCGGCCGCGCGAACCAGTTCGTCGCGGCTCAGCTGGTCGAGCGCCGAGTACACGCCCGAGGGCGCGAAGCACGAGGAACCAAAGCGCTCATCCAGGCGCTGTGCAAGTTGGTAGCCGTAGCCGGGGCGCTCGATCACCAGTCCCAATATCGCGTACTTCGCCGACATGCACACCCTCTCCCTCAGCCTTCCCGAGCGCAGAACCTATCCAAACATACATCCCACAAGCTGAACAAGTCAGATCGGCGGGAAAACACACAGCTCGATCGTGTGCAGATCTTGGAACGCAGCAGGCGGGCGCTCAGGTGATGCCGAGGCGATCCAGCAGTCCGCCATCGGCGCGCCAGTCGCGCCGCACGCGCACCGACAGCTCGAGGTGCACCTGCTCGCCGACGACGCGCTGCAGCTCGCGACGCGCAGCCGTGCCGATCGCCTTGACCATGCGCCCGTGCGCGCCGATCACGATCCCCTTCTGCGACTCGCTCTCGACCCAGATCAGCGCGCGCACGCGCACCAGCCCCGCGTGCGGATACTCGAGCTCCTCGAGCACAACCTCCACCGCGTGCGGCAGCTCCTGGAACGTCCGCCGGATCACCGCCTCGCGGATCAGCTCCGCCAGCAGCAGCTCGCGCGGCTGGTCGCTGCTCGCGCCGGCCGCGAACATGAACGGACCCTCGGGCATCAGCGACGCGAGGTGCGCGACCAGCGGGCCGACGCCCGAACCTCTGCGGGCCGAGATCGGGAACACCTCCGCGCGCGGCACGAGCCCAGCCGCCTCCTCGAGCACGGGCAGCAGCGCCGCCCGCGACAGCCGATCGACCTTGTTGACGGCGACCGTCACCGGCACCGTCACCGACTCAAGCGCCGTCGCGATGAAGCGATCGCCGGGGCCGACGCCCTGCTCCGCGCTCAGCATCAACAGCGCCGCGTCCGAGCCGTCGAGCTCCTGCTGAACCCGCCGCGCCATGCGCGCGGTCAGCTCGTCGCGCGGACGCTGGACACCCGGCAGATCCACGAGCACGATCTGACAGTCCCCGCTCTGATGCACGCCGCGGATCGCGCGCCGGGTCGTTTGCGGGCGATCGGAGACGATCGCGACCTTCTCGCCGACCACAGCGTTCGTGAAGGTCGACTTGCCGACGTTGGGCCTGCCGGCGAGCGCGACGAAGCCGGCGCGCGTCACCCATCCGCTCCAGCGAGCAGCTCGCGCTGGAGCTCGAGCATCTCGCCGTCGTCGGTCTCGTGATCCATGCCCAGCAGATGCAGCATCCCGTGTACGACCGCCTCGCGCACGTCGACCGTGTGCTCGGGACAGATCACCACGTCACCGAGCTCGATCGGCACAACCGTCGACGAGCGCGCGGCGGCGCCGTCGATCGGGAACGACAGCACGTCCGTCGGGACCGGCTTGTTGCGATGCTCTCCGTTCAGCTGCGCGATTCGCTGCGCGTCGACGAACTCGACCGCCACGTGCGCCTGCTCGACGCCCATGCGTGTGGCGCTCAGCACGCACAGGCGACGCACCTCACGCGGCGCCAACGGAACCGCCTCGCGCGCCGCGCCCAGCACCTCGACGTCGATCATCGCCTGTCAAGCACTACGGACAGCGCGCGCACCGATCTCCGCCTGCACCGGCGGCTCACCGCGGGAGTGCACGTCATACGCCTCCACGATCCGCTGCACGAGCTTGTGGCGAACCACGTCCTCCGCGCCAAAGCGAATGAACTCGATCCCCTCGACGGCCTCGAGCACGTTCCCCACCACGATCAGACCCGATTGCTGCTCACGCGGCAGATCCACCTGCGTCACATCCCCTGTCACCACCATCCTCGAGCCGAAGCCGAGCCGCGTCAGGAACATCTTCATCTGCTCAGGTGTCGTGTTCTGCGCCTCGTCGAGGATCACGAACGAGTCGTTGAGCGTTCGCCCGCGCATGAACGCCAGCGGCGCGATCTCGATCACGCCGCGCTCGATGTGCTGCGAGACCTTCTCCGGGTCGAGCATGTCGTGCAGTGCATCGAACAGCGGACGCAGGTACGGATCGACCTTCGCCATCAGATCGCCCGGCAGGAAGCCCAGGCGCTCGCCCGCCTCGACCGCCGGGCGCGTCAGGATAATGCGGTTGACCTCGTGTCGCGACAGCGCGGCCGCCGCCATCGCCACAGCCAGGAACGTCTTGCCGGTCCCCGCCGGTCCCACGCCGAAGGTGATCGTGTTCTCGCGCACCGAGTCCACGTAGCGCTTCTGGTTGACCGTGTTCGGCGCCACGCGCAGCCCGCGGTGTCGCCACACCACATCCTCGAGCACGCGCGCCGGTGATTCGTGGGCATCAAGCGCCCCGGTCACCGCGGTGATCGTGCCGGGGCCGATCTGGTGGCCGCGCGCGATCAGGTCGGCCAGCTCGCGCACCACGCGCTCGCCCGCGTGTGTCTCGGACTCCTCGCCCTCGAACGTCAGCAGGTTGCCGCGCAGGAAGACTTTGCAGTCGAGATGGGCCTCCAGGGCACGCAGCACGACGTCCTGGCTGCCCGCGAGCTCGGCCGCCACCACATTCGAGAGCTCGATCTGGGTCCTCATCCCTGCAGTGCCGCTCGCACCAGCTCGGACACCCGCTTCCCGTCAGCGCGGCCATCGACCGCCGCCATCGCCTGCTTCATCGCCGTACCCATGTCCTTTGCCGACTGCGCGCCGCTTTCGCTCACCGCCTGCGTCACGATCTCGCTCAGCTCCTGCTCGGAGAGCTCCGCCGGCAGATACGAGCCGATCAGCTCGGCCTCGGACTCCTCGGTCCCGGCCAGGTCCTCACGTCCGCCATCGCGGTAGGCGCGCGCAGATTCCAGCCGGCGCTTGCGCTCGCGACGCAGCACCGCCAGCTCGTCATCCGAGCCTTCCTTGGCGGCCTTCTGCAGCTCGGAGAGCACCAGGCGCAGGGCGCCCACGCGCTGCTTCTCACCGGCGCGCATCGCGCCCTGGACATCGACTTTTATCTGCTCCGCGATCGGCATCTGCGAATCAGGATACGCCGCCAGGGCGATGGCGCGGTGAGCATGTCCCCAACGGGCAACGCAGGTTTGCGTGGTCGCGCCTCAATCGTCATCGAGCGGCGTCGGACTTCCCAAACGCCCGGGCGCGGAGACGTCGCGACCGAACAGCAGCGCGACGTTCCAGTCCACGAGCAGACGCAGCCGGCGTCCGATGCCGGGCATCAGCAGCAGGTGGTAGGTGCGCGCGATCAGCCACGCGGGCATGCCGCGCCAGCGGATACCGAGCGTGATCGCGACGGCCTCGCGATTGCCGAGCTCGGCTACCACGCCTTTAGTGCGGTAGCGGAACGGTCGCCTGCGGGCGCCCGCGAACGTCGCCGCGATGTTGCGCGCCACCAGGCGTCCCTGGCGGATCGCGTGCTGCGCCGTCGGCGGACACGGCTGTCCAGGCCTCGCGGGGTCAGGGACGGCGGCGCAGTCTCCGATCGCCCACACGTGGGCGACGCCACGGACGGCATCGTCCTTGCGAGCAGCCGCCAGCGCATGGACATCCACGCACAACGTGCGGTCGACGATCACGCGCCCATCCCGGCCGAGGGGAAGGCCGAGCCTCGCGAGCACCGGGCTGGGCTTGACACCGGCCGTCCACACGAGCGTCCGCGCGCGGATCTGCTCGCCGTCGCCGAGCGTCGCCGCATGCGCCGTCAGCTCGCGCAGGGTGGTTTCCGTGCGTACCTCGATCCCGCGCCCGCGGAGCTCGCGTTCGGCGAACGCCGACAGGCTCGGCGGCACCTCTTGCATGATCCGGTCGGTGGCCTCGATCAGGACCCAGCGCATCCCCTGAGCGCGACAGCGCGGGTACAGCTCGATCGCCTGCGCGGCAAAGTCCTGCAACTCGGCGAGCCCCTCGACGCCCGCGTAGCCGGCGCCCACGAACACGAACCCCAGGTACTCGGCGCGCGACGCCGGGTCCTCGACGGACTCGGCGATGTCCAGGCAGCTGAGGACCTGGTTGCGCAGCGCGGTCGCATCCGCCAGCGACTTGAAGCCGATCGCGTGCTCGAAGAGCCCTGGGATCGGCAGCGTCCGCGAGACCGACCCCAGCGCAACGACGAGCTGGTCGTACGCGAGCTCGAGCTGCACGCCGTCGAGGCGCTGCACGGCCAGCGTCGCACGCACCGGGTCGGCGCCGGTCACGCGTCCGACCACGAGCTCGGTTCGCCGCAGCTGCGATCGCAGCGAGACCACCACGTGACGCGGGTCCAGCGTCGCTCCGGCGGCGCCCGGGAGCAGCGGTGTGTAGAGCATGAAGTTCGCGTCGCTGACGAGCGTCACGCGAGCGCTCTGCGCCGGCAGCCGATGCTCGAGTGCGCGCGCAGCGTAAAAGCCGCCGAAGCCGCCGCCCGCGATCACCACCTCCCAGGCCACGCTCGACACAATAGGGTGCACGGCGTGAACGACAATGCCTACGCGAGCGCGCTCGAGCCGTTCCTCGCAGAAGCCGAGCGTCTGCGCCCCGCCAACGCCGAAGTGATCGACGCCCATACGCACCTGGGGCTCGACGAGGACGGGCGCTCACTAACGCTCGAGCAGCTGCTCTCCCAGCTCGACCGCGCCGACGCGCGGCGCGCGTGCGTGTTCCCGCTGCACGACCCCGAGCGCAAGCCTTCATACAGCGTGCCCAACGACCGTGTGCTCGGCTGGGCAGCCGAAAGCGAAGGCCGACTCGTCCCGTTCTGCCGACTGGACCCCGCCGAAGCCCCGCTCGCCGAGGCCGAGCGCTGCCTGGCCAAGGGCGCGCGCGGCATCAAGCTGCATCCGCGCGCACAGGACTTCGACTTCGATGGACCCGAGATGGACGCGGTCTTCGGCCTCGCCGAGGATGCACGCGTGCCGATCCTGATCCACGCCGGCCGCGGGCTGCCGCCGCTCGCCGAGGGGCTCGTCGAGCTCGCGCTGCGTCATCCCGGCGCCGTGCTGATCCTCGCCCACGGCGCGATCTGTGACCAGGGGATCCTGACAACGCGCCTTGCCGACCACCCAGGCGTGCTCTACGACATGTCCTGCTTCTTCCCGATCGACGTCATCGAGCTGTTCGCGCGCGTACCCGCCGAGCGGATCGTGTTCGCGTCCGATCCTCCCTACGGGCTGCCGGCCACCACGCTCTACATGGCCCTGCGCGTCGCTTGGAAAGCCGGCCTCGACGAGGCGACCACCAAGACGGTGCTTGGCGGCACCATGGCGGCGCTCCTGGACGATCGCGAGCTGCCCCCCGTCGGGCCCGTGCGCCGCGGACCCACGATCGAGCTGTCCGGGCGACTCGCGCGCGTGTACGGCTACGCGAGCCTCGTCGGGCCCGCCATGTTCAGCGGCGCCGCCGAGCAGGCACGAGCGATGCTCGACATGGCGCTCGCCGCCTGCCGCGACCCGGAACCGGGAACCGACGGCGAGGCACTCGAAGTGATCGGAACGGCGCTCAGCGTCGCGGGCACGCTCGTGGGAAGCCCGGAGGGGATGCGCGGAGCGATCGACCTCGTCTACCGCGCGATCGTGCGCGCCGCCACCGAGATCCCCGACGGACGCTGATCGAGTTGGCGCGCCGCCGTTCGCGCAGTCGCCCACCACGCACGCGCCTTTGCGCGGGGCTCGCGCGCAGTCGCCCTCTCCCACGGTGAGTCGCGACCGCAGCCGCCCCAGTCCCTCCAGAGGAGGTGACTGCGCGCAGCGATCGCGCAGTTGCGCGTCGGAGAGCCAAACGGCGCGGCTGCCGGGCAGGCAACGGCACTGAGCAAGCGCTCGCAGACGACGAACGCTTGCCGCGCCCGCAGCCGCCGGCTAGGCTCGATGCTCCTCTTCTCCGCATCCCTGACCTGCCCCAGCCCCTCGCCGGGCCTCATCCTCAGCCCTCGATGAACGCGTTCGCGCCAACTTCGCCTGGACCGCGCCGCGCCGATCGAGATTTCCGAGAACCCCAAGGGGTTCTCGGAGCGCCGTCCCCGCCTCCCTGATCGCTCTCGCCGCCGCTTGACGGCTGCTCGTCGCGCTCCTACAAGCCCGCCGAACCCAACCCGGCGCGACGCGTCGGGCCGCAGCCACCAGCGACCGGCAGGAGACAGCCATGACCCCCACCTCGACCTCGCCCGCCACGTTGCCGCCGAGCGCCCGTCCGCAGCACCGCCCAGGCTCGAGCCGCGCAACCGACGTCTCAATGCGGCGCCGCGAGACACGCTCGCCACGACGACGCAGCGCTCGAGACCGACTGCTCGACCGATACACCGACCCTCACGGTCAGCCTCGCGAGGTGATCGAACGCCCCGGCGCCGCCGGCAGCAAGCTGGTCGTCGATCGCGACAGCGCGAGCGGCGGCGATCAACGCCTCGTGGCGCATCTCGGCGCCGACGAGCCTGCCGGCAACGCGGCGCTCGTCTGCAGCCGATACCTGCAGGACACCGCGAACGGACGCGGAGGCTGCCGCGCGCTCGACGCGCAGGACAGCCGCATCGCGCCGTTCGCGCGTTCGCGCGAACTCGAGCGGACTCCACCTCACGCGAGTTCTGCAGAGCTCGTCGACCGGCTGGGGTCTGCCTTCGCGTTGGAGCAGATACGCAGCGCTCTGTCGATACCCGAGCTGCGCTGGTGCCGTCGCGAGCAGCCGGTCAGCGTGCGCGAGGCGATCGCCTCGCTTGAAAGCTACGAGCCGGTACGTGCGCTCACGCTGCATGCGCTCGCGCTGCACGGGCGCAGCGACGCGATCTCCACCACCGTCCTGCGTGCCGAGCTGACCCGCGTCCAGGACAGCCCGATCGTGCTCAACCGGCGGCTGCGCGAGGTGGTGCTCGCAACGGTCGAGCGCCAGCAGCTCAGCATGAGCGAGATCGCCATCCGCTGTGGACGCGTCAAGCGCGATCGCAAGGGCAACCAGAGCGGTGAGACGAGCTGGCTGGCACGCCGCGTCGGGCTGCTTCCCGAGGGCGGCCAGAGCACACCCACCCCGTGGATCCACACCGACGTGCTCGCGCTGATCGCGCGCCGCGGTCTCGGCGTCAGCCCGCGCGAGGTCGAGCTGTGCTGAGCCCCGCGCCAGACGCGCCGATCCTCGTGGTCGAGGCCGACCCGCGCGTCGGTCGCGCGATCGCAGAGCAGCTCCTCGCCGACGGCTTCAGCGTCGAGCTCGCGCGCACCGCCGAACACGCCCGCATCCTCGCCGGCGCCAGCGCGCCCAAGCTGGTGGTGCTCGGCCTGCTCGACTCCCGCTGTGGCGCGGTCGGGCTGCTGCGCGAGATACGCCAAGCCCGACGGCTCAAGGGGCCGTGGGATCGCGCCATGCCCGCGATCGTCGTCGGCTCAGACGCCCACGAGCTCGACGTGCTGCGCGCGTTTGAAGCCGGTGCCGATGACTTCCTGCGGACGCCCGCCACCTACCTCGAGCTCAGGGCCCGCATGCGGGCGGTCCTGCGCAGGAGCGTGCCCGCACCACGTCTTGAGCACCTGATCGAGGTTGGGCCGCTCGCGATCGACACCGGCGCGCACGTCGTGACCGTGGAGGATGACCAGGTGGAGCTTCGACGTATGGAGTTCGACCTGCTCGTGCACCTGGCGCGCGAGCCGGAGCGCGTGTTCGCGAAGTCGGAGCTCCTGCGAGCGGTGTGGGGCTACCGCTCCGGCGGGTCGACACGGACCGTCGACAGCCACGCGAGCCGCCTGCGCCGCAAGCTTGCCCCCGATGGCGCCACACGCTGGGTGATCAACGTGTGGGGCGTCGGCTACCGGCTCATCTGAGCCGGCGGCGAGACACAGCTACCGGCTGACTCTGCGCCGGCAGCGCTACGCAGCACCAAGACGGCTGGCCAGGCGGCTCGCCGTCTTGTCGTTAACCACCGTGGCCGGCTCGCGCCGGTCCGATTGGACTCGCGACCTCGCGGGGCCCGGAAGGGAGTGGCGCAATGCCCTCGCATGCATTCTCAGAAGTTCCCGTCGACCCTGCGGCGAGCGTCGATGAACTCATCGGCTCTCTGCTCTCACTGAGTATCCACGGCGTTCTCGGCGTCGCGCTGGGGATCCTCGCGGCGCGAGCAATGCGCGCTCGACACCTGCACTGGAGCTGGGCGGCAGGCGTGCTCGCCGTGTGCATCGTGGCACGGCCGCTGCATGGCGGCGCCATGCTCACGATCGCGACCGCCAGCCTGCTCGCGAGCTGGCGCGGGCGCCGCTGGCATCGCGAAGACCTCGATGCGGGAGCAGATCTCGCCGAGATCGCCGTCCGTCGCACGGGTCCGCTCGACTTCGTGCGTTCGCTGGCCCGGGCGCTCGCGGAGCGGCCTCGCATTCAGGACTTGATCGGTACGGAGCGGCGGCTGCACGCTCAGGAGCTGCCGGTCGGCCACGATGAGGGCCACCGCGGGGTCTCGATCCCGTTCGGCGGAGACGCCGGCGGAACGCACGCACTGGTCGTCGGCGCGACGGGCTCCGGCAAGACCGTCACGCAGACGTGGATCGCAGCCCGTGCG
This sequence comes from Solirubrobacteraceae bacterium, assembly GCA_035485155.1. Taxonomy (GTDB): domain Bacteria; phylum Actinomycetota; class Thermoleophilia; order Solirubrobacterales; family Solirubrobacteraceae; genus Palsa-744. Next base: position 122,506 of record DATHOH010000047.1, read on the forward strand.
ATCGAACGAGGGATGGGCGCGGTCGTGCTCGATCCGAAGGGCGATGGCGGCATGCGCGAGGAGCTGCGTCGAAGCGCACTGGCGGCAGGACGTTCGTTCCTGGAGTGGACGCCCGAGGGTAAGCGCGTGTACAACCCATACGCTCGAGGTGGCGCGAGCGAGATCGCCGACAAGGTGCTGGCCGGCGAGCGCTTCACCGAGCCGCACTATCTGCGCCAGGCGCAGCGGTATCTCGGCCACGTGGTGCGGACGCTGCGCGCGACGGGCTCGCAGGTGAGCCTGAACGCGATCGTCGAGCACCTCGAGCCTGCCCGTCTGGAGCTGCTCGTCAGAGAGCTGCCGGAGCCGGAAGCGCGTGCCACGTTCAGCTACCTGGACTCGCTCTCGCCCCGCCAGCACAGCGAGCTCGCGGGAGTGCGTGACCGCTTGGCGATCCTCGCCGAGTCCGACGTCGGCAGCTGGCTCGAGCCGCAAACACCCGACGCCCAGCGGTTCGATCTGCTCGGCGCAGTCAAGAGCAGGGCGGTCGTCTACTTCAGCCTCGAATCGGACAGCCGTCCGCTGCTCAGCGAGATGCTCGGCGCCGCGATCGTGCAGGACCTCCAGACCACGGTCGCTGCCCTGCAGGGCAGCCCGCAGCCAACGCTCGTCGTCATCGACGAGTTCTCCGCGATCGCGGCCGAGCAGGTGGTCAGGCTGTTCGGCCGTGCGCGCTCAGCAGGGTTCAGCCTCGTGCTGGGCACACAGGAGCTGTCCGACCTGAGGCCTGCGGGGCGTGAGCGACTGCTCGAGCAGATCCTCGGCAACCTCTCGGTCCTGATCGCTCACCGACAGGTGGTTCCCGAGTCCGCGGAGCTGATCGCGAGCGTCGCAGGACGCCGAGGCACATGGAAGGTCTCGCGTCACAGCGACGGCAGGACAACGCGTGTCAGGGCTCGCGAGCCGAGGCTCGATCCGGACCGGGTCATGACCCTGGCCCGCGGCTGGGCCGCGGTGCTGGTGCTCGGCGACGGAGGCGAAGCCCGCATCACCCGGATGCGCTCGCCGGCCCGAGGACGTTGAGCCGCGCACAGCTCGGCGCCCTGGTACGGCCTCGCGTCACGGCCCGGCTCGCGCGAGCGTGCCGGGCCGGCCGGGCCGGGCTAGGCCGGGTGAGGCGAGGCCCAGCGACAGAACCCAACATCGAACGAAAGGAGGACCGACATGGTCCAATCGAGCAACCCCACTTCACCTGAGCAGTTGGCGCTGTTGCGCTGGACAGTCCGCCTCGGAGTCGTCACAGCCGACGCATTGGCAGTACACCGGAAATCGACCCTCGCGTCCGCGCGCGCCCGCCTGCAAGCCGCCGAGAGCAGGGGACTGCTGTGCAGCCAGCGCCTGCTCGCGGGGCGCCCAGCGCTGTACACGGCAACGCGGCCAGGGCTTCGAGTATCGGGCCTGCACGGCTTCGAGCCGTGTCGGGTCAGCGTTGCCGGCGCACCGCACGCGATCGAATGCGCCCGCGTCGCCGCCGCGCTGGAGCACGCCTACCCCGACCACTACGTCATGGGCGAGCGTGAGCTGCGCCGCGACGAGCGCGAAGCGGCGACACCGCTCGCCAGCGCGCTCCTCGGTCGGGGCCCCGACGGTACGCCACTTGTACATCGGCCCGACCTGGTTCTGTGGCCGCAGGACGCGCTCGAGCACCTGCGGCTGCCGGTGGCGGTCGAGGTCGAGCTGACGATCAAGGCCCCGCGCCGCCTGCTCGAGATCTGCCGCGCGTGGGCGCGCAGTCGCTGCGTCGCGGGCGCGCTCTACCTCGTCGCCCCCGACGTCGAGCGACCGCTGGCGCGGGCGATCGCTCAGACGCAGGCGGCCGGGCGTATCGCCGCGGTGCCGATCGCCGCGCTCACCTGCGGCGATCGCGATGAGCGGCTCGTCGCCGACGGTACCGTCCCCGTGGATGCGTAGCTTGGCCGTCGGGGGGTGGACCATCCCAACAAATGGAGACCAAAAGATGTCCTATTTCACGATCAACCGCGTCGTTCTCGTCGGGCGTCTGACCCGCGACCCCGAGCTGCGTGCGCTGCCCTCCGGAACCAGTGTGTGCGGGCTGCGCATCGCGTGCAACTCGAGCTACAAGGACGCCGACGGCGAGCTCGTCGAGCGGCCCAACTTCTTCGACGTCAGCGCCTACGGCGCGGCCGGCGAGACCGTCAGCCGCTACATGCGACGGGGCAGCCGCATCGCGGTTGACGGACGGCTGGAGTGGCGCGAGTGGGAGACCGCCGAGCAGGAGCGCCGGCAGGCGGTGAGCGTGGTCGCCGACACCGTCCAGTTCCTCGACAGCCCCGGCGAGCGTTCGCAGGCGGCCGCCGGGTCCGACGAGGACGAGACGGGCGCCACAGACGGTGGCGAGCTGGTGGGCGTGGGGGCCGGCCCGGCCGAGGACGATCTCGTTTTCTAGCGGAGACCTGGAGACGCGCTGCGGCGTGCTGCGCATAAACTGGCGCGCCGCAGCGCACCCCCAAAGCCAAACGACGCCAGCAAGGAGTTCTCCTCACCAATGCCAGTCAACACGCAAGCGATCGGCAAGACCTACGAGCCTGTGGTGTATGCCGTCGGCCGCGAGAAGGTCAGGGAGTACGCGCGAGCGGTCGGTGAGACCAACCCCGTCCACCTCGACGTCGAGGCCGCCCGCGCGGCCGGCTACGCCGACGTCGTCGCGCCGCCGATGTTCGCTGTCGTCTACAGCGCGCCGGCTGTCGGACCGCCGATCTTCGACCCCGAGATCGAGCTCAACTTCGCGATGATGGTCCACGGTGGCCAGGAGTTCGTGTGGGGACCGCCGGTGGTGGCCGGCGATGAGATAACCACGACGGCGAGCGTCAAGGACATCTCCGAAGACGACGACGCCCGTGGCTACTACGTGTTCGAGTCGATCTCGACCAATCAGCGCGGCGAGCAGGTGTGCCGCGGAACGTGGACGAACATCGTGCGAGGAGTGTGATCGCGATGGCAGAGCTTCAGACAGGCGAGCAGATCCCAGAGCTTCGGGTGACACCCGACAAGTACCTGACGGTTCGCTACGCGGGCGCGTCGGGCGACTTCAACCCGATCCACGTCGACGAGGAGTTCGCACGCGCGGTGGGCCTGCCCGGGCGGATCCTGCACGGGCTGTGGACGATGGCCCAGGTCGCGCGGGCGCAGACAGAGGCGGCCGGCGGTCCAGAGCCCCTCAAGCGCCTGTCGGTGCAGTTCCGCGGCATGGGCGTGCCCGAGCAGGAGGTAGTGGTGAGCGGCACCGTGCGAGAGCGCTCCGGCGGACACGTGGTGATCGACACGGTCGCCGAGCAGGCCGACAAGCAGATCATCCGCAACGCCGAGGCCGAGCTCGAGCTATAGGCGCAGGCTTGCCGGCGGCGCCAGCCCGGCGCCTACAATCACTCGCATGCTGAGCCCGCGTCAGGAGCGCATTCTGTGCAAGGTGGTCAACGGCTACCTGCAGACGGGGCTGCCGGTGGCTTCGCGCACGCTCGCCGCCGACGGCGACCTCGACTGCGGGCCGTCGACGGTGCGCAACGAACTGGCGCTGCTCGAGGAGCACGGCCTGCTCGCGCACCCCCACGTGTCCGCCGGCAGGGTACCGACCGACGCGGGTCACCGCTACGTCGTCGATCGCCTGCTCGCCGAGAGCACACTCCCGGCGCCACCCAGGCGCCTCGAGCTGTCGCTGATTCGCCGTGAGGTCGACGAGGCGATGCGCGCGACCACCGAGACGCTCTCGCAGATGACCAACCTGCTCGCGGTCGTCTCAGCACCGTCGATGAACACAGCGACCGTCCGTCACGTCGAGGTCCTTGCATTGCAGCCGCAGGTGGTGCTGGTCGTGATCATCACCTCCGCAGGCAACGTGTCCAAGCTGTTCGCGACGTTCGATCGCGCCGTCGACCCCGGACTGGTCGCGTGGGCCGGCGAGTACCTCAACGAGCGGCTGGTCGGGCTGGGTCTGGGCGCGCGCATGCTTCAGCAGCGCCTCGTCGACCCAGGGTTGTCAGCCAGCGAGCTCGCGTTCATGGCGCGCTTCGCGCCGGCGTTCGGCCAGCTCGCCGCCGACGGCGAGGACACGCTGTTCGTCGATGGCACCGCACGCCTGTTCGAAGCCGGCCAGATCGATGAGGCGACACCGGTGAACGAGCTGATCGATCTGCTCGAGCGACGCGTGGCGCTGCTGCGCGTACTGCGCGCAGCACTGGCCGAGCCCGGCGTGTACGTGCGCATCGGGCACGAGAACGAGATACCCGCGATGCAGACACTTGCGTTCGTCGCCACCGGCTACGGTATGGCGCGACGCAAGCTCGGGACCGTGTCGCTGATCGGGCCGGTGCGCATGGACTACGCGGTCGCGATCGCGAGCGTGCGCGAGGCCGCACAAGAGCTGTCGCGTTTCGTCGAAGACGCCTACGCCGAGAACTGACCGGCCAGCAATGCCCCGCGATCCCTACGAGGTGCTGGGCGTCGGACGCGACGCCTCCGCACAGGACATCAAGAAGGCCTTCCGCCAGCTCGCGATGGAGCTGCACCCGGACGTCAACGCGCACGACCCGGACGCCGAGGAGAAGTTCAAGGCGGCCGCCGAGGCCAACGAGATCCTGTCCGACCCGGAGCGGCGGGCAACGTATGACCGCTACGGGCACGACGGGCTGCGGTCGGGCGGCTACGCGCCGAACTTCGACGGCTTTGGTTCGATCAGCGATCTCTTCAACGCGTTCTTCGGCGGCGGCGCGGCCGGGCGTGGCGGCCCGGCTCAAGGAGGTGACGTCGCGGTCGCGGTCGAACTCGAGCTCCTCGAAGCTGCCAACGGCGCCAGCGTCGAGGTCAGCTTCGAGGCTGTCGAGCGCTGCGAGCACTGTCACGGCAACGGCGCCCAGCCAGGGACGCCGATCGAGACGTGCGCTCGCTGCGGCGGCGCCGGACAGCTGCAGGCCGTGACGCGCACGATGCTGGGACAGATGGTCCGCACGATCGTCTGCGACGAGTGCCACGGCGACGGACGCGTGGCGCAGCAGCCGTGCGCCGAGTGCCGCGGCCGCGGGCGCGTCACCAGCAGACGCACGCTCGAGGTCGACGTTCCTGCTGGAATCTCCGAGGGTCAGCGCATCCGTCTCGCCGGCCACGGCCACGCCGGCGAGGCCGGTGCCCCGGCGGGCGATCTGTACGTGGTGGTGCGTGTGCGCGAAGACGATCGCTTCGTGCGCGAGGGCGACGATCTGATCACCGCGCTCGACGTCGCCGCGCCCCTGGCTGCGCTCGGAGGCACGCTGGGGGTTCCCACGCTCGAAGGCAGCGCCTCGGTCGAGCTTCCTGCTGGAACTCAGCCCGGCGACGTGCTGACGCTGCGCGGTGCTGGAATGCCCGCGCTGCGGCGAAGCCGCCGCGGCGACCTGCGCGTGGTCGTCAACGTCGTCGTCCCACGGCGTCTGAGCGCAGAGCAGCGCGAGCTGATGGAGCGCCTCAACGAGTCCCTGAGCGAGGAGAACCTGCGCTCGCAGGAGTCCGTGTTCGCGAAGCTGCGACGCGCGCTCGGTACCCAGGCCGCGTGATCAGACTCGCCGTCCGCGTGAGCGGCGAGCACGCCGAGCTGGTGCTGGCCGAGCTGTTGGAGCTCGCGCCGGCGGGCGTCGAAGAGGTCGAGCTCGAGGGGAGCGTCGTCGAGTACGCCGTCTACGGTGCGCCGGGCGAGCTGCCCGGACTGCCGGACCTGGATGCGCTCGTGGGTGACGCTCCCGTCGAGGTCTCCACCAGCGAGATCCCCGACGACTGGAGCGAGCGCTGGAAGCAGTTCCATCGACCGGTGCTGATCGCGCCGCCGGACGCGCCCGACGCCGGCACGCCGGCGATCCCCGCTTTGCACGTGCGACCCCCGTGGGTACCACCGAGCTCCCACGCCGACGGGCCGGTGCGCGAGATCGTGATCGACCCCGGGCAGGCATTCGGCACCGGCGCGCACGCCAGCACGAGACTGTGCCTGCAGCTGCTGATGCAGCTCGCCGGGGAGAAGCCGCCGAGCGGCCCGCTGCTGGACGTCGGAACCGGGTCGGGAGTGCTCGCGATCGCAGCCGCGGCGTTGGGCTATGAGCCCGTCCTCGGCCTCGACCACGAGCGCGAGAGCGTGCACGCGGCACGCGAGAACGCGACCGTCAACGCGGTCCGGCTCGAGGCTCGGCGCTTTGAGCTGCGCACGCAGGCGCTGCCCTGGATCGGTGACGAGGCGTTGCCGCGAGGCCCGCTCGTAGTCCTCGCCAACCTGCTGCGCCCGTTGCTGCTCGAGCTCGCGATCGCGATGCCCGAGGCGCCCGCAGACCTGATCGTCGGCGGCCTGCTGCGCGAGGAGGTCGACGAGACCGTGCTGGCGTTCGCCGAGCGGCACGCGCTGCGCGAGCGCGAGCGACGCTCGAGCGGCGAATGGGCCGCCGCGTGGCTGACCCGGTGAGGCAAGCGATTGCAGATGTGCGGTCCGCGTCGGTCACCGCGTCGCCTGCTCTTCCGCCGCGGGCACGTCCGTGAGAATCTGACGCGGCTCGACCGTCGCCTCGCGAGCGCGAGGATCTCCGTGAGCGGCGATCACGCGGACGTCCGGCGGCAAGCGCGGGACACCGTACGCCCGCAGCAGACCCTCGTGCGCGTCGCGCTCGGCGACGAACACGATCCGCTCGCGACCGGGGTACTCCCAGTCGAGCGGGTACTCACCGGCATACGCGCGGCAGGCACGGAGCGCCGTGTCGGCGCATCGAGCACACTCGCGCGCACGCGCCCGGTCGCGACACACGAACACGACCACCGGCAGCGCTTCCGCGCGCCGGCCATAGCGAGACGTGTGCAGCGACCACCCGGCGAGGAAGTGGTCGTAGCGCTCGAGCTTGCGCGTGTCGCGCCCCAGCGCCCGGACGCGGTCGTCGAGCTCGACGATCACGTCCGTTGCCGGGCGTGAACGCCCAGCTGCGGCGACCGCGACGATCGCGTCCGGGCGCAGCGTCTCGAAGCGCTCCAGCTCGACCCGCTCGCCGCTGGCATCGGTGCGGAGGAAGTCATGCGGGGTACGACCGCCGGGCAGGCGCAGCTCGCGTGGCGTCAGCGTCACCCGCGCCTCGCCGGATGCACGTGAGGGTGGCGAGAGCGTCGAGGCGTCCGGTCCGCGAAACGTCGCGGCGATCTCGCCGAGCGTGCTGGCGAGCGCCAAC
>DATHOH010000048.1:0-33887 GCA_035485155.1 Solirubrobacteraceae bacterium
CCTCGAAGAATTCACGGTCAAACCGGTCGTGCACGACCCGACCGAATCGGTCGTGCAGGGTCGTCCGGCGGTCGCGACGATCAAGGTCACGAACACCGGCAACGTTCCGGCAGGGACGTTCATCGTCAGTTGGACGCCATATACCTTCGCGAAACCGTTGACGCGGACCGTGACCGGCCTCGGGCCGGGCGAAAGCACGACCGTCACGATGGAATACACGTTCCCAACGGCAACGACGGTCACGGGAACCGCGCTGGCCGACTCGACGCACGTCGTCAAAGAGACCGACGAGAACGACAACTCAAAGACGCTGAAAACCGTCGTACAACCACCGCTCCCGAACCTCACGGTCGTCCGGTTTGGTATTCGGTCCGAAACGGCGCCGGCCGGGAGCAACTCGACGATGGAAGTCGAAATCGAAAACGACGGCAACAATGCGGCCGGTGACTTCATCGTGACGTGGAAACCGGGGCCATTGATCGCCGCGCAGTCCCAGCAGGTCAATGGGCTCGGCGAGGGCGAGCGCACGGTCGTCTACTTCAGCGAGGACTTCAAAACCGCGGGCAACTATGAAGGCACGGTCACGCTCGACAGCACGCACGTCGTCCCGGAGGTCAACGAGAACGACAACACTGCGCCGACGGACTTCGTGATTCCGGCGGCGACGGTCGATTTGACGATCACGGGCTTGAGCATCGAACCCGAAGAGCAGCGTTGTGGCTGTGACTGCAACAACTGCGACAGCGTCAAGCCGGCATACTCGTCCCAGACGATCGTGCAGGGCGTCCCGAACACGGTGCGTGTGACGGTGAAGAACCTCGGCAACAGCCCGTCCGGTAGCTTCGTCACGAGCTGGAACCCGAGCGCGGACAGCATCATCGTCCCGGGTAACCAGACGTTGACCCAGCAGACCGGTCCCCTCGGTCCGGGAGAAGAACGTGAACTGACGTACACGTTCACGTATCCGAAGGCTGGGAACTTCCGTAGCATCGCTGACGCGGATGCCTTCAACCAGGTGAAAGAGACGAACGAGGCGAACAACGAGAAGATCCTCAACGTGACGGTCGAACCGGCGCTGATCGGCCTGTACTTCACGAGCGGGATCGAATTCTCGCCCGGGAACCCAGTCGCGGGCGAACCGGCGACGGCGAAAGTGGGGATCGAGAACTTCGGCCCGCTCGCGACGGAAGCATTCGCCGTCCAGTTCACCTCGAAAGAAGGCGGCATCAAGCAGACGCAGATCGTGAAAGGGCTCAACATCTTTGAAGAAACGACGCTGACGTTCCCGGCGACCTATCTAAAAGCCGGGTCCTATACCGCCAACGTGATCATCGACCCGACCAACGCGATCAGCAAGACGGAGACACCCGACGAAGAGTCAGAACCGGTTACAGTCCTCCCGCATCCGAAAGGCTGAACGTCAGGCTTGACCACCTCCGCGTGATCAGGGCCTCGACGAAGGCCTCTCGCCGGCGGTCTGCCGAGTGGCACGGCACTATTTGTCGTGTATGACCCGGAAGGAAGCTGTGCGCTGGATATCGACAACAGTGCCGGGGTGAAGCGATGACGAATGGCCCCGATCGACCCGTGAAGCGTCGCTTCGAGATCCTCTTCGGACGCTATACGGTCAATCCGATGATCCGCGGCCTGTTCGGGGTCGGGATCACACCGCCGGGCATGGCACTGGTGGAGACTAAAGGCAGACGCACAGGTGCGTTGCGGCATACCCCAATCATCTGCACGGCCGACGGCGACACAGTCTGGCTGATAGCGCAACACGGTCGTCACGCGGGCTGGGTTCTCAACTTCGAGGCCAACCCCCAGGTTCGGGTCCGCCGCGGGCGCCATTGGCGTGCGGGCACGGCGGAACTGCTCCCCGACGACGACGTCAAGGCCCGAATCGCGACCTTTTCGAGCGGCCGCATTGGGCGTTTGTTGACCGCCGCGACGTTCCGCGCGCTCGAGAGTCAACCGGTCACGGTGCGCATCCAGCTCACGGCTCCATAGCTCGTCGCAGACGACGCCGGAGCGGAGCGAGCGCGTCATCACGTCGTGGTCGTGAACGGCCGACGCGTTCGCCTCGCGATCCGCCCAGCGAGCACGCTCTGAACGCGAATGCCGCCGTCGCCGTGAGCCTATCGCGGATTCCGCGTCCGTCGACACCGCTCGTCGCGGTCCGCTGATACGTACCGCCGGCCGTCATCGGGTCCCCCCTTTTTCCGGTCGATAGGAGCGACAGGTTGGGCCGGCCCGATGAGAGCGATATGAGACCGCGTTACCTCTAGACTTGCGGCGTCGTCGAAGAGGGAGCTTTCGGAAATGGCTGGTGTGAAGATTGTCGGACTGGGGGGCTCACTTCGAGCTTCCTCGCGCAGTCGCGCTGCGCTCGCGGTGGCGCTGGATGGTGCGGCCGGAGCCGGAGCAACGGTCGAGTTGCTTGACCTCCGGCAAATGGAGCTGCCGATGTTCAACCCCGAACAGGAGTCCAACGCGCCTCCCGTCGTCAGGACGATGGTCGAGACCTGCTACGAGGCCGATGGGATGCTGTGGAGCAGCCCGATGTACAACGGCTCGGTGTCGGGTTCGTTCAAGAACGCGATCGACTGGCTTCACTCGCTGGGGTCGCGCGATCCGTCATACCTTCACGACACGGTCATCGGCCTGGTCAGCGCGGCAGGAGGAACGCAGGGTCTCCAGGTGATCAACACGATGGAGTTCTCGGCGCGCTCCCTCCGCGGCTGGACTGTGCCCTATGTCGTCCCCGTGTCAGGAGCGACGTCGGCCTTCTCAGATTCCGGCGCAATCCAGGACGAGGCGATCGCGCTGCAGCTGCGCACGCTCGGTGCGGAGGTCATGCGAGTCGCCGAGCGTTTTGGGCTCGACCCCACGCTTCACCGGCAGCTCGAATGTGAATGCGCGGCCCAACGGGTCGCCCACGCCGCCTGACGCCGTCTATTTGAAGCTGGGCATTCAACACGCCAACCACGCGATGGTATTGGCCCTGCGACGCGCTCTCATGTCCCTCTCGTGGCGCCCGCGCGAAGGTGCCGTAGCACCGTGGGCCGCGCTTGCACAGCAGCGGTGGCGAGGCGACGACCGCGATACGCATGATCTGGACAGGCGATCACCTGGATGCTGCCCGCCGGCTGCAAACGGCGATCGTCGAGCCGGCGCGTCGTTTCTCTGCGTGACCGCAGCTTGATTCAGACCGCAGCCTGCCCGTCCAACTCGTAGATCGCAGCCAGATCCTGATCGGCAAGCTCCTTGTCTGCGGCCAAAAAGCGATCGAGAACCGCCTCCAGCACCGGCATCTCGGCGTGAGAGCTCTGCTCGACCTCGCGCACCAACTCCATGTCCTTCAAAGCAAGTCGTACCGGAAAGCCGGCCGGGTACTCGTGGCGGCGCATCTCGTCGAGCTTCTGCAGCGCATAGCCAGATCCGAGCGGCCCGCCGTCGAGTAGCGCAACGAACTGCCCTTGATCGAGCCCCATGGCATTGCAAAGGTGCATCGACTCCGCCAGCGCGCCGACCATGGTGATCATCCAATGGTTGGCGGCCAGCTTCAGGCGCGAGCCCATCCCGGCCTGCCCCACCCACAGCACCCGCGACGCCAGGGCGTCGAAGATCGGCTCAAGGGCGCTGCGCGCGGAATCAGGTCCAGAGGCCAGGATCGTCAGCTCGCCCTCCTCGGCTGGATGAGTGCTACCCGAGACTGGTGCGTCAACGAGCGTGATCTCATGCTGCTCGGCGAGGAGTGTCAGCTGGTCGGCCTCGGCAGCCCCGACGCTGCTCATCTGCAGCCAGACGGCACCGTCGGGCCAGTCGTCGAGCAGCGGCTTTACGACATCGAGGACGACCTCGGCGGTCGGCAGCATGGTGATCACAACACTGGTGTCGCTCAGCACGTCACTCGGCCCTTCGGCCACCTCGCCGCCACGGCCTCGTAGATCCTGAAGGTGCTCAGAGTCGCGGTCCCACGCGACGAGCGCAACGCCGCGATCGAGAAGTCGACGGGCCATCGCGGAGCCCATCAGCCCGACACCCAGGAGTCCAACGCGAGGCTTCCCCTCGGTCATGGCCCACCTTCCTTCCCGCTCGCTTGTCATCGTGTCGTGAACATCGTCTCGACTGCGACGAACGCTGCCACCGCTTGATGAGAGGCGCATGAGAACACCGAGTGCCTGCCGACGTTTACTCATGTCCTTCTCATCAGCCCAAGACACGATCGCTGCACGGCTCAGATCAAGGAGTTCACGCCAACGAGAGGATGAGATGAGCGCTTACCAAATGCTCCCTACCGCCGACTCGATGCGAGGCGGGAGTTGAGCGCGCGCTCAGCGCCTGGGATGCTTGACGACGCTGTGCGAGTGCTGATCGTCGAGGACGAGCTCAAGCTGGCGGCGTTGATCCGCAAGGCCCTGCGCGAGGAGGGGATGCTTGCTGACGTGGCGATCAAGGGTGAGGACGCTCTTTGGATGGGTGCGGCGACCCGCTATGACGTGCTGGTGCTCGATGTCAACCTGCCCGGGATCGACGGGTTCGAGGTCTGCCAGCGCCTACGTGCCGACGGCGTTAGAACGCCAATCCTGATGCTCACGGCGCGCGATGGGGTGGATGACCGCATCACGGGTCTGAATACGGGTGCGGATGACTACGTGGTGAAGCCATTTGACTTCAGCGAACTGTTCGCCCGCATCCGCGCGCTCGCGCGACGCGGGCCGGTGGAGCGCGGCCCGGCGCTGACGGTCGGAGACCTGAGCCTCGACCTGGCGACGCACGTGGTCACGCGCGCAGGTGCCGAGATCGAGCTTTCGACGAAGGAGCTGCAGCTGCTCGAGGTGTTCATGCGCCGGGCGGGCCAGGTGCTCTCGCGCTATGACCTGCTGGAAGGGGCGTGGGAGATGGACTACGAGAACCGCTCGAACGTCGTCGACGTGTATGTGCGTTATCTGCGTGAGAAGATCGACCGCCCATTCGGCGTCGAGACGATCGAGACGGTGCGCGGCGCGGGCTACCGTCTGCGCCCTGCCGCGAGCTAGGCTCGCGGACGAGCGATCCTCCTCGGCCGATCGCCAGGTGAGAGTCGGAATCACACCGTTTGACAGCAGATCGGCGATGGACGGGCCGACCGCCGGGGAGGGAGATCGCCGGCCAGCGAAACGCGCATCGAGACAGCGCGGCGAGGCCGAGTTACGCTTTCGGTCGATGAGTGCCAACGAGCCGCTGTCGCTCATGCAAGAGCACGCCGCGTTGCGGCGCGTCGCGACGTTGGTCGCGCGCGGCGTGCAGCCGGAGGACTTGTTCGCGGCGGTCACCGAGGAGGTCGGGCAACTGCTTCCGGTCGAGTTCGCGATCATGGGGCGCTACGAGGCCGACGCGACGGTGACGTGCATCGGGGCCTGGGGTGCCCCGATCGATCAGTTTCCCGTTGGCGGTCGTTCGCGCCTCGAGGGTGAGAACCTCGTGACGATCATCCGCCAGTCGGGCCGTCCAGCGCGGGTCGACCACTTCGAGCACGCGTCTGGCCCGATCGGTGTCGCGGGCCGCGAGAGTGGTTTCCACTCAGCCGTAGGAACGCCGATCGTCGTCGAGGGGCACCTGTGGGGCGTCATGACAGTCGGCTCGACCGAGCTGCAACCGCAGCTGCCGCTCGGCATCGAGGCGCGCCTCTCCCAGTTCACGGAGCTGCTCGCAGCAGCTGTCGCCAACGCTGAGAGCCACAGCGGGCTCGCGAGGCTCGCCCAAGAGCAGGCCGGGCTGCGGCGGGTCGCAACGCTCGTGGCCCGCGGCATTCCGCAGGAGGAGGTGTTCGCCGCGGTCGCCGAGGAGGTTGTGAGGATACTCGGGACAGACAGCGCGATCATGGGGCGCTACGAGTCCGATGGCACGCTCACCGCCGTCGCACACTCGGGGGTATCTCGCGAGCACCTCCCCGTTGGAAGTCGGCAGGTGCTTGGAGGCAAGAACCTCGCCACGATCGTGTTCGAAACGGGCCGCCCGGCCCGCATCGACGACTACGCCGACAGCGCCTCGGGCCCGCTCGGTGTCGCAGCACGCGAGGCGAACACACGCTCCTCGGTCGCGACGCCAATCGCGGTCGAGGGCCACCTCTGGGGCGTGATCGCGGCCGGCTCGACCCTCCATACACCGCTCCCCGCGGACACCGAGGCGCGCCTCGAGGCGTTCACGGATCTCGTGGCGATGGCGATCGCCAACGTACAGAGCCGTGTCGCGTTGCGCCCCGTTGAGCGGATGCGCTCGCAGGCCGAGCAGATCACCGAGCGCCAGCTCTCTGCACGTCTACCGGTGCCTGACGACACAGGCGAGGTCACCGCGCTGGGACGAACGCTGAACTCGATGCTCGACCGCGTCGAGAAGGCTGTTGCACGGGAGCGACGACTCGTCAGCGACGCCAGCCACGAGCTGCGCACACCGCTGACGACGCTGCGCGCTGAGGTTGACCTCGCGTTGATGGGCGATCGCGACAAGGACGAGCTTCGTGCCGCGCTCGAGTCTGCCTCAGAGGAGGCCCGGCGCATGTCGCGGCTCGCAGACGATCTGCTCGTGCTGGCCCGCGCGGACCAGGGCCGCCTGCCGCTGCATCCCCGCCCGCTCGCGGCGCGCGCGCTGCTCGCGGACGCAGCGGAACGCGCGCACGCCGGCGCCGAGGTCAGAGGCCGGGCGATCGTGATCGCCGAGCTCTCTGACGACTGCGCCGTGCGCGCCGACCCAGACCGTGCAGCTCAGGCCCTGGACAACCTGATCACCAACGCGCTGCTCTACGGCCAAGGCACCATCACGCTGGGCGCCCGACTCACGCCTCAGCATGTCGAGCTGTACGTGAGCGACGAAGGACCGGGCTTCCCCGACGAGATGCTCCCGCGAGCGTTCGAGCGATTCGGCCGTGGTCCGCACGCTCGCGCCAACGAGCCCGGCAGCGGCCTCGGACTGGCGCTCGTCGAGGCCGTCGCCGTCGCACACGGCGGCCACGCCGAGGCGCACAACCGCCCCGGCGCCGGCGCCGATGTCTCGATCACACTCCCGTGCGCCTAGCCGCGGGCTCGACGCGGGCAGCGTCGGTCCGACCACTGCGCTCGAGGGCCTCGGCCCGCACAACTTCAATCACGCTTGCCGTGATTCGTGGATCGAGCTGGCTGCCGGAGATCCCCTCCAGCTCAGCTATGGCGAGCTCGAACGGAATAGCGCGACGGTAGGAACGGTCGGTGCGCATCGCGTTCCAGGTGTCGCAGCAGGCGATGATCCGGGCCTCGAGCGGGATGTCCTCGCCGGCGAGCCCGTCGGGATAGCCGCGGCCGTCCCAGCGCTCGTGGTGGGAGCGCACGATCAGCCCCACGTCGCGCATGAAGCCGCCCACCGTGTCGAGCAGCTTCTGCCCCTCGACGGTATGGGTCTTGATGATCATCCACTCCTCCTCGTTGAGCGTGCCTGGCTTGTTGATGATCTCCTTCGAAATCGCAATCTTGCCGACGTCGTGCAGCAGGGCGCCAAACTCGAGGTTGCGCTGGCGAGCAGCATCGAGCCCGAGGCGCCGGCCAACCTCAAGGCTCATCGCGACGACGCCGCGACTGTGCTCGCCCGTGTAGCGGTCGTCGGCCTCGACGACATCGCCCAGCACGAGCGCTGTGCCGCGGTACGCGTTGTTTAGCTCGATCAGGCTCTCCAGACGGTCGCGCCGCTCGCGCGCGAAGATCGCCAGCAGGGCCAGCAGCGGGAGCAGCGCCAAGGGCGCAGCCGGCGTTCGCTGGATCTGCTCAGCAACCACCAGCGCGATCCCCGATAGGGCGGCGTCGATGCCGTACACCCACAGGTCGTTCAGCTGCGAGGCCAGCGGCGCGTCCCGGGCGATCCACAGGCGTACCGTCGATGCTGCGAAGTCGACGGTGAACTGGGCCGCGAGCGCGAGCAACAGCAGCCCCGCGCCGGCATCCTGCGGCTTCGTGTCGGCGATCACGAAGACCGCCACCGGGCCGATGGCGAACCACGAGTTACCGACCACCTGCGCCAGCCGCTCCCAGCGGACCCTCCCGCTCCACACCTCGGGAAGCCGCGCGAGCGCCAACGCCAGCACGACCGCCGGCGCCACGAGCGCGAGCGGCAGCGCGAACAGCAGCGGCACGAACGCGAGCTGGGTGGCGACCGTGAAGCCGAACGGCGTATCGAAGCGCACGAGCGTCGCCACCACCATCAGTCCCATACAGATGACGGCGGGTGCGAGCGCGAAGCCGTGTGGAGGCGCGCAGGCCCACGCTGCGCTCGCCGCGGCGATGAAGCCGAGGCCCACGAGCCAATCCGAGATTCGCTCCGCAGGCATCATCCGTGTCCCGGGGCGGCGAAATGTGTCGGCGAGCAGCTCCTGTTGAGCGAAGTCGGGGTTGAACGACATCTCCGAAGCGGTATCGGCGAGCATCCACCGAAGCTGAAACGCGCGGTCGTCGTTCCAAGCCTTCGACTCGAACCGATGTCCAGTCTCCTGCCACTCCGGTAATGCAAAGCTGGTGACCGACCGACAGCACAGGCGTAAACCCAACTGAAAAGGGCAAACTCGGCGTAAGCCGGGGACGCAAAGCTAGAGGTCTCGCAACCGCGAGATAGCTCGGCTGCCAGTGCACACCTGAATGGTGCGTCACATGAAGAGATTCCTTTTCAGCTCGAAGGCCGTCCGCGTCCTTGCGGTCGTCGGTGCGATGGCTGCGCTGCCGGTCACGACGGCGTCGGCCAGCACAACGTCGATCTATGCAACAGCCCAAGGCACCAGCCTGCTCGGCATTCCGGTGCCTGTCCTCGGTACCCAGGGCTGGACGCTCACCGTCCCGGTCGGCAGCAAGGTGCTGCCGCAGTTCGTCTGGGGCCTGCTCGACTTCACGGTCACGAGCAAGCTCACCGTGGGCAACCTGGAGGTCTACTACCTCTACATCGACCCACGCATGGTGTAGGGGCGAGCATGCTGGCAAGCGATGGTCCGGCAGCCCGATAGGCGGGCTGCCGGACACATCGTCAGCCGCAAGCCGACGAGAGTAGGTCGAGAAAAGCGCGAGGCGAGAACACCGGAATCTCCTCCTGGAGTGCGAGGAGATGTTTGTCCCCGGAGACGAGCGCCGCCCGATGTGTCGATGCGAGTGCGATTAGATAATCGTCATCAGGATCGCGCGAGCGCACTGGCGAGTCGACCTCCGGATCGACGACGACGGTGGCGCTGCCAGCGACCCAGCGGACGAGGTCGGCAGCGTAGGACTCAGCGACGTGTCTCCTCAACTTTGGATATGCGAGTGCCCGCTCGAGCTCGTCGAGCAAGGCCTCTGACACGACCAGCTCGAACTCGCCCGCCGCCAGTGATCGCAGCACGTCGGCCGGCGCGCCGGTTGGGGAAAGGACGCCGGAGATGATGACGTTCGGGTCGAGGACAGCTCGCACTCGTCAGCGGCGACGACGCGTCTGGTGCTGTGCCTCGACGGCGAGTGCCGTAGCGTCACCCTCGGGCAGCTCGTTTTGCCCCCACAAACGCTCGAGCAGGTCCAGGCCCATGTCGCGACGCAGCGATTCCTCGATCACCTGGCTGTCGCCGCGTCCCGTGCGTGCCGCTCTGATCTTCACGGCCTTCATCACGGACTCGTCGATCGTGAGCGTGGTGCGAACCTTCGACATCGTTGACGCATCATAGCGCGTCGATGTATCAGCATCAAGATGCGGCTTGGCTGCTGCCTCTGCCGGTTTCGCCCCTGTCCGCGTCGGCGTCGCCGTTGACGGCGCCGGCTCAGGTCTAATGTCCGAGGCGTGACTACCTGAGAGGAGCGACGATGCATCAGACATCACTGACCACGACCCAGCTCGGCCAGACGGACCTCGAGATCACGCGCATGGGGTTCGGCGCGTGGGCGATCGGCGGCGGCGATTGGGAATTCGGCTGGGGCCCGCAGGACGACGAGCAGTCGATCGCCGCGATCCACCGCGCGCTCGAGCAGGGCATCAACTGGATCGACACCGCTGCCGCGTACGGCTTCGGCCGCTCCGAGGAGATCGTCGGCCGCGCGCTGCAGGGCATCGCCGCACGGCCGTACGTGTTCACCAAGTGCTCGCTGCTCGAAGGCCCAGGGCGCACAGTCGTTCACAGCCTCAAGCGCGACTCGATCCTGCGCGAGGCCCAGAGCAGCCTCGGGCGACTCGGCGTCGACGCGATCGACCTCTACCAGATCCACTGGCCGATCCCGGCCGCAGACATCGAGGAAGGCTGGGCGGCGCTCGCCGAGCTCAAGCAGCAGGGCAGCGTGCGCCACATCGGCGTGTCGAACTTCGACGTGGAGCATCTGCGCAGGATCCAGCAGATCGCTCCCGTGGAGACGCTGCAACCCCAGTACTCGCTGATCGAGCGCGACATCGAGCGAGCGATCCTCCCGTTCGCCGAGCGCGAACGGATCGGAGTGATCGCCTACTCACCGATGGGCTCGGGGATGCTGAGCGGTGGCATGACGCGGGCGCGCGTGGAGAGCCTGCCCGATGACGACTGGCGCAAGCGCGACGAACGCTTCAACGAGCCGCAGCTGTCGCGCAACCTCCAGCTGGTCGAGCGCCTGAAGACGGTCGCCGATCGTTACGACACGACACCGGGCGCCATCGCGGTCGCCTGGACGCTGCGCAACCCGGCAGTCGACGGCGCGATCGTCGGCTTCCGCCGGCCCGACCAGGTCGACCCGATCATGCCGGCCGCGAACCTCGAGCTGACCGCCGAGGACATAGCCGAAATCGAAGGAGGAGCACGATGAGCCCCCGAAAGCTGGGCGCTGAGCTGCTGGGGACCGCGCTGCTCGTGTTCGTCGGCGTCGGTATGGCGACGCTGACGTTCGGCTTCAAGCTGGACGGCGGCAGCACCTCCGCAGGGGTCGTCGCGACGGCCCTGGCATTCGGGCTCGCGCTGCTCGTGCTCGTCTACACGATCGGGCCGCTCTCCGGCTGCCACATCAACCCCGCCGTGACCCTGGGCTTCGTGATGTCCAAGCGCATGAGCCTCGCCGACGCAATCGGATATTGGGCCGCGGAGTTCATCGGGGGGATCATCGGCGCGCTGGCTCTGTGGGCAGTGTTCAGCGGCTCCCCCCAGTACAACCGCTCAACGACGGGCCTCGGGACCAACGGCTGGGGCTCACACTCGATCATCGGCTTGAACGCGACGGGCGCGTTTGCAGCCGAAGTCATCCTCACGTTCGTCTTCGTCCTCGTGGTACTGGCGGCCACGAGCCACGTCGCGTCAGCCGGGTTCGCCGGTCTGGCCATTGGCTTTGCCCTGGCCTTGGCGAACCTGACGGGGATTCCGCTGACCGGAGCATCGATCAACCCGGCACGAGCGCTCGGTCCGGCCGTGATCGTTGGTGGCGACGCGCTCCAACAGGTCTGGCTGTTCATCGTCGCGCCGCTGGTCGGAGGACTCCTCGCCGCGATCGTGTGGCTTTTGCTGATCGCCGAGCGTCCCGATCCGGCGACGGCCGGGCGTGTCGAGCCCTCAGATCTTCCACCCGTGTCAGCCTGAGCGAACGCTCGTCTAGAGCTCGAGCATCTCTGATGAAACGTCCCACAGCCGCGACGCGTCGTCGGGGTCGAGCGCGTGTGCCGCAACACCGCGCCGCGTCCCCGGCTGGTTGGGCTCCGCCTCGTTGCAGTCCTCGAAGTAGCGGCCGCCGACGCCGTCGAGCAGCGGCGAGGTTGCCAGCAGCACGCTCGTCGCGGCTCCCTGCTCGCGCGTCTTCCAATGCGGCGCCGCCGACCCGCTCGCCCTGCGCAGCCGGTCGAGCTCCTCATCTGAAACGTAGCGCTGCAGCCGCGTGCGGATCGCGCCGGGCATCAGCGCGTTGACCGTGATCCCGTCGTCAGCCCAGCGCTTGCTCGCCTCGACCGCGAACAGCACGTTGGCGGTCTTCGACTGCGCGTAAGCCGCCCACGGGCTGTACTCACGGACGTTGAAGTGAATGTCGTCGAACACGACCGGCGAGCCGAGATGCGCGCTCGAGCTGACCGACACGACGCGCGCATCGCCGGCGGCGGCGAGCGCGTCGCGCAGGCCAAGCGCGAGCGCGAAGTGACCGAGGTGATTGGTCGCGAACTGCATCTCCCACCCCTGCGGCGTGCGCATCAGCGGCGAGGCCATGAGCCCGGCGTTGTTGACGAGGATGTGCAGCGGCCCCTCCCACGGCGCGATGAACTCAGCGATCGACGCCTGGTCGGCGAGATCCAGGTGCGCGACGCTCACGCGCGCGTCGGCATCCCGCGCGACGATCTCCGCCGCGGTGCGCCTGCCGGCCTCGACATCGCGAACGGCAAGCACCACATCGGCGCCCGCGCCGGCCAGCGCGCGGGCCGTCTCGACGCCGATCCCGGAGGCGGCGCCGGTGACGATCGCGCAGCGACCGGTGAGGTCGATGCCGTCGATCACCTCGGCGGCGGTCGATTGGGCGCCGAAGCGCGTCTTGATCGGGGTCATCGAAGAGCTCATGCGCAATCTCCTTCTCGCTGGCGGCGGTAGTACGCTGGAGGGGCCTAATCGGAGGCCACTCCGCTAAGCATAGCCCAAGCGGAGCATCCTCCGCTTAATCCCCCAGACGATGCCCCGGCTACCCGCAACCACCGCGACCGAGCGCCCGCTGCGCGCCGACGCGCAGCGCAATCGCGAGCGCCTGCTCGAGGCCGCCGTGCGCGCGTTCTCCGCCGAAGGGCCGGATGTCACGCTCGACGCGATCGCCAAGCAGGCTGGCGTCGGCATCGGCACGCTCTACCGGCACTTCCCGACGCGCGAGGCGCTGATCGAGGCGGCATACCGCAACGAGCTCGCGCGCCTCTGCGACGCGGCGGCGCAACTGCACGAGTCACTGCCGCCCGACGCGGCCCTGCGCGAATGGATGGATCGCTTCCTCGACTACATGCGAACCAAGCGCGGCATGGCCGACGCCCTGCGCGTCGCGATCGCCTCTGGTGCCGACCCGTTCGCGCAGAGCCGCGCGCGGATGCTCGCGGCGATCACAGAACTGATCGACGCCGGCGCCGGCGCCGGAGCGATCCGCGACGACGTCCAACCCGAGGACGTGATGGCGAGCCTCAGCGGTATCTCGCTCGCGGCCGGCTCACCCGAGCAGCAGCAGCAGGCCGAGCGGCTGCTCGATCTGCTGATGGACGGCTTGCGTCACGGCGCCACTGCACGCGCGTGAGCGCCACGAATCACACGCCGCGCTGGATCGCGCTGGACGGGGCTGTCAATGCGCGGGCCGTGGTACCGAGTGTGCTGCTGCGAGCCGACAACCTGCAGTCGCTCAGCGCGGGTGACGTCCGCGTGCTCGTCGACCAGCACGCGGTCGAGGTGGTGATCGACCTGCGCACCGACGTCGAGGCGAGGCTTGAAGGATCGGGGCCGATGACCGCTGAGCGTGGAGTGCGCATCGAGCTGCGCTCGTTGTATCCGGACTCCGACGGCAGCACCGGCCTTGACGCGGGAACTGTCAAGCCGTGGGAGGTACGCAACGAGGAGGAGTCACCAGACGAGCGACCCGTGGTGCGAGCCTACATGGGCTACCTGCGGCGGCGCCCCGACTCCATCGTCGGCGCGGTGCGCGCGATCGCCAGCACCCGGGGCGCGGTGCTGGTGCACTGTGCAGCCGGCAAGGACCGCACCGGAGTGGTCGTCGCGCTCGCGCTCGACGCCGCCGGCGTCGAGCGAGCCGCGATCGTCGCCGACTACCTCGCCACCGCAGAGCGGATCGACGCGATCATCGCGCGCCTGGTCAGCTCTCCGCTGTACCGCGATCAGCTCGAGAGCCGCGAGTCCCGCCATCACGCGCCCGTCCCCGGGACCATCGAGCGCGTCCTCGAGCTCGTCGACGAGCGTCACGGGGGATCCGTCGCCTGGCTGTTGGCCAACGGATTGGACGAGTCCGAGCTGCAGCAACTCCGGCGCCGGCTGCGGGCTCAGGGCAGCGGGAGCGCGTCGAAGGATCCCGCCTGACGCTCGTTCAGCTCGCGCAGCTCCAGCCCGCGGCTGTCTTGCCGCCTTCCAGGCACGGCAGGATCGTCGGCGGCGTCCAGTGGCCGGCGCCGCCTTCGAGGATTCCGGCGACTGCCGATTCGTCGGTCCCGTACAGACGCATGATCAGCTGGAATGGGCCACTGGGCGCGAGTAGCCAGTTGTCCTGTTGGGCTTCGCTGCTCGGCTCTTCGGTCTGGATGTAGATGTTCAGCGAGCCGTCTGCTTCGTGCTGGAGGTCCGAGCGGTCGCCGAGGGTGTGGAATTCCAGCGGGTTGGCGACGAAGAAGCCGCTTGCTTCGTACATCGTCAGCGACCAGAACGCCTGTACGGGCACTGGGAAGTCGCTCGCTGGGAAATGCGCCACGTAGCGAGTGGTGGCGCCGTTGAGGGGGAGGCCGAAACGTTCGGTCTGCGCGATCGCGTAGACCGCGATATTCGGCGGCAGCGCACCGAGGCCGATCTTGTCGGCTATTGCCCGCAATGAGTAGTCGGTGCCGTACTTGCCAATGTCCGCCGCGAGCCAGCCGTTGTGCGCGGTGAAGCCGGCCTGGAACATTTCGGCCAGTTCTTTGGCGACCTGCGACGGGCCTGCGGCCACAGCGGCACGCAGGCCCGCGATCGTGCCCGCACTGAGCGTTGTGTTGCTGGCGGGAGACCTGCCCGGCCCGATGCCGACGCTCTCGAGTCGCTCGAGCTCTGGTCGATTGTCAGCCGGCGGCTTGAACCGCTTCAGCGCCGCGCCGAGCGCGTTCCAGTAGGCAAGCGGTTCTTCGCCCGCCTGCGTGCCGGGAACTCTGTATTCGGTCGGTGTCGTGACCTCCTTGTCGGACTTCGGCGGCTGATAGCTCAGGCCTTCCTTCGTCCACCTGTTCAGCGGGACGAGCTTCGTCTGGGCCTGGATCGCCAGCGCGTTGGGCAGGTCTTCGTGGCTTTTGACGAGCGTGCGCTGGATGATCCATGCCCGGTCGTACGGCGAGTGGACGACCTTCATGCCGTCGAGTTCTTCGACGCCGTCGTAACGCTTTTCGGCAACGATCACGTAGTTGCCGGGCGCCATCATGCCCGAAGCGCCTTCACCGATGTCAGCGAAGTTTTCGGTGTACGGCGTCATCAGCGGCACGACGTCGAAGCGTCCCGGGCTCGCCGGGACGTGCAAGACGATCGGATGGGGCTTCAACTGCAGCCACGCGATCGAGTACAACGTGTCGGCGTTCGGAGCCACGACCAGGCCCTCTTTGGTGTTCGCGAGTTCTGTGAAATGTGAGAACTGGTTGACGGGTGCGTCGCCGACGTGGTCGGCGACGGTCACGCTGGTCATGCTCTGAAAGACACGCTGCATGTCCAGCAGAGGCTCGCCGTACACGTAGGCCTGTGTGCCGACACTGAGGGCGTGTTCATATTCTCGGTTGTATTCTTCGGCGGACGCTCCAGGGGCTGCCACCACAGACATCGCGCACGTCAGTGCGAGTGCGGCGGCGAGACGCAGCCAGCGGCTCGATGTTGGCCCCCTCATGATTGGTGCTCAATGATACGTTTCGGGGCGATCCGGCGAGCGTCAAACCGAGCGAACCCCGAAGCCGTGGCTATCGTGTCGGCGATGAATTTGCCCAGTCCTGCCGTGACCTGCCGATCGCTTCCGTGCCGGCGCTGACGGCTTCGATGATCGAACGTGCCGCCGGCGCTTCTACAACGCCGGCGGCCCGTGGTACCGGTGCCGGCTGTTCGAGGCGCTGGGCTCCAAGCGCTACTCCCACCCGGCGATGTCGGCGAGGACGCCGGCCACGCGCGGGCCGGTCTCGCCGTCGCCGGCCGCGCCGGCTACAGCGGCGAGGTGCCCGCGCGAACTGCATCCAGCGTGCTCGACGAGGCCGGGCTGTCGGTTGATCTGATGGTGCTCGACGTCGAGGGCAACGAGCTAGACGTCCTGGCCGGACTCGATCTCGAACGCCACGCCCCTCGCTACCTACTGGTCGAGGCGCTCGATCGTGCCGCTCAGCAGCGAGTTCTCGACGGCGCTTTGGCTGCGTACTACGAGCCGCTGCAGGCGCTCTCCGAGTTCGACCTGCTCTATCGCCACGTCAAGGCGGATCAGCTGGCTCGCGCCAGCGCAGACCGATGCTCATGAACCAGACAACATTCCTCGGCGAGAAGCCGATCAAACGCGTCGGCTTCGGTGCGATACAGCTGGCGGGCCCGAACGTGTTCGGGCCGCCCCGCGACCCGCAGGCGGCCCGCGATGTCCTACGACGGGCAATCGAGCTCGGCGTCGACCACATCGACACCGCCCAGTTCTACGGACCCGACGTCGTCAACGACCTGATCCGCGAGACGCTGCATCCGTATCCGCAGGGGCTGAAGCTGGCGAGCAAGGTCGGCGGGCGCCGCGACGAGGTGGGCAACTGGCTGCCGGCGCAGTCTCCCCACGAGCTCCGTGACGGAGTCGAGGCCAACCTGCGCTCGCTCGCGCTCGAGCGGCTCGACCTCGTGAACCTGCGGAGAATGGAAGGCAGCGCAGAGAGCGTGCCGCTGGCCGAGCAGCTCGGTGTGCTCGAGGACCTGCGAGGCGAGGGCACGCGACCCCGTCGCAGGTCGCGCTCACCTGGCTGCTTGCGCGCTATGACCGCATGCTGCTGATCCCGGGCACCGCCTCGGTGGCGCACCTCGAGGAGAACCTCGCCGCGATCGACGTCGTGCTCGACGAGGAGGACCTCGCGGCGCTCGCAACGGTCGAGTCCCGTGGGGATCCGCTGGCTTCACACCGGGCGTAGATCGTAAGTGCCGTGACTAAGCTGTCTGTGCTGGAACCATGAAGGCCGCCCACAGGAGGGAAGACCGATGGCCGTCACGGCCCCAATCGAGATCGACAGGCAGCGGGTAGAGGCGCTCGCTGAGGATGAGCTCGCGCGACTGAACGAGCGCACTCCACGGTCGGCTGCGATGTTCGAGCGGGCCCGCAGCTCGCTCAGCGGCGGCGTCGCCTCTTCCTATCAGCTGCGCGACCCGTGGCCGATCTACCTCGCCTCGGGCGCCGGCCCGACGGTCACAGACGTCGACGGCAACCGCTACTGGGACTTCCACAACGGCTTCGGCTCGATGGTGCAGGGCCACGCCAACCCCGCGATCGTGCAGGCGCTGCGCGACCGCGCCGAGCTCGGGACCCACTTCGCCGCCGTCACCGAGGACACCGTCGTGGTCGCGGAGGCGCTCGCCGAGAGGTTCGGGTTGCCGCTGTGGCGCTTCGTCAACTCCGGCTCGGAGGCGACGATGGATGCGATCCGGATCGCACGCGCGCTGACGGGCCGCGAGACGATCATGAAGATCTTCGGCTCCTACCACGGCCACCACGACGCCGTGATGGTCTCGATCGGCGTGCCCTACGAGGACATCGGCGACCGCGAGGAACTCGCGTCGCTCCCCTACGGTGCCGGGATCCCCCAAGCGGTGACCGCGCTCACGATCGCCGTGCCGTTCAACGACGCGAGCGCGATGGAGCGGCGCATCGAGCGCCTCGAGGTCGAAGGACGCGCGCCGGCCTGCGTGATCATGGAGGCCGCGATGATGAACCTCGGGGTCGTGTTGCCGCAGCCCGGATACCTCGAGCAGGTACGCGAGATCACCTCCCGCCACGGCATCGTGCTGATCTTCGACGAGGTCAAGACCGGCCTCGCGATCGCGCCCGGCGGGGCGACGGAGCGCTTCGGCGTGCAGCCCGACATGGTCACGCTCGCGAAGACGCTCGGCGGCGGCCTGCCGGCGGGGGCGATCGGCGCCAGCGAGCACGTGATGAGCGTCGTCGAGGACGGCAGCGTCTACCAGGTCGGCACCTACAACGGCAACCCGCTGACGATGGCGGCCGCGCGTGCGAGCCTCGAGCAGGTGCTCACGGCGGATGCCTATCGCCACCTGGACGCGCTCAACGAGCGCATCCTCGCGGGCTGCGAAGCGGTGATCGAGCGCCACCGGCTTCCCGGCTACGCGGTCGGCATCGGCTCGAAGGGCTGCGTCACCTTCTCCCCCACGCCGATCGTCGACTACGAAAGCTTCAAGGCCAACCAGGACGTCCCGCTGACCGAACTCGCCTGGCTGTGGAACATGAACCGCGGCATCTACATGACGCCGGGTCGCGAGGAGGAGTGGACGCTGTCGGTGACGCATACCGACGAGGCGGTTGACACCTACGTGCGTGCGTTCGACGAGATGGCGGCCGCGCTCGCGGCGTAGGATCTGCGTGACGTGCGTCGCTCCGCGCTCCTCGCGGCCGAGTCTCGGCCGCTGGAGAGCGACACGGGCGCCGAGGCGCCGCCTGACTCAGTATTACGGCGCGAGGACACCGGGGGGGCCAGTGTCCTCGCGCCAGGCCAGCGCGAGGGGAGCCAGGAGAGGCCTCGGCGCTGTCCTGAACGGTGACCACGGTGGGGCCGTCACCGCTCAAGCCTTCGAAAGCTTTCGTCATCAAGACGGAATCGCGGCCAGCGTCCGCTGCAGTCGGGGACAGTCGCCCTGACCTGTCCGCCGTGCGTTTGCGCTCCGCGAACGAGCTCACGCGACACAGTGCCAACACGAACGCAGCGATTGCGAGCCAAGTGAAAGCGATCACGATTACGAGCACGATGCAACTCCGCAGGTGGCCGACGCGCCGGCTGAACGTAGAGAGCCTTTGGGGCACTTCGCGAGCATCTCGTGTCTTTCAAACGAGGGCTGCGCGGACCAAAGACGTCGGCCAACATGTGACCATTGAGCTGCTCCGCTACGGAAAGCGCAATCCCAGATACGGACCGTGTCCCTAAAATTGGATCGCGGGCGTGATCATAGCACACGAGGACCGACCTGCGCCTCGCCGGCATGTGATCTCGCCTCAGCGCGCCGATGGCAGCGCCTCCATGACAGGTATAGGACGGCCCAGGTGGTAACCCTGTCCGTAATCGACGCCGTGCGCCTTCAGCGCCTCGACTGTCTCTTGATCACCCACGAACTCCGCGACCGTGTGCTTGCCCAGCCCGTTTGACATCTGCACGATCGAATCGAGTATCAACTGGTCGGTGGTGCTGGCGGGCAGATTGCGTATGAACTCTCCGTCGATCTTGACGTAGTCAAAAGGAATGTGCTTGAGGTAATAGAAGGAGCCGAACCCTGCGCCGAAGTCGTCGAGTGCGAAGTGACAACCGAGCGACTGCAGCTGGTTTGCAAAGCCTCGCGCTCGGTCCATGTTGGCGATTGCGGCGGTCTCGGTAACCTCGAGGGCGAGGCACGCTGGGTCGATCCCGGAGCTGGCGAGTCCGCGCTCGATCAGCCCAAGAAGCTCCTGGGCCCCGACTGAACGCCCTGAGATATTGACTGCCAGACGCACCTCACGCCCCCAGTCCCGTTGCTGTGCGAGCAGTTTCAACGCCTCCCCCAAAACCCACCGGTCGATGTCGAGGATCAACCCGGAACGCTCGGCCGTGTATAGAAACTGCGAGGGAAGTATCAGTTCCCCCTCGTTTCCGGGCAGTCGCAGCAACAGCTCCCACTGCGCGACGGTGTCGGTGGCGAAATCGACGATCGGCTGGCAGTAGAGCTCGAACAACCCGCCCTCGACCGCGCGCCTGACGCGCTCAGCCCACGTGACCCTGGCGTTGGGATGCTCGTGGGTGGCCGGACTTGCGAGGACCACTCGGTCCTTGCCGGCGTCCTTGGCCGCGTACATGGCGCTGTCAGCGTCAATCAGGATGTCGTCGGCCGTCACGCTCTCAGCGGGCCTGTCGAACCAGTTGATGCCGATGCTGAGGGTCACCGCGCGGCCTCCAGCAAGCGACACGCCGGAGCCGTCCCTGACCGAGCTAACGAGGCTCGTGGAAAGGCTTTGCGCCTCCTGCGAGCTGGTTTGGGGAAGCAGGACCGCAAACTCGTCGCCACCGAGACGGGCCAGGGCGTCCGTCTCGCGCAGACGTTCGCCGAGGACACGCGCAACCTCGCTTATCACCTCGTCGCCGGCGTTGTGTCCGAGGGTGTCGTTCACCAACTTGAAGTTGTCGAGATCGAGGAACAGCACCGCACCGCGTCCCCCATAGCGACGTGAGTAGGCCATCTCGTGGGTAAGTTCACGGAGGAAGCCTCGGCGATTCAGCAGCCCGGTGAGCGGATCGTGCTCGACGAGATGCCCGAGTTCGCCCTCGTAGCGCTTGCGTTCGTCGATGTCCTGCATCTGCCTTATGCAAAAAAGCGGCGTTCCGCCGTGGTCGCGCACCAGCGAGGCATTGATCGTGACCCATACGGCGTGATGCTCGTAGTGGAGAAGGCGCTGTTCGAGCTGAAAGCCCTCCAGCTCGGCAGCGTTGAGGCGCACCATCGCCGCGAGGTCGGTGGGTGCGTCGTCCGGATGGACGAGGGTCGCGGTGTCGGCCCGCTCGAGCCACTCACGAGAATATCCGGTGAGCTTGCAGAACGCACGATTGACCCGAAACATCCGGCCGGCCGTCGCGGGGTCGACGCTGACGAGCGCGGCGCCGATTGGAGCGTCCTCGAACGCGCGCAGCAGATAGCTGTCGATCCCAGGGCGACCCAATTCCCGCCCAAGGTCCATCCGGCGATCCCACTCGATCGTCGAGACACCGACGATCGCTCCTGAGGAGCTCTTGATGGGCGACATCTCCACAGTCACGCCCTTGACGACACCATCCTTCGGGAGGCGCTCGGTGTCGTAGGAGTCGCTGAGCCCTCCGAGCAGCGACGCTTTGACAGCTTTGTCTTCCCAGTCCCAGCTCGTGCTCGGCACGAGCGACCTCATCGACCGGCCAACCACCTCGTTCGCCGAGAAGCCATATCGGCGCTCGGCGCTCGAGTTCCAAGTCGCGATGACCCCGTTTGGGTCCTGTACCACGACTGCAGGATCGAGTGAGTCGAGGATCGCAGTCGCTGCGATCCCAGCCATTGCTCGACCTCGCCATGGGATTCTCAGGCGATCGAGTGCTCCACGGGGATGCCTCGTAGCAGCTGCGCCTGCGTGAGCCGATGACATGGGTTCCTCCTCGACGAACACCCGTATCCAGGCTCAGT
This sequence comes from Solirubrobacteraceae bacterium, assembly GCA_035485155.1. Classification (GTDB taxonomy): domain Bacteria; phylum Actinomycetota; class Thermoleophilia; order Solirubrobacterales; family Solirubrobacteraceae; genus Palsa-744. Next base: position 21,056 of record DATHOH010000048.1, read on the forward strand.
CCGCGAGTGCGCCCCACGTCGTGGGACCGCTACCACGTCCAACGGCCGACAACCGATCAACGAGCCACCCACGGCAACTCAGCGATCTGTCAGAGCCGAAGTTTAGCACGACCGACGACGGTAGGTCGATATCGTCTTGATGGTTGGACTTTGCCGATGATCAATCGGCTTGACGTGAAGTTCGACTGGCTAGTATTCTGCCCCCGTGCCGGTCGTTGATGAGCTGGCTGTTAGGAGGCGCACGTAACGGTGGTAATGAGTAGATCGTCGCGGCATCGCGCGCATGAAGTTGCGTGAAGTGAGAAGCGGTGGATAGGCCTCCAGAGGACAGCGCCACCTCAGGTATCCCCGGAAACGCTGGACGCCTGGCCGGGGGGCATCTGCTGGCGACAATCTCGACCAGCATTGTGAGCATCCTGCGGGAGCATTACGGCCGCGGTCCGATGAAGGCCAAGACCTATGTCCTCGACGACATCGTCGTGGTGGTCATGCGCGGTAGCGGCTTCACCCCCCTCGAGCAGACGATCATGGACAGCGGCGAGCCCGATCGTGTGATCGCCATGCGCGAGGACTTCCAGCGCGTGATGGCCGAGCGCTACAGAGAGGTGATACACGAGCTCACCGGCCGACAGGTCGTCGCGTTCCTCAGCCAGGCGCACGTCGAACCGGACATCACAATGGAGATATTCTTCGTCGACGGTCCCCTGGCCGGTTTCGGCGCGGTTGAGATCATCGAGCCCGAGTAGCCGAGTCGATTTCGGCCGACGGGTGAATGAGCGGCGCTCAGGGCGCCAGCCGCTCGGCAAAGAAAGACAGAATCTCGTCGCGCGCCTCAGTCGTCGGCTGGCCCGCTTCGTCGATCAGGTGGGCGGTGACGACGCTGTGCGGGCTCGCGACGACATGCTCGAAGAACGGGGGCGTCTCGCCGTTGGCTGCGCTGTCGGGGAGCACGCGCGCTATGAAGCGCTCGCCGAGCGCCTCCGAGTAGGCCGCGAACCGCTGCGCCCTGCAATGCCGGTCGCCATTGAAACGGTAGGCCATCACGGTCAGGTCCTCCTGCTCCAAGCGCTCGCGAACCGCGGCGAGCTCCTCGGGGGAGATCTCCAGCCCCGCGGGGTCATCGAGCGGGAGCGAGGGCTGGGACAGGACCGGCGCGAGCACCGCTGGCTCGAGCATCATCGTCAGCGCGAAGTTGCCCGTGAAGCACATCCCGATTGCGCCAACGCCCGGACCACCGCACTCGCCGTGCGCGAGGCGCGCGAGTGAGCGCAGCCACTGTGTCACCGGACTGGAAGCGTTCGCAGCGAAAGCGCGAAACTCGGCGCTCATACAAGCCCGCTGCAAAACTGCGCCGCCCTCCTCCACCCCGGGCACCGCGCCGTCTCGGCCGAACAGCGAGGGCATGTACACGGTGAAGCCCGCGTCTCTGACCCAGCGACTGAAGCGGGCGACGTGCGGGCTGATGCCGGGCATCTCGCTCATCACGATCACGGCGGGGCCGCTGCCGGCGATGTGCACCACCTTGGTCACGCCCTCCAAGGCGATTGGGCGCGGGTCGAAGTCATCCAGCGGATCATCTGCTTCGCGCTCCCGGTTCGGCATGTTCAGGCTCCTCTCGCTCGATCAGTCGAGGAAACATAGACTGGCACCCGCGCCCGGCGTGCCGCCGGCGTGCGCCGCGTCGTTTAGGCTGCGCAGCGCAAACGCTCGACGGTCAGAGACCTGGAGCGCTCCGATCGTCATGGAAGCCGACGCTCCACCCATCACCCCTGTCGACTGCCTCGGTGTGGTCGAGGACGCGATCGCGCGTACCGACGAAACGCTCGAGCTGGCGACGCGCCATCTGGACCCCTCGCTCGTGGACGTGCTCAGCATCCTCGGCTTCGACGAGGAGTACGCGTCCGCTCAGGGTTCCTACCTGTATAACGCGAGCGGCCGCGCGTTCCTGGACTTCCACACCGGTGAGGGCTTCGCCAGCCTCGGCCACAACCATCCGGACGTGCGCGAGGTCCTGCAGGCGACGCTCGCGGCCGACCTCCTCGACGGCGTCCAGATCCACTACTCGCCCCTGGCGGGGATGCTCGCGCAGGAGCTCTCGCAGCGCCTGCCGCCGGGTCTCGAAGCCGTGTTCTTCGCGAGCACGGGCGCGGAGGCGGTGGACTCCGCGATGAAGTTCGCGCGCGCGGCGACGGGCCGGCCGCGGTTGATCTCCTGCGACTCGAGCTTTCACGGCGTCACGCTCGGACCGTTGTCGCTGGTCGGGGACGACTTCTTCAAGGAGGGCTTCGGCCCGCTGCTGCCGGGTTGCGAGCGCGTCCCCTTCGGGGATCTCGCGGCACTCGAGGCGCAGCTGCGTGCGAAGGACGTCGCGGCGTTCATCGTCGAGCCGATCCAGGGCCGGATGGTGGCGCTGCCGCCCGCGGGGTACCTGCGGGGGGCGCAGGAGCTGTGCCGGCGCTACGGCACGATGTTCGTCCTCGACGAGATCCAGACCGGGCTGGGACGCACCGGCAGCTGGTTCGCGCTGGAGCAGTGGGAGCTCGAGCCGGACTTCGTGCTGATCGGCAAGGCGCTCAGCGGCGGCTACATGCCCGTCGCGGCGATGGCGACGCGCCGTGAGATCTACCAGAAGGCCGTGGGGACGCTCGAGCGCTCCTACGTGCACCAGTCGACGTTCGGGCGCAATCGCCTGTCGATGGCCGCCGGCCTTGCGACCCTGAGGATCATCGAGCGCGATGGCCTGGTCGAGCACGCAGCGCGCGTCGGCGCCGTGCTGCGCGACGGGCTCGCCGAGTTGCAGGAGCGCTACGAGATGATCAAGGAGGTGCGCGCCAGCGGCCTGATGATCGGGATCGAGCTCGGCGCGCCCAGCGCCCGCGTCGCCCGGCTCAACTGGCGGCTGATCCACATGGCCAGCGAGGGGCTGTTCCCGCAGCTGATCGTGATCCCGCTGCATCGCGACCACGGCGTGATCACGATGGCGGCCGGCAAGAACGACGTGATCAAGCTGCTGCCGCCGCTGACGCTGTCCGAAGACGAGGCGCACAGCTTCCTCACGGCGCTCGACGCCGTGCTCGCCGAGTGCCACGGCAGCTCGAGCCGAAACTTCGCGGTCGTCCGCGAGATCGCGCTCACGACCCTGCGCCGCCAGGCACGTACGAAGTTCCGGTGACGCGCTGCCTGGTCACGGGCGCGAGCGGCTTCATCGGCGGGCGCCTGGCCGAGCGCCTTGTGCAGGAGGGCCACTCCGTGCGCTGCCTCGTGCGCGCGAGCAGCGACACATCACGCCTGCAGCAGCTCGACGTCGAGCTCGTGCGCGGCGACCTCACCGACGCGGATTCGCTCGCCACAGCGGTCGCCGGATGTGAGTACGTCTGCCATTGCGCCGCGTTCGTGTCCGACTGGGCCACAACCGCCGAGATCGCGAGCGTCAACGTCGGCGGCACGCGCGACCTGCTCGAGGCATCGGTGGCGGCATCGGTGCGGCGCTTTGTGCATCTGAGCACCACCGACGTCTACGGCTACCCCGGCGGGCGCGAAGTCGACGAGACCTACGCCGCGACGCGCTTTCGCAACTGGTACGCACAGACGAAGCTGGAGGCGGAGTCCGAGGTCCGGCGCAGCGCCGCCGCCGACGCTTCGCTCGAGACGGTCGTGCTGCGTCCGGCGACCGTGTATGGCCCCGGCTCGAAGGAGGTGATCGGCGAGATCGCACGCGCGATCCGTGGCCGCCACATGCTGCTGATCGATCGCGGGCGCGCGCTCGCCGGTCTGTGTTACGTCGAGAACCTGCTCGATGCCGTGCTACTCGGGCTGCGCCATGCAGCCGCCCCCGGACACGCCTTCAACGTCAGCGACGGCGTCGAGGTCACGTGGAGAGCGCTCGTCGATGATCTCGCCGATGGTCTCGGCGCACCGCGGGTCCGCTGGAGCGTGCCGTATTGGCTTGCGAGCGGCCTCGGCACGGCGCTCGAGCTCGGCTACCGCGCGCTGCGCACAGCCACCGGGCTCAGCGTCCCGCCGCTGCTCTCGCGCCAGGCGGTGCAGGTGCTTGGCTGCAATCAGGACTTCAGCGCTCGCAAGCTGCGCGAGACGCTCGGCTGGGAGCCGCGCGTCGGCTACGGCGCCGGCCTGGAGGCGACGCTCGCCTGGCTGCGCGTCAGCTCTTGACGAGCTTTTCGATCGCTTCGTCGAACGCACCCGATTCGGTCAGCGAGCTCGGTTCGAAGCGCTTCAGCGCGCCGCCCGAGCGGCCGATCAGGAACGCCGGAGTGCCGTCCAGACCAGCACTGTTGGCCGCCTGCCCGTCGCTCGCAACCTGGTTGGCGAGCGCACTTTCACCACGGGCGCTCATCCACGCCGACAGGTTCAGTCCGGGCACCTGTTTGGCGATGCCCTGGATGTAGCTCTCGGTGGCATAGCCGGTGTCCTCTTCACCCTGCTCGTGGTAGAAGGTCTCGACGAAGTCCCACAGCTTGTCCTGCTTGCCGGCCGCCAGCGCGGCGACCTGCTGAGCCTTGAACACTTCCGCTTCGCGCGTGGCGGTCTGGAGCGAGCGGTATTCAACCTTCAGCTCGCCGCCGCGGACCCACTTCTGGACGATCCCGGGCAGCGCCGACAGCGTGAACTCACGACAGACCGGGCACTCGAGATCGCCGAAGTACTGCAGCGTGACGGGCGCGGCGGGATTGCCAAGGACGTTTCCGTTCTGTGCGATGCCGCGCAGCTCGGTGCTGATTTCACTGTCAACGGCCCGCTGTCCTGGAGCCTGCGGTATTCCGGACTTGCGCCCACCGCCGGTGGCGACCAAGACCGCGACGATCCCCACGACGACGACCGCGAGCACGACCCCGAGCTGCTTGAGCCGCCTCCGCCTGAGTGCACTTGCCGCCAACGCCTGCTCGGCCGCCTTACGCTCGGCGCGTGCCGCCTCGCGGCGCTGCTTGCGTGACAGCTCCGCTTGTCCCTCGCCGATTCCCGTGGAACTCATCGAGCGAATTTGTACACCTCGCAAATCAAGCGCTGCTAATTAATGTTCAATGCGCCCTAAAGGTGATCTGCTAGCGCGGCAGGTGAAACGGGACGCTGGTGACGACGATCTTGGGCAACGGCCGCAGCGCGCGTCGCAGCCGCGGGGCGATCTGGCTGTGCAGCGCCCGCTGCCACCATCGCCGCACGACGAGTTCCGGGAGGATCACCGTCAGCGTCAGCTCGGGGCGCAGGCGGTGCAATGACTCGATGTAGTTGACCATCGGGGCGACGATCGCGCGATACGGTGAGACGACCAGCTCGAGCGGCAGGTGATCGCCCCAGGTGCGCCAGTATTCGCGAAAGCGCTCGGCCTCCTCTTCGGCGGGGCTGACGTGCAGCACGAGCACCGGCTGCTCCAGCGACGCGGCGTAGGCGAGCGCGCGCATACTGGCGAGGTCGAGCGAGGAGATCGCCACGAGGATCAGGTGGTGAATTTCAGCGGGCGTCTCCTCCGTCTCCCCTCCGCGCTGCGCCGACTCGCCGTCGCTCGCGGCGCCGACGGCCTCGCCCCCGTACGGCACGATCGAGTGCGGGGGCACCTCGATCGCGTGCGGGTGCAGCGCGGTCGCTTCGGCGACCGCCTCGTAGTGGCGGCGGATGGCATTTGCGCCGGCGACGAACCCGACGACCACCAGCAGTGAGACCCACGCCCCCTCGGTGAACTTCGTGATCGCGGCGGTGATGAACACGATCGCCGATAGCAGCGCGCCGGTGGCGTTGATCGCGAGGCTTCTGCGCCAGTGCGGGTCGCGCAGGCGCCACCAGTGCATCACCATCCCCGTCTGGGACAGCGTGAATGCGAGGAACACACCGATGGCGTACAGCGGTATCAGCGGTGCGGTCTTGCCGCCGAAGCCGACGAAGATCACCAGCGCGGCCGCCGACAGCAGGATGATGCCGTTGCTGAACGCCAGCCGGTCGCCCATCCGCAGGAACAGCCTCGGCGCCTGGAAGTCCCGCGCGAGCAGAAACAGCACACGCGGGAAGTCGTTGTAGGCGGTGTTGGCGGCGAGCAGCAGGATCGCAGCGGTGGAGGCCTGCAGCACCGGATACATGAAGCCCGACCCGAAGCTGCGGTGGGCAAGCTCCGAGAGGATCGTTTCGTTGGCGCTCGGGACGACCCCGGTGAGCTGCACCAGCGCGATCGTGCCGACGAACAGCGCCACCAGCAGCCCGACCATCCACGTCAGCGTGGTGCGCGCGTTGCGCCACTCGGTCGGCTTGAACACCGGCACCGCGTTGGAAATCGCCTCGATGCCGGTCATCGCGGTCGAGCCGGACGAGAAGGCGCGCAGGATCAGCAGCACGCTGACCCCCTCGATCGCCGTCAGCGGCGGCCTGGGTGTGGCGTGGAAGCTGCGCCCGCCGGCGTCGATCAGACCGACCGCGATCAGCACGAACATCGCGAGGATGAACACGTAGGTCGGCGCCGCGAACAGCGCCCCGGCCTGGCGCACGCCGCGCAGGTTGCCGGCGAGCAGCACCACGATCACCGCCACACCGATCGCGACCCTGTCCGGCGCCAGCGACGGGACCGCGGAGGTGACGGCTTCGAGTCCGGACGCCACGGACACGGCGACCGTGAGGATGTAGTCGGTCGTCAGGCCGGCTGCGGCGATCAGCCCGGGCATGCGCCCGAGGTTGTCGGTGGCGACGATGTAGGAGCCGCCCCCGTGCGGATAGGCGCGGATCGTCTGCCTGTAGGAGGCGCCGACGGCGAGCATCAGGAAGGCGATCGCGGCGGAAATCGGCACTGAGTAGCGCAGCCCCCCGCTGCCGGCCAGCACGAGCACCGCGAGCATCGCTTCCGGGCCGTAGGCGACCGAGGACAGCGCATCGGCGGACAGCACCGGCAGCGCGACCAGCTTGCGCATCCGCTCGCGGGCGATCGCGCTGCTGCGCAGCGGCGGTCCGAGCAGCACACGGCGCAGAGCGGTGCCCACACGCGCATCGGGCGAGGGCGAGACATCCGCGTCGCCCGTCGCCTCGACCCCGGTCAGCGGCCCGCTCTCGACGGGCACGAAGCGCCCGAAGCGGCTCGGGCGGATGTCGGTCGCGGCCGGGAACACGCCCAGATTGGGGTCGATCGGCAACGCGCGTCGCCACCGCTCCGGCGTGGCGCAGACTCGCCCCCACTCGCGCCCCACCTCCTTGAGGACACCGAGCTGGCGCGCGTCGAGCCGCGCCAGCTGCGCGTCGGGACTCGGAGCGCTCTGTTCGGGCGAGCTCACGGCGCGTAACGCTAGAGGTTCGACCCCGCCGCCAGCCCCGCTAGAGGTTCAACTCCAGTACCTTCAACGACCGTGACACTGCAGGAGCTCGAACAGGCGGTCGCGGACGGGACGATCGACACGGTGCTGCTCGCCCTGACCGACATGCAGGGGCGCCTGCAGGGCAAGCGCCTGACGGCGAGCCATTTCCTCGGGGAGGTCGTCGAGCACGGTGCCGAGGGCTGCAACTACCTGCTGGCGGTGGACGTCGACATGCGCACGGTCGACGGCTACGCGATGTCCTCGTGGGAGGGCGGCTACGGCGACATGGTGCTGACGCCGGATCTCGCGACGCTGCGCCCGGTGCCCTGGCAGGAGGGCACGGCAGTGTGCCTGGCCGACGTCGCCTGGCCCGACGGCTCAGACGTCGTGGCCTCCCCGCGCCAGATCCTGCGCGGACAGCTCGCACGGCTGGCCGAGCGCGGCTGGAGCGCCAACGCGGGCACCGAGCTCGAGTTCCTGGTCTTCAACGACACCTACGAGCAGGCGTGGCAGAAGGGCTATCGCGAGCTGAGCCCGGCGAACCTGTACAACGTCGACTACTCGCTGCTCGGCACCGCGCGCGTCGAGCCTCTGATCCGGCGCATCCGCAACAGCATGGTGGCGGCGGGGATGGTCGTCGAGGACTCAAAGGGCGAGTGCAACTTCGGCCAGCACGAGATCAACTTCCACTACGCCGACGCGCTGCGCACCGCCGACGAGCACTCGATCTACAAGAACGGCGCCAAGGAGATCGCAGCGCAGGAGGGCGTGGCGATCACGTTCATGGCGAAGTTCGACCAGCGCGAGGGCAACTCGTGCCACATCCACTTCTCGCTGGCCGACGCGGCGGACCCATCCTCCCCGCTGTTCGCGCGCGAGCAGGCGCTGTTCCGCTCGTTCCTGGCCGGTCAGCTGGAGTGCCTGCGCGAGCTGACGCTGCTGCTCGCACCACACGTCAACTCCTACAAGCGCTACGCAGCCGGCAGCTTCGCCCCGACGACCGTCGCGTGGGGCCACGACAACCGCACGTGCCCGCTGCGCGTCGTTGGCCACGGCCCGTCGCTGCGCTTCGAGAACCGGGTGGGCGGCGCCGACCTCAACCCCTACCTGGCGCTCAGCGCGATCATCGCCTCGGGACTGCACGGGATCGACGCCGGCCTCGAGCTCGAGCCGGCGCTCGAGGGCAGCGCGTACACGGCGGACGAGCGCCCGCGGCTGCCGACGACGCTCGCACACGCGCGGGAGCTGTTCGCGGCCAGCGACGTCGCTCGGGCCGCGTTCGGCGAGGACGTCGTCAAGCACTACTTGAACGCGGCCGACGTCGAGCTCGAGACATTCAACACGGCCGTGACAGACTGGGAGAGGGTGCGCGGCTTCGAGCGTTTGTAATCAGCAGGGGGAACCAGGAGCATGGATGGCGAGCGGATCTAGGGATCGGGCGACAGCCGCGACGGTGACGCTGCCGAGCGCGGTGTTCGGACCGGTGCGCTCGCAGACTGCGTTCGAGGAGACCGTCGATCGCCTGGGAACGGCGATCAAGCTCGGGCTGCTGGCGCCCGGCGCACAGCTGCCGGCCGAGCGCGAGCTGTGCGCGCGCCTCGGGATTGCGCGTTCGACGTTGCGCCAGGCGCTGACGGCGCTCGGCCAGAGCGGCCACGTGTTCGCGACACGCGGCCGCGGCGGCGGGACGTTCGTGTCAGATCCGCAACCGCCGGCCGATCCGCCCTCGCAGCAGATGCTCGATCGTTGGCGCGAGACGTGCGACCAGCGCTTGGCGGTCGAGCTCGGGGTGGCGGTGCTGGCCGCTGAACGCGCCGCGCGCGCGGACCTCGACACGCTCGATGAGCTCGCGGCGACGCTCGAGGCGACGCTCGAGGACTTCGTCGCCTACCGCCAGGCGGACGTGCGCCTGCACGTCGCGCTCGCCGAGGCGACCCGCTCGGCCCAGCTCGTGCGAGCGATGACCGAGGCGCAGGGTGCGATGACCGACCTGATCTCCTACATCGCCCACCCGCCGCAGGTGCTCGCCTCCTCGAACGCCCAGCACCGCCGGCTGTTGGCAGCGGTCCGCGAGCGCGACGCAATGCGCGCGGTGCGCGTCATGAGCGAGCACCTGCAGGGCACCGAGCACATCCTCGCGGGGCTGCTCCCGGGCGGCTGAGATGTGGGGCGGTTCGGACCGCACATGAGGGGATGAGCTGTTGGGGATCGCACATGTGCGATCCCCCGGACGGCGCATGCGCCGTCCGTAGACAAGCCGCATGCGGCTCGTCTGGGTGGGCACATGTGCCCACCCCACTGCAAGCTTGAGCGACGATGCGGCTTTGGCCAGCTGTCCGCCTCGAAGCTCGCGATTTGCGGCAACCGCACTTGACACCCGTCCGCGATCGAGCGTATTGTCACGATTGAAGGACGGACAACCAAACCTTTTCTTCGAGGGGGAGCCGATGAGCACAACCGCCGAGAACTTGACCGCGGACGAGCAGCGCCTTGCGGAGCTGGGCTACAAACAGGAGCTGAAGCGTGGCTGGAGCGGTTTCTCCAACTTCGCGATCTCGTTCTCGATCATCTCGGTGCTCGCCGGCTGCTTCACCACCTACGGCCAGGCGCTCAAGAACGGTGGCCCGATCGCGATCTCGATCGCGTGGCCGCTGATCAGCGTGTTGATCCTGATGGTCGCGTTCTCGATGTCCGAGCTGGCCTCGGCGATGCCGACGGCCGGAGGCATCTACTACTGGGCGTCAAAGCTCGGTGGCGCGGGCTGGGGTTGGTTCACGGGCTGGTTCAACCTGATCGGGCTGGTGGCGGTGGTCGCGTCGGTCGTTTACGTGAGCGCGACGTTCCTGGTGTACCTGCTCGGCCTCTACAACGTGCACTTCATCTTCGACTTCGCGAAGGCGGCGGCGGGGACGAACGTCCACTACACGGCCCACGTGGAGTTCGCGGTGTTCGGGGCGATTCTCCTGCTCGACCTGCTGACCAACGTCTTCTCGAGTCACCTGGTGTCGCTCTTCAACGCGGTCTCGGTGTGGTGGCACGTGATCGGCGTAGCCGTGATCGTCGTGATCCTGATCGCAGTGCCGAGCAACCACGCGAGCCTCTCCTACGTGTTCGGGCACCGTGCCAACGTGTCGGGCTTCAGCAACAGCATGTACTGGTTCTACGTGCTGCCGCTGGGCTTCCTGCTGACGATGTACACGATCACCGGCTACGACGCCTCGGCGCACGTCTCCGAGGAGACGAATGACGCCGCGCAGGCGGCGCCGAAAGGCGTGTGGCGCTCGGTCTTCTACTCGGCGGTGATCGGCTGGATCGTGCTGCTGGCGATCACGTTCGCGATCCAGAAGAGCCACGAAGGCGAAATCCTCAAGGCGGGTTATCCGGCGCTGACGATCTTCACATCCGCACTGAGCTCCTCGGCGGCGAAGGCCGTGATCCTGATCTCGACCGTGGGGCAGCTCTTCTGCGGCGTCGCCTGCTGCACCAGCGCCTCGCGCATGACGTTCGCGTTCTCGCGCGACGGCGCCGTGCCCGGGCACAACCTGTGGCGTCGCCTGGGCAAAAACAAGACGCCCACGTGGTCGGTGCTGTTCGTGGTCGTGTTCGCGGCGATCGTCACCTTCCCGGCCTACTTCCCGAACAAGCTGGGCACACCTGTCGCGTTCCTCGCGGTCACCTCGATCTCGGTGATCGGCCTGTACATCGCGTACACGATCCCGGTGTTCCTGCGCTGGCGGATGGGCTCGGAGTTCAAAGCCGGCCCGTGGACGCTCGGCAAGAAATACAAATGGATGAACCCGATCGCGTTCACCTGGGTGGGGCTGTGCGTGATCATCTTCTGCCTGCCGTTCGCCCCTGCGGGCGTGTTCTTCAAGAGCGGGTTCGAATGGTCGGCGGTGAACTACGCGCCGCTCGTGACGATCGGCGTGATGCTCGCCGTGACGATCTGGTACGCGGTTTCCGCGAAACGAACGTTCAAGGGCCCGGTCCGTACGATCGACGAGATCGACTCGTCGATCTCGCTGCCCGACATCGCTCAGGCTCCTTGAGCGGCCGGCTCGCAGTTCTCGAGCCGGCAACGGAGACGGTGCTGGCAGTCCTCGCGCGCGCCGGCGTCGAGGAGGTCGACGAGGCGGTCGCGCGCGCGAAGGCGGCACTGCCGGCGTGGCGGGCGCTTGCCCCGGGTGAGCGCGCGCGGCTGCTGTACGCGCTGACCGACGCGCTGAGCGCGCATCGCGAGGAACTGGCGGTACTCGAGGCGCGCAACGCTGGCAAGGCGATCGCTGACGCGCGCGGCGAGATGGGCATGGTGGTGGACACGTTCCGCTACTACGCCGGGGCGCCCGAGCGGCTGCTCGGCGACACGATCCCGGTGGCGGGCGGCCAGGCGTTCACCGTGCGCGAGCCCGTCGGCGTCGTCGGCCTGATCACGCCGTGGAACTTCCCGCTGACGATCGCCGCGTGGAAGCTCGCGCCGGCGCTGGCTGCAGGCAACACGGTCGTGCTGAAGCCCGCAGAGCTGACGCCGCTGACGGCGCTGCGCTTCGCCGAGCTGGCACGCGAGGCGGGGATCCCCGACGGCGTCGTGAACGTCGTCGTGGGGCCGGGCTCGACGTGCGGGCAGCGCCTGGTTGAGCACCCCGACGTGGCGAAGATCGCGTTCACCGGCTCGACCGAGGTGGGCCGTTCGATCGCCACCGGCGCGGCCGCTTCGATCAAGCGCGTGACGCTCGAGCTGGGCGGCAAGTCGGCGAACATCGTGTTCGCCGACGCCGACCTCGAGGCCGCTGCTGCGGCGGCGCCGCCGGCGGTGTTCGGCAACGCCGGCCAGGACTGCTGCGCGCGCTCGCGCATCCTCGTGCAGGAGAGCGCGCTCGAGCGCTTCCTCGAGCTGCTCGAGCCCCACGTGACGGCGCTGAGGGTCGGCGATCCGCTCGATGAGCAGACGCAGATGGGGCCGCTGATCTCCGCCGGCCAACGCGACGCGGTCGCCTCGTTCCTGGACGGGCAGGCGCCGGTGGCGTTCCGCGGCAGCGCACCGGATGGGCCGGGGTTCTGGTTCGCGCCGACGGTCCTCTCCCCTGTGCGCGCCGACGACCGTGTCGCCCAGGAGGAGGTCTTCGGGCCGATCGCGGCGGTGATCTCGTTCACCGACGAGGCTGACGCGATCCGCCTGGCCAACGATACGATCTACGGCCTGTCGGGCTCGATCTGGACGCGCGACGGTGCACGGGCGTTGCGCGTCGCCCGCGCGGTGGACACGGGTGTGCTGTCGATCAACGCCAACACCTCGGTGCGGGTGAGCACCCCGTTCGGGGGCTTCAAGCAGTCGGGGTACGGGCGCGAGCTCGGTCCGCACGCGCTGGAGGCATACACCGAGGTGAAGACGATCTTCTACGCGACCGAGGAGCGATGAGACGTCCTGTGTCAACCTTTTTGTGCGAGGAGTTTGTTGAGGGCGTTGTGTTGGGTGGGGTTGTAGGGCGTGTGGTCTTGCCAGCAGCGCCAGAGCACACGGGTCCAGGCGCGTCCGAGGATGCGTATGGCGT
>DATHOH010000049.1:0-65904 GCA_035485155.1 Solirubrobacteraceae bacterium
CCTCGAAGAATTCACGGTCAAACCGGTCGTGCACGACCCGACCGAATCGGTCGTGCAGGGTCGTCCGGCGGTCGCGACGATCAAGGTCACGAACACCGGCAACGTTCCGGCAGGGACGTTCATCGTCAGTTGGACGCCATACACCTTCGCGAAACCGTTGACGCGGACCGTGACCGGCCTCGGGCCGGGCGAAAGCACGACCGTCACGATGGAATACACGTTCCCAACGGCAACGACCGTCACCGGGACCGCGCTGGCCGACTCGACGCACGTCGTCAAAGAGACCGACGAGAACGACAACTCAAAGACGCTGAAAACCGTCGTACAACCACCGCTCCCGAACCTGAGGGTGGCGAGGGTGAGCGACTACCCGGCGCCCGCCGGAAGCGAATCCGAGCAGGAAGTCGAAATCGAAAACGACGGCAACAGCGCCGCCGGCGACTTCGTCGTGACCTGGAAACCGGGGCCGCTGGTCGCCCAGCAGTCTCAGCAGGTCAACGGGCTCGGTGAGGGCGAACGTACGATCGTCTTCTTCACGGAGAATTTCAAAACTGCTGGAACCTATAACGGCACCGTGACGCTCGACAGCACGCACGTGATCAAAGAGGTCAACCCGAACGAACAGACGGCCAGCACGCTGTTCGTGATCCCGGGTGCGACCGTCGATCTGACGATCACGGGCCTGACGATCGAACCCGAAGAGCAGCGTTGCGGCTGCGACTGCAATAACTGCGACAACGTCAAGCCGGCGTACTCGGCCCAGACGATCGTGCAGGCAGTGCCGAACAGGGTCACCGTTGACGTGAAGAACCTCGGCAACAGCCCGTCGCCGAGCTTCGTGACGAGCTGGAACCCGAGCGCTAACAGCATCATCGTGCCCGGCAACCAGACGCTGACGCAGGAGTCCGGTCCGCTCGGCCCGGGCGAAGAACGTGAACTGGAATACCACTTCACGTACCCGAAGCCGGGGAACTTCCGTAGCGTCGCCGAAGTCAACGCCTTCAAAACCTTCAAAGAAACCAACGAATCGAACAACCAGAAGATCCTCAACGTGACGGTGGAACCGGCGCGCATCGACCTCGAGTTCGCCGGTCCGATCACCCCCTCACCGAACCCGCTGCACTACAAGGAAGCCGGCACCGAGACGGTCAAAGTGATCAACTACGGGCCGATCGCCACCGGCTCGTTCGCGGTCCAGCTCGAACCCCAGGAAAAAGGCATCAAGCAGACGAAGACCGTCCCCGGCCTGAACGTCGGCGAAGAAACGACGCTCACCTTCCCCGTCACCTACAGCAAAGCCGGGGCCTACACCGCGACCGCGGTGATCGATCCGTTCGACCAGGTCGTCAAGGCCTTCGAACCCGTTGAAGAGAGCGAAACCATCAACGTCGCACCGGTCGACCTCGGGTTCGTCGGAGGGATCACCGTGAACCCCAACCCGATCTTCTCCAAAGAAGAAGGTACGGAGAGCGTTACGGTCGAGGACTTCGGGCCCGGCGGCACCAACGGACCCTTCTCCGTCCAGCTCCAATCCAAAGAAAAAGGGCTCAAGCAGACCAAGGTTGTCTCCGAAGGCCTGAAGGCAGGCGAACAGATCACGGTCACCTTCCCTGTCGAATACGGGAAAGCCGGGTCCTATACGGCTACAGCCGTGATCGACCCGTTCAACCAGGTCGACAAGACCACCACCCCCGTCGAAGAGTCAGAACCGATCAACGTCGAAGCCACATCGGCGAGCCTGAACGTCAAGTTGAACAACTTTCAGGCGGTCGCGGACCCGGGCGGGTACGAAGAATGGAAACTGATCGAGATCTCCAAATCGAAGGGCTTTTCGTGCACGTTCGTGTTCGAAGACGCCGGCAAAACGATCGTCAACAAGACGTTTGAAAACATCGACTGCGATGAAACCGGTGAACAGTACGAAGAAAACGAAATCGAAAACTATCCCACTGGGCTGCTTCCGGCGAACCTCCACGTGCACGTCACGACCGAAGAAGGCGGGCCCGCCCTTGCGGCCTCGATCGCGCTTACGCTCGACAAGAACATCTTCGGTGACATCACCGACTTCGGGAACGCCGGGTTGACGACGTTCATAACGACGTCGAAAGAATACCTGCACCCGAGCGGGCCGAAGACCGTCGAAGGCAAGGGCTGCGCCGAATCGAACAAAACCGAAGTCAACAAAGGCCACTGCTACAACGCCGAATACGAACTCGAACTGCTCTCGCACGTCGGTATGGCGGCCCTGGCGCCGCAGAAGACGCTCGCGAGCAACGAGAGCTCGGTCAACCAGAGCACTTCTACTCCTGAAATCGAACAGGGCGCTTCTGAAATCGAACAGACCGCTTCTGAAATCGACCAGCTGTGGAGTGAAGCGGGCGCCTATGCGGCCACGCTGAGCGACAAACAAAACCTGCGCGTGCACGTCACCCAAAGCAAGGGCTAGCGTTCCAAAAGCGGAGCGCGCATGTAGCGCCGCCGGGGCCCCGGCGGCGCTACAGCTCTTTTTGGGACCGGCGCTGCTTCACAAACCGAACTGCTGCCTGTAGGCCTCGGGCACCAGTGGCTCGAACTCCCGGTGACGCTCGATGAAGCCTTTGACGAACGGGCAGAAGGGCAGCACTGCGAGACCGCGTGCGCGGGCGTCTTCCAGCGCGAACCGGATCAGGCGATCGGCCAGTCCGCGGCCCTGGAGGTGCTCGTCGACTTCGGTGTGGATGAACGCGATCAGGCCCGGGCGGGTCCGGTACGCGGTGAAGCCGGCGAGCGCGCCGTCGACCGACAGCTCGTAGCGTTCACGCTCAGGCGCGTCAGCTACCCGAATCTCCTCCGCCGCGGCCATGCCCGAAACACTAGGAGATACGGTGCGCGAGCTGGGTGCGCGACCTCACGTCGAGCTTGCGGAATGCCTTGCGCAGGTGGTACTCGACGGTGCTCTGCGTGATGAAGAGCTGCCCGGCGATCTCGCGGTTCGTGGCCCCCTGCGCGGCCAGGCGCGCGACCTGGTCCTCCTGCGCAGTGAGCTGGTCGAGCGTATCCACGGTCCGTTTGCGCGCGCGCTCGCCGGTTGCCAGGAGCTCCCGCTCGGCGCGGGCGGCGAACGCCTCGGCGCCCATGCTCCTGAACAGATCAAGGGCGGTGCGCAGATGCCCGCGGGCGTCGAGCCGGCGGCGTTCGCGTCGCAGCCACTCCCCGTAAAGGAGGTGCGTCCGCGCGAGCTCGAGTCGCACGCGGGTGCGGGCCAGATGGGCGATCGACTCGCGGTACAGACGCTCGGCGGTCTCGTCCTGGCTCAACAACGCACGTACGCGCGCTTCGATTCCGAGCGCCCACTCGGAGGAGATCACGCGGGTGCGCTCGGAGAGCCAATTCAGGGAGGACTCGAGCAGCTCCCGGTCGGCCGTCCGTGATGCCGCTTCGGCCAGCTCGCCCACCAGCAACGATCCGTATCCGATCGGATCGGGCTGGAATGCCTCCCAGGCGGCGTCGCGTGCGGCGTCGTGACGACCGAGGCCGTTGTAGAGCACGGATCTCGCGTAGTTGTTGGACGTCCATCGCCGCGCGGCCGCCTCCTCCGAGGTGGCTTGGATCAGCTCGGAGGCTTGCGACTCCTGGCCGCGCCAGGCAGCGAGGATCATGGGGGCGTTCACCGGCGCGGGATTTCCGGTCGCCTCAGCGATCGAGCTGGTTTCGTCGATTGCCAGCGCGGCAGCCGTCAAGTCGCCGGCGAGCATATGGCTTCTAGCCAGGAAGCTGAGCGCGAACTGCAGGTGCACGAGTGCGCCGGCGTCGCGAGCGACCTGCACCTGGCGAGCAGCGAGGCGGTATGAGGCATTGTCGTCCCACATCTCGAGCGCGACGATGTTGGCGTTTCTACTGCTGGAGAGCGACGGTCGCCGACCGCCATCCTCGTTGGAGGCGTCCATCGCGAGCAACAGCTCGAGTGATCGGGCGAGCGTCGGCGCCGCGGCCGCGTATCCCTCGGTCAAGCGGATCGCGAACGCGTCGAGCAGCACGTCAACCGTCCGCGGCGGGGCGGTGCCGGTTGGCGCCGCCCGCGCGGCCTGCGCGACCGCCGGTGCGCCGCCGTCGAGTTCAACGTCGCTGGACATGGCGCCCGCGAGCGCCTCGAGGTAGATCTCGCGCGCCAGCTCAGGGTCGACTGGCTCGAGGCGTCTCGCCGCGTCCAGGAACAGGCGGCCGGCTTCGCCCCCGCGCCGCTGCTCCAACGCGATCTGCCCTCGCAGCACCTCGACACGTGCACGCCCGAGCTCGTCGAGCAACCCAGCCTCGACGCCTGCCAAAAGCCCGAGCGCAGCCTCCGGAGCGCCGGCATCGCGGTGGGCTGCGGCGGCGGCGAGCAGGCGTTGGGCACGCTGTGCCGGCTGCGGTGTGAGCGCCGCTGCGCGCTCGAGGAAGGCAGCGACGGCCGCCAATCCGCCGCGCGCATGCGCGCGTCCGGCGGACCGCTCGAGCTCCTGGGCGAGATCCTCATCGGGCATCGATGCCGCCTGCGCGCGGTGCCAAGTGCGGCGATCGGGATCGATCTCGGGATCGGTCGCCTGCGCCAGGGCTCGGTGGGCAGCGCGGCGCTCCGTATGCCTGGCTGCCTGATAGACAGCCGAGCGAGCGAGTGGATGACGGAATACGACTCGGACACCAAGCTCCAAGAGGTCTTCCGCTTCGATGCTCTGCGCGATCGGCTCGGGGATGCCGAGCTCCCGGGCTGCCCGCCATACGACCGCTGGGTCGCCCGTCGGATCAGCCGCCGCAATCAGCAACAGGCGGCGGGCATCGCCCGGAAGGCAAGCCAGGCGCCGCGTAAAGCTCTCCTCGATGCTCGCGGACAAGGGCACAGCCGCAGGCAGCCCGAACCCGCCTGCCAGCTGTATCGGCGTCAGCCCGCGCGGCAGCTCCAACAGGGCGAGCGGGTTGCCGTGCGTTTCAAGAACGATCCGATCGAGCACGTGCTCATCCAGGCGGGCCGGCAAGACGAATTCCAACAGCGTCCGCGCGTCGCGGTGCCCCAGGGGTGCGATGCGAAGCTCCGGCAGCCCTGCGAGCCCGTCGCCCAGCTCGCGGGCCGTGAACACGAGCGCGATCTTCTCCCCAAGCAGGCGGCGCGCCACGAACGCGAGCGCGCGCGCTGATGCACGATCGAGCCACTGCGAGTCATCGACGACGCACAGCAACGGCCGCCGCTCCGAAGCCTCAGACAACAGGCCGAGTGTCGCCAGTCCGACGAGGAACGGGTTCGGAGCCTGTCCGGCTGTCAGCCCGAAGGCGACGCTGAGCGCATCGCGCTGGGGATCTGGCAGACGTTCTGACAGGTCGAGGATCGGCGAGCACAGCTGTTGGAGCGCCGCAAATGGGAGCTCCATCTCGCCCTCGACGCCGACGGTCCGCAGGACCCTCAGCTGCCGTCCCTCCTCGGCCATCCAATCGAGCAGTGCAGTCTTCCCGACGCCCGGCTCGCCATGCACGACCAAGACGCCGCCGTGGCCGGCGCGCAGACCTGCGAGGAGGCGGCCGAGCACCTCGCGCTCGCGTTGACGACCGAGCAATTGGGCTCCCGGCGGCATCGTGAACGTCCCAACGTGTGACGGCGAGCCCATCTACGACGACAGCATGACTGAAGACGACACTCGGGTCGCGGACTAAGGAATTCAAGGATTCGATCGCCGGCTGCTCGCTTCACGATCGTCTGTGCATGCGGACGCCGGATACGACAACGGAGGCGCACGCCAACACCCGCCCGAGCAGCGCCGAGGACCTACCGGACTACGCGCCGATCCCCCGGCCGGCGCTCGGTCCGGCCCTGGGCGAGCAGGGCTACTTCGTCGGGCGGGTCGAGCAGAATCTCTACTGGGTCACCGACGGCACCTACCAGTCAGCCTTTCTGACAACAAAGGACGGCGTCGTCCTGCTCGACGCGCCGCCCACCATCGGCCACAACATCCAGCGTGCGGTGGACGAGGTCGCCGCCGCCAACGGCGTCAGCAACACGGTCACCCACCTCGTCTACTCCCATCACCACGCCGACCACGCCGGCGCGTCGTCGATGTTCGCCAAAGGCGTCGTGCGGATCGGGCACGAGGAGACCCGCAGGCTCCTGTTGCGCGACGACGACCCCGCGAGACCCGCACCCGAGGAGACCTTCCAGGACCGGCGGACGCTCGAGATCGGAGGCGAGCGCATCGAGCTGGCCTGGCACGGCACGAACCATTCGCCGGACAACATCTTCATTCACCTACCGGACCACGACGCGCTGATGCTCGTCGACATCGTCAACCCGGGCTGGGTGCCGGTGTACCAGAGCAACCTCACCGAGGACATTCCCGGCTACCTCGCGGCTCCCGCCACGGCTCTCACGTACCCGTGGAGGCACTTCATCGGCGGACACATGGGCCGGCTCGGCACGCGTGAGGACATCGCGGTGCACGAGCGCTACATGGCGGACATCGCCGAGCACTCGAGGAAAGCACTCGACGCCGTCGATCCCAGCCCGTACCTCGTCAAGTACGGCGAGAACACCTGGGCCGCGGTAAGGGGCTACCTGGATGCGATCACGGCCGCCGCCGCGGAACCGGTGATCGAGAAGTACACCGGCGTGCTCGCAGCCGCCGACGTGTTCACGGCCAGCACGACGTTTCACGTCATGCAGTCGCTGCGTCTCGACTTGGGCTACGGCTCACTGGTTCACCCATGAGCGTCGTGATCGCGGCGCGGATGTCAACGCGGCCTCAGGCCGCACAAGGGAGGTAACGATGAACAGAGATCTAGGTGTCTGGACCCACGAGGATTGCGCGCTCGTCCTGATCGACTACCAGAAGGAGATGTTCGAGGTCATTCGTTCCGAAACAGACGCAGACCTGGTGGAGCTGAACGTGCGGCTGTTGGCGAAGACCGCGAAGGCGCTTGACATGCCAATCGTGCTGTCAACCGTGGGTGTCGAATTCGGCCTCAACGGGCCGACGCTCCCTGCGATCCTGTCCGAGTTGGACGGCATCGAGCCGATCGACCGGTCGTCGATGAACGCTTTCGAGGACGACGCGTTCCGTGAGGCTGTGAAGGCGACCGGGCGCAGGCGCTTGATCATCGGCGG
Organism: Solirubrobacteraceae bacterium; assembly: GCA_035485155.1. Taxonomy (GTDB): domain Bacteria; phylum Actinomycetota; class Thermoleophilia; order Solirubrobacterales; family Solirubrobacteraceae; genus Palsa-744. The sequence continues at coordinate 7,106 of DATHOH010000049.1, forward strand.
GCTTCACACCGAGATCTGTCTCACGTTCGCGTCGGTCCAGGCGCTGAAGGACGGTTACGAGGTGATGTTCGTCACCGACGCCGTCGGTGGCCGCTCGCAGGTGGCGCACCGCACCGGCATCGAGAGGCTGTCGCACGCCGGCGCAGTCCCGAGTACGGCGCTCTCCGTCAACACGGAGCTCTTCCGCGACTGGGCCACGCCTGCCGCGGCGGCCGCGCTCGAGGTCATCCACTGGTATTTCAGGGAGGTTCCAAAGCTCACCGCCGCTGTCGGTGTGGCCGACAAGGAGAAGCAGGCCGCGGCAGCTGCCCTGCAGGGAGCATCGTGATGTCGTCCGGTGCCCCGATCCGCGATCAGCTCGGCGACCATCTCATCACCCCGCAGAACGCGGCGTTTGTGTTGATCGACTACCAGCCCTCGCAGTTCGCGACGGTCCGCTCGATCGACACCGGCCTGCTCTTGAAGAACGTCGTCTCGGCCGTCAAGACGGCCCAGGCGTTTGGGTTGCCGATAGTCCATTCGACGGTGAACGTCGCATCCGGCCAGCAGCAGCCGACCGTCCCGGAGCTGGCCGCGCTGCTCGAGGAGCACCCGCCGATCGACCGCACGAGCGTCAACTCGTGGGAGGACATCGACTTCGTGGCGGCCGTGCGGGCCACCGGCAGGCGCAAGCTGATCTTCTGCGCGCTGTGGACGGAGGTGTGCATGGCGTTCGCGGCGCTCGACGCGCTCAGGGAGGGCTATGAGGTCTACCCCGTGATCGATGCGATCGGCGGCACGTCGGTGGAGGCTCACCGCGCCGGTATCGAGCGTGTCGAGCAGGCCGGCGGCGTGCCGATCGGCTGGGTCTCGCTCGCGTGCGAGCTGCAGCGCGACTGGGGCCGCCTGGAGACGGTCCCACAGGTCGTCGAGATCGTGCTGACGGACAGGCTGCTGAAGGAATGACCCCGAAGTCCGAGACACACAGACACGGTTGCGGCCCCCGGCAGGAGATTTCAGCAGTGGATTGACATCGGCAACCGAGCCTGGAGTGCTGCCAACAAACCCAACCGACGGGAGATCCTCCGTGAGCACCGAACAGCAAGAGACCCTCGACGCGATCCTTCGGCAATCAGCGTTTCCCGCCGACAGCGACGTCAACGAGCAGCGGCGACTGCTCCGAGAGTTGCTATCGGCGCAGCCGCTGCCCGCCGAGGTGACGGTGACCGCAGCCGAACTGGGCGGCGTCCCAACCGCCGAGATCACAGTCGACGGAATCGAGCCTCGCCACGTCGTTCTTTACTTCCACGGCGGCGTGTACGTGATGGGGGACGCGGCCCTCGCCGCCGACCTGGCCTCGCAGGTCGGCCGGCGGACGCAAGCCAAGGTCATCTCCGTCGACTACCGGCTCGCCCCCGAGCACCCGTATCCGGCGGCGGTTGACGACGCTCTTGCGGCCTATGAAGCCCTTCTGCACAACGGCATCGCCCCTTCAGACATCGCCTTCGTGGGAGAGTCCGCCGGCGGCGGCCTGGCGATCGCGACTCTGATCAACGCGCGCGATCACGGGCTGCCCCTGCCAGCCGCTGCCTTCGCGATGTCACCGTATGCCGATCTGACGCTGGCCGGAACGACCATGGAGAGCAGGCGTGCGGTCGATCCCCTGCTCAGCCGGGAGAACCTCCAAGCCCGAGTCCGCGACTATACGTCGGGACAAGACGCCGCGCTTGGCCTAATCAGCCCCGTGTTTGCTGACCTCTCTGGCCTGCCGCCCCTGATCATCCAGGCCGGAAGTCACGAGGTTCTCCTCGACGACGCCGTCCGCCTTACGCGGCAAGCCGCCGCCGCCGACGTCGAGGTCACGCTCGAAATCACCCCTCGGGTGCCCCACGTCTTCCAGGCCTACCACCCGATCCTTGACGAAGCGCCCGCGGCGCTGGACAGAGCCGGACAGTTTCTGTCGGCGCATCTCGACGGTGCAGAACGCATCGCCTGAGAGCGAAAGGTGGAACGTAAGCCGTCCTTATACCCCAGAGGTCGCGGGTTCGAACCAACACCGCGGCGGAATCGAGCGATTCGATGAGCGAGAAGCAAGGTGTGCAGCGGAGTGCGGTTGTGTTCGGAGCGCGCAATTTGGGTCGCGCGGTCATCGAGCTGCTGGTGAGCGACGGCTGGGCGGTGGCGGGAGTGGCGCGGTCGCGGAGCACCCTGGACGGCGTCAGCGCGTCCGGCGCGCTCGCGCTGAAGGCGGACGTGACGGACCCCGCGAGCGTGTACGGCGCGCTGGAGCAGGCGGCCGCTGCTCACGGTGGAGTCGAGCTCGTGCTGAACGCGGCCGCTGCATACGGCGGTGAGCGCACAGGCCCCTTCGGCGGCGGACCGATTGCCGATGCCGACCTCGCCGGTTTTGACTCGTGGGCGGCCGCGCCTGCCGTCGCGGCCTTTTCGTTCCTGTCCGCCAGCGGACGATTTGCGATCGCGCAGGGCCGGGCAGCGACTCTGGTGCAGGTTACCGGCGGCTCGGCACGGCGCGCGATGCCGGGCCGCGGTCTGTGGGCGGCAGGATCGTTCGGAGTGCGAGCGATCACCAACGCGGCCGCGCTGGAGCTGCGCCCCGACGGCATCCAGGTCACGCTGCTAATTGTCGACGCAGGCATCCAGCCGCTCGATGGTTCGACCCGAGCCGGTGTCTCGCCGGAGGCGCTGGCCGACCCGCGCAGGATCGCCGATGCCGTCCTCTTCCTCGCTAACCAGGACGCGCGCTCCGCGACGCACGAGCTCCAGCTCACGCCGCTTGCCGAGAACTGGATGCCGTGAACTCCAGAGGCGACACGTTTGTCGAGGTCGACGGTACCTGGCTGATCGTCGAGCGCAACCTCTACGTCGACTGGATCGAGACCCGCACATCGCATCCCCAGCGGTACCGCCGCACCGCCGGAGCGTAAGCTCGCGTAAATGTCGCTGGGCTCCTCTGGGCCTCGACGTTCAGGATCCGTCGAGTCCTACCTACGTCAAACGCGCGCCGGCGCTGCGCTGGCGCTGCTCGCCCTCGCGGCTGCGGTAGCGTCCGAACAGTTCGCTGAGCACCTTTGGGTGCGCCACCCGCTCTTTGCCGGACTTGTATCGAGCGCGATCGTCGTGATGCTGTCGGTGGCGATCGTGAACGAGGCGCTTGAGATCCGCGGGCGCCGACGCTGGAGTGTCCTCGCGCAGTATGTGATGCTCGAGCTGGTCCGCGATGCGCGCATGGTGTGGACGGGGCTGGTGGAGCTCACTGGCCTGACGCCGGCCGAAGCGAACTCTTCAGCGGCGCTCGACGCGGCGACCCTCGTGGTGCGCGACACGCCGCGCCTGACCCAGGCCGTTCATGGCGTGCTCGCCGACGATGGTCGCCGCCGAGCTCTGCGAGACCGCGTCTCGAGTGTGGCGGTTCACAACGATGAGGTGCTGGGGAGATGGGCCGCAGTGATGCTCAGCGCCGAAGCCTACGCAGAGGTGATCGACCGTCACGTAGAGCTCGCTGGAAACCTTGCCTGGCTGGAGAGCCTGCTCGATCAGTCCGAGCCGAGCGACGGTGACGACCTGCGCTGGCGCAGGGCTCGAAGCAGCCCCGCCGTCCAGATCACGGGCGACATGGACGACGATCGCCTCGCGCAGAGGATCGTCGCGATCGCCCAGCTGGCCGAGGGGCTGGACAGGGGAACACTGGAGCTCGCCGTGAAGATCGTGCCGGTTGCGTGGTGGGAAGCACGTCTCGGTACGGCCGCGAGCGTGGACGATGACGTCCCCGAAGCGGACGGTCGCGGGCAGCTCACTCGCGCCCAGGGCCCCGTGTAGTCAGCGGCGTCGGCCGGCAGGCTGCCGTGAGGCTGGCGCCGGGTTTACTTCCAGGCGCATAGTCAGGCGCTGCGGAGCAGGTCTGCGACTACTTCGGCAGGCCGCTGGTGGCGCCGTGCGGCGAGCTGTTGTAGCCGCTCGGCGTCCTCATCCTCGACGCCGACGACGATCGTGAGCTTGGCGTTCGGGTTGCCTACATGTGCGTCGACGTATCGTGGATCGACGGCTGTCAGGTCAGCATCGAAATCGCCAGGCTGGGGATCGGGGTCTGTCCAAGGATCATTAGTCATAGTCAGCTCCTAAGCAGTTTACGCTCGCGGGGCGAGGAATCCCAGCCCGTGATCGCTCGCACCCCATGATGTTGGGCGCATCGCGCTGAATTTGGCAGCAGCGCCGTGATACTCTGAAAACCGCGGTATTTGCAGGCCTTTTGCGATGCCGGAGGAGGGACTCGAACCCCCGACACGCGGATTATGATTCCGCTGCTCTAACCAGCTGAGCTACTCCGGCCCGGATGACGCAGGAGTCTAGCCACAGGGCGTGCGCCGATCCTTGACGTTAGCCTCGTGGCGCGATGACCCCGCCGATCCTGCTCGCGGTGCCGAACGTGTCCGAGGGGCGGGACGCCGCGACGATTGCGGCGATCGCCGGCGCCTTCGCGGAGGATGCCGCGGGCGGCGTGCGCGTGCTCGACATCCACTCCGACGCCGACCATCACCGCTCGGTGTTCACGCTCGCCGGGCGTCCCGACGTGCTGGTGGACGCGTTGCTGCGAGGCGCCCGCGTCACGCTCGAGCGGATCGACGTCGTCAGCCGCGCCGGGCGCGGGGCCGCGCACGCTGGTCAGCATCCGCACGTGGGCGCGCTCGACGTCGCTCCGATCGTCTACCTGCGCCCGGGTGACAGGGGCGCCGCGTGCGCCGCCGCGCTGGTCCTCGGCGACCGCCTCGGCGAGGAACTGGAGCTGCCCGTCTTCCTCTACGGGGAGCTGTCGGGCGCCGACCGCTCGTCTGCGCGGACCCGCTCGCAGTTGCGTCGCGGCGGCGTGGCCGGGCTGGCCGCGCGGCTCGCCGCGGGCGAGGACGGCCTCACGCCCGATTTCGGCCCGGCGCGCATGCATCCGCATGGCGGCGCGACGCTGGTCGCCGCGAGGCCGCCGCTGGTCGCCTTCAATCTCCAGCTCGCCCCGCCCGCCACGGTGATCGAGGCGCGCGCGATCGCCGAGCAGATCCGTGAGGGGGGTGAGAGCGGGCTGCCGGGTGTGCGCGCGCTCGGACTGACGCTGAGCGACGACGTGGCGCAGGTCTCGATGAACATCGAGCGGCCGCTCGAGTTGCCGCTGGCGCGTGTCGTCGACGCCGTTCGTGCCCACGCCGAGATCGCCAGCGCCGAGCTCGTCGGGCTCGCCCCCGCCGCCGCGCTCGACGGTTTCCCCGCAGACGTGCCGATGCCGGGCTTCGATCCCCAGCGCCACTTGATCGAGAACGCACTAGGCTGCTGAGTCGTGGCGCAGACCAGGCGTAAACGTCAGACCAAGCACCGCGGCAACGCCGCCGGAGTGGTGGAGTCGCGCGGCCGCACGGGGCGCAAGCCGACGCCGGGCGAGAAGACCGGCGACCCGCGCACGCTGGCCCGTGAAAAAGAGAAGCTGCTGGACAAGCGCGACCAGCCGCCAACGTGGCGCGGGGCGTTCGTCAAGGCGATGTTCGCCGCGATCGTGCTGCTGCTCGTCGTCATCCTCGTGCTGCACCAGTCAAACCAGGCGATCGGGCTGTTCCCGGTCGTGCTCGCCGGCTACACCGTGATCAGCTACTACACCGACAAGTGGGTGTACGACCGCCGTCAGCGCAAAAAGGCCAAGCAGGGCGGTGGCGGAAGGAAGGTGTCGTGATGGGCACGCCGGACGTGCGGGGGTTCACGGTAGGGCCCGTGCAGGAGAACTGTTACATCGTGCGCGCCGACCCCGACGCGACGCACGCGCTGATCATCGACCCGGGTGATGAGCCGGAGCGCCTGCTCGCGGCGATCGACGAGCTCGGGGTGCAGATCGACGCGATCCTGATCACCCACTGCCACTTCGATCACATCGGTGCTGTCGCGCCCGTCGCGCGCGCGACCGGCGCGCCCGTCTACTGCCCGCAGATCGAGCGGCCTCTCCTTGCAGACGTGATGAGCTTCGTGCCTCCCGGTTTCGGCCCGTTCGAGAACCACGAGGCCGAGCACACGCTCGCCGGCGGCGAGCACCTGAGCCTCGCCGGGCTCGAGCTCGACGTGATCTTCACCCCCGGTCACAGCCCCGGCCACGTCACCTACTCAACGCCCGGAGCGCTGCTCTCGGGAGACGTCCTCTTCCAGGGCTCAGTCGGCCGCGTCGACCTGCCCGGCGGCGACTGGGCCACGCTCGAGCGCTCGATCGAGGGCCTGCTGCGAGCGCATCCCCCTGAGACCGTCGTCTATCCCGGACACATGGGCGTCACCACGCTCGGGCGCGAGCGCGACAGCAACCCGTTCCTCAGCGAGATCCGCGAGCGCGTGCCGGGCGCCACCACCGCTGACACGCCGGCAGCCTGAAGTTGGCAGCAGCGAAGATCAAAGCGCCACGCGGCACCTTCGACGTGCTTGGCAAGGAGGCGTCGCGCCGCAGCGCCCTCGAGGCGCGTGCCCGCTCGATCCTCGAGAGCGCCGGCTACGAACGCATCGAGACGCCCGTGTTCGAGGCTACCGAGCTGTTCGCGCGCGGCGTCGGCGAGTCGACCGACATCGTGCGCAAGGAGATGTTCACGTTCGAGGACCAGGCGGGACGCTCGCTGACCCTACGTCCCGAGGGCACCGCTCCCGTGTGCCGCGCCTACCTCGAGCACGGCATGCACAAGCGCCGCCAGCCGGTGAAGCTCTGGTACCTGTCGTGCTTCTTCCGCCACGAGCGCGCGCAGGCCGGCCGCTACCGCGAGTTCTGGCAGGTCGGCGCCGAGGCGATCGGATCCGATGACCCGGGCGTCGACGCCGAGTCGATCTCGCTGCTCGCGGCGCTGCTCGACGATCTCGACGTGCGCGAGCTGCGCCTGCGCCTCTCGAGCCTCGGCAGCCTGCAGAGCAGGCTCGAGTATCGCGAGCGGCTGCAGAGCTACCTGCGCGAGAACGCGAGCAGCCTCTCCGAGGACGTGCGCGCGCGGATCGAGCTGAACCCGCTGCGCGCGTTCGACTCCGACCACCCCGGCACCCAGCAGGTGATGCAGAGCGCGCCGCTGCTGCGCGAGCACCTCAGCGCAGATGACGCCGAGCACTTCGCGCAGGTCTGCCAGCTGCTCGACGTCGCCGGTGTCGCCTACGAGCTCGACCCCACGCTCGTGCGCGGTCTTGACTACTACACGCGAACCGTGTTCGAGTTCACCTCCGACGCGCTCGGCGCGCAGAGCGGAGTCGGAGGCGGCGGACGCTACGACGGCCTCGTCGCGCAGCTCGGCGGCCCACCGACGCCGGGCATGGGCTGGGCGGCCGGGATCGAGCGGATCATGCTGGCCAGCGACGATGGCCCTGCCGCAGTCGATGACCCCGCGGCCGCGCCGGCGCCAGAGCTGTTCATCGCGCTCGACGGCCCGCGCGCGGACACACGGGCGGCCGCCTTTGGCCTGCTCAGCGAAGCGCGCGCTGCCGGGCTCGCAGCGCAGATGGACCTCGGCGCCCGCTCACTCAAGGGTCAGCTCAGCCACGCCGATGCGCTCGGCGCGCGCTTCGTGGCGATCGTCGCCGATGACCAAACGACGCTCAAGGACATGCAGGCGGGGGAGCAGCAGCCGCTCGCCACGGGCGCGGTCGTGCACGCGGTGCTGCGCAACCATCACGCGCTCTGAGGGCCGGCCGCCAGTTCGCGTGGGCCGTATCGGCACGCTCCTGCCGACGCTCAAGTCAGCTCCGGCTCAAGGGACAGAGCGTCCAAGGCCGCATGTGCCGTTCAACTTCTCAGCCACAAATGCCGAAACTGGGTGAGATGGCGCAGCTCTCCCGTCCATTTCAGATCGCGCTGGTAAGCGTGTGCCTGTTCGCTGCCCTGTGGTTCTTCGCCCTGCAGGGACGTTCGAAGAGCACCGGCGGGTCTGGTTCAGCACCCGCCGTGACTGCCAGCACGCCGCCCGTCACCAAGGCGACAAGCACCGGAGCCACGCACACCGCCGCCACAGCCGCGGTGGTCGCACGGGCAAAGGCTGAAGCCAAGACCGGCCACATCTACCACGGCCCCGTCCCCGGCCTGGAAGGTCTCACACGCGACATCGCGAGGGCTCACGGAGCCGTTGCGGCGATCGGAGCCAGTCCCTCCAGCCCGACGCGCACGCAAACCAAGACGCCCGCCAAGGCCGTCACCACGACGCCCACGAAGACCGCGACCGCTCACAAGACCGCGAGCGCGTCCGCCGCCGCCAGCCTCAGCGGCCAGCACGCCGTCGAAGCTGACCTCGCCAAAGGCGACGTGGTCGTGTTGCTGTTCTGGAATCCGAGCGGCACCGATGACGTATCCGTGCACCGCGCGGTGCAGGCGGTCAAGAGCGCCAACCATGTGGCCGTCCAAGAAGCCGCGGCGAGCCAGGTCGCCTCATACGGGTCGATCACGAGGGGTGTGCAGGTCGACACCACGCCGACGCTGCTCGTCGTCAACAAGCAGGGACACGCGATCGTGCTCACCGGCGTTCAGGACGCCTTCTCGATCAAACAGGCGATCGACGAAGCGCGCAGCACGAAGCTCACCTAGCCCTACACTCGCTCGCGTGGATGCAACCGCCGAGCAGCTGATCGATCATCTCGAAAATCCTCTCGGGCGCGGTCACGTGCCCGATGACGCCGTCACAGGCGCAGCAGGCGGCGCGGCGTGCGGCGATCTGATCCGCGTCTCGATCGCGCTCGACCCGCGGAGCCCCGACGGCCGCATCCGTGACGCCGGCTTCGACGCGAGCGGCTGTGGCGCCACCGTGGCCGCCGGCAGCGCCACCGTCAGCCTCGTGCGTGGCGCCACGCTGCTCGACGCCGCGCGCGTCGGCGCCGGGAGCATCTCGGAGGAGCTCGGGGGGCTGAGCGCCACCAAGCGCCACGCCGCGGACCTCGCCGCGGACGCGCTGCACCGCGCGCTCGGCGGCGCGGCGCGGTCGCACGCGGCCTTGCGCATGACCGACGGGCGCACGCTCGTCGCGATGAGCGGCGGCGTCGACAGCGCGGTCGCGGCTCTGCTGGTCAGCGAGGCCGGCGAGGAAGCCGTCGCCGTGACGCTCGAGCTGTGGTCGGACGCCGAGAACGACGGCGAGCTCAGCTGCTGCTCGGCACAGGCCGTCCGCGGCGCGCGCGAGCTCGCCCACGAGCTCGGCATGCCGCACCTCTCGATCGACCTGCGCGCCGAGTTCAGAGCCGGCGTCGTCGACGCCTGGCTCGCCGACCACGCCAGCGGTCTGACCCCGAACCCGTGCGTGCGCTGCAACGGCGCGGTCCGCCTCGACGCGATGCTCGAGCTCGCCGACCGGCTCGGAGCAACGGCACTTGCAACCGGGCACTACGCGCGGGTGCTCGACGTCGCACCGACCGGGGAGTCCTCCGCTCCTCTGCTGAGGGTCGCCGTCGACGAGCGCAAGGATCAGAGCTACGTCCTCTCGGCACTCGCCCCCAGCTCGCTCGCACGGCTGCGCTTTCCGCTCGGCGCCCTGCGCAAGCAGCAGGCGCGCGAGCTCGCCGAGCGCGCCGGGCTGGCGGTCGCGCGCAAACGCGACTCGCAGGACCTCTGCTTCCTCGCCGGCACACGCCACGCCGACTTCCTCGAGCGCCACGGCGGTCTGGGCAGGCACAGCGGCCCGATCGTGGATCTGGAAGGAGGCGTTCTCGGCGCGCACGCCGGCGCGCACGCCTACACGGTCGGCCAGCGCCACGGCCTCGGACTCTCCGCGCCCGAGCCGCTGTACGTGCTCGCCACCGACGCGCACTCCAACACGGTCACCGTCGGACCGCGCCAGGCGCTCCTCACCTGCGAGCTGCGCGTACGCGATGTCACGCTGCATCGCCCGGGGGTCGCCGTGGACGGCGTGCGCGTGCGCGCACACGGGCGCACCTTCGCCTGCCGCCTCGCCGGAGAGCTCGATGCCGGGGCACACGCGCTCGTCGCTGTCGAGCTCGAGCAGGCGCTCGAGCGCACCGCTCCAGGCCAGATCGCGTGCATGTATGCGGGCGAGCTGATCGTCGGTCACGGCACCATCACGGCATAAGCCCCCGGGCGGGCCGAGCCATTCCCGTGTAACCGCTTAGGGTGCGATGTCCGGGCCACGCGCTCGCTCGCCCTTAATATCTAAAAGACATGACCTCAGACGAGATCCGCGAGCGCTACCTGAGCTTCTTCGAGGAGCGCGGCCACATGCGCGTTCCATCGGCTTCGCTCGTGCCGTCGGCACACGACGCCTCCGCACTGCTGACGGTCGCCGGCATGCATCCGCTGAAGCCCTACTTCCTCGGCCAGGAGAAGCCGCCTGCGCCACGGCTGACGAGCTGCCAGAAGGTGTTTCGAACGGTCGACATCGACAACGTCGGCAATACCGCCAGACACCTGACGTTCTTCGAGATGCTCGGCAACTTCTCGTTCGGCGACTACTTCAAGCGCGAGGCGATCGGCTTTGCCTGGGAACTGTCCACGGGGGTCTTCGGCTTCCGCGAGCAGGACATCTGGGTGACCGTGTTCGAGGGTGACGAGGGCCTCGGGCTCGGCCCCGACGAGGAGGCGATCGAGCTGTGGCGCGCACTCGGCGTTCCCTCGGAGCGGATCGTTCTGTGCCCGCGCTCTGAGAACTTCTGGCAGGCCGGCCCGACCGGCCCGTGCGGCCCGTGCTCCGAGCTGTACCTGGACCGCGGCGTCGAGCACGGCGCGCCCGAAGACCTGCCCGGCGGAGAGAACGAGCGCTTCCTCGAGTACTGGAACCTGGTGTTCATGCAGTACGACCAGGAGCCCGCCCCCGACGAGCCGGGCACCGTGCTGAAGCCGCTGCCGGCCAAGAACATCGACACCGGTCTCGGGCTCAACCGCATGGCCGCGATCCTGCAGGGCAAGCAGTCGGTGTTCGACACCGACCAGTTCCAGCCGCTGATCGCGCTCGGCGAGGAGCTCTCCGGCAGACGCTACGGCGAGGACTTCGACAGCGACCGCGCGTTGCGGATCCTCGCCGATCACTCGCGCGCGATGACGTTCCTCACAGCTGACGGCGTCGTGCCCTCCAACGAGGACCGAGGCTACGTGCTGCGCCGCGTCATGCGCCGCGCGATCCAGCAGGGCCTCGCGCTGGATCTGGCGCCGGGGTTCCTCACGCGCTACTCCGACAGCGTGCGCGAGGTGATGGGACGCGCCTACCCCGAACTGATCGAACAGGCCGAGGTCACCGACATGTGGCTCGCCGCCGAGGAGGAGAGCTTCGGCCGGACGCTCGCGCAGGGCATGGAGCTGCTGCGCGGCCACATCGCCGCGGCCAGCGAAGCGGGCAGCTCCACGGTTTCGGCCGCGGACGTCTTCACCCTGCACGACACCCACGGTTTCCCCTACGAGATGACGAGCGAGCTGCTCGCCGAGCAGGGCCTGTCGATCGAGGGCGACTTCGAGGAGCTGATGGAGCAGCAACGCGCGCGCGGCCGCGGCGGCGTGGCGAGAGCCAGCGGCGGCGGCGTGGCCGGTGCGGTGGGCATCGGCTCGCTCGACGGCGGTCCGCCGACGCGCTTCACCGGCTACGAGACGGAGGAGCAGCGCACGACCGTGGTCGCCGTGCGCCCCGTCGACGATAAGCCCGACGCGAGCGCCGAAAACGGCGCGCCGGGATCGCGCGTGCTGGTCAAGCTGGCCGAGTCCCCCTTCTACCTCGCCGGCGGCGGGCAGATCTCAGACATCGGCACGATCGAGTGCGAGGACGGTGACTGCCGCGCACGCGTCGCCAACGTCGTTGCGATCGGCGAGGATCGCGTCGCAGAGGTGATCGTCGAGCGCGGCACGCTCGAGGTCGGCGAGCAGGTGCTGGCGCGTGTCGATCACCTCACGCGGCACAAGACCGAGGCGAACCACACCGCCACCCACCTGTTGCAGGCGGCGCTGCGTGAGCGTGTCGGAAGTCACGTGCGCCAGGCCGGCTCCTACGTCGGACCCGACAAGCTGCGCTTCGACTTCAGCCACGGGCAGGCACTGAGCGCCGAGGAGCTGCGCGACGTCGAGGACCGCGTCAACGAGTGGATCGCGCGCAACGACCCGGTGCACGCGATCACGACCACGCTCGACGAGGCCAAACGCCTCGGCGCGATGGCGCTGTTCGGCGAGAAGTACGGCGATGTCGTGCGCATGGTCGAGGTCGGAGAGGGGGAGTACTCGCGCGAGCTGTGCGGCGGCACGCATGTCCGGAGCACAGCCGAGATCGGCGCGTTCCGCATCCTGCACGAGACCTCCAGTGCCGCCAACGTCCGGCGGATCGAGGCCGTGACGGGGCCTGTCGCCGTCGAGCTGCTGCGCGAGCACGACCGGCTGCTCGGAGACGTCGCCACGCAGCTGCGCACGCGGCCCCAGGACGCACCCGACGCCGTCAGGAAGCTGGCTGAGGAGCGCAGGCGGCTGGAGAAGCAGCTGAAGGCGGGTGCCACCAACGGCGCGGCCAACGCGCACGTCGACCTCGACGCGCTCGTTGCCGGCGCCGTCAAGAGCGGCGATGCCACCGTCCTGGCCACCACGATCGACGCGCCCGACGCCAAGACGCTGCTCGAGATCCTCGACCGGCTCAAGGGACGCCTGCCGGACGCCGCGATCCTGCTCGGCACGGCTGCCGACGGGCGTGTGCACCTGGTTGTAAGCGTCGCCCCGGAGCTCGTCGCGCGTGGCGTCAGAGCCGGCGAGATCGTCAAGCGCGCCGCCGCCGTCGTCGGCGGCGGGGGAGGAGGACGCGACACGATGGCCCAGGCGGGCGGCCGCGACCCAGAGCGGCTCGGGGAGGCGATCGACGCCGGGCGCGCCGCGATCGAGGCGGCGCTCGCGGCGTGATCCGCGCGCCCGGCAGACCCGTGCGACGTGTGCCGCACCCGGGCTCGCGCAGAGGCTGAGCCGCACATGCGTGTCCTCGCGCTCGACTACGGCAGCGCTCGCTGCGGCTGTGCGCTCAGCGATCCGACCGGCACGATCGTCACGCCGGTAGAGGTGGTGCTGCGGCCCGCCACCAAGCGAGGCTTTGCGCGCTTGCGTGAGCTCGTACGCGAGCGCGAGGTCGAGCGCGTCGTCGTCGGGCTGCCGCTGTCACTCGACGGGGGTGACACCGAGCAGACCCGCGAGACACGCGCGTTCGCCGACGAGCTCGCCGCCCGCCTCGGAGAAGGCGTCCCGGTCGAGATGCACGACGAGCGCTTCACAACCCGCCTCGCCCAACGGACCGACACGACCGGCGGCGCCCGCGCAAAGGCCAGCGAGGACTCGCGAGCCGCCGCGCACCTGCTGGAGAGCTGGCTCGCGGCTCGGGCGCGTTAGGGTTTTCAGCTCCCTTGTCCCGCGGCGACCGATCACGACCTGGACGCGAGCGAACCGCAGCCGAACGCGAGCGTGACCGTCTCGAGCGCGAGCAGCGGCGTGCGTCCGCGCAGCGCTCCTCGCTCGACACCACAGCGCCGGAGGGATCCGGTCCGCCGGCGGGCGCCTCCCCGTCGCCTGGGGACGCAGCCGAGCTGCCACCGCCGCTGCCAGAGCCCCCACCGGTGAGCTTGCCCGCAGACCCGTCGCCCCCGGATCCGCCACCGGCGCAGGCGCTGATCGAGCAGCCGCCGCCGGCGCAGCAGGCCTCCTCCGTCGAGGAGTCGCCGCCCCCCATCGAGCAGCCGGTCGGCGAGGAACAGCCCGTGCCGGACGAGCCCCCCGTCGCGGAGCCGCCGGTCCTCGAGCCGCCGCCGGTCCTCGAGCAGCCGCCGGCCGTCGCGCAGCCGCCGGCCGTCGAGCAGCCGCCGGTCCTCGCGCAGCCCGTCTACGTCCAGAAGCCTGTCGCGGGAGAGCAGCCGCCGGCGGCGCAGCCGCCCGGGCGACTGCCGCCGGTGCCATGGGCGACGCCAGGGCCGGAGGGAGGGAGCGCCCGTGGGCGAGGGCGCTCGCGGGTGGCGCGGCTGTCGGCGCTGCTCGCGCTCGTGGCCGTGATCGCGGCGGTCGTTCTGCTCCTGCACGGACACGGCAACAAGACCGTCCCGCCGGCTGTGCCGAGGGCTGTCAAGGTTTTGATCCCCGAGGGCAAGACGCGCATGCAGATCGCGCAGATCGCCACGGCGGACGGCTTGACGGGCAGTTACCGGGTTGCGTCGCGGCACTCGCCGCTACTGAATCCGGCCGCCTACGGCGCTCCAAAGGACACACCCGACCTCGAAGGCTTCCTGTTCCCGGCGACCTACGACATGGACCCCGGCGCGTCCGTCAACCGCCTCGTCGAAGAGCAGTTGATCGCCTTCCGTGAAAACTTCGGCTCCAGCGAGATCGCCCGTGCGCGCGCGCTTCACGTCACTGCCTACCAGCTCCTGATCGTCGCCTCGATGGTCGAGCGTGAGGCACAGATCCCCGGTGACCGGGCGAAGATCGCCGCCGTGATCTACAACCGGCTGGCGCAGGGAATGCCGCTCGGGATCGACGCGAGCATCTACTACGCGATCGAGCTCAAGAGCGGGGTCGCGACGTACACGCACGAACTCACCGAAGCGCAGCTGCACATCAACTCGGCGTACAACACGCGCACGCACGTGGGGCTGCCGCCGACGCCGATCTCGAACCCCGGGATGGCCTCGATCGAAGCGGCCGCGCACCCTGCCCACGACGCCTACCTGTACTACGTCGCCGGCGCCGATGGCTGCGGCGAGCAGGTCTTCTCAAACACGCTCGCCGAATTCGAAACCAACGCCGCGGCGTACAAGACGGCGGTCGCGCGCAACGGCGGACGGCCGCCGACCTGCAAGCACAAATGATGCCGCGGCTCGGCGTCCTCGGCTGGCCGGTCGCGCACAGCCGCTCCCCGGCGATGCACAACGCCGCGCTGGCGGCGCTGCAGATGGACGGCTGGCGCTATCAGCGGCTGCCGGTGCCGCCGGCGCTATTCGACGAGACCGTGCGCGCTCTGCCGAGCTTGGGGTTCCTCGGCGCGAACGTCACGATCCCCCACAAGCAGGCTGCGCTCGCGCTCACCGACCGCTGCTCTGCGGCGGCGCGCGAGATCGGTGCCGCCAACACGCTCACGTTCGCGCCCGACGGTGCGATTGCCGCCGAGAACACCGATGCCCCGGGCTTGATCGCGGCGCTCGGCTCGCTGACGGGGATGCCCGCTCACCCGCGCGTGCTGGTGCTCGGCGCGGGCGGCAGCGCGCGCGCGGCGGTGTGGGCACTGCGGGGGGCGGGCGCCAGCGACGTGGCGGTCTGGAACCGCACGCCGGAGCGCGCCGAGATGCTCGCGCGTGAGCTCGGCGTCCGCGCCGTGCGCAGGCCCGAAGCCGCCGATCTGCTCGTCAACTGCACCTCCGTCGGGCTCGATCCGCGCTCCGGCGTACAACGCTCGGCTACTCAGCAGGAGGCGCTCAACCAACTCGGATTGACGTTCGATCAAGTCGGTAAGTACTCCTATGTTGTCGACTTGGTCTACCGCGCCGGATCCACGCAGCTTCTCGCGGCTGCGACGAGCCATGGGGCGGGGACCGTCGACGGCCTCGAGGTGCTCGTCGCCCAGGGCGCACTCAGCTTCGAGCTGTGGACCGGCAGGCAGCCGCCGCTCGAGCTCATGCGCAGAGCGGCGCGGGCAGAGGACACGACCACGGTGTAGCGCAGCTAGCGGGGAGCGGGCGCGATGAGCGAGCTCCCACGCCAGGCCGACCCCGATCTCCACGCGATCTTCGGGATGGACGGCGAGTCCGACGGCGGCGCCGAGCGCGTGATCTCCGTCGAGCGCGCCGCGCGCGGCGACGGCGAGATCGGCGGCGACGGCGGCGTCGAAATAAGGCTGGACGTCGACCCCGGCGCGATCTCCGGCGCCGGGCTCGAGCTCGAGCCGCTGCCCGGCGCGGACGTCGAGTTCGACACGCTCGGCAGCGCCGACGCCTACGCGCAGGAGCCGCCTCAGGTCAGGTCTGATCCGGTCGCCCAGACGCTGAGCCCCGACCAGCAGCCCGGCATCACCAAGCCCTCGCGGCGCGGCTCCTCGCAACGCTTTCTGACCGACGTGATCGTCGACATGGGCCTCGCCTCGCGCAAGCAGGTCGAAGACGCGCTCGAGAGCTCGCGTATCTCCGGCACGACGCCGGAGCGCGTACTGCTCGAAAACGGCTCGCTCACGCCGGACGCGCTGGCCCGCGCGCTCGCCGAGCGCTACGGGCTCGACCACCTCGATCTCGGTGTCTTCAGCGTCGACATGTCGGCGGCCAACCTCGTCAGCACGACCGTCGCCAAGCGCTACCAGACGGTGCCCGTCGCGTTTGCCGACAAGCGCACGCTCCTGGTTGCGATGGCCGACCCGTCGAACGTGCTGGCCGTCGACGACATCGCGATCATGACCGGCTATGAGATCCGCGTCGCGGTCGCGCCGCCCGATGACATCGCCACGCTGATCTCACGCCTGGACAGGCTCGAAGACGTCGTCGGCGAGTCTGCCCAGATCGCCGACGATGACTCTGAGGACGGGGCAGAGATCGTCGCGCTGCACGAGACCTCCGAAGACGCGCCGGTTATCAAGCTCGTCAACCAGATCGTCGGGCAGGCCGTCGAGCGCGGCGCCTCCGACATCCATCTCGCGCCGGACGGGCGCGAACTGCGCGTGCGCTTCCGGGTCGACGGCGTGCTGCACGACGTCACGACCGTGCAGCGGCGGATGGCCGCGGGTGTCATCTCGCGCATCAAGATCATGGCCGAGATGAACATCGCGGAGAAGCGCCTGCCGCAGGACGGTCGCGTGGGGCTCGTCGTCGACGGCCGTCACGTCGACCTGCGCGTCGTGACGCTCCCGAGCGTCCACGGCGAGGGCGTCGTGATGCGCGTTCTCGACAAGGAGTCCGTCGTCGTCGAGCTCGACAAGCTCGGCATGGCGGACGCCGAGCGCGAACGCTTCGAAAGGGCCTGCCGCGAGACCCACGGCGCGGTGCTCGTCACCGGCCCGACCGGCTCGGGTAAGTCCACCACGCTGTACGCGGCCCTGCAGCTGCTGAACACGCCCGAGAAGAACATCATCACCGTCGAGGACCCCGTCGAGTACGAAATGAGCGGGCTCACACAGGTGCAGGTCTCCGCCAAGGTCGGGCTGACGTTCGCGGCGGGGCTGCGCTCGATGGTGCGCGCCGACCCCGACGTGATCATGGTCGGTGAGATCCGCGACCGCGAGACCGCTCAGATCGCCGTCGAGTCCGCGCTCACCGGCCACCTCGTGCTCTCGACGCTGCACACCAACGACGCTCCCTCGGCGATCACGAGGTTGATCGAGATGGGCGTCGAGCCGTTCCTCGTCGCCTCGGCGCTCGACTGCGTCGTCGCCCAGCGCCTCGCGCGCATGCTCTGCTCGAGCTGCAAGCAGCGCACGATCATCTCCGCCAAGGTCCTGCAGGAGAACGGCTACCGGGCGCGCATGGAGCTCGAGGCCTACGAGCCCAAGGGCTGTAGACGCTGCGGCGGCAGCGGCTACCGCGGCCGCGTCGGCCTGTACGAGGTGATGAAGATGTCACCTGAGATCCAGTCGCTCGCGCTGGAACGCAGCCCGGCAGAGGCGATTCGTGACGTCGCCGTGCGCGAGGGTATGACGCGTCTGCGCGATGACGGCTTGCAGAAGGTCAGGCAGGGTCGCACATCGATGGCCGAGATCGCGCGCGTCATCGGCACCAACTGAGCTCGTATCTTCGTCCACGGGTGCAATGCTCGCAAGCGGCGCCCTAATGGACAGGGCGCGATCTGTCGATGGACGCACCCATGGACATCGATTTCGCAGATCTGCTGATGGAGGTCGTGCACCGCAAGGCATCCGACCTGCACCTGAGCTCGGGCGCACACCCGACGGTCCGCGTGCGCGGCAAACTGACGCCGCTCGAGGACTACCCCAAGCTCTCGCCGACAGACACCCGCGAGATCGTCTACTCGATTCTCAGCGGCGACCAGCGCCAGCGTCTCGAGACCGACTGGCAGCTGGACTTCGCCTACTCGATCCCCGGCCACGCCCGCTTCCGTGTCAACGCCTACTACCAGCGTGGCGCGATCGGCGCAGCGTTTCGTCTGATCCCGTTCAGCCTGACCTCGATCGACGACCTCGGGCTCCCGTCGGCCGTGCACGAGTTCACGCGCAAGCCGCGCGGCTTCGTGCTCGTCACCGGCCCCACCGGCTCGGGCAAGTCGACGTCGCTGGCCGCGATGATCGACTCGATCAACTCCTCACGCGAGGAGCACATCATGACGATCGAGGACCCGATCGAGTTCCTGCACGGCCACAAGAAGTGCATCGTCAACCAGCGCGAGCTCGGCTCCGACGCGCAGAGCTTCTCGGCCGCGCTGACCGCCGCGCTGCGCCAGGACCCGGACGTGATCCTCGTCGGCGAGATGCGCGACCTCGACACGATCTCCACGGCGCTGACCGCGGCCGAGACCGGCCACCTCGTGTTCGCGACACTGCACACCCAGGACGCCGCGCAGTCGATCGACCGCATCATCGACGTCTTCCCCTCCCACCAGCAGGGCCAGGTGCGGGTGCAGCTGTCGGTCGCCCTGCAGGGAATCATGACGCAGCAGCTGCTGCCCAAGGCCGACGGTTCGGGACGCGTCGTGGCGTGCGAGGTACTCGTGCCCACGCCCGCGATCCGCAACCTCATCCGGGAGGGCAAGACCCACCAGATCTACTCGGTGCTGCAGACCGGCTCCGCACAGGGCATGCAGACGATGGACACCGCTCTGGCCACGCTCGTGCGCAGGGAAAAGATCACACAGAAGCTCGCCGAATCACGCTCCTCGACGCCGGATGAGCTCAGGCGCCTGCTGGGGGCGAGCTCGCTGGCGGCCGCATAGGCCACGCATGAGCACCTACGTCTTCAAGGCAATCGACCTCACCGGCGGCAAGGCCCGTGGCGAGGTCGAGGCGGACTCCAAGCAGGCGGTCTCCGACCAGCTCAAGCAGCGCGGGCTGATCGTCCTCGACATCGCCGACAAGCACTCCTCGAAGAACATCGAGATCGCGTTCCTGAAGAGCGTCAAGCCGACTGAGCTGGCGATCTTCGCACGCCAGCTCTCGACAATGATCTCCTCCGGGATGAGCATCCTGCGCGCCCTGTACGTGCTCGAGGAGCAGACCGAGAGCAAGTACCTGACCGAAACGATCGTCGCGGTCCGCAAGGACGTCGAGGCCGGGCTGTCGCTGAGCGACGCGATGGCGCGCCACCCCAAGGTCTTCAACCCGCTGTTCGTGGCGATGACGCAGGCCGGTGAGACCGGCGGTGTGCTCGAGGACTCGCTCTACCGCGTCGCAGACCAGCTCCAGAAAGATGCCGCTCTTCGCCGCCAGGTGAAATCCGCGATGATCTACCCGGCGCTCGTCGCGACCTTCGCGATCGGCGTGATGATGGCGCTCGTCGCGTTCCTCGTCCCCGTGTTCGAGGGCGTGTTCAAGGAATTCGGCGGCGAACTGCCCAAGCTGACGCAGGTGTCGGTGTTCATGTCAAAGGTCGTCACCCAGTACTGGTGGCTGATGTTCCTCGTCACCGCCGCGGTGATCGTGGCATTCATCAAGTGGAAGAAGACCACGTGGGGGCGCAAACAGTGGGACCACTTCCGCCTGCGCGTGCCGATGAAGATCGGCACGATCGTGCAGCAGGTCGCCGTCGCGCGCTGGTCGCGCACGCTGGCCTCGCTGACGCACGCCGGCGTGCCGCTGCTGCAGGCGCTCGAGATCACCGGGCGGACCGGCGGTAACGCGGCGGTGCAGGAGTCGATGGACGGCGTGATCGCATCGGTGAAGCGCGGCGGCACGATCGCCGCGCCGCTCGCACAGGCCCCGATCTTCCCTTCGATGGTCACACACATGGTCGGCGTCGGCGAGGAAACAGGCGCGCTCGACGAGATGCTCGACCGCATCGCCGAGTTCTATGAGGAACAGGTGGAAGCGGCGGTGAAGTCCCTGATGTCGATCCTCGAGCCGATCCTGATCATCGTCATCGGCGCGATGGTCGGTTTCATCGTCATCTCGATGTACCTGCCGCTGTTCGAAGTCTACAACCGGATCGAATAGGCGCTGCGGAGTTCTCCCACGGAGCTATCGCTCCGCGTGAGAACTCCTCCGCTTTGGCTCCCAGGCGTGTGTGGGATTGATCGAACCGTTCAATGTCACATCCAGTGGCCGTGTGTCCTGCGGTGAAGCACGCGCCGCGATCAAAGCGTTCCTCTCTGGCGCGGGCACCGAACATGGAGGTGCGAGCTCTCCGTCGTATGAGAAAACGTGGACGTTGCACGGCGGGTGGCGGTGCGGGTTCGGCACGGGTGGAGGCGGTTGCTCGCGCCGACATCCCTCGGCAACCATTCTCGGCCGCCAGTGGGCAGGGCACCGCTAGCGCTCGTGTTCGACGTGCACCCTTCGGCCGGCGTCGGTGTCTTTCACCGACAGTGAGATTCGGCCTTCCAGGAGCTCCAGTAGCTCGGCTCCGACGAGCTCGCGGCGCCAGCCTCTGAGCGTGCGCACGTCGGCCTCGTCGTCGCCGGCGCGGGCGGCGGCGGCGATCGCCTGCAGGTCTGCGCGTGCGGCCAGCAGCTCATACGCGAGTCCCGCCTCGCGCGCTCGTGCTCGCAGCAGCGCCTCGGCGAGTGCCACCAGCGGCGCGTCGTCGGGCTTTGGCATCGGCGCGCGCTCGAGCTGCGGCGGCGGGTCAGGAGGACGTGCGCGCCCGCGCTCGACCGCGTCGAGCAGATCCTGCCCGCGCCTGCCGCCCGCGACGCCGCCGGCGCCGCGGATCTTCTCGAGCTCGGCGCGTGATGCCGGCCGGCGCTTGGCGATCTCGACGAGCGCGGCGTCCCCCAGCACGCTCTGGACCGGGCGGTCGCTGCGAGCTGCCGTGCGCTCGCGCCACTGCACCAGCTCGCGCGCGATCGGCCGCGCGGACGCGTTCAGCGTGCCGGCCCGCGGCAGGCGCGCGAAGATCGCCTCGGGGTCGCGCTCGTCGCTCGAGCGTTCGAGCGGCTGGCACTCCTCGAGCGCCCACTGCAGGCGACCGAGCTCGACGAGGCGACGTTCGAGCTCCGCCGCGAGCTCGTGCAGGTGCACGACGTCCTCACGCGCGTAGGCGAGCTGCTCGGGCGACAGCGGGCGTGCGTCCCAACGGGTGAAGCTCGCGGTCTTCGCCACCCGCAAGCCGAGCACCTCGCTGAGCAGCGAGTCATACGAGGACTGCGCGCCGAGTCCGGCAAAGCCCGCTGCCACCTGCGTGTCGAACACGTTGCTCACCTCGGTGCCAAGGCATCTGCGCACCAGCGCGACGTCCTGGCGTCCGGCGTGCACGATCACCTGCACCGCGGGGTCGGCGAGTACCTCCGCGAGCGCGGACCCGTCGAAGTCCTCGGGCAGCGGGTCGAGGACGAGGATGCGCTCCGCGGCATCCTCGCTTTCCCCCTCCGGGGACGATGCAGGAATCGCGAGCTGCACAAGGCACAGCAGCGTGCGGTAGCGACCCTCGCCCATGAACTCGGTGTCGAGCGCGAGCCGACCCGTCGCGCGCGCCCCGTCGGCCAGCGCCTGCAGACGGTCCCCGTCGGCCCGTGCGCTCACGGCTTCGCACCGGGCAGCAGGTACAGCAGGCCGCCGTGATTGAGGCCTGCCGCGAACGAGACGTCGGTTCCGTGGGCGCGCACCCACTTGACCGGTGCAGCGCACGCGGGATTCACCGACGCCGCCTGATGGGTGCAGAACGTGTTGAGGAAGGCGTATCGGACCTTGCCTTCGGCGACGAGACGCTGCAGCTCTCCCACCGTGGTGAACACGCGCGCGTTGTAGGTGGTCAGAACGAGCACCGGACGTGCGTCCTGCACGATCAGCGAGCCGACACTCGTCGCTGACTCGGCCGCGAGCTCGTAATGTGCGCCGTCCTGGTGCGCGCGCAGATATGCGCTCAAGGGGTGCTGCTGTGACGGCGGCAGCGCGCCGACGAGACCCGCGTCGCTGACGCGGTCGTCGATCGCTGTCACGTCGGCCTTCAGCGGGATCGCGAGCACTGCCACGAGCGTAAGCGCGATCACGCCGGCGGGCGCCGCCAGCGAGCGCGCCCGCGCCGGTATCCGTGAGATCCGCGCCACCACGGCCAGCGCGCCCGCGCCGAGCGCCGCCACCGCCGAGACCCACCACACGCCCGGTGTCCCGTACAGCAGCCGCTCGCCGTAGACGACCGTGATCGCGAGCGTCACCGCCAACAGCGCCAGGCGCAGGCGATCCGCGACACGGCTCAAGCGCAGCCCCGGGGGGCCGCTGTCGGCGGCGGGCGTCGACGCGGCCCAGCTGACACCGATGCCGAACATCGCCGCGACCGCCGGCGTGAAGCCTTCGACGTAGCGGGGGTGCAGGCGGATCATGTGACTGAAGAGCACCAACCCCGCGAGCATCCACAGCCCTAGCCCGGCCGCCGTCGCGCGGCGCAGGCGCCGCTCGAGCTCGTCGTCGCGCTGTCCAGCGGTGCCTGTCGGATCGCGTCCCGGTGGTTCGCCGCTGCCGCGCAGTCCCCACGCGAGCGCCGGTATCCCGAGCGCCAGAGCGATCAGGACCTCGAGGCCGAGGCGCTCGCCCGACAGTGGTCCCACGCGCGCGATCAGCCGCGTGGGGGAGGGCGGCACGATCGGGATGTGGTCGCGCTCGGCCTGGGTGGCGACGGCGTAGTGATGGCCCGCTTCGTAGACCGTGGCGCCGGGTTCAGGCGTTTTTCCACCGAGGCGATCGCTGCCGTTGAACACGAACGCCGCGTTCCATGCGCTGCCGTTGGTGGAGCCGATCGCGTACGGGCGGTCGTGGGCCGGGAACAACAGCGTCGCGGTCAGCCACGACAGCGCCACCGCGACATACACCGCCGTCGCCGCAGCGATGCGCAGGAGCCGGCGCGCGCGCGAGCCGGGCAGGCCGAAGTACGCGAACGCGGCGATCGCCGGCAGCGCCACGAGCGACTCGAGCAGCTTCACGTCGAACGCCACGCCGAGCGCCGCAGCCGCTGCGAACAGCCATGCCGGCCTGCCGCTCTCCGCTGCGCGGACCGCCGCCAGCGCCGCGAGCACCAGAAACAGCATCATCACGCCGTCCATCGTGTCGCTGCGCGCGGTGATCACCGCGATCGGCAGCACCGCCATCGCGGCCGCCGTCGCGATTCCCGCCGCCGCGTTCCACAGGCGGCGTACGAGCACGTACAGCAGCGGCACCGCAGCGGTCCCGGCGAGCACCTCGGGCAGCTTCAACGTCGTCGAGTTGAAGCCGAGCAGCTTCACGCTGATCACCTGCAGCCACAGGTCGACAGGCGGCTTGTCGATCGAGACGCTGCCGCCGGGCTCGAACGCGCCGAAGAAGAAGTTGTGCCACGACACGCCCATGCTGCGCACGGCGGCGTCGTAGAAGGGGTCGGGCGGGACCGCCCCGACGTGCACGATGCGCAGCAGCGCCGCCCCGAGCGTGATCGCCGCTACGAGCATCCACTCCGCCGTGCGTCCGCCTGCCGCCTTCGCGCGCGGGCGTCCGGCCGTTGTCTCGGGGGCAAGCTCCGCTGTCGAGGTTGGGCCTCTCACGCGTGGAACGCTAGTGTGATCGGCTCGTGGCAAGCGACAGCAGCGACAGCGAGGGTCAGGCACCGGCGTCTCATGAGCCGCGGGAGTGTATGGCCTGCCGCGGAAGCGGCCGCGTGATCTCGAACCTCGGCGGCACGCCGAGCACGCTCGACTGCCCGTGGTGCGGCGGCACCGGCACGCGCGTGCCGGGCATCGATGCGCAGGCACACTGGCTGGCCGCGGACGGTGGGGACACCGCGAGCACGTCGGCGCAGCCGGCCGACTGAACCGCCCGGGGCGGGCAGCCACCGAAGCGGCTGACTCACGGGCGCAAGCGCCGCACCATCACTGCACGCCGATACCCGCTCGGGGCTCGGCCCGGTCATCTGTCCAACGCGCCGTGCAGGTGTAAAGGTTGATAGTGCAAGAACCGATTCAGGCGCTGACAAAGCCAGTACCGAGGTGCCAAGGCAAGCATCCCACAGGTGCGTAGCAAAGCCGGCGGCCCTCAAAGAGGGGGACGCATCGCCGTTCGAGGCGATTACCGAGGGCTGGCGCCCCAATAAAGGATCCTAGGAGGATTCATGTTTAATTCACTACGCCAGCGCACCGGCGATGAGGGTGGCTTCACCCTTATCGAACTTCTGGTCGTGATCCTGATCATCGGCATCCTCGCCGCGATCGCGATTCCGGCGTTCCTCAGCCAGAAGAGCAAGGCCTACGACTCCTCGGCGAAGACCGTGGCGCAGACCGCGCAGACGGCGACGGAGACGTTCGCGACCGAAAACGGCGGTTCCTACGTCGGTGCGACACCGACCACGCTGAACGCGATCGAGCCGTCGCTGAACATCAGTAACACCAGCGAAGCCGAGCTCATCGCAGTGACGGCAACCAAGCCGACCATCAGTGGTGGCACGGTCACGGCCGGCACGGGTACCCCAACGTCGACCGAATACACGGTCACCGTGAAGGCCAACAACACGGAAGACGAGTACTCAGTCACGAGGACGTCGACCGGTGCAGTGGAACACACCTGCGTCAGCCCAGGTACCAAGAAAGGCTGCCCGGGTCACGCCGAAAGCTCCACCAGCTGGTAGCAACCCGATCTCGAGCTGACGCTCGGATCACATCAAGCACTGACATGGAGGCGGCCCTTGGGCCGCCTCCGGTCGTTAAGCACTCAAGCGCGACGCCACGCCGGTCGATCAGTGTTCCATGGAGGCGACATTCGCGGGAGTTCTTGGGGCGGTCTTCGGCTCGTTCCTGAACGTGGTCGTCCACCGCCTGCCGCGCCACGAATCGCTCGCGACGCCCGCGTCGCATTGCCCGAAGTGCGGCACGTCGGTCAAGCCCTACGACAACATCCCGATCCTCTCCTGGCTGCTGCTGCGTGGCCATTGCCGCAGCTGCCGAGCCCCGATCTCGGCGCGCTATCCGCTCGTTGAGGCGCTCACCGCCGCGCTGTGCGCCGGTGCCGTGCTCACCCATCACTCGCCCGCCGCGATCGCGTTGAGTGTGGTGCTGATCCTGCTCGTTGTTCCCGCGGCGCTGATCGACCTCGAGTATCGGATCATTCCCAATCGGATAACCGCCCTCGGTGCGGTGCTCGCGCTCGCGATCGGCCTCGCCCTGGACCCAGGCGGGGAGCCGGCGCGCCTGATCGCCGCAGCCGCGGCCGGCGGTTTCTTCCTGCTCGCCGCCCTCGCCTATCCGGGGGGGATGGGCATGGGGGATGTGAAGCTCGCTGGCATGATGGGCCTGTTCCTCGGCGCTGCCGTCGCCCCGGCACTCCTGATTGCACTACTGGCGGGCGTCGCACTGGGGACAGTCATCCTCGCGCGCAAGGGCGCGCACGAGGGACGCAGGACAGCGGTCCCATTCGGCCCATTCCTCGCGCTCGGAGCGCTTTGCGCGGTTTTCGTCGGACACCAACTCGTCGCTGTCTACGTCAACCACTTCCTTCACTAAAGCGCCGACCGCTTGGCGCCGATACCCCTCGTGCGGGTGATCCGTCCGCCATCGCAAGCGCGCTACTCAAGATGCAACTCCCTTCGCGAATTCCCTCACTCAACTTCAAGCTTCCGATGAATCTCGGTCGCCGGCGCGACGAGAGCCTCGTCGGCCTGGACATCCAGCCGGGATTCGTGGCGGCCGTGCAGGCCCGCGTCAACGGCTCGATCCTGGCCGAGCGAGCTTGCTCGCTCGCGCTTCCCGCCGACGCGATGCGCGACGGTGAAGTGATCGACGAGGACGCTGTCAGCGAGACGCTGCGCGAGCTGTTCACCGAGAGCGGACTCAGCAAGCGTGTCCGCGTCGGCGTGGCCAACCAGCGCACGGTGCTGCGCACGCTCGAGCTGCCTCCCGTCACAGATCCCAAGGAGCTCGCAGCCGCGGTCAACTTCCAGGCACAGGACCAGGTGCCGATGCCACTCGACAACGCAGTCATGGACTTCCATCCGCTCGGCATCGTCGATACCCCCGCCGGCCCGCGCCAGCG
This sequence comes from Solirubrobacteraceae bacterium, assembly GCA_035485155.1. GTDB lineage: Bacteria > Actinomycetota > Thermoleophilia > Solirubrobacterales > Solirubrobacteraceae > Palsa-744. The sequence continues at coordinate 33,151 of DATHOH010000049.1, forward strand.
CGTCGTGCTCGTCGCCGCCCAGCGCGACATGATCGAACGACTGCTCGCGGCGGTGCGCCGTGCGGGCCTGTCCGCGGAAGCCGTCGATCTCTCGGCGTTCGCCCTGATCCGCTCGCTCTACCGAACCGACCCGGAGCAGACCCAGCGCGTGCTGTACCTGAACGTGGACGGGCTGACCAACCTCGCGATCGCCGAGGGCAAGATCTGCCGCTTCACGCGCGTCGTCGGCAGCGGCCTCGAGGGCATGGCCAGCGAGCTCGCCGAGCGCCGCAGCATCGCCCTGACGGAGGCACGCGAGCTGCTCGCCGCCGTCGATCTCAGCAGGCCTGCACCCGCTGCGCAGGAGCTCGCCGCGCCCGAGGAAGATGACACGGACCTCGCCGCTCCTGAGCCCGCGTCGGAGGAGCAGCAGGACGGGTCGCCGCTGAGCCTCGAGGACGCGGAAGCGAGCGAACGCTCGATGAGCTATGAGGAGCTCGCGGCCGTTGACGCCGAACCCGCCGAACCCGCGGCAGGTAGGCCACAGTCTGACGCCGACCTTTGGGCGGTGCTCGAGAACGGCATCCGCGACATCTCCGGCGAGGTCCGCAACTCGCTTGACTTCCACCGTTCGCAGGAGGGTGGCGGCGAGGTCTCGCATGTCGTGATGACGGGCGCCGCGGAGGACATCCCCGGCTTTGCCGAGGCGCTGCAGAGTTCGCTCGGCGTCGAGGTGCGGCGCGGCGAGGTCGGCGTTTTCGACGACGGCGCGCCGAAGGTCCTCGCGCCGCACAGGCTCGCGATCGCCACCGGGCTGGCAGCCTCGGAGGCGCCGCAATGAGAGCCGTCAACCTGATCCCCGTCGACCAGCGCGCCGGCCAGCCGGTCGGCGCCGGCCGCTCGCAGGGCGGTGCCTACGCGGTGCTCGTGCTCGTCGGCGGCCTCGCGCTGCTGGCCTTCCTCTACGGACAGTCCAAGCACCAGGTCTCGAGTCGTCGCGCGCAGGCTGCCTCGCTCGCCGCGCAGGCACAGCGGGCCCAGGCCGCTGCTGAACGACTCGCTCCCTACACGAGCTTCATCACCCAACGCGAACAGCGCGTGCAGGCGGTCAACGCCCTCGTCGACTCGCGCTTCGACTGGGCTCACGTACTGCACGAGTTCGGACGGGTACTCCCACCGCAGACTTCGATCTCCTCGCTGAACGGCTCGGTTGGCGGCGCGAGCACGACCGGCGCCGCCGCTGCTGCGGCTGCTGTCCCGACGTTCACGCTTTCTGGATGTGCGACCAGTCAGCCGGAGGTGGCGCTCACGCTCGAGCGCCTGCAGTTGATCGACGGCGTCAAGGAAGTCACGCTGCAGGGCTCCTCCTCGGGTACCTCCTCGGGCTCCTCCGGATCCGCATCGGGGGGCGGTGGATGCACAGGCACCGACGCCTCCTTCAGCGCGACCGTCACCTTTGACGCGCTGCCGAGCTCCTCGGCGGTTGCCGCATCGGCAAAGACCGTGTCGGACCCGACGAGCACCAGCTCGGGGTCGCCCGCGTCCACGACAACGGGAGCGAGCGCCAAATGACCGGTCGCGATCGCATGGTCCTGATTGTGATCGCCGTCGTCGCGGTGCTTGGCGCCGCGTGGATGCTGGTCGTCTCGCCCGAGCGCCAGCAGGCGAGCAAGCTCTCCGGCCAGGTCGCGGCTGCCCAGGCGCAGGTCGCGGCTGCCGAAAGCACCGTTTCGAGCGCGCGCGCCGCGCAGTCGCAGTATTCCGCGGCGTATGCGTCGCTGGTCAACATCGGCAAAGCGGTGCCGCCGAGCGATGAAGTGCCGGCGCTGATCGACCAGCTCACGCAGGCGTCGAACGAGAAGAGCGTGCAGTTCTCAGCCATCAGCCCCGGCGCCGGCTCGAGCGCGAGCAGCAGCGCGAGCACGAGTACGAGCACGAGCACCAGCACCGGGACCGCGGCCCAGGGCGCCGCCGCGTCCGGCACTCAAGCCGCCGCCTTCACTCCGCTGCCGTTCTCGTTCACCTTCGAGGGCTCCTACTTCGATCTCGAACATCTCTTCAGGAAGCTGACCGAATTCGCGACGCTCAACGCCGCCGGCAAGCTCGAGGTGAACGGGCGGCTGCTCACGATCAACAGCGTGAGCCTGTCCGGCGGGGGCAGCGGCGAAGCGAGCAAGGCAGGAGGCCAGCTGACCGGCTCGATCTCCGCGACCGCCTACGTCATGCCCGCCAGCGCCGCGCTCACCGGCGCGCCGAGCACCGGCTCCTCGACCAGCGCCGCAGCGAGTTCCGCCTCGAGCACGACAGCGGGCAGCCCAACGCCTGCCCCGGCAGTCGTGAAAGTGAACCCATGAACGACTTTCTGAACACTGTCAAGGCCGATCTTCTCGACAGGCGCATGCTGCCACTGGTCGCATTGGTGGCGCTCGCCTTCGTCGGCGCCCTTGGCTACGTGGTGCTGGGCGGCGGCTCTAGCCCGAGCACGCCAGCAGCGGCGCTGCCCTCGACTCGTGTCATCGCCGGCTCCGGCGTCGCGGTCAGCCCGGTCACCCCGGAAAAGGCTGTCGCCGAGATGACAGGCGGCGGCTCCGAGCAGCATCAGGGGACGGCACACAACCCCTTCACGCCGCTGCCGGAACCGAAGGCGAAAGCGGCGGAAACCTCGGCGGCGACGACGACCTCCGCGAGCACCGGCGCCGCCGGCTCCACCCCGGGAAGCGGCTCTTCGAGCTCCAGCGCGCCATCGGGCTCAGGCTCCTCGCAGGGCTCCGGCGGATCGCCCCCTGCGCCGTCGACTCCCGCGACGCCGTCGAAACCAGCCACGCCGAGCAAGCCCAAGACCGTCTACCACGTAGCGGTGCTGTTCGGCCAGTTGCCCCCGGGCACCACCTCGACGACGGCGCAGCTCACCCCGTTCGAGAACCTCAAGCTGCTGACGCCGCTGCCGTCCACCAGGCAGCCGCTGATCATCTTCAGAGGCGTCACGTCCGGCGGCAAGAGCGCAACCTTCACGCTCGTCAGCGAAGCGATCCTGCACGGCCCCGCCGCGTGCCTGCCGAGCACCACGCAATGCGAAGCGCTCGACCTGCGCGAAGGCCAGTCCGAGCAGCTCGAATATCTCTCACCCGCGGGTGTGACCGAACTCTACGAACTGCGGATCGTGAGCATCGTCTCGAGCAAGGCCTCGAGCGCCGCGATCAAGAGCATCTACCGCGGCGAGTCCAAGGCGGGACGCGAACTGCTCGGACATGCCGGGCTCGAGTCGATTCCCGACCTGCGCTACTCCTCGCAGCCCGGCGTGCTCGTGTTCGCGGTGCATCGCGCGTTCGCCGCGCGCCGGCGCCACGGGCGCTGAACCGCCCGCCTAAATAAGCTAGGAGCCGTGGAGCTCCGATTGATAACCGCCGGCGAGTCGCACGGCCCCGGCCTGACGTGCATCGTCGAGGGGCTGCCTGCCGGCCTCGAGCTGACGCCTGAGGACCTCAATCGCGACATGAGCCGACGCCAGCTCGGCCACGGTCGTGGCGGGCGCATGAAGATCGAGCGCGACACCGCCGAGATCACCGGCGGCGTGCGCCACGGGCGCACGCTCGGCGGACCGATCGCGCTGCAGGTCGCCAACCGCGACTACGCCAACTGGGAGGAGCGGATGAACCCGTGGCCGGTATCGGATCCCGCCCGCCCGAGCGCCGAGGTGCACCTGCCGCGCCCCGGACACGCCGATCTCGTCGGCACGCAGAAGTACAAGCACAGCGATGTGCGCAACATCCTCGAGCGCGCCTCGGCGCGCGAGACCGCTGCGCGCGTCGCCGGGGGCGGCGTCTGCAAGGCGTTCCTGCGCGCCCTCGGCGTGACGGTCCGCTCGCACGTGATCCAGGTCGCCTCCGTGTGCGCACCCGAGCGCGAGCAGGCGCTGAGCGACGCCGACTTCGCCGAGGTCGACAGCTCGCCGGTGCGCTGCCTGGACGCGCAGGCGTCGAAGGCGATGGTCCGCGAGATCGACAAGCTGCGCAAGGAAAACGAGTCGCTGGGCGGCGTGTTCGAGGTGCAGGCATTCGGGCTCGTGCCAGGGCTCGGCTCGCACGTCTCCTGGGAGCAGCGCCTCGATGGACGCCTCGCGATGGCGATCTGCTCGATCCAGGCGGTGAAGGGCGCGTCGATCGGCGACGCCTTCGCCGTGGCCGGCGTCCCCGGCTCGCAGGCGCACGACGAGATCTTCTACTCGCAGGAGCGCGGCTACTACCGCGAGACCAACCGTTCCGGTGGCCTGGAGGGCGGAATGACCACGGGCCTGCCGGTGATCGTGCGTGGCGCGATGAAGCCGCTGCCGACGCTCACCAAGCCACTGCGCTCGGTCGACACAGAGACCCACGAGCCGGCGCAGGCGTTGCGCGAGCGCACCGACTCCTGCACGGTGCCGGCCGCGGGCGTGGTCGCCGAGGCGATGGTGGCGCTCGTGCTCGCCGATGCCTACCGGCAGAAGTTCGGCGGCGACCACGTCGATGACGTGCTGCAGGCTCTCGGCGCCTACACAGACCGGATCGGATGGCATTCGTCCTGATCGGCTTCATGGGCGCCGGCAAGTCGACCGCCGCCGCCGAGCTCGCGGCGGCGCTGGGCGGCGAGGCACTCGACAGCGACGCCCTGCTCGAGCAGCGCCTCGGCCATCCGCTCGCGCGTGAGTTCGAGCTGCACGGCGAGCAGGCGTTCCGGGCGCTCGAGGAGGAGCTCGTGTGCGATCTGTTGAACAGCGCGGCGCCCGACAGCGCGATCGCGCTGGGGGGCGGCAGCGTGCTCTCCGAGCGGGTGAGGGCTGCGTTGGACGGCCACGTGACGGTGCTGCTCGACGTCGATCCACAGACCGCGTGGGAGCGCGTGCAAGGCTCGCCCGACGGCGCAGCACGCCCGCTTGCCCGTCAGCGCGAGGACTTCTTGGCGTTGCACGCGAGCCGCCGCGCGCTGTACGAGGGACTGGCGGACACGATTCTCAGCGACCTGTCGGTTGGCGGGATCGCACCGACGGTGCCGGCCCTGCGCGCGCTCGCGGCCGCGCCCGCAGGCACGAGGCTGCTGTGGGCGAGCGCCGCCTCGGGGCAGTACCCGGTGCTGATCGGCCGCGGTCTGCTGAGCCTCGCCGACAACCGACACCTCGACGCGCTGTGGCCGCTCGATCGCGCGCGCTCGCGTGCGTTCTGCGTCAGCGACGACACCGTCGCTGCTCTCTACGCAGACAGTCTTGGCGCGCTCGCGGGCACGTTCGCGATCGAGCCGGGGGAGACGCACAAGACGCTCGCCAGCGCCGAGCGCGTGTGGGGCGCGCTGATCGCCGCGGAGATGACCCGCGCCGACCACCTGGTGGCGCTCGGCGGCGGCGTCGTTGGTGACCTCGCGGGCTTCTGTGCGGCGACGTTCCAGCGCGGCGTGCCGATCGTGCACGTACCGACGACGCTCGTCGCCCAGGTCGACTCGGCCTACGGCGGCAAGACCGGCGTCGACATGCCGCAGGCCAAGAACTACGTCGGCTGCTACCACCAGCCGGCGGGCGTGCTCGTCGACCCCGACACGCTCGCGACGCTGCCCGCTGTGGAGCTGAACGCGGGCTGGGTGGAGGTGCTCAAGACGGCGCTGATCGCCGGCGGCGAGCTGTGGCAGACGGTCGCCGCCGGGGGCCCGGTCGACGAGCGCGTGATCTTCGAGTGCGCGCGAACGAAGCTGGCGATCGTGGCGGCCGACGAGCGTGACGCCGGCGCACGCCAGGTGCTGAACCTCGGGCACACAGTCGGACACGCGATCGAGACGGCCACCGGCTACTCCCGTTACCGCCACGGCGAAGCCGTCGGGCTCGGCCTGCTCGCCGCGCTGACGCTGTCGGGCCAGGACGAGCTCCGTGGACGCGCCCGCGCGCTGATGGCCGCGCGCGATCTGCCGGTGACACTCGAGGGCGTCCCTGTGGACGCGATCCTCGAGGCGGTCACCCGCGACAAGAAGCGCGTCGGCAGGCACGTGCCGTTCGTGCTCGTGCGCGCTCCCGGCGAGGTCGAGTTCGGCTGCGAGGCGGGACCCGAGGACGTTCGCGCGGCCGTCGCGGAGCTGGCACCGTGAGCGCGCCGGGGAACCGCATCGAGGTCCTGCACGGTGTCAACCTCGACCAGCTCGGACGCCGCGACCCGCTCGTCTACGGGACGCTGACGTTGGCGGAGCTCGAGCAACAGATCGAGCAGGACGCGAGCGCGCTCGGGCTGAGCACGCGCTTCTTTCAGACCAACCACGAAGGAGCCCTGATCGAGCGCCTGCACTCGTTGAAAGGGCCACCCGGCCAGGCTGACGCGATCCTGATCAACCCCGGCGCTTGGGGTCACTATGCGTGGGCGCTGCGCGACGCGCTGGAGATCGCCGCCCTGCCGGCGCTCGAGATCCACCTCTCCGACGTACAGAAGCGCGAGCCGTGGCGGCGCGTGTCGGTGATCGGCGAGCTGTGCTTCGCGACCGTCTCCGGGCGCGGCCCGGACGGCTATCGCGAGGCGCTCGAGCTGCTGCGCGAGGAGCTGCAGGGGAGGGCGTCATGAGCGCCGCACCGGAGCAACGCCGGGAGGCGGCGCGCGTCGCAAGCCTCGCCGGCGAACTGGCCCGCGTGGAGCTGGACGCGCTGTTGATCGATTCGCTCGTGAACGTGCGCTACCTGACCGGCTTCACGGGCTCGAGCGCCGCTGCACTGGTGGTCGGCGACGACGCCCGCGAGAAGCTCGGCAGCCATCGCTTCCTGAGCGACTTTCGCTATGCGGCGCAGTCAGCCGAACAGGTGCCCGACGTGTTCGAGCGCGAGATCGTCACGGGCGAGCTGCTCGCGGCGCTCGCCGGCACCCTCGCCGGGGCCGGCGGCAGGCTCGGCTTCGACGACGCCAGCTTGACCGTCAAGCAGCACCGCAAGCTCGCGGAGCTGCTCGGCGAGGCTTGGGAGCTGGTCCCGCACACGGGCGCCGTCGAGCGGCTGCGCGAGGTCAAGGACGCCGGCGAGATCGCCCGCATCCGCGCTGCCACCGAGCTCGCGGACGCGGCGCTGCGAGGCGTGCTCGAGGACGGCCTCGCGGGCCGGACCGAGCGCGCGGTCGCGATCGAGCTGGAGCTGCGCATGCGGCGGCTGGGCGCGCAGGCGCCGAGCTTCCCGTCGATCGTCGCGGCCGGCGCCCACGGTGCGCTGCCACACGCCACTCCGCGCGATCAGGAGATTCCCGCCAACGTGCTCGTGACGATCGACTGGGGTGCGCTGCACGAGGGCTACTGCTCGGATTGCACGCGCACGTACGCCACGGGCGAGGCGATCTCGGCCCAGGCTCGCGAGGTCTACGAGCTCGTGCTCCGAGCGCAGCGGCAGGGCCTCGAGGCCGTCAGGGCGGGGCTCAGCGGCCGCGAGGTCGACGCCGTCGCGCGCGCGGTCATCGAGGCTTCCGGGCACGGCGAGGACTTCGGCCACGGCCTCGGGCACGGGGTCGGCATGGAGATCCACGAGGGCCCGCGCCTGTCGCGTACCGCCGGTGAGGAGCCGTTGCGCGTCGGCAACGTCGTGACGGTCGAGCCAGGCGTGTACCTGCCGGGTGCGCTCGGCGTGCGGATCGAGGACCTGGTGGTCGTCAGAGAGGACGCTCAAGAGGTGCTGACGAGCCTGCCCAAGGAGCTCACGGTCGTCTCATAGGCCGCGCCTGCGGGCGGCGGCTCGGCACGCGCTCGATGCCCCACAGAGAAGAGGCGCAAGCCGAGCCACGCGGCCAGCGGCACAGACCACGCCAGGAACGCCGCCGACTGCAGATCCGCGGTTGCGTGTTCGGGGAGCCACTGGAAGCTGATCCACGCGAGCACAGTGCAGGCGAGCGCGAGCACCGGCGGCCGCCGCGGCTCGCTGCTTACCTCCCATGCGAGCAGGGCGAGCAGGAACGGGAGCGTGTAGTAGCTCGTGTCCCACGTGTCGAGCAGGCAGCGAAGCAGCAAGGCGAGCGCGAGCGCGAGCAGCGCGTCCCGCTCAGCCAGCGCTCCTCGCCTGGCGCGCGGCCACAGCGAAGCGGCGATCGCGAGCCCCGCGACCAGCACCAGCGGATGGCTGAGCGTGCCCGCCCACGCCGCCGCGACACGGTAGCCGGGCTTCGCCGCCCCGAACAGCCCATGCACGGGTGCGCCGTGATGGCCGAAGAACCACCACAACTGCCACGGCTGGAAGATCACACTCGCGCTCGGCGCCGCCGCCGCGCGCGTGCTCGCCAGGAAGCCACCGGAGCTGACGAGCGCCAGCGGCACGAGCACCAGCGCAGCCGCCACGCCCGCGCTCGCCAGGCACCGCAGGCGGCGCCCCGGCGGCAACGCGAGCAGCACCGGCCCGGTCGCGAGCAGCGCCCACTCCTTGTTGGCGATCGCGAGGCCCAGCAGCGCCCCCGCCAGCAACGGACGCTCGCGACCCGGCGAGCGGCCGGCAGCGAGCAGCACGGCGGCGACGCACAGGCACGCACCCAACAGCTCCTCGGGATGGCCAACTTCGAGCGCGCGCAGCGTCAGCGGGTTGGCGACGCACACCCCGAGGGTGACCGCGCGTGCGAGCCGCGGGCTTCCCACGCCGCGCATGCGCGCCAGCAGCCACACCCCCAGCAGCGCCGTCGCGAGCAGACACGGCGCGGCGACAGCGCGGTACACCGCGAGCGCCCCGCCTCCCCACAACCCCGGAAGCAGCGCAAACGGCGCGCGCTCGATCAGCGAGCCCCCGTACGCGGGCACGAGCCGCAGGAACTCGAGCACGTGCCCGTGCGTCAGCGCCGCGAACGCCGGCTGCGCCTCGGTTTCATAGTCGCTCCAGGCGAACCCGATCAGCCCCAGCCACGCCATCACCGCACAGCCACAGACGGCGAGGAACGCGCAGCCGGCGTTCTCGCGCACGATTCGACGCATGCTTTGACATCGGCGTCGCCGCGGCTCTGCTTGAGCCGCAGCAAACGGAGTATGTTCGCTGCTGCATCCCGCCCGTCAACGCGCGTAACGAGGAGGTCTCGAACACCATGCCCTCGCTTCTCGATCTGACCAGTCAGGGCGATGTCGGCACGATCTCCGACGAGTCCAAGCTCTCGTCGGTCACGTTGATGACCCCGCAGCAGCTGTATGAGCTGTGGGAGCGCCAGAACTGGCAGTCGCACACGATCGACCTGACGCAGGACCGCCAAGACTGGGAGCGGATGGACCCGGATCTGCGCAACAGGCTCGCGTGGAACCTGTCGTCGTTCTTCATCGGCGAGGAGCGCGTCACGACGCAGTTCTCGGGCCTGGTGATGGCCTACGAGAGCCAGGGCGAGGAGGCGTTCTTGACGACGCAGCAGGTCGACGAGGCGCGCCACGCGCAGCACTTCAACCGCTTCTACGAGCAGGTCCTCGGCATCGACGGCACATTCGAGGACCGCCTCGGGCGGGCGCGCGCGGATCTGAATCCGGCGTTCATCGAGATGTTCGACGGCGTGCTCGTCGACTGGGGACGGCGTCTGGTGGAGAACCCGCGCGACATCGAGGCCAAGGTCGACTTCGTGACGCTCTACCACATGATCATCGAGGGTACGCTCGCGCTCACCGGCCAGTGGTTCCTGACCGACTACATGGAACGCAAGGAGATCCTGCCGGGCTGGGTGGAGGGCTTCAAGCTGATCTCCCAGGACGAGCACCGCCACGTTGCCTACGGGACGTGGTTCCTGCGCGAGAAGGCCCAGGACCCGGCGCTCAAGCAGCGCATCGCCGAGCGCGTCGCCGAGCTGATCCCGCTGGCGTCCGCCGTCCTCGTGCCCCCGGGCGAAGACCCCGATAACTACGCGATCCTCGACTACTCGATGGACGAAACCAATACGTTCGCGTTCAACGCGCTGAACCGACGTCTGAAGGTGATCGGGATCGACGTCGCGAGCCTGGCGGCCGCCTAGAGGAACCGCGGAGGCCGCGGGTCAGCCTCGGGCGGACAACGACATGCGGCCGAGGGCGCCTCGGAGCAGCGAAGGCGAGCGCCCGATGAAGGTGCGCAGGAGCAGCGCCAGCACGAGCGCCGCGGAGATGCCGTAGAGGATGCTCAAGGGCGCGACCGCGCCGAAGGAGCCCGGGGTAAGACGGTCGAACAGCATCCAGCTGACCAGGGCGCCGCCGAGGGCGCGCAGGGGCAGGCGCGCAGCCGTGAGCGCATCCCAGGCGAGCAAATCGAGAAACAGCGCCGCGTGGTAGTACGGCATCGTGTTGTTGTCCAGCGCACAGCGCAGCAGGAGCACTACGGCCATCAGGGCAAACACGTCGTCTCGGCGCAGTGGCAGACCGCGAACCTTGGCGATGACCAGCGCGACCACCGCGTCGAGGATGATGATCAGCGAATGCAGCGACGCGATCAGCGCTCGCGGGAAATGATGCAGCGTCACAGGTGCCGCGGCTCCTTCGATCAGCACCAGACGCGTGCCGTTCGACCCGAACGGCCACCACCACGACCACATCGAGGACTCGGTGAGGTGTTCGTGGGCCAGGGACAGCTGGTTGCGCAGATACGTGGACGGGGAGCCGACCACCTCGGGGACGGTGACCACGGCCGCGACTGCGAGCGCGCCGACGAGCGTGCGCATGCGCCCCCGCTCCAGCGCGAACAGGATCGGCAGGACCGTGACCACTGCCCATTGCTTGCTGGCGAGCGCGAGCCCGAGGAGTACCAGCGTGAGCACGGAGCGTTGTTTGACGGCGGCGACCAACGCGCCGACGCAGAGACTTGCGGTGAGCAGCTCCTCGGGATGGCCCAGGGTGACCGCCGAGCTCGTGAGGGGATTGACGACGGACAACGCGACGATCAGCAGCTGGCCGAACCAGCCCACGCCGCGGGAGCGCGCGATGCTCGCAAGCCAGAGGCCCAGCAGCGCGACCGACATGACGCACGGCAGAACCCCCCAGCGATAGATGCTCAGCGGGGTGGCATCGCCGAGGTAGGCGAGCGCCGCGAACGGGGCACGCACCAGCAGCGAGAGATCGCCCATCGCGGGTCGCGCCAGGTCGAAGGCATGCAGATTTCCATGGAGCAGCGCGCTCAGCGCGGGCTGGCCATCCACCGTGTAGTCGCCCGCCGCCGTCGGCGAGAAAGCTGCGCGGACACTGAGGAGGAGCGCGAGCGCGAGCAGCGTCGCATCGCCGAGGTGGCGTCTGAGGGGTCTCACCAGAGATTTCTCGGCATCCGCCGGGCGACCCTTGACCCTCACGCCCGTCAGGGCGCTCACGCGCTGCAAGCGCGGTCCGCTCGCTCGCTGCGCCGGAGTGCTCCTATGATGCAGGGCCGTGGCGATCAGCACCAACCAATTCAAGAACGGCAACCACATCGACGTCGAGGGCACGGTCTTCAAGATCCTCGAGTTCCAGCACGTCAAGCCCGGCAAGGGCGGTGCGTTCGTGCGCACCAAGCTGCGCAGGGCCTCGGACGGCAACGTCATCGACAGGACGTTCCGCGCCGGTGAGAAGTTCCGCGCGGTGCGCACCGAGTCGCGGACGATGCAGTTCCTCTACGCCGACGGCACCGATGCGCACTTCATGGACACCGAGTCCTTCGAGCAGATCGCGATCCCGGAGACGGCGGTCCAGGAGGCGCTGCGCTTCCTCACGCCGAGCAGCGAGGTGGACGTGCTGTTCATCGACGACGACCCCGCCGATCTCCAGCTGCCGAGCGCGGTCGACCTCGAGGTCACCCAGACCGACCCGGGGCTGCGCGGCGACTCGGTGTCGGGCGGCGGCACGAAGCCGGCGACGCTCGAGACCGGCGCCGTGATCCAGGTCCCGCTGTTCGTCGAGCCGGGGCAACGGATCCGCGTGGATACCCGCTCCGGCGAGTACGTCGCGCGCGCCTAGTGTCCCGAGGCGAGCACTAGATGCGTCGATCCGACCAGCGCAGGGCGGCCGTCATCGCGCTCTACCAGAATGACCTCACGGGCAGGCCGCTGGCGCAGACGTTGAAGCCGGACGCGTCGCTGTTCGCACGCGCGCTGGCGCACGCGGCCGCCGATCGTGCCGAGGAGCTCGACGAGGTGATCGACCGTCATTCCCACGGTTGGTCGGTGCAGCGCATCCAGCCGCTGGAGCGCAGCATCATGCGCGTGGCGCTGATCGAGATCCTGCATCCCGACGCGGCCCCGGCTGATGAGCCGATACCACCGGAGGGGGCGATCGAGGAGGCGGTCGAGAGCGCCAAGACGTTCTGCGGCGCAGATGCTCCTGCGTTCGTGAATGGGGTGCTGGGCGCAGTGTTGCGCGAGGTGCGCGAGAATGCACGGATCCGATGAGCAAGAACCCGAGCGTCGAGCGCCTTGAGGAGTTGATCGCGCGCCTGGAGCGCGCGGGCGAGCAGCTGCGCTCGGGCGAGCTCTCGGCGGACGCGGCGGCGACGATGGTCGAGGACTGCGCTGCCCTGGCGACGCAGGCCGCGGCCGAGCTCGAGCAGCTGACCCGCGCCGAGGTCTCGGCCCCGGCGCCCGGCCAGGACAGCCTCCTATAGGGCCCGCTCCCATGGGCACCTCCTCCGCCCACCCGTCGAACGCCGTCACCGCGACAGGCGGCTACCCGGAGCATCTGCGCGAGGAGGTCGAGCGCTATCTGGCGCAGCTGAGCTTCGCCGAGGAGCCGATCACGCAGGGGCTCGACGAGGCGATGCGCTACTCGCTGCTGGCGGGCGGAAAGCGCATCCGCCCGGTACTCGCGCTTGCGACCGCGCGCACCGTCGGCATCGAGCAGCGCGAGGTGCTGCCGCTGGCGGGCGCGATCGAGCTGATCCACACGTACTCGTTGATCCACGACGACCTCCCGGCGATGGACGACGATGCGCTGCGCCGCGGGGCGCCGACGTGCCACGTGAAGTTCGGCGAGGACGTCGCGATCCTGGCCGGCGACGGCCTGTACGCCGAGGCCTTTCGCCACCTGCTCACGCAACAGCGCGCGAATCCGGAGCGACTGCTTGCGGCGGCAGCCGAGCTGGCAGCCGCGACAGGTGTCAACGGCATGGTCGGCGGGCAGTACGCGGACGTGAAGGCCGATAGCGAGTCGGGCCCGGCCGTGCTGCGGCGGCTGCACGAGCTCAAGACCGGACGTCTGATCGGCGCGTCCGTGCTCTGCGTACTACTGTTGACGGGGATCGAAGACGGAGCACGGACAGCGCCGTTCCGTCGATTCGCAGCTGAGCTGGGCGTTCTGTTCCAGATCGTCGACGACATACTTGATGTGACCGGCACCGACGATGCATTGGGAAAGCCACGAGGTAGCGATGAGCGTCACGGGAAGCGCACGTACGTGAGCGAGTTTGGGATCGAGCGCGCCAGGCAGCTGGCGGCCGAGTCGCACAGCATGGCGCGCCAGGCCCTCGCCGAGGTTGCCAGCCGCGCCCCCGGCACCGACGCGACCACCGAGCTCGAGGGAATCGCCGACTTCATCTACACCCGCACCTCATGACCGTGCTGGAGGACATCGACGGTCCCGAGGACCTGCACGGGCTGTCCGAGCAGGAGCTCGCGCAGCTCGCACAGGAGGTGCGCGAGCACATCATCGACACCGTTGGTGAGATCGGCGGGCACTTCGGGGCGAACCTCGGCACGTGCGAGCTGGCGGTGGCGCTGCACTCCGTGCTCGAGTCGCCACGCGACAAGATCCTGTGGGACGTCGGCCACCAGGCCTACCCGCACAAGGTCCTCACCGGCAGGCGCGAGCAGCTGAGCACGATCCGCCAGTACGGCGGCCTGGCTCCCTTCTGCTCGATCGCGGAGTCAGAGCACGACATCATGGGCGCCGGCCACGCCTCGACCTCGATCGGCTACGCGGTCGGCATCAAGGAGGGCATGCGCCACCTCGACCGCGAGCACGACGGTGAGTCCAAGGCGGACGGAAAGGTCGTCGCGGTGATCGGCGACGGCGCGATGACGGGGGGTGTGGCCCTGGAGGCGATCGGTCAGGCCGGCGGCCTCGGGACGCCGATCGTGGTCGTGCTCAACGACAACGGCATGTCGATCGCCCCGAACGTCGGTGCGCTGTCGCGCTACTTCAACCGTGTGCGCCTGAACCCGAAGCTGTGGCGCGCGCGCGCCGACCTCGAGGGCGGCCTGACGCGCCTGCCGATCGGCATCGGCGCCGCGTTCGAGCGCCTCGGACCCCACCTGAAGGAGTCGATCAAGGCGTTCTGGGCACCCGGCCTGTGGTGGGAGGAGCTCGACTGGGCGTACGTGGGCGTGATCGACGGCCACGACGTGCGCGCGCTGCGCGAGGCGCTGCGCGAGGCGATCGCGGCGGAGCGCCCCGTCGTGGTGCACATCGCGACAGTCAAGGGCAAGGGCTTCGCGCCCGCCGAGGAAGGCGGCCTCGAGGGCATGGAGCAGTGGCACGCCGCCAAGCCGAAGTCGATCCTCAACGGTTCGCCGACCCGGCCCGCGGCGCTCGCCAACCGTGGGGGTAAGAAGACCCCCGCGCCGCCGCCGCAGTACACGCAGGTGTTCGGCGAGGCGCTGCTGCGTGAATGCGAACGCGACGAGCGCGTCGTGGGCATCACGGCGGCGATGAACTCCGGGACGGGCCTGAACATCCTGCAGAAGGCGATGCCCGAGCGCTACTTCGACGTCGGCATCGCCGAGCAGCAGGCGATCCTGTTCGCCGCCGGCCTCGCGCTCGAGGGCGTGAAGCCCGTCGCGGCGATCTACTCGACGTTCCTGCAGCGGGCCTATGACCAGATCGTTCACGACGTGTGCCTGCAGCGATTGAACGTGGTCTTCGCGATGGACCGCGCGGGCTTGGTCGGCGACGACGGACCGACCCACCACGGGGCCTTCGACATCGCCTATCTGCGCTGCCTGCCGAACATCGTGCTGATGGCCCCCCGCGACGAGGCGATGCTCGTGAACATGCTGCGCACCGCGATCGAGTACGACGACGGGCCGATCGCGCTGCGCTACCCGCGCGGGGAAGGCGAAGGGGTGGCGCTGCCGCGCGAGCCGCGCGCGATCGCGATCGGCACCGGTGAGATCCTGCGCGAGGCCGACGCCACGCCGCAATCGGCGCGCGATGGACGCCGCGTGGCGCTGATCGGCTACGGCAGCGGTGTGGGCAAGGCGCTGGCGGCCGCCGACGAGCTGCGCCGCCAGGAGATCGCGGTGACGGTCGCGGACGCGCGCTTTGCCAAGCCGATCGATGCGGGCCTGATGGCGCAACTGGCCGCCGAGCACGACCTGCTGGTGACGGTCGAGGAGGGGGTGCTCGCCGGCGGCTTCGGCTCGGCTGTGTGGGAGACGCTCAACGACGCAGGCGTGACGCCGCGCATCCTGCGGGTGGGCCTGCCGGACGAGTACGTGACGCACGGCAAGCCCGCACTGCTGCACGAGGAGGTCGGTTTCACCGGCGAGCGCATCGCCGCGCGTGTCGCCGCGGCGCTGTCGGACCGTGGCCGTCGCCGCACGATCAGCGGCAGCCGCGGCGGATCTCAGGGCACCGGTCCAGCCGTCGTCGGCGCCTGAGTGCCCCCCTCGATCGTTAAATGAAACGACCCGCCGGGGAGAGCGGGCCGTTTCGGGAGGAGGGATTCAGGAGAGCAAGATGCTGCACTCTCGATCAATCAACATGATGGCCAGCGCCGGCCGTGGCGTGTGTGACATCGATCACAGTTGGGCCTCCTCTTCGTGAGTGGCGTCGCCGGCCGACACGCGTGAGGTCTGCAACGTCGTGTCCGCGCCCGGCACCGGCGCGAGTTGTGTGTAAGGGTTTCCAGGCGATGGGCAAGCGGCGTCTCGACACCCTGCTGGCTGAGCGCGGACTGTTTGCGTCGCGTAGCCGGGCTGCTGCGTCGGTGATGGCCGGGGAGGTGTTCCTGACGCCTGGCGAGCGCGCGATCCGCTCCGGTGAGCGCCGCGCGGCCAAGCCCGGCGAACTGGTCGACGAGCACACGCAGGTCCGGCTGCTGGAACGTCCGGCGTTCGTGTCGCGCGGTGGCATCAAGCTCGCCAACGCGCTCGCCGCGTGCGGCCTCGGCGTGGAGGGTAGGCGCGCCCTGGACGTGGGCGCCTCGACCGGCGGCTTCACCGATTGCCTGCTTCAGCGCGGCGCGCGCGAAGTGATCGCCGTGGACGTCGGCTACGGAACGCTGGATTACCGTCTGCGCAGCGATCCGCGGGTTGCGGTGCTCGAGCGCACCAACGCGCGCGCGTTGACCGCCGCGATGCTGCCGGCGGCGCGCGTCGACCCCGACCGCAGGCCCGACCTGGCGACCGTGGACGTGTCGTTCATCTCGTTGAGCAAGGTGCTGGGAGCGGTGCTCGGCTGTCTGGAGCGCGGCTATGACGTGCTCGCGCTGGTCAAGCCGCAGTTCGAGCTGGGACGCGGCCGCGTCGGCAGCGGCGGTGTCGTGCGCGCGCCCGAGGATCGACGCGAGGCGCTGCTGGCGGCAGGCGCGAGCGCGCTCACCCTGGGAGCGGCGGTCGTCGGCTACTACTCCTCGGGCCTGCCCGGCCCGAAGGGCAACCAAGAGACGTTCATGTGGCTGAGCGACCCTGACGCGCCGGGCGGGCAGGGCGTCGCACCCGGTCCGGGGGCGCGCGTGGCGACGCGCGAGCAGGACGAGCTCGAGCGGATGGCACGGGAGGTCGAGCCGTGAGAGAGATGACCGTCTTCACGCACCGTCGTCCCGACGGCACCGGCCCGGCGCTCGCGCTGCTCGCAGCGCGCGCGGCGGAAGCGGGCGTGACGCTGCGTGTCGATGCGGAGGAGACGCTCAAGCACGGGTTGCGCGCCGGTCCCGGCCTGATGGTGGACGCGCCTGCCAAGGACGACGTCGAGCTGTGCCTCGTGCTCGGCGGCGACGGCACGATCCTGCGCGCTTTGCAGCGATACGCAGGGACGGGCGTTCCGGTGTTCGCGATCAACTTCGGCGCGATCGGCTTCCTCGCGACGGTTGAGCCCGAGGACATCGAGGACGGCTTCCGCCGCGCGCTGGTCGGCGACTTCGAGCTGCTGCGGCTGCCTGCGATCGTGCTCGACGACCCCGACGATCGCTCGCGGGCCGCGATCCAGACCGCGATCAACGACATCGCGATCCACCGCAAGGTCGGCGAGCGCGTCGCCGAGCTCGCGTACTCGCTCGACGGCGAGGAAGCAGGCAGCGTGCGCTGCGACGGCCTGGTGGTGGCAACGCCGGCGGGATCGACCGGCTACAACCTCGCCAACGGGGGTCCGGTGATGGCGTGGGGGGTGAAAGGCTTCGTGGTGTCGTTCATCGCGCCGCACTCGATGAGCGCGCGCGCGCTGGTGGCCGCGCCCGACGATCGACTGACGATCTACAACCGGTCGCTGGAGCCGCTCGACGTGGCGGTGGACGGTCGCCCCGCCGGCGAGATCCCCGCCGCAGGCCGGCTCGAGGCGCGCTTCGTCAACGACGTCGGCACGATCGCCCAGCTTCCGGGCTCCTCGTTCTATCGCCGCCTGCGCGAGAAGTTCGGGCGTCTGGCGAGCTGAGAGCAGGGCTCCGGGAGGCGCCCCGCCGGCGCGACGAGCTCAGGCGACCTGCGCGTCGCGACGCTCGACGGCGGTGTCCTCGCTCGTGCCGCCGTTGCGCTGCATCGAAGCGATGAAGTCGTCCAGCTGGGCTCGCGAGAAGCGCCGCTGGCCACCAGGCGTGCGGTAGCACTCGATGTGGCCGGCGTCTGTCCAGCGGCGCACGGTTGCGAGCGAAACGCCCACATAGCGGGCGGCCTGGGAGCTGGTGAACACGAGCTGGCGGTCGTTGCGGGGCTGTGCGGATGGGATGGACACGGGCGGCGTTTCCTGAACCTCGGTGGGTTTGCGGTCAAGGGGTACTTCGTCCGAAAGCGCCGAGAACTTGAGCCGCGGCGAGGTTTGTTGGCGTTTGTCGCTGCTCGCGAGTCTCCAGGGCGCAGGCCAAGCCGCGCGAGCAAAGGCCGTGACCCGCTCAGGCGGCGCCTGGCACGAGGCCCTTCTTTTGCAACCAAACGTGCACAGAGCTACTCGGGGTGGTCATTTCCGGCTGATTCGGTTACTATCGTGTCCAAACCTACTCATGTGGCTCCGTCCACGCGGACGGCAAGGATGGCAGCAGGGAGCCCCTGGAGCGCAAACGGACTGGAGAAGGAGACGACATGGTTGAACCTCACAGCAACTAGTACCCAAAGAAGTCACAGCTTCGAATGAGGGCGTCCCGCGAGTGTCCGGGGCGTCCTCATTCTTTGTTGAGAACGCGCTCGCGCAGGTTTCCCCAGATGCGCGGCGAGCGGTCGCGTCCGTGGGCGCGACTCGTGCTCGATGCCTTTGCCTCAGAGCGAGGGCTTGCGAGCTCGGCGACGCGTCGCTCGAATTCCAGCTCTGTCTCGAAGTTCGAGTCCTGAGCGAAGGTGGGGCCTTCGCGGTCGAGCACGCGCACGAAGGCCTCCACGAATTCGGCGTCGAGCTGCCCGTTCTCGGCCCCCCGACGCAGCTCCGTCTTGGCTTCCTCTGGCGTCATATGCGCGCGATAGCCCCCGCGCCCCGTGACCGTGGCGTAAATCGAGCAGATCGCGAGGATCCGCGAGGCCACCGGGATCTCCTTGCCGATCAGGCCTGCGGGGTAACCCCGACCGTCAACGCGCTCGTGGTGGTAGAGGATCGCGTCGGCTACAGCGCCGTAGCCGTCGAGCGCGCCCACGAGCGCGGCGCCGTCCTGCGGATGGCTCTTGACGATCTCCATATCCTGCTCGTCGACCGTCTCGGCGTGCAGGACTCGGTCGGGCCACGTGAACTTGCCGATCTCGTGCAGCAGTCCGGCGGCATGCACGTCGTCGCGTTCCTCCTCGTCACAGCCGACCTCCGCGGCCAGCGCCTTGGCGTAGCCGGCAACGGCAGCTGCGTGGCGCCCTGTCGTCTCGTCGCGCTTACCCAAGGTTCGTACGAGCGTTCGCAGCACCCCGAGCTGGAGGCCCACGAGTTGTCTGCTGCGAGCCGCCAGCTGCTCGGCTCTGTCCTCCGAGCGCAGGAGTGCGACGGTGAGATGGCGGAAGATCAGGAAAACGGGGACCGCGGCCAACAGGATTGGTAGGCCCGCGCTCCGGTATGCGAGAACGAGAATCGTGGCGATCACCGCGACCGCAAGCTCGCCCGGCAGCAAGGGGAGGAACAGCTCCCGTGTGAGACGAGCGAGCGAGCGACCTTCGCTCACGCGCAGATTCAGCGCGAACAGAACGAAGTTGAGCACGAGCAGCACTGCGGCGGCAATCAGCACGATCAGACCGAACAAGATGGCGTGGGACGCGTCCTGGCTGTGCATCCCGGCGACGTTGCCGAAGGCTGCCCAGACCACCAGCCCGCCAACGAAGGGAGCCACCGCGTAGGTGACGAGGTTGTTCAACCAGAGCGCCGGCGAGAGACGCTTCGCGGTCGAGCGCTGGATCATCGCGGCCACGCCACACGCTGCCGCCGGCGCCGGGCCAAGTAGGCCCATGGCGAGCACCATGGCGCCCAGCGACGCGCTCAGCTGCCCCGCGCTGGTCTCTACGCTGAACCACTCTCCCGCGAACGCGATCGTCAGCAGCAGCGCCACGAGGCCGAGCGGATGCCATTCGCCTCTCGATGACAGCCACACGCTCGCCGCGACCGTACCGAGGAGCAGCAGAGCCTCGGCTGCCCAGAACAGACGTCTCGTAATCATGGATGCAGGCATCGCGCGCTCTGTCGTCCTTAACGGCCGTCGCGGTGTAGTACTTGAGGGGAGGGGGGAGCGTCGGTGGGGTGCAGCCGCTCGCAGGCGGTCCTACTTCGCGGCGGGCGCGGGCGGGCGCGCCTCGTCGGGCGCAGTCTGCGAACCGGCGGCCTGCGGAGAGTCGAGACTTGGCTGCGGATCGGCTTCAAGCCCGGTCA
This sequence comes from Solirubrobacteraceae bacterium, assembly GCA_035485155.1. Classification (GTDB taxonomy): domain Bacteria; phylum Actinomycetota; class Thermoleophilia; order Solirubrobacterales; family Solirubrobacteraceae; genus Palsa-744. The sequence continues at coordinate 53,023 of DATHOH010000049.1, forward strand.
GCGTCAGGTGCACGAACGCGACGGTTGCGCTCGCCGAGACCAACCCCAGAATCAGAAAGGCCACCCGCGCCGAGCTGATCGCTACCAGTGCTCCGCCGAGGGGCAGGCCAACCGCGAGACATAGCGCGGCAATCGATTCGACTGCGCCCATCAGCCGGCCGTGCAGGCGCTGAGGCGTCAGCCGCTGGACGAGGCTGATCAGCGACGGCCACTCCAGCCCGTTGCCGACTCCCCCCACCACCGCGGCGACGCACGCCAGCGCCAGCGAGGGAGCGACGGCGAAGCCGACGAAGGCTGCGCCGAGCATGAAGATGCCGGCGCTGAGCATCAAGCCCAGTCGGCGCCGCACCGAGCGCGCGAAGAAGATGCTTGCGAGCACAGCGCCTGCTCCCCATGAGGTGACGAGCAGCCCATAGCCACGGTCGCCGGCGTGGAGCGTCGCCTTTGCGTATGTGACCTCGATCGGGCTGGCGGCCGAGATGAAGATCAGCGCCGCCACCTCCGCCAGAAGCAGCTTGCGCAGCGCGGCAACCTCGTTGATGTGCGACCACGCTGCGTTCAGGCGGGCCCGGGCAGAGTTGGCGCCCGCCTCCTCCACATGGGGATGCAGGTCGATCAGCAGGCCGGCGCAGATCAGGAACGAACCGACATCGATGAACAACGCGGCGGGCGCTCCGGCGGCGGCGACCACAGCACCGCCGAGCGCCGGTCCGGCGACGAACGAGACCGAGAACCCGATGTTCAGCGCGGCGTTCGCCCGGCGTTCTGCCTCCTGCGCCTGAGCCTCGAGGCTCCTGCGCGGACTCGTCGAGCTGTCTGCGTGGGCGTGCGCAGTTTCCCGCGCGACCTTCGCCACCTCCGCACGCAGCAACGCGCTGGCGGCGAGCGCCGCGGTGCCGTCGAGCGCCGCGAGGACCAGCACGGCCGGCAGCGAGAAGTGCCACAGGAGCACCGCGAGCGACGCCGTGGCCACCGCCTCGAAGAGATACAGGGCACTGAGCTCGCTGCGACGCGCCGACGCCTCGACGCGGGCGACCAGTCCGGGCACGAGGAACGCCGGCAACGCCTGCCAGGCGAACAACAGCGCCGCAACGGCGAGCGCACTGTGGGTGTGGTCGAAGACCGCGAGCGACAGCGCGACCAAGCCGACCCACGATCCCAGCCTGTTGATCGTGTACGCGGTGATGATCCGGCGCAGCCGGGGAGAGGACAGGGGGGAGCCCACGCCGCCACGCTAACGCCTGAAAGCGACGATGCCAGTCGCTTCGTCGCAGAGGCGCCGCGACGGACAGTCGTCCACAAAGGCGTGGGATCGGTCCTGCCCACCCGCTACCTTCATCGCATGGACGCTGGCACTCCAGGGGTGACGCGACCGATTGACGTGATCATCGCCGACGACCACGCCGTCGTCCGCGACGGCATTCGCGCGGTGCTGCAGCGCGAGGGCGGCGAGTTCCGCGTGGTCGCCGAAGCAGCGGACATCCCGGCGATGATCCGCGAGGTGCGCGAGCACAAACCCGACCTGCTGACGCTCGATCTGACGATGCCGGGCGGCTCGAGCCTCGGCGCGCTGCCGTCGTGCTTCATCTCGCATCCGACGCTCGCGGTGGCGATCCTGACGATGCGCGAGGACCCCGAGTACGCCCGCCAGGCGCTCAGGGCGGGGGCGCGCAGCTACGTCCTCAAGGAGGCCGAGCCCGCCGAGCTGCTGCAGGCCTTCCGCCTGGCCGTCGCGGGCGGCAACTACCTGCACCCGCGACTCGGCGCCCTGATGGCGACCGGCGAGGACGGCGCGACCGACGGTGTCGTCCTGAGCGAGCGCGAGCGCGAGGTAGTGCGCCTGATCGCCAACGGCTACACCAACCCGGAGATCGCCGAGCAGCTGAACGTCGCCGAGCGCACCGTGAAGACCTACCGAGCCCGCGCGATCGAGAAGCTCGGGTTCTCCTCGCGTGCGGAGATCACGGCGTACGTGCGGCGCACGGGGCTCGCGGACTAGTTGATGTTAAGGCCGGCCTGACGGCCGGCTCGCGGCGTTCGTAGTTGTCCCGAGTTCGTGCAACGCCCGGCCTCGCGCGAGGTCCGGTCAGCGCGCCCGGCCGAGGGCACGGCGCAGGCGAAGCACGATCGCGAAAGAGATCGCTGCGAGCGCCAACCGACGTCGATCCCGCCACGCCTGCCTGCCTTCACCTTCTTCGATGAGCTGGTGCAGGTGCGCGCTCCACTCACACTGATAACGGCATGCATCCTCGCTGCTCATCCATGCGAGCGCCCACCTCGGCGGGGCATACGCGCCTTCTCTGTGCCTGATGACCTGCACCTCGCCCGTGCGCTCTTCGATTTCGACATGACCGCCATACCTGATTCGCGCTTCTCTGAAACGTCGTTCTGTGTGCATTTCCCACTCCCAGACCGAACGGCGCAAGTCGTTGCGGCGGCGGCGCATTTCCCATCGAGGACGTATACCGATCCATGCGCACGCGGCACTGCCGGCTGCGCCGACGATGGTTGCGATCCACACGACCGTGGTCATGCGCTCCAACCCGGAACAAGCAATTCGAGTGCCCGTTTCTGATCGGCTGTCTCCTGGTGCGCCACGCGGCGCCCTTCACCATTGAGTTTGTAGTAGCGACGAGCGGGGCGGCCCTCATCCTCGGGGCTGATCTGCTCCCAGCGGCCATCGAGTAGCCCTTCGTCCTCGAGCCGGCGCAGGATCGCGTAAGCAGTGCCCACCGGCACACCACTCGCGCGCACAACCTCCAACCCGTACGCCTCGTCGGCCGGTGCGTCGAGAAGCACCTGGAGGATGAGCTTGGTCTGGTGGGAGCGCTTCCTGGGCATGCGCGCGAGAATAGCATGAACTCAGAATAGGTCAAGGCCGTTCAGCGGCCCGGCGCAGCTCAGGCGCCGTGATCTCATCCCAGCGGCGCTTTCGCCTTTCCAGTCTCATTGCATTACTAGCCATAGCGCGAGCGCTTGGCCATGTACGCTGACCGGATGGCGTCCTCCCGATCGAGTGTGCCGGTCGAGGGCTACCAGCTGACCGACATCTCCCCACGGGCCTTCCAGCACCCGGCGGACCGTGCCGCCACCGCGGCGCTCGGCTCGATCCCGTACCTCGACACCGTCGTGCGCAAGCTGATCGAGCTGGGCTACGAGCGCGCGCTGCGTCAGAGCTACCTAGGCTCCTCGGTGCGCCTCTCAGAGCAGCAGCTGGGCGAGGTTTGGCGGGAGCACGCGCTCGCCTACGCGACGCTCGACATGCCCGACGTCCCCGACCTGTACCTGACGCAGTTTCCCGCGCCCAACGCGCTCGCGATCGGCGCTCGCCGGCCGATCGTGGTGGTGCAGTCCGAGCTCGTTCACCTGCTCGACGGGCCGCAGCGGCGGGCGGTGTTCGCGCACGAGGCAGCGCACATCCTCGCCGACCACCAGCTGTATCGCACCGCGCTGACGATCCTCGTGCTGCTCACGCGCAGCTCGCGGCTGCCGCTGCCGCTGGGCCCGGTGCGCTCAGCGTTGATGGAGTGGGGGCGCGCCACCGAGCTGAGCGCGGACCGCGCCGCTGCGCTCGTCACCCGCGACCCACTCGTGGTGTGTCGCACGCTGATGTCGCTCGCCGCCGGCGCGATGGTCGAGGAGCTCGACCTCGACCTGTTCATGCGCCAGGGGATGGACTACAAAGACCAGGGCGGCGGGCTCGAGCGCCTGACCAGGCTGATGCTCGACCTCGGCGTCACGCATCCGATGCCGGTCAGGCGCGCGCACGAGCTGATGGCGTGGGTGCAATCGGGCGAGTTCGACCGCATCGTCGACGGTGAGTATCCGCGGCGCGGTGACCCCGTCGACGCCCGCGCCGACAGCAGCGAGGCGGTCTCGTTCTACGCCGAACGCATCCGCGACGGCTTCCGCGACGCGGGCGAGTCGATCAGCTCGGTCGGCAAGGAGCTCGCCGGATGGCTGCGCGGGTCAGGCGAGGACGGTCAGCTCAGCGAGGACGCCCAGCCAGACGAGGACGGCCAGCCCGGCGAGGGCATCACCGCGCCGCGAACCTCCGAGGATTGACGGCGGGCGGCCAGCGCGCGCTCGCTGCAGTCGGACTAGGAGGCGGGCTGGTGCTCGACGGCCGCCGCAGGGCGTCCGGCGAGCGGAACCGTCAGGCGCATGATCGTGCCGCGCTCGGGCGCGCGCGCCCATTCGAGCTCGCCGCCGACGAGCTCCGCGCGCTCACGCATACCCGACATGCCGAAGCCACCCTCCAGGCCGTCGCCGCGCGGGCCGAGCCGCGCCGTCTCCGGCAGGCCGCGCCCGTCGTCGGTCACCGACGCCTCGACCGCGCCGTCGCGCGAGACCACGCTGATCACCGCTCTCGTCGCCTGCGCGTGGCGGCTGACGTTCGTCAGCGCCTCCTGGACGACCCGGTAGATCGTGCTCTCCAGCTCGGCGTCCAGGCGTGGGGCGCTCTCCGAGGCCGTCTCGTGGGCGCTGTCGGAGATGGCGCTGAGGTCGATCTCCGTCTTGACCTCCAGTCCGTCGATCGCCTGTGCGCGCCGTGCCAGCGCCTCGAGCGCGGCCGCCAGCCCGAGATCGTCGAGCGCCGCGGGACGCAGCTCGGTGATCAGATGGCGCAGGCCGTCGATCTCGGTGCCGAGGCCCTCGAGCGCCGCGTTCACGGCCGCACTCAGCGCTACCTTGTCGTCCAGGTCGCGGGCGTTCGCGAGCTGCAGGCGCAGAGCGCCGATGCCCTGGATGCTCTCGTCGTGGATCTCGCGCGCCCAGCGCGTGCGCTCGCGCTCGCGTGCTTCCATGCCGTAGCGCAGACGTTCGATCTCGACCGAGCGCTCAGCTGCCAGGCGCTGCGCGACGCTCGACGCGAAAGCGTTCAACGCCTGACGGTCAGGGTCGCGGAAGCCTCCCTGCTCGCGCAGCACGATCACCATGCCGCCCCCGTGCGCCTCCATGTTGAGCGGCTCGACCAGCACCGCGCGCGCCTCGAGCCCGAGTTCGTGCAGCCACGCCGCCTCCTCGCCGCGCGGGCGATCGAGCGACACCGGCTTGCCCTGGAGGTACAGCGCCCCGAGCGCGCTGCCCTGCACGGGCGTGATCCGCAGCCGCACCGACGCGCCGCTGCTAGCCGCCACGCGCAGCTCGCCGCGCTCCTCGATCACCATGAGCAGCGCGCTCGCGTCGAGCAGCGCCAGGCCGCGGTCGGCCATCAGCCGCAGCAGCCACAACTCTGATCCGGAGAGCACGGCCGAGATTATGGACCGCCGGCGCGGATACGCGCCGTGGTCGGCTCCGGCGGTTGTCGAGGCTGCGTCGTGGCGGCTTCGTGCGCGGGCCCTGCGGCGGACGGCTCAGTTGGTGGTTGGCTGGGCGCCAGGTCTCCGTTGACGCTGCGAAGCGCCGCGCGCGCGCGCCCGACCATCGCCTCCGCGTTCACATCGCCCTGCCATGCCGCGAGTCCAACTGAGATCTCGAGCGGCTGGCGCGTGCCGTCGGCTTCGATCTTGATCGTGTGCAGCCGCTCCAGAGCGCGGCGGGCGACGATCTCTCCGCGTGGGCCGTCGGCGCCGGGCACGACGATCAACAGATCCTGCGCCTCGGCGCCGTCACGCCCGATGCGTCCGACGCGGTCGAAGCAACGCAGCTCTCGTCGCAGAGCGCCGGCGACGTAGTCGAGCGCCTGCTCTCGCAGCTCGCCGCCGTGATCACGGGCCATTTGATCGAGGTTGTCGATCACGACCAGCAGGCAGCTGAGGCGCGTGCCGAAGCGTTCGGCGCGGCCGATCTCCTCCCGCAGACGCTCGCTCATCGCAGCCGCAGCCAGGCGCCCACCAGCGTCCGGCTGGAGCCGATCGGAGCGTGGATTGGGGTCACTGGCAGCCATGCCTGTAGCGGACGAGTGTACGCCCGGGTGAACGGTCCTTCCTGGACCGCTTTTACGATTATGCCCGCCGCTGGACGTCGGGACAAGGACAGCACGCGCGCGACCGCGGACGCTGCCGCGCGGGCGTCGCCGGGATTTGCCGCGCCGTCGCAATCCGTCCCCGCGCGCTGGTAGACCACGTGAGGTGCTGCAAGAGCTGCGTGTCGAGAATCTGCTTCTGATCGAGGAGGCCCAGCTGCGCCTGGCGGGAGGGTTGAACGTCCTCACCGGCGAGACCGGCGCGGGCAAGACCGTGCTGGCGCACGCCCTCGACCTGCTGCTCGGCGGCCGCGCGCGGCCGGGGATCGTCCGTCCCGGGGCCGGCGAGGCCTATGTCGAGGGGATCTTCGATCTGCCCGAGTCGCTGCGCGAGCAGCTCGGCGAGCGCGTCAGCCCCGACGCCGAGGAGCTCGTGCTCGCCCGTCGCGTCGGCGCCGACGGACGTACTCGCGCCTACCTCGGCGGCCGCTCGGCGACGGTGGCGGAGCTGCGCGACGTCGCGGGCACGCTGCTGGCGTTCTACGGACAGCACGAGCACCGTAAGCTGACCGTCTCGGGCGCGCAGCTGGAGATCCTCGACAGCCTCTGCGCCGGCGAGCACGAGGCCCGCCTACGGGCCTGCGCGGAGGCCTTCGCACAGACACGACTCCTGGAGGCGCGGCTGGGGGAGCTGCGCGAGCTGGCCTCCCAGCGCGAGCGTGAGCTCGACCTGCTCGAGTACGAGCTCGCGGAGATCGACACGCTCGCTCCGGACGAGCAAGAGCACGAACAGCTGTTGGCGGCACGCGAGCGGCTGCGTCGCAGCGACGCGCTGCGCTCGGCCGCGGGCGCCGCCGCCGACGCGCTCGCTCCCGACGCAGGCGAGGCCGCGGGCGGCGCCCAGCTCGCGGCGGCGGCGAGCGAAGCGCTGGACGCGCTCGCCGGCGTCGACCCCACGCTGGACGCGCTCGGCGAGCGCATGCGCTCGCTCTCGATCGAGTCTCAAGATCTCGCCGGCGAGCTGCGCGAGTACGGCGAGCGGGCGGCCACCGATGGCCTCGAGGATCTCGTCGAGCGTCTCGGCGCAGCGGTCTCGCTGGACACGCTCGAAGAGCGCCTTGCCGCGATCGAACGCCTTGCGCGCAAGCACGGCGGCAGCGTCGGAGCGGTGCTGCAGTTCGCGCTGCAGGCCCGCGCGCGGCGCGACGAGCTCGCCGGCGCGGAGGTCGCGCTCGTGCAGAGCACCGAGCAGTTGAAGGACGCGCGGGCGGCGCTCGAGCGCCACGTGCTGTCGGTGCGGCGCGCGCGCCAGGCAGCCGCCCGCGGCTTCGCGACCGCGGTCGGTGAGCAGCTGGAAGCGCTGGCGATGGGCGAGGCGAGCTTCGATGTGACCCTCGAGCCGCGCGAGCCAGGCCCGGCGGGTGGCGACGCGGTCGAGTTCATGATCGCCCCCAATCCCGGCGTTCCGGCGGGGCCGCTGCGCGAGATCGCCTCCGGCGGAGAGCTCTCGCGTGTGATGCTCGCGATCATGAGCGTCGCCGGTGCCTCGGCGGCAGACGCGACGCTCGTATTCGACGAGGTCGACGCCGGCATCGGCGGCCAGACCGCACGCGCCGTCGGCGCGCGGCTGCGTGAGCTCAGCGAGCGCCGCCAGGTGTTGTGCATCACGCATCTGCCGCAGATCGCCTCGCTCGGTGCACGGCACTTCTCGATCGTCAAGGACACGAGCGCCGAGCCGACGCGTGCCACGGTCGTCGAGCTCGGCAAGGCCGACGTCGTCGCCGAGCTCGTTCGCATGCTCGGCGCCGACACCGACGACACCACCGCCCGCCGTCACGCGCGCGACCTGCTCCGCGCAGCCTGAGGCGACCGTCGGCTAAAGCCGCTGCACGCGCCGCGTTTTGCCGTCGCGGGCGTTACTCTCGCAGCTGTGGCTGTAACGCGATCGATGGAGTCCGAGCTCGCGCGCGCGGGCACGGTCGCAGGGCCGATTCGGCCTGGCAGGCGCACGAAGCTGCTCGTCGGACACCTCGTGCGCGGCGACGTCGCGCTGATCGACCACCTCGACATCGATCGCGTCTCGGCGGAGGAGCTGATCGCGGCGGGCGCTGTCGCGGTGCTCAACTGCAGGCCGTCCTCTGGCGGGTCATACCCGAACCTCGGTCCGCAACTGCTGGTGGAGGCTGGAATCCTGCTCGTCGACCTGCCCGACGACTCGCTCTTCGACACCGTCTCCGACGGTGATCCCGTGGTGATCAGGAGGATCCCCGCGAGCGCTGCGCTCGACGGCCTTACCAGCGGCGCGCCACACGCCCAGATTCTGCGCAGAGGGCAGGTGATCGCGCGTGGTGAGATCCTCGACCTCGAGCGCGTGCATGCCGACACGGAGGCCCGGCGCCTGGAGATCGATGAGGCGCTCGAGCGCTTCGCGCAGAACACGATCGAGCACATGCGTGAGGAGCGCGAGCTGCTGGCAGGCAGGATCGAGCTGCCGCGCTTCGCAACGGACTTCCGCGACCGCTCGACGCTGGTCGTCGTCCGCGGCGTCGGTCACCAGCACGATCTGCGCGCCCTGCGCCCGTTCATCCGAGATCTGCGACCGGTGATCGTCGCCGTCGACGGGGGCGCCGACGCGCTGCTCGAGGTGGGCCTGCAGCCGAACATGATCGTCGGCGACATGGACTCCGCCGGGGAGGCGGCGCTGCGCTGCGGAGCTGAGCTCGTCGTGCACTCCTACCCAGACGGCGAGGCTCCCGGACGCCACCGCCTGGAGCAACTCGGCCTGCCGTTCAAGCTCGTCCCGGCTCCCGGCACCAGTCAGGACGTCGCGCTGCTGATCGCCGCGGAGAAGGGCGCTCGGCTGATCGTCTCGGTCGGCTCGCAGTTCAACCTCGTCGACTTTCTCGATCGCAGCCGCAAGGGCATGTCCTCGACGTTCCTCACGCGTCTGCGCATCGGTGAGATCCTGGTCGATGCCAAGGGCGTCAGCCGTCTGTATCGGCCGCGGCCGGGGCTCACCCCGCTGCTGCTCGTGATCGCCGCCGGGCTGCTGGCGATGGTCGCGATCGTGTGGGAGACACCCGCGCTGCGCGACGTGGTCGAACTGCTGTGGTTGCAGCTGCGGGTGCTTCTCGGCCTCGGCTGACCCGCCCTCGCGAACGCGCATGTTCGACTATCGTTATCACGCGCTGTCCCTCGCCGCTGTCCTGCTGGCGCTGATGATCGGTGTGCTGCTGGGCGTCGCGATCGGCGACTCCAACCTCGTCTCCTCGGCCAAGAATGGCATCGTTCACAACCTCGACTCGGAAGTCGGCCAGGCACGACGCCAAGCCAGCGAACTGCAGACACGACTCACCAACGAGGAAGCGTTCGTCAACGGCCTGTACCCACTCTCGGTGCACGAACTGCTGGCGGGGCGCAACATCGGACTTGTGTTCCTCGGCGGCTCCTCCGACGAGGTGGACGGGCTCGTGCGCACCTCCGTCGCGCAAGCCGGGGGGAACGTGACGAGCGTCGTGGCGGTGCAGGAGCCGCTCAACCTCCCGGGCATCGCCCACGAAGCGGCCGGAACGCGCTACGCCTCGGTCGCGACGTCGGTGAAGCTCACCGAACATCTCGGCAACCTCGTCGGCCGCCAGCTGGTGAGCGGCGGCCCGGCCGTCGGGCGCGAGCTCGTCAGCCGCGTGCGCGGCAGCCTGTTCAGCGCCTTCGACGGGCAGCTCGCACGCCTCGAAGGGCTCGTCGTGATGCGCGCTGAACCGACCGGTATGAGCGCGTCTCAAAGCGAAGCCAGCGCCGCGTTCGAGTCCGGTCTGCTCGCGGGCGCAGCCGCCGCGAACGTGCCCGCGGTCGGTGTCGAGCTCAGCAGCACGCAGCCGTCGCAGATCCCGTGGTACCGCGGCAAGGGCATCTCGAGCGTCGATGACCTCGACAACCTCGCCGGGCAGGCCGCGCTCGACTACGCGCTCGCCGGCGCCCGCGGCAGCTTTGGCATCAAGTCGACCGCCAACTCGCTACTGCCGAGCATCCCCACGGCGGGCGCCGGCCAGCCCTGAGCCTGTCCGCGTGCGCAGCTAGCTTCCGAACATGCACGCCCTGCCATTCGTGCTCGCGCTGGCAGTCGCCGTGATTCTGGCTCCAACGTTGCTGCGCGGGCTGCGCGAGGCGGGACACACTCGCATCAACTATCGCGATCGTGCGCTGCCGTTCCCCTTCGGTGTGCTGAGCCTCGCCGCGGCGTTGCTCGCGTTGATCCCGCTGACGCTGCTCGCGCGACTCGTCTCTGCGCATGTCCTTCACCCCGAGCTGCTGCCGATCACCCTGTACGCGCTCGGCGTCCTCGCGCTCGGGCTCGTCGACGACACGCTCGCCGGTGATGAGCAGCGCCGGCGCGCGCGCGGCTGGCGCGGCCACGGTTCCGCGGCGCTTCGAGGCGAACTGACGACCGGCACGTTGAAGGCCGCCGGCTCGCTCGGGCTGGCGCTACTCGCCACGAGCTACCTGGGCCTGTCGAACGGCCGCTGGCTGCTGGCGACGGGGGTGCTCGTGCTCGCGACCAACGCCTTCAACCTGCTCGACCTGAGACCGGGACGGGCGACCAAGGCGTTCGTGGTGATCGGCGCAGGACTGACGATCGGCTCAGCCGACCTGCGTCCGCTGTGGGCGCTCGGGTTGTTCGCCGGCCCCGCGCTGGTCGCCGGCGCGTACGACCTGCGCGAGCGGGCGATGCTCGGCGACACCGGCGCGAACCTCCTCGGCGCGCTCGCCGGGCTGTGGCTGGTCCTCACGCTGTCGACCACCGGACAGCTGATCGCGCTCGCGCTGCTCGCCGTGATCACCGTTTATGGGGAGCTGCGCTCGATCTCCGCGCTGATCGAGCGCACGCCGGGATTGCGACAGCTGGACGCCCTCGGCCGCCCCTAAGCACCGATGGGCGGCGCGATACTGCGTCCTCGATCGCTCGTGTGCGCAGCACACTTCGCTCACTGCGTCCTTGTCTCGCTTGCCCCTCGGCGCCTAGTCCCGAAAGTCCGCTCGCTGCGTGCTTCCGGCGCCCGCGGCGCCGCGCTCGCCACTGGAGCGTCCACGCGGTCAGCTACTCTGGAGCCACTTCCTCGATGAGCCTGCATTACTCCGACCGCCACGCCCAGGCGCCCAGCAAGACCCGGTTCATCTTCGTGACCGGCGGCGTGGTCTCCTCACTCGGCAAGGGGATTGCGTCAGCCTCGCTCGGGCGGCTGCTCGTCGCACGCGGGCACACGGTCGGACTGCAGAAGTTCGACCCGTACATCAACGTCGACCCCGGCACGATGTCGCCCTACCAGCACGGTGAGGTGTTCGTGACCGAGGACGGCGCCGAGACCGACCTCGATCTCGGCCACTACGAGCGCTTCACCGACGCCAACACGAGCCACGCCTCGAACGTCACCGCGGGCGGCATCTACGACACCGTCATCCGTCGCGAGCGGCGCGGCGACTACCTCGGCGGGACCGTGCAGGTGGTGCCGCACATCACCGACGAGATCAAGCAGCGGATCGCGCTGATCGCCGAGTCCTCCGACGTCGACTTCGTGATCACCGAGATCGGCGGCACGGTCGGCGACATCGAGTCGCTACCGTTCCTCGAGGCGATCCGCCAGTTCCCGGTGGACGTCGGGCGCAGGCGCTGCATGTTCATCCACCTGACGCTGGTTCCCTACATCGGCCACGCGGGCGAGCTCAAGACCAAGCCCACCCAGCACTCCGTCAACGAGCTGCGGCGCATCGGGATCGCGCCGGACATGCTGATGTGCCGCTCGGAGGGGTCGCTGTCCACCGAGATACGCAAGAAGATCGCGCTGTTCGCGAGCCTGCCCGCCGAGGCGATCGTGTCGGCGTGCGACGTCGACAACATCTACAAGGTGCCGCTCACGTTCCGCGACCAGGGGGTGGACGACTTCATCCTCGAGCACTTCGGCCAGGACGAGCAGGCGCCGGCGCCGGACCTGTCGCGCTGGCGGGAGCCGATCGAGCGTTGGGAACGCGCGACCCAGACGGTGCGGATCGCGCTGGTGGGCAAGTACGTGCAGCTCGAGGACGCCTACCTGTCCGTCTCCGAAGCGCTGCGCCACGCCGCCTCGCTGCAGGACGGCAGGGTGCAGATCGAGTGGATCGACTCCGAGAGCCTCGAGAGCGGCGACGAGGACGAGATCGACCGCCAGCTCGGCGGCGTCGATGGGATCCTGATCCCCGGCGGCTTCGGCGGGCGCGGGATCGAGGGCAAGATCCTGGCCGCGCAGTTCGCGCGCGAGCACCAGGTGCCGTATCTCGGCATCTGCCTGGGGATGCAGGTCGCCGTCGCCGAGTTCGCCCGCAACGTCGCGGGCATGGAGGGCGCGAACTCCACCGAGTTCGACATCGAGACGCCCTACCCGGTCATCGACCTGCTGCCCGAGCAGAAGGAAGTGGCCGACCTCGGCGGCACGATGCGCCTCGGCGCCGACCCGATCAAGCTTCACGCCGACAGCCGCGCCCTCGAGATGTACGGTGAGGCGGTGATCTACGAGCGCCACCGCCACCGTTACGAGGTGAACAACCGCCTGCGCAAGCGCCTCACCGACCTCGCGGACGGCAGCGCCGGGCTGCGCGTGTCGGGCACCTCGCCGGACGAGCGCCTCGTGGAGGTGATCGAGCTCGACGAGCACCCGTTCTTCGTGGCCTCGCAGTACCACCCCGAGTTCAAGTCGCGCCCCGAGCGCCCCGCACCCCTGTTCCGCGACTTCGTCGCGGCCGCGCTGCAGCGCGCCGACGGTGCCGGCGACCAGGCCGAGAGCGCGCCGTCCTCGTCGCCGCAGCGCGCCGGTATGTCGTGACGGCTCACGCACCCGTGTCAAGGGTCAGGGAGCTCCCCCTTCGGGGACTACACGAGCGTTCTTATTTGAACGGGACCTTCGCCGAGCTCTGCCGGATCGAGAGCCCGTCCGGGCGCGAGCGCG
>DATHOH010000050.1:0-2335 GCA_035485155.1 Solirubrobacteraceae bacterium
TCTCGAAGAACGTGGCACGCAGGTGCAGGCGCTCGAGCACGCCGAGCACGGCGGGCGTGTAGGGCCCTGGGCCATCGTCGAAGGTCAACGCGATATCACGTCCGCGGTCGCCGCCCTCTTTGACGAACGGCGTGTACGCGAGTACCGCTTTGACCGCCGCGCTCGGGCTCTCTTCCGGCGCGTGCGCCACGGCCGGGTGTGCGGAGTGCCCGCCGGCGGGAGCCTTGGCGCTCGACGGCGCCCCGGAGGGCCCGTGCGAGTCAGAGCCGGGCGCCAGCGCGACCAGCGCCAGCAGTGCGGCAGCGAGCACGATCGCCGCCGCGATCCTGCGCCGGCGGATCTGAATCCGCCGCGCGTGTTCGGACATCCGCGCCGGCGGCGGCGCGTCCGTTCGCTCGTGCAGGGACTCGCGATCCCCGAAATGCCAGTCCCAGCGCCCGCGCATGGCCAGATGCTAGACGCAGCCTCCGCGGGCTTCGCGTGGGGCTCCCCGCGTGTGGCTATTCGGGTTCGGGCCCCACCTGCTCGATGAACGCAGCCAGTGCGGCGACCTGTTGTGGGTGTTTGGCGAGCTGCAGGCGCGCCACAGCGGCGAGCATCGGCGCCGCGGCGTAGCCCCTGATCACGATCCGTCGCGGGTCCAGCAGCCCTCCGCGCAGGAAGTGTTCTTCCACCACCGCAGTGTGCCCGTCGGCCAGCTCGACGCGGTGCCCCGCGAAGCTGGCGAAACTAGGGGCGATCGCCTTACCCTGGGCGGACAGGTGGCACGCGGCGCATCCGTCGGAGACGACGAGGTGTGCGCCCTGCTCGACGAGCTGCTGCTCGTGGCTGAAAGGTTCCACGACGTATGCGGGAACGCTCGCCGTGGGCGGGTGCTCGCTGCTCGGCGTGGCGGCCGCACCACAGCTGCAGAGCGCTACGACGAATGCGCTTGCGAGCAGCCACCGGGCGATGAGCATGGCGACAGTCTCGCGGAGTCGCGCCCGAGCCGAGCTACCCGAGCGGCGTGGCGTGCCCGTGTGCACCGACACTCACGCGCGTGCCGGCAGGCAGCGCCTGCTCGCCGTTCACGCGGGCGAGCAGCGCCGACCCGACGCCGGGCTGCTCCGGTGTGATCCGCAGCAGCGCGTCGTGGCCGTAGTAGCGGCAGTGCTCGACGCGGCCCGCGATTCTCGCGCCCGGCTGCGCGTCCTCGGCGCCGTCGCCGTGGACGCGCACGTCGAGCTGCTCGGGTCGAACCATCACGACCCCCGCTGCCGCGCCGTTGCGTGCCACGCCTGCACCGCGCAGCTGCAACCGTCCCAGCGCGGTCAGCGCGGTGCCCTGCTCGAACCGCGCGTCGAGGAGATTGACCGCGCCGAGAAAGCGCGCCAGGCGCTCATCGGTCGGCTGCTCGTAGAGCTCCGCCGGTGATCCCTGCTGGACGATCGCGCCGTCGCGCAGGACAGCCACCGTGTCCGCGAGCGACAGCGCCTCCTCCTGGTCGTGGGTGACGAGCACCGTCGTCACACCCTGCTCGCGAAGCAGCGCGTGGACCTCCTCGCGTACGCGTGTGCGCAGCGTCGCGTCGAGCGAGGAGAAGGGCTCGTCGAGCAGCAGCGCCTGCGGTCGGCGCGCGAGCGCCCGGGCGAGCGCCACGCGTTGCTGCTCGCCCCCGGAGAGCTCGTGCGGCAGGCGCTCCGCGAGGCGCGCGATCCCGACCATCTCCAGCAGCTCCGACACCGCGGTGCCGCGGCGCTCGCGGCGTGCCAAGCCAAAGCCCACGTTCTGCTCGACGCTCAGGTGCGGGAACAGCGCGCCCTCCTGCGAGACATAGCCGACGCTGCGCTGCTCCGGCGGCAGGTGGCTGCGCGCGTCCTCGAGCGTCCGACCGCCAAGCATGACTGTGCCGCGCTCGGCACGCTCAAAGCCCGCGATCACGCGCAGCAGCGTCGTCTTGCCACAGCCCGACAGGCCGAGCACCGCCGTCAGCGAGCCCGCCGGCACCTCCAGACTCACGCCCTCGAGCACGGGGGCGCCGGCGTAGCCCTTCCACAGCTCATTCACCACGAGCGTGCTCAACGCGTTTCCTGCGCCCGTGCGAGCGTGCCCATGCGACGGCTCAGCACGTACGCGGGGACGGCCGAGACAGCGACCATCAGCGCCGCGTATGGCGCCGCCGCGCCGTAGGAGAGTTCGGTGGTGTACGCCCAGAACTGGGTGGCGAGCGTGTTGACGCCCGTCGGATGCAACAGCAAGGTCGCCGTCAGCTCGGTGGCCGAGGAGATGAAAACCAGCGCGAACGCCGCCCCCAGACCGGGAGCGATCAACGGCAGCGTCACGCGCCACCATACCG
>DATHOH010000051.1:0-17170 GCA_035485155.1 Solirubrobacteraceae bacterium
CCCGATCGGGATGCGCCCGTTTCGATCTCACCGCCGCGGTGCGCCCGCGGATGAGATGGCACCCGAGCGGCTGCGCTTCGGCCTGCGCTTCGCGGACGGCCGCAAGGCGACGAACGTGGGCGGGCTGGCTCCGGGGGGCCGAGGCGAGGCGCGCCCGGACGGCGCGGTACTGGTCGCACGTGGCGGCTCCGGCGGAGAAAAACGCTGGGACCAGCGGCTGTGGGTGTGGCCGCTGCCGCCACCCGGTGAGCTGCTGTTCGCGTGCGAGTGGCCCGCGCAGGAGATCGCCCTGACGACGGCGGCCCTGGACGCGGGAGTGATCCTCTCGGCGGCGGCGCGAGCGTGCGTGTTGTGGCCCGCGCCGGACCTCCCCGAACGGCCGGCGCCAGGTCGGGAGGACTAGCAGCAGGTGGCGTTCACGGCGAGCCCGATGCCCGCGGCCGAGCGCGGCCCGCGTGTCTGGTGGCGCAGCCTCACGCCGCGTCGACGCCGGGTCCTGCGCGTCCTGTTCGCGGTGGGCGTGATCGTGGTGCTCGTCGTCAGCGCTGGGCTCGCGCGTTTCCTGAGCGTCGAGAACGCGGAACGCGCCAAAGAGGTGGCGCTGATCCAGGGGGAGGTGAACGGCAGCACGGCGGCGATGCTCGACGAGCTGAGTGGTTGCCGCGAGAGCCGCTCGTGTGTCGCAAGCGTGAGGGCCAACGCGAGCAACCCGCGGCTGCGCAGGTCGGGCGCCGTGAAGATCCTGCAGCTGGAAGCGAGCACCGCGTATGCGCCGTTCGGCGCCACGGGCAAGACACGCTTGGCTTGGACCGTGATCGGCACGCTGCCGGTGGTGCAATGCGTCGATGTACGCCGCACGGGCAACTTCCTGACGGGCGTTCACGTCCAGCTGCTCGGCCTCAGCGCTCCGATCGACAACGAAGGTGTTTGCCACAAGCTGACCCGCAACGAAATCGAAGAAGAAGAAGCGACGGCAGTAGAACGATGAACGGCGATTGCTAGAGTCTTGGCTCGCTCATGGCCACCACCACGACCAAGCTCAGCGTCAACAGCCGCGCCGCGGAAGGCTCGCGCGCGGTACGCCGCCTGCGCCGCAGCGGGCGCGTGCCGGGCGTGCTCTACGGTGGCGGCGGAGACCCGGTCGGCTTCGACGCGGATGCGCGCGAGCTGCGACTGGCGCTGGCCGGATCGGGCGCGGTGCTCGATCTGAGCGTGGACGGAGGGAAACCGACGCCAGTGGTGCTCAAGGAAGCTCAGCGCCACCCGGTACGCGGCGAGACAGTTCACGTGGACCTGCTGCGCGTCAACCTCAACGAGGCGATCCACGCGGTCGTGCCGGTCGAACTCGAGGGTGTCGATGACGCGCCTGGAGTCAAGGAAGGCGGCGTGCTGGAGCAGATCACGCGCGATCTCAACGTCGAAGCGCTACCGACCGCGATCCCCGAGTCGATCGTCCACCAGGTCGGCGAGATGCAGATCGGCGAGACGATCCTGCTCAGCGCGCTCACCACCCCGGACGGCGTGACGCTGCTCGACGATCCTGAGGAAACCGTGATTGCGACGCTGTCGCCGCCGCGCCTACAGACCGAAGCCGCCGAGGAAATCGAAGCCGAGACTGAGCTCGTGGGCGAGGACGGCGCGCAGGATGCGGGCGCCGACGGCGGCGACTCCGAGGGCTCCTCCGGCGAGGAGTAAGCCCCCCTGCGACTGAGGCGCCCGCTGAGCGGCGGGACGGTCGACTGGCTGATCGTTGGACTGGGCAATCCCGGCCGCGAGTACGAAGGCACTCGCCACAACATCGGCTTCATGGTTGCGCAGGCGCTGGTCGAGCGCTGGGACTTGGGCCGCGCCAAGGATCGCTTCCGCGGTCGGCTCGCCGAAGGTCGCGTACCGGCGCCGGAGGCAGCTGCCTTGGCGCCCGGCATCGCGGCCGGCGGGGGCCTGGGGACAGGCGTCCGCGGGCCGCGCGTGGCTGTGTTGTGCCCGCAGACGTTCATGAACGACGCGGGGCGCTCCGTCGGTCCCGCGCGCGGCGCACTGAAGCTGCCGTTGGAGCGCGTGCTGGTGGTGCACGACGAGATCGACCTGCCGTTCGGCGAGGTGCGCACGCGCCTGGGCGGCGGCTTGGCGGGCCACAACGGGCTGAAGTCGATCAAGCGTGAGCTGGGCGGCGCGGACTTCATGCGCGTGCGGGCGGGTGTCGGGCGCCCCGACTCGACTGACCCGGAGATCGTCTCCGCGTACGTGCTGGGCCGCTTCCGCGAGCCGGCCGCGGAGGTCGCTGAGCTTGTCGAGCGCGCGAGCGAGCATGCCGAGCGGGTCGTGCTCGGCGAGGAGCCGTGATGGCGAGCGGCACGGGAGCCCTGCGCTCGCTGCTCGGGCTCGCGCAGGAAGACGACTCGACTCTGCGGCTGGCCCGCGAGGGCGGCCACGCGTTCGTGTCGTCGTCGCTGCGCGCGTACGTGGTCGCGGCGCTGGCTGAGATCGACGCCGACGCGCAGTCACGGCCGACGCTGGTGGTGGTCGGTGACGACCGTGGGGCGCGCGACCTGGCGGCCGACCTCGGCGCGTGGCTCGCGCCGAGGCGCGTTCGCTACTACCCGTCGAGGGGCGTCGCGTACGAGTCGCACCTGGCGCCGCCCGCGCATCTGGTCGGTCTGCGCGTGGCCGCGCTTGATGCGTTGCTCGGCGCGAGCGCGAGCGGTGCGCAGGCCCCCTCAGGCGAGCCGCCGGTGGTGGTCGTGAGCGCGGTTGCGCTTTCGGAGAAGGTGCCCGACCCGGAGCTGCGCCCGCGCTCGTTCAAGCTGCGCGTGGGGGAGTTGCTCGACCTCGACGAGTGCGCGGCGGAGCTCGTGAGCGCGGGCTACGAGCGTGTCGATCAGGTCGAGGAGCGCGGGCAGTTCGCGCTGCGGGGCGGTCTGCTGGACGTGTTCCCGGCCACGGAGGAGCGGGCGGTGCGCGTCGACATGTTCGACGTTGAGATCGAGTCGCTGCGCTGGTTCTCGACGTTCACGCAGCGCTCGCTGGGAGAGACCGACGAAGTCGAGATCGCGCCGGCGGCGGAGCTCGCGCTCGAGCACCGCGAGCTCGCGGAGATCGCGGCGGAGCAGATGCCCACCCGCACGCTCGCCGGCGCCGCGGGCGCGAGCGATGCCGAGGACTCCGAGCGACCCGACATCGCAGAGCTGCTGCCGGTGGAGCGCTTCGGTGCGCTGCTGGACCTGGTCGGCTCGGAGACCGAGCTGGTGGTCGCGGCGGAGGAGGATCTCGAGCCGGTTCTCGCGGACCACTGGGCGGACGTGTGCGCGGCGTTCGGCGACGAGGACGCGCACCACCTGTACGTAAGTCCCGACAGCATCCGCGCGACGCTCGCGGAGCGCACGCGCATCTGGCTCTCGGGGCTGTCGAGCGGGCAGGAGATCGAGCTGCGCGCGCAATCGGCGGACACGGCGGCGCGCTCGCTCGGCGAGGCAGAGCCGGAGCTCGAGAAGCTGGTGCGGTCGGGCTACAGGACCGTGGTGGCGTTCCCCCGTCGCGGCGAGGGAGAGCGCGCGGCGTACAACCTGGGACGCTTGAAAGCCAGCTGGCTGAGCGAGGACGGCGACGCGGCCGGCGCCCACGCGCAGCCGCTGGAGCCGTCGCTGCGCTTCGCGGCCGCGTCGCTGCGCGAGGGCTTCGTCGCGCCGCAGCTGAAGCTGGCCGTGTTCCCCGAGCATCGGCTGCTGCGCCGGCGCCGCGCCGAGCGCGGCGCCGCCGATCGCTCCGGTCGCGGCGGCGCGGGTGGCTCGCGACGCGGCGCGCTGCGCTCGTTCACGGAACTGCGCACCGGCGACATCGTCGTGCACGAGGACCACGGAGTGGCGCGCTTCGCCGGGTTCGAGACGCGCACGGTGGCGGATGTGACGCGCGACTACCTGTACCTCGAATACCAGGGCGACGACCGCGTGTACGTGCCCACCGACCAGCTGGCGAAGATCTCGCGCTACGTCGGTGCGGGCGCCGACGCGCATCCGCCGCTGTCGAAGCTCGGCGGCACGCGCTGGGAGACGATGAAGGCGCGCGCACGGCGTGCGGCGCAGGAGCTGGCCGGCGAGCTGCTGAGCCTGTACGCCGAGCGCCGCCGCCGTAGCGGTCACGCGTTCGGCATCGATTCGGACTGGCAGCGCGAGTTCGAGGAGCGCTTCCCGTTCACGGAGACGCCCGACCAGCGCGACGCGATCGAGCTGGTGAAGGCCGACATGGAAGCGCCGCGGCCGATGGACAGGCTGATCTGCGGTGACGTCGGCTACGGCAAGACCGAGGTGGCGCTGCGCGCGGCGTTCAAGGCGGCGGCGGAGGGCAAGCAGGTGCTGATGCTGGTGCCGACGACGATCCTCGCGCAGCAGCATTACGGCACCTTCGCGGAGCGCCTCGCCGACTACCCGTTCACGCTCGAGCACGTCTCGCGCTTCCGCACGCCGGCCGAGCAGAAAGCCGCGATCAAGGGCTTCGCGGAGGGCCGCGTGGACATCCTGATCGGCACCCACCGGGTGCTCTCGCGCGACGTGCGCGCGAAGGACCTGGGCCTGCTGATCGTCGACGAGGAGCAGCGCTTCGGCGTCAAGCAGAAGGAGCTGCTGCGCCAGCTGAAGCTGAAGGTCGACGTGATCTCGATGTCGGCGACGCCGATTCCGCGCACGCTGCAGATGTCGCTGGCGGGCCTGAGGGACATCTCCGTGATCGAGACGCCGCCGGAGGGCCGGCGCCCGGTCCGCACGTACGTCGGCGAGTACGAGGAGGAGCTGGTCAAGCGGGCGATCACGCGCGAGCACGAGCGCGGCGGCCAGGCGTTCTTCCTGCACAACCGCATCGAGTCGATCGAGGAGACGGCGGAGCGGCTGCGCGCGCTGTGCCCGGGCGTGCGCTTCGCGGTGGCGCACGGCCAGATGGGCGAGGGCGAGTTGGAGGCGGTGATGATGGACTACCTGCGCGGCGGCGCCGACGTGCTGGTGTGCACGTCGATCATCGAGTCAGGCATCGACATCCCCCAGGCGAACACGCTGATCGTCGAGCACGCCGACACGTTCGGCCTGGCCCAGCTGTACCAGATCCGCGGGCGCGTGGGACGCAGCCGCGAGCGCGCGTACGCGTACCTGCTGTACGACTCCGCCGCGGCGCTCACGCCGGAGGCGGCGCAGCGGCTGTCGGCGCTGTCGGACTACACGGAGCTCGGCGCTGGTTTCAAGATCGCGATGCGCGACCTGGAGATCCGCGGGGCGGGCAACCTGCTCGGCGACGAGCAGTCCGGTCACGTGGCGGCGCTCGGCTTCGAGCTGTACATGCAGATGCTCGACGAAGCCGTCGCTGCGGCTGAGCCCGAGCTGGAGGGCGAGGCGCTGCCCGAGCCCGTGCGCCTGGATGTCAACGTCGACGCGTACGTGCCGGCCGACTATGTCCCGTACGAGCAGGCCAAGATCGAGGTCCACCGCAGGGTCGCGGGCGCGCTGGAGGTCGCGGACGTGGAGCGGCTGCGCGAGGAGCTCGAGGATCGCTTCGGCCCGGTGCCCGAGCCGGTGGAGAACCTGCTCGCGCTGCAGCGCGCTCGCATCAAGTTCGGCCAGGCGGGCGCGCAAACGGTGAGCTTCCGCGGCGACCGCCTGGCGGTGGTGCCGATCGAGCTGGACTCGCGCCGCGCGCGGCGTCTGCGCGAAGAGCTGCCCGAGGCTCTGTACGAATCCGGTCGCTCACAGGTGTCGGTGCGTGTTCCGAAGGACGGGACCGAGCGATTCCCCAGCGTCGTCAGGGCGGCTGACGCGCTGCTGTCGGTGGTACGCGAGGCTGCTTAGGAACTCGTTATCGGTTCGTTAAGGACAACGAAGGTGCTTTCCGCTAAAGTGCCCGCGTCGTGTCAAAGGTACTCAGGTCCACCTCGGCGCTAGGCGCCGTTTTGTTTGCCCTCGTCGGGATCTCCGCCTGCGGCGGCGTGCCCGGCAACGCCGTCGTGCAGGTGGGGGGCTCGCCGATCTCCAAGACGGCGTTCGAACATTGGATGTCGGTCGCGTCGACTTCGGACAAAGAACCTGGCTCCACGGAAAAGCCGGCGATTCCGGTGCCGCCCGAATACACGGCGTGCATCGCGCACCTGCGCGCCACCGCGGCGAAGACGGCCAAAGGGCAGCCGGCTCCGACCACCCAGAAGCTCAAGTCTCAATGCGCGACGCAGTACAAAGCGCTGCAGCAGGAGGTGCTCGGGTTCCTGATCTCCTCGCAATGGGTGCTCTCGGAAGCCAACTCGCTCGGTGTGAAGCTCAGCGACGCGGAAGTCAAGAAGGAATTCGCGAAAATCAAGGCCTCGCAGTTCCCCAAGGCGGCTGAATTCGAAAAATTCCTCGCCAGCTCGGGTCAGACTGTGTCGGATCTGTTGCTGCGCGTGAAGCTGAACCTGCTGTCACAGAAAATCCAGAAGCAGATCGTCAAGAACAAGAGCAAAGTCAGCCAAGCTCAGATCACGAAGTACTACAACGAAAACAAGTCGAAGTACGGCACGCCCGAAAAGCGCAACGTGAGGATCATCCTCACCAAGACCGAAGCGCAGGCGAACGCCGCAAAGAAAGAAATCGAATCGGGCAAGAGCTTCGCGAGCGTGGCGGCCAAAGACTCGATCGACCCGACCAGCAAGGGCGACGGCGGCCTGCTGAAGGAAGTGGTCAAAGGCGAGGAGGAGAAGGCGCTGGACACGGCGATCTTCTCGGCGAGCAAGGGCCCGATTGGCGGGCCCGTGAAGACCCCGTTCGGCTACTACATCTATCAAGTCGTGACGATCACGCCAGGCACGCAGGAAGCGCTGTCCAAGGTCCAGGCGACGATCAAGCAGCAACTGATCTCCACGGGCCAGCAGGCAGCGCTGAGCAAGTTCGTGAAAGAATTCAAAAAGAAGTGGACGAGCAAAACGGAATGTCGCTCGGGCTACGTGGTCCAGGACTGCAAGACGTACAAAGCGCCGAAGACCAGCGGCACCGCCAAATCGGTCGAATAGCCCGCGCGCTCGCATGAGCGAGATCGACCGAATCCACGCGCGGCAGATCCTCGACAGCCGCGGCAATCCGACAGTTGAGGTCGATGTGCAACTGCGCTCGGGTGCGCACGGGCGAGCGGCGGTGCCTTCAGGCGCGTCGACGGGCGAGTTCGAGGCCACAGAGCTGCGCGACGGCGGCGAGCGCTGGGGTGGCAAGGGCGTGTCGCGCGCGGTCGCGAACGTCGACGGCGAGATTGCGCAGGCGCTCACCGGCATGGACGCCGCCGACCAGGAGGCGGTTGACCGTGCGCTGATCGAGCTCGACGGCACCCCCAACAAGTCGCGGCTGGGCGCCAACGCGATCCTCGGTGTATCGCTGGCGGTCGCACAGGCGCAGGCAGCCGAGCAGGGGCTTGCGCTGTGGCGCTACCTGGGCGGCCCGCAGGCAAGCGTGCTGCCGGTGCCGATGATGAACGTGCTCAACGGCGGCGCCCACGCAGACAACAAGGTCGACTTCCAGGAGTTCATGGTCGTCCCGTGCGGCGCCAGCTCGTTTTCGGACTGCCTGCGCATGGGCGCTGAAGTGTTCCATGCCCTGAAGCGCACGCTGCACGAGCGCGGGCTGGCGACGGCGGTCGGCGACGAGGGTGGGTTTGCACCCGATCTGAGCTCGAACGAGGAGGCGTTGAGGATGCTCGTGCTCGGCATCGAAGCGGCCGGCTATCGCCCGGGCGAGGACGTCGCGATCGCGCTCGACCCCGCCGCCAGCGAGATCTATCGCGACGGCGCGTACGTGCTCGAGCACGAGGGGCGCACGCTGAGCGCGAGCGAGCTGAGCGACTATTGGGCTGACCTCGCGGCGCGCTATCCGATCGTGTCGATCGAGGATGGCATGGACGAGGAGGACTGGGATGGCTGGCGGACGCTGACGGAGCGCTTGGGCGCACGTGTTCAGCTGGTGGGCGATGACCTGTTCGTGACCAACAGCGAGCGTCTGCGGCGTGGGATCGAGAGCGGCGTGGCGAACTCGATCCTGATCAAGGTCAACCAGATCGGCACTCTGACTGAGACGCTGCAGGCGGTCGCGATGGCACGCGACGCCGGCTACACGGCGGTGATGAGCCATCGCTCCGGTGAGACCGAGGACGTCACGATCGCCGACCTCGCGGTGGCGACCGGCTGCGGACAGATCAAGACGGGCGCGCCGTCGCGCTCGGACCGGGTCGCGAAGTACAACCGGCTGCTGCGTATCGAGGAGCAGTTGGGCGCCGGCGCGCGCTTTCCGGGACGCAGCGCTTTCAGCCGCGCGCTGAGCGCAGCGACGTAGTCGCCGGCGCCGGTGCGCCCGGAACCAACGTTGCACCGGCTCGCAGCCTGCAGGATCTCGGAGGAGCGCCTCGAATCGGGATAGTCATGCCCGCGATCTCGTCCTCGACAGCCCGAGCTGGTGCAGCAGGCCCGACGCTCGGCCTTGGGCGGGTGCGCTGGGACCGCGTCGGTCGCGTGGCGATGCTGTGTGTGCTGGTGGCGCTCGTGTACCTGTACGCGAGCGCGGGCGTGCACATGCTCTCGACGTGGCACGAGGCGCGTCGCGAGAGCGCGGCGGTGGCGACGATGGAACGCGAACATCGGTCGCTGGTGGGCCAGCGTGCGGCGCTGACGGCGCCCGGGACGCTGGAAACGGAGGCTCGCCAGCTAGGGATGATGAAGCCGGGCGAGCAGCCGTATGTGGTCACTGGCCTGCCGAACAACTGACGGCTCGGCTACCCCCGATCGCACTGTGCGTGTCCCCGCCGCGGGCGCCTGCGCCGGCGTCGCTGGGTGCGGTCGGCCGCTGCTAGCCTCGACGGGTGTCGTTCGAGACGGCGTTCTACCAGTGGCAGCAGGGCGAGCGCCGGCTGCAGGCGGCGCCGCCATCACGCCGCGCGCTGCTGGACCGTGTGACGGATGCGCTCGTTGCGGAGCTGCGCCGCCGCCTCGGTGGCAGGTTCTCGGCAGACGAGCTGGTGGCGCTGTACGAAGCCGGTACGGCGTGGTGCGTGCAGCTCGCGATGCGCCTGGCGCCGGAGGACCCGTGGGCGTGGGAGGCGGGCGTTGTGGTGGACGCCGCGTTCGCGCGCTATCTACGCGAGGCCGCCGACTACGCGGGCGGCCGCAGGACCCTGTCCGAGGCCTAGTCCTGTTCGCCGGCGCGGCGGATGACTATGCGGTCCTCCTCGATTTCCACCTCAACGGGCCGGTGGCCGGCCCAGTGCTCGGCGTAAACGGGATTCTCCTGGATGGCGGGGTCGAGCCACAGGCCGTAACCCTCCTCGCCGTGGTCGAAGGTGCCCTCGAGCGGGCCGCTCTGGCGGGCACCGGAGCGCCGTCCGCGCCCACCGCGGCGGCTGCGGCGACGGGTGCGCGTACCGGTCTCGCCGTCCTCGTCGGGCTCATCGCCGGGGTCGCCGGATTCAGCGCGAGCACGGTCAGCCTCGGCGCGGGCGCGCTCCGCTTCGGCTTCGGCTGCTTCGAGCTCGGCGGCGATCAAGGCGTCGTCCTCGGCGCGGAGGTCGATCTCCTCGGGGTAGTCGCCGGCGGCGCCGGTGCCCTCGGCTGCCTCGTCGTCGCTGACAAGCTCGTTCTGGCGCTTGAACTGCTCGATGTCACGCACGGTGACCTCCAGCTGGTGCGCGACCCAGGCGTCGGTTCGGCCTTGGCGCACCCAGGCGCGAATCTGGTTGAGGTGCGGGCGCAAAGATTTCCGGGGCATGGACGGTCCGGGAGACTAGCGCAAGCGACATCGTGGCGCGGCGGGCATGCTTCGCGGCGACCGTGCGGGCTGACGACAGTGGCGTTTGAAAAATCGGCATCGCGTTCCCCCGGTCCTGGGACTATGCTTGGCGCTCCGGCGGTTTGGGGTTGCGCCGGGTCGCCAATCGGCAAAGAGGAAGGTGCACCCAAATGCTGGTTCTGACACGCAAGTCCAACCAGAGCATCATGATCGGGGATGAGATTGAGGTCTCGGTGCTGTCGGTCATGGGCGAGAAGGTGCGCATCGGTATCCAGGCTCCGCAACGGGTGCCGGTCTTCCGCAAGGAGATCTACCTCGAGATTCACCGCGAAGCGGGCGGCGCGACGCCGCCCAAGGACGGCCAGCAGGCGGCGAAGCACGCGGATGACGTCGAGGAGTCGCTGCGCGAGCTGGGCGAGGGTTCCTAGCGCCCTAGCCGAGCAGCAGGTACAGCGTACGGAACATCACCACGGTGACGACGGCCGCGGTGAGGATGAGCGCGAGCACGAGCAGCACGAAGCGCACGGAGCCGCGCTTGTGCCGGCGTTGAACTTCGCGCTTGAACGCGCGCTGCTCGGTGGTGCGCCGCAGGGAGTCGCGGCGGCGACGATCGAGCGTGGCCTCCTTGACGAAGGCTCGCTCCCAATCGGCGATGCTCTGTCGCATTTTCACGTCTCGCCGTCCCCTACGCGGACGCTGTGAGCGCCCTGGCGCGCTCGTATACGGCGATGAAGCGCAGGTAGTTCTCGGCGATGCTGCGCGCGCCGGCTGAACGCTCGATCTTGCCGTCGACGTAGGCTTTGAGGGGATCCCACCAGATGGAGCGGCCGATGGCGAAGCCGATGAAGCCGTCGACGGGGGCTGCCTGGGTGAGCCAGTGGTCGACCTTGGCGTCATCGGCGCCGCGGCCGAGCACGACGCAGTGGACGTTGGCTCGCCCGCCGCTGCGCGCCTGTGCGACGAGCATTTCGCAGTCGGAGCGCTGTTCGACGCCCTCGATCTTCCAGATGTCGACCTCGATGCCCGCGTCCTGGATCTCGGCGATGGCGCGGCGCATGAGCTCAGGGCGCAGCTCCGCGTCGTAGCGGTCGGTGTCGCCCTCGACGTCTTCCAGCTGCGCATCCTCGGCCGGCACGAGCAACTCGAACAGGAACTCGGGCTTGTGCTGCGCGAGCCAGTCGCTGAGCCGGCGCAGCTTGGCGAGCTGCTCGCGGTTGTCGCCGGGCTCGCCGTCGGGGTTGTAGCGGACGAGGACCTTGGTGTAGTCGGGGTCGAAGCGTTCGATGTGCTCGGCGAAGTCGTCGCCGTACTGGAAGTCGAACATGTTCTGCCCGGAGCGCTCGGCGGGCATCGCGAGTTTCAGGCCCCGCTCCTTCGCCTCCGCCGGGATGTTGGAGCCGAACTGCTCGTCGACCAGCACGCCGGCGACAGACGGGTCGGTGCCGGCGCCGATCGCTTGCAGCATGCCCTCGAAGATCAGGTGCTTGGCGTCGGCGATGATGGCGGTCTGCTCGGAGTCGGGCTCTCCGTCGATCCCGAAGAACTTCTTCTGGAAAGAGCCGCGGTGGTCGAACGCGAGGATGTAGAGCTTGAGGTCGGATCCGGGGGTCATGGGAGTGAGTATTCCAAAGGCGTGCGGGGCGAGGTCGAGAGGTCCTTAGAATGAGGCGACGATGACCTCCGGTGCTGATCTGTTCGTGGTGTGCAAGCAGTGCGGCTCGGAGGTGAGCCCGTACATCACGGAGTGCCCGTACTGCGGACACCGGCTGCGCAGGCGCGCGCCGAAGCTGCCACCCGCGAACGCGCCGGCTCGCACGACGCTGCGCGCTCGCGCGCGAGCACTGCTGTCGCGCTCGCGGCCGGTGTCGGCGGGCGGCGCGACGCGCACGCGCGTGCGTCGAGGGCCCGGCCGCTGGGCGGCTGATCGCCCGCACGCGACGATTGCGCTGGTCGCGGCGAGCGCCGTGATGTGGGTGCTGGCGCATGCGGAACCGGCCCTGTATGCGCATACGGCGATTTTGGGCCCGCTTCGTGGCGACTGGTGGAAGCTGTTCACGAACGCGTTTGCGTATACGGATGGGCTGTATGCGTTCGTGGCGATACTGACGGTGGCGATCTTCGGCTGGCTGGTGGAGCTCCGGCACGGACCGGCGGTGGTGCTGGCGCTGTTCTTCGGCGCTACGGCCGCGGGTGCGCTGGTGGCTGGCGCGGTGTATCCGTTCCCGGTGGTCAGTGGCGCGAACGCGGCGGCGCTGGCGCTGCTGGCGGCGTGGGCGGTCCCCGACTTGGAGTCAGCGCGCGAGGGCGGTTACCGCGACGGCGACCTGTTGGGCGCGGGCGCGCTGGCGGCGCTGCTGCTGGCGATCCCGTTCGCACGGCCGGAAGCGAGCTGGCTGGCCGGCGTGACGGGCGCTGTGTTGGGCTTGCTGGTGGGCCTTGGCATGCACCGCCTCGGTCGCGCTGAGGCGTAGGCGCGCGTCGGGGTGAGCTTATGATGGGCGTGCGATGTCGATGACGAACGCGGTGGTGCTGATCGAGGCCGAGCGCGATGCTCTGTCGACCCTGGGCGGGGAGCTGGCGGACATCGACGGCGTGGCGGAGGCCTACTCGGTGACGGGCGAGTGGGACTTCGTGGCGATCGTGCGTGTCCCCGACCACGAGCAGCTGGCGGACGTGGTGACGGGGCAGATCGGCGGCCTGTCGGGGGTGCTGCGCACGCAAACGATGGTGGCGTTCGCGGCGTTCTCGCGTCACGATCTCGAATCTCTGTTCTCGATCGGGGAATGATCGCCGCAGCGGAGATGGCAGCGCTGAGGATGAAGCCGGAGTACGGGCCGACGCTCGGGCGGCTGCTGTCGCCGCGCTGGCGCGCGGCGTCGCGGCCGAGACGCGCGGCGGTGCTGGCGGCGGGCGTGGCGCTGGTGGCGGTGCTGCTGGGCGTGTTCCTGACGCTCGAGAACTCGAGCTACTCGCGCGGCGGCAGCGTGCCGTTCAGCTTCAGCTACCGCGACCTGTATCGAACGGCACCGGATCCGGGCGGGTTCGTGAAGATCCAGAGCCGCTGGCACGGCGGCGCACTGAAGTACTCATACGCTGTTGGCCCGCTGCGCGTGCCGCACTACACGGGCGAAGTGTCGGCCGCGCTGCCGCTTTACGCGGTGGGATTCATCCGCATGCTGAGCGGCCGCTACGACGACTTCGAGCTGCGCGCCGAGGGCAAGACGCGGATCAACAACACGCTGACGGGCTACGAGGTGGTGTACACGGCGGATGTTGAAGGCCGGACGTTGTACGGGCGAGACGTGCTGCTGCTCCCCCCGCGCGCCGGGGCGCGCGAAGGCGTGGTGGTGACGATGCTGACCGCGCCGACAGCCAGCGCGCAGGTGCAGTCGCCGCTTGAAGTGGGCGAGACGGGCGTGCTGCTGAAACCGATGAAGACGTTTACGTTCGGCTAGCGCGCGTCGGCGGTGCGACCGCGACGGGCGTCGTCGCCGAAAACGCGGCGGATGCGACTGAAGGCGCCCAGCGGCCCGGTTGCTTCCTTGGATGGCGCCGCGGTGCCGCCCGAGTTGGGGTCCTCCGCGGGAACCTCTGCGTCGGTGTCTGCGCCGGCGGAGCCTTCGGGCGGGGGAGTCGTCTGCGCTGTCCCCGGCGAAGGTTCTGCTGGTTCGGTGGGCGTCGTGTTGGTGGGCGTGCCGGGCACGGCTGGCGTCGTCGGTGTCGTGGTAGGCGTGGTGGTGGTAGTGGTTGTTGTGGTCGTGGTCGCAGGCGTGCCAGCCGGGACCGCCGTGGCGGAGGCTGGAACTTCAGTGGTCTGCGTCGTGACCTCGGTGACGGGCTGCGGATCGACGGGTTTGGCTGGCGGCGTGGGAGCTGCGACTGCGTGGGCGGCGGCGAGCGTGGTGGCGGCCACGGTGGTGGCCGGGCTCGCGGCAGGGGCGGCTGGCTTGGCTGCCTTGACGGGGGCGCGATGGTGGCGCGCGGGAGGCGGTGTGCTGGGGGCGGGAACGGTTGCGGTGATCGGCTGCGGTGCCTGGTGGACGACGACCGGCTCGCTGGCGGCGGCGGTGGTCGCGGCGGAGGCGGAGGCGTGGGCGTGGTGATGGTGCGTTGCCGAGTGATCGGCGGCGGCGACGCCGGCGGTGAGCAGCGCAGCGGCGGCGAGCCCGGCGACCGCCTTGGTGGCGATCGCACCGGCGCCGGCGGTGACGATGCTGCCGGCGACGCTGCCGCCGGCCGCGGCCCCAGCTGTAGCCGTGGCCGTCGCGGCGGCGCCGGCGCCGCCGGCGACGTGCGCGCCTCCGGCGGAGGCGGTGGAGCCGACCTTGGCGAGCAGCAGCTTCTTGACCAGCAGCAGCGGGCCGACGGGCAGGATCAGCGCGAGCGCACGGTTGTTGTCTTTGAGCTGCTTGCGGAAGAACGAGCAGCGCTCGCAACCGCGTACATGACGGCGCGCGGGTGTGCTGAGCTTGGCGAGTCCCTCGGCGACGGTGCCGAGCTCGAGGCGCACCTCGTCGCATGAGAGCTTGCGCGCCTCGGCTGCCTCGGCGAGCGAGATGCGCGCGCGCACGAGCAGCGACTTGACGGACGGCACGGTGGTGTCCATGGCGAGTGCGATCTGCTCGTAGGAGAGCGCGTCGATCTCTCGCAGGAGCAACGCGGTGCGCTGGGTCTCGGGTAGCTGGTGGACGTCCCCGATGAGCTCGCGGAAGCTCTCGCGCCGCATGACCTTGTCGCCGGTTGAGATGCCACCCTCGGCGAAGTGGATGTCCATCGAGTCGACGCCGATGGCGGAGGCCCGACGCAGATGGTTGAGCGAGCGGTTGCGCGCGATCCGGTACAGCCACGGGCGCACGTTGATGTCGCGCTCGTCGGCGAGGACGGCGTTGAAGGCGGCGGCGAACACCTCCTGCAGGACGTCCTCGGCGTCCTCGCGCGAGGCGAGCATGTGCCGGCAGAACGAAAGCAGGCGCGTTTGGTAGCGCGCGCAGAGCACCTCAAAGGCTGCGTGCTGCCCGCGACGGGTGAGCGTGATCAGGCGCTCGTCTGACTGCAGGCGCAGCAGAGCGGACGGCCCGCGCAGGCCGGGGATGCTGCTGGGGTGTGAGAGAGTGGAGACCTCCATGACAGTGCTGTAGCTGCTGTCTCTACGAACGACACGCTACCAACGTAAAAGTTGCGCAAGATAAAGGGATCTTGCTGCGCAACATAAAGAAAGCGCAAGCAGAATTTCCCGCGCTGGACGCAGCTCAAACCCGTGGGCAGGGGATCGCAGGCGGCCTGCGTGGAGCGTTCGCTCGCCCCGCGCAGGCCCTTCCATACACTGGCGCGGCCCGGGTGGCGAAATGGGTATACGTAGTCGACTTAAAATCGATGGCTCCCCTAAGGGGGCGTGTGGGTTCGAGTCCCACCCCGGGCATCGCGGGCATCGGTGGCCGGTGGCGAGACGATAAAGT
Organism: Solirubrobacteraceae bacterium; assembly: GCA_035485155.1. GTDB lineage: Bacteria > Actinomycetota > Thermoleophilia > Solirubrobacterales > Solirubrobacteraceae > Palsa-744. The sequence continues at coordinate 15,224 of DATHOH010000051.1, forward strand.
CGCGGCAATGGCGGTTGAGGGAGAGCAGTACCCGACGCTCGAGGGCGTGCGCGAACTGGACGCGGCGGAGACGCAGACGTTCCACGGCGGGCGTCTGGTGGCACGGCGCTTGAGGGCGCATGGCGTGAGCAAGCTGTTCACGCTGTCGGGTGGGCACCTGTTCTCGATCTACGACGGCTGCCGCGAGGAGGGCATCGAGATCGTGGACGTGCGCCACGAGTCGACGGCGGCGTTTGCGGCGGAGGGCTGGGCGAAGGTGACGCGCGAACCGGGTGTGTGCGCGCTGACGGCGGGGCCGGGCGTGACGAACGGCATGAGCGCGATGGCTTCGGCGCAGGCGAATCACTCCCCGATGGTGGTGCTGGGCGGTCGCGCGCCGGCGCTGCGCTGGGGGCAGGGCTCGCTGCAGGAGATCGACCACGTGCCGTTTGTGCGTCCGTTGACGCGGCTGGCGGCGACGCCGGCCAGCACGGAGGAGATCCCGGGCCTCGTGGACGACGCTTTTGCGGCTGCGTGCGCGCCGCACGGCGGTCCGGCGTTTGTGGACTTCCCGTTGGACTACGTGTTCATGGAGGCGCAGGAGCGCAGCGGCGAGAACGAGGCGCCGGTGACGGGCACGACGAGCGGCGGCGGCGGCGCGGGAGCCGGCGGAGCGTCGGGTGCGTCGGTGGAAGCGGCGGCGGCGCTGCTGGCGGGCGCAGAGCGCCCGGTGGTGATGGCGGGCACGGATTTGTACTGGGGCCACGGTGAGCAGGCGCTGATGGAGCTGGCGCACACGCTGCGGATCCCGGTGTTCTTGAACGGCCTGGCGCGCGGATGCGTGCCGGCGGATGACGAGCTGTTCTTCTCGAGGGCGCGCTCGCAGGCGCTGAAGGGCGCGGACGTGGCGCTGGTGGTGGGCGTGCCGATGGACTTCAGGCTGGGCTTCGGAGGGTCGTTCGGCGAGGACACGGAGATCGTGGTGGTCGACGCGACTGAGCCGGAGCGTGAGCACCCGCGGGTGCCGGCGGTGGAGTGCTACGGGGCAATCGCGCGGACGCTGGCGGACCTGCGCACGGCGGCGGGCGCGCAGGCGCTGCCGAGCGAGGCGTGGATCAAGGAGCTGCGGGCGGCGGAGTCAGAGCGCCGGGAGGCCGAGCGGGCGGAGCTCGAGGACGCGCGCGCGCCGCTGCACCCGATGCGCCTGTATGCGGAGCTGGCGAGCGTGCTCGACCGCGACGCGATCGTGATCGGCGACGGCGGCGACTTCGTGTCGTATGCGGGCCGCGTGGTGGACAGCTACGAGCCGGGCTGCTGGCTTGACCCGGGGCCGTTCGGCTGCCTGGGGACGGGCTCGGGGTATGCGCTGGCGGCGAAGCTCGCGCGCCCGGATCGCCAGGTGGTGCTGATGCTGGGCGACGGCGCGTTTGGCTTCTCGGGCATGGAGTTCGACACGCTTGCGCGCCACGGCGTGAACGTGGTGGGCGTGATGGGCAACAACGGCATCTGGGCGCTCGAGAAGCACCCGATGGAGTTCCTGTACGGCTACTCGGTGGCGGCGGATCTGCGACCGGAAACGCGCTACGACGAGGTGGTCGAGGCGCTGGGCGGATACGGCCAGCTGGTGCGCTCGCCGGAGGAGCTGCGGCCGGCGCTGGAGCGTGCGTTCTCGTCGGGCAGGCCGGCGCTGGTGAACGTGCTGACGGACCCGACCGTCGTGTATCCGCGCAAGTCCAACCTGGCTTGAATCTTTAGGGGCACGCCTGGAGGGCGTGCATGCGGCGTGCGTGCTGGAGTCGACGCCGCGAGGGGCCGGTCAGGCGGCGCCGGCCAGCTGGAGCGCGCCTCCGTAGAGGATGTCGTGCTCGGAGACCTCGATCTGCTCGAGCCCGAACGCGCGCATGGCCTCCTCGAGCAGGATCATGCCGGCGACGATCGTGGGCGCGCGGTCGGGGTTGAGGCCGACGA
>DATHOH010000052.1:0-25763 GCA_035485155.1 Solirubrobacteraceae bacterium
GCCGAGCAGCAGCAGCGGGTGATGGACTACATCGACGCCGGCCGCGCCGAAGGCGCAGAGGTGCTCGCCGGCGGTGAGGCTGCGCTCGCCGACAGCGGTGGCTACTTCGTCTCGCCGACGCTGTTCAGCACGACCTCCGACGAGCTGCGGATCGCGCGCGAGGAGATCTTTGGACCGGTGCTCGTCGCCTCGCCGTACGACAGCCTCGAGGAAGTGGCCGCGCGCGCGAACGACGGCGAGTACGGGCTCGCGGCGGGCGTGTGGACGCGCGACGTCTCCAACGCCCATCGCCTGGCCGCGATGCTGCACGCCGGCATGGTCTACATCAACACCTGGGGGGTCATCGATCCCGCGGCTCCGTTCGGCGGCTTCAAGGCCTCGGGCATTGGCCGCGAGCACGGTCACGACGGTCTCGAGGCGTATCTCGAGACAAAGACCGTGTGGACCGCGCTTTGAGCTTCACCGCTCCGTGAGCGTCGCCGCCCCGAGCGAGCGTGGCGTTGCCCATGTCCGCTCTGAGCGGTGGGTGCCCGCGCTCGCAACGCTGCTCGCGCTGCTGCTTGTAGCTGCCGCGGCGGAGGTCGTCATCGATGGGTCGGCCGGGCTCTCGCCGCTGATCCCGAAGTCGCCGCAGATCGCCGGCTGGCTGTCAGGCGTCGGCGAGCGCCTCGGTTATCGCGTCTTCCTGATCGCGCTGCTCGTCTCGAGCGGCGCGTACCTCGGGCTGATCGTGATCGCCGGTCGCTCGGGTCGCGTCGCCGATGGCGCGGATGGCGCCGAGCCGCGCTACGTCGGCGGCGTGGTCTCCAAACGCTGGGCGATCGCGCTCGTCGCGGCACTGCAGCTGATCGTGTTCGCCGGTCCGATCCTGATCTCGACCGACGTCTTCAGCTACATCGCCTACGCCCGCATGGCAGTCGAGCACGGCCTGAATCCGTACACGCACGGCCCGATCGCGATCCATCACGACCCGATCTTCCGCTACGTCGGGCGCGACTGGGATCGCGTCGCCACGGCATACGGGCCGCTGTACACGCTGCTCTCATATCCGCTCGCGCCGCTCGGCGTGGTGGGCGCGCTGTGGGGCATGAAGCTCGAGGCGCTGCTCGCGAGCGCCGGCACGCTCGCGCTGACCTGGCGCTGCGCGCGCGCGCGCGGTCTGGATCCGGTGCTCGCGATCCTCGTCCTCGGCGCCAACCCGCTGTACGCGCTGTACGCGCTGGGCGGAGCACACAACGACCTGATCATGATGCTCGCGATGATGGCCGCGGTGAGCCTCATGGTCGTCGGCACGCCGTCGCGCCGGCGCGAAGCAGGAGCGGCGATGTGGGTCGTTGCGGGCGCTCTGATCAAGGCGACCGTCGCGGTGCTGCTGCCGTTCATGATCCTCTCCAAGCGGAGCCTCGCCCCGGTCCTCGGCGCCGCCGCCGCGGTCGCGCTCGGCGCCGTCATCGGCTACGCGGCGTTCGGGATTCACGGCATCGACGTCGTCGCCGCCCTCAACCGCGACGCGGCGTTCGTCTCGAGCGACAGCTTCGCCACCGAGATCGCCCACCTGCTCGGCAAGCCCGGCGTCTTCCCGGTCGACCACGACCTGCTCAAGGCGGCGCTCGTGCTGATCATCGTGCACCTGCTGTGGCGGACATGGCGCGGCTACGACTGGGTCGCCGCGTCCGGATGGGCGCTGCTCGCGATCTCGGTCACCAGCACGTGGCTGCTGGCGTGGTACATCCTGTGGCCGCTGCCGCTCGCGGTCGTCACCCGCGACCGGCGGCTGCTCGTCGCAACGCTGTGCGTGCAGGCGCTGTTCGTGATCCACCAGACCTCGCCGCTGCTGGCGCCGGTGCAGTGAGCGCAACCGCCGCCAGCGCGCCGCGCCGACGCGACACGGGCACCGTGCGTGCGATCGAGACGACGGTGCTGGTGATCGTCGGCGTGATCCTCGCGATCGCCACCGTCAACGACGTCGGCCGCCAGGTGCAGAACAACCATCGCCTGATCGCGGACCTGCGCACGTGGCGCCAGTACACCGGCCACGACTATCGCAACATCTCGATCGACTCCGAAACGCTCGGTCTCGACAGCGAACGTGAAATCCTCTGCGGGAACACGACGCCCGGGCCGCCGGGGGCCAGGACGCAGGTATGCCTGGCGATCTGGGGGCCCACCGTAAACGGCGTGCGCACCGTTCACGCCGGCTGGTATCTGCCGCCGCGCGTTGAAGATCTTCGCGTGCACCGCTACGGCTGCTTCGGATCGGGCCTACGGGGAATGTGTGCGCGATGAGGTCCAGGCGATGAGCACAGCCGCTGCCATACCCGCGACCCCACGCCCCGGGCGTCCTGCGCAGGCGGTGGCGCGGCTGCCGGCGTGGTGGCCGCTCGCTGCGCTGACGCTGCTCGCCGCCGTGCTGCGACTCTCGACGCTCGACCTGCAGAGCTTCTGGTACGACGAGGCGTTCACGCCTGTGCACGTCCTGCATGCGAGCCTCGCAGCGACGCTTCGCTCGGTCGTTCACACCGAGAACAGCCCGCCGCTGTGGTACGTGCTCGAGTGGGCGGACGCGCGCGTGCTCGGCACGGGCGAGGTCGCGCTGCGCCTGCCCTCGGCGCTTGCCGGGATCGCCACCGTGCCCGTCGCCTGGGCGATCGGCCGCGAACTCAGCGGGCGAGCGGCCGCGATCCTCTGCGCGGCGATCGTCGCGGTCAACCCGCTGTTCGTGTGGTACTCGCAGGAGGCGCGCGTATACGCGCTGTTCGTGCTCACCGCGGCGCTGGCGATGCTGTGCTTCCTACGCGCCCTGCGCGAGCCGACGCCGCGACGGATGGCCGCCTTCGCGCTGACCGCGGCGCTCGCGCTGCTGACGCACTACTTCGCCGTGTTCCTGCTCGCGCCGATGGCGCTGTGGCTGCTATGGGATCCACGCACGCGCAGAGCGGCGCTGGTGGCGACCGGGGCGCTGGTGCTGGTGGGAGTCGCGCTGCTGCCGCTGATCTCCGCCCAGGGCGGTCACGGAACGCAGTGGATCGGCCGCTGGCCGCTCTCGGAAAGGCTGCAGGCGATTCCGCAGTACTACCTCACCGGTTACACCGGCTCCGCACTCGGGCACGGCATCGAGCTGCTCGTCGCGCTGCCGATCCTCGCCGGCATCGCGCTCGGGCTCTGGCGCATGACCGGGCCTGCTCCCGTAGCGACACTCGCCGATCCGCTGCCGGCCTGCGACACGCACGACACCTCCAGTACGCCCGACTCCCACGGCCGCCCCGGCGCGCGCGATCGCGGCGCTCCGATCTCGTCCCAGCGGGGCCTGACGATCGCGCTCACGCTCGCAGCCTGCGGCGTGCTGACCCCAATCGTGCTGGTCGCCTTCGGTGCGGACTATCTCGCGCCTCGCAACCTCGTCGCAGCGATGATCCCGCTCACGGCCGCGATCGCCGTGCTGCTGGTGTGGCCCGCCGCGAGGCCGGGAAGGGCCGGCCCGCTCGCGACGATCGCGCTCGCCGGCGCGATCGTCGTGGCGTTTCTCGCGATCTCGATCGACATCGAGCTGAGCCCGCGGCTGCAGCGCGGCAACTGGCGCGGTCTCGCAGCGGCGCTGCGCGTCGCCCCGCGCGAACGCGTGATCACCACCGTCGAGCTCGGCACGGCGCCGCTCGAGTACTACATGCCGGGGCTCCGCGGCGTGCGCCCTGGCGGCTTCGTGCGCGTACGCGAGATCGACGAGACCGGCTATCAGCCGCTCGTCACGCGGGCCGGCCAGCCGCCCGCGCCGGGCTTTCACCTGCTATCCCGCGTGGACATCGACGGGCTCATCGCCTACCGCTTCGTCTCGCCCGTTGCGCGGCGCGTCAGCGAGGCGACGCTGCGCCGCCATGTGATCACGCTTGCAAGCCCCGCGGTACTCGGGTCGGCGGGCGTTTAGGTGTCATCGTGAAGGCTGTCACTGGGAGCGAGCATGCGCGACTGTCGTCTGAGAACGAAAAGATTTAGGTTTCCCACATGCCGCAGTTGACCTTGGAGGCTTGCAGCGAGGCGGAGGTGGCCCTGGAGTTGGCGCGCGAGCACCTGATGTCGCTGCAGGACGACGCCGGCTGGTGGCGAGGAGAGCTGCAGACCAACGTCACGATGGACGCGGAGGACATGCTGCTACGCGAGTTCCTGGGGATTCGCACCGTGGGAGAGACCGAACGCTCCGCCGCGTGGATTCGCTCCCAGCAGCACGCCGATGGCACGTGGACCAATTTCCACGGTGGCCCCGGCGAGCTCTCGACGACGATCGAGGCCTACTGGGCGCTGCGGCTCGCGGGGGATGAGCCGGAGGCGCCGCACATGTCGGCGGCAGCCGAGTTCATCCGCGCCGAAGGCGGTCTCGAGCGGGCGCGCGTGTTCACCCACGTGTGGCTCGCACTGTTCGGGCTGTGGTCGTGGGAGCGCGTGCCGGCACTCCCGCCCGAGGTGATCCTGCTGCCGGCGTGGGTGCCGCTGAACGTCTACGACTTCGCCTGCTGGGCGCGCCAGACGATCGTCGCGCTGTCGATCGTCAAAGCCCACCGCCCGGTGCGCCCGCTGCCGTTCGATCTGGAGGAGCTGCACGCGGAGGACCCGGCGGGCGCGCAACCGCCGCGACGCGGCTCGAGTCGGCTGCGCCACGGCGGACGCGTGTGGCTCGGTCGCTTCGACCAGTTGCTGCGCGCCTACGAGCGCCGGCCGCTCGCGCCGCTGCGCCGGCTCGCGCTCGCCAAGGCCGAGCGCTGGATCGTGCGCCGTCAGGAGCGTGACGGTTCGTGGGGCGGCATCCAACCCCCGTGGGTCTACTCGCTGATGGCGCTACAGCTGGCCGGCTACCCGCTGGAGCATCCTGTGATCAAGCGCGGCCTGGAGGGTCTCGAGCGCTTCATGGTCGAGGATCGCGACGACTCCCGCAACGTCGGCGCGCCCGCGGGCGCGAGCCGGCGCCTGGAAGCGTGCCAGTCCCCGGTGTGGGACACGGCGCTGTCGATGCTCGCGCTGAGCGACGCGGGCGTCGCGGACGAGCACCCGGCGATGGCCGCCGCGGCCCAGTGGCTGCTCGCCGAGGAGGTCAGACAACCCGGCGACTGGTCGGTGCGCAGCCCCACGCTCGAGCCGGGCGGCTGGGCGTTCGAGTTCGCCAACGTCAACTATCCCGACGTCGACGACACGGTCGAGGTCGTGCTGGCGCTGGCGCGCGTCAACCGCGTCGCCGCGCTGAGAGCTCCGATCGACGGCGCGATCGGGCGGGCGCTGCGCTGGGTGGAAGGCATGCAGAGCTCCGATGGCGGTTGGGGCGCGTTCGACGTCGACAACACGCGCTCGCTCGTGCGCGAGCTCCCGTTCTTGGACTTCGGCGAGGTGATCGACGAGCCGAGCGCCGACGTAACCGCGCACACGGTCGAGATGCTGGGCGCGCTGGGGCTCGGCGACACGCCGGCAGCCCGCCGCGGCGTGCGCTGGCTGCTCGAGCACCAGGAGGCGGACGGCTCGTGGTTCGGGCGCTGGGGGATCAACCACGTCTACGGCACCGGCGCCGCGGTGCCCGGGTTGATCGCGGCGGGGGTCGCGCCGTCGGAGCAGTGCATCAGGCGGGCCGTCGACTGGCTCGAGCGCCACCAGAACGAAGACGGGGGCTGGGGCGAGGACCCGCGCTCCTACGACGACCCCAAATGGATCGGTCACGGGCCGAGCACCGCCTCACAGACGTCGTGGGCGCTGCTCGCGCTGCACGCCGCCGGTGAGCGCTCGCCGGCGCTTGCGCGCGGCGTCGCCTGGCTCGTGGACACGCAGCGGGCCGACGGCGGCTGGGACGAGCCCCAGTACACCGGCACCGGCTTCCCGTCCGACTACTACATCAACTACCACCTTTACAGGCTCACCTTCCCGGTCATGGCACTCGGGCGCTGCCTGGCAGTCGAGACGGCCGAGGCGGCCGAGGACCTCCGCGGCGCGCACGCCGAGCGACAGGAGTGATGCTCACAGCCGACGCGCCGATCGACGCCCCTGCCGCGGAGGCGGTGATGGCGCGAGCGCAGACGGAGAACTTCCCCGTCGCGAGTCGCGTCCTGCCGCGCCGTGAGCGCCGGCACCTTATGGCCCTGTACGGCTTCGCGCGGCTCCTCGACGAGCTGGGCGACTCCCACGAGCGTACGCCGGCTGAGCGCCTCGCGGCGCTGGACTGGCTCGAAGGCGAACTCGACCGGGCGTTTCGCGGGCAGGCTGAGCACCCGCTGCTGGTGCGCGTCGGCGAGACGGTGCGCGAGTGCGCGTTGACGCGTGAGCCGTTCGCGCGCCTGATCGAGGCCAACCGCCTCGACCAGCGCGTCGGTCGCTACGAGAGCTGGGAGCAGCTGCGTGGCTACTGCGCGCTGTCGGCCGACCCCGTGGGAGAGCTGGTACTCGCGGTGTTCGGCCTCGCCACCCCGGCCCGCATCGCGCTGTCGGACTCAGTCTGCACAGCGCTACAGCTCGCCGAGCACTGCCAGGACGTCGCCGAGGACCTCGCCCGGGGGCGGATCTACCTGCCGGCTGAGGACCTTCGGCGCTTCGGCTGCGCCGAGGCCGACCTGGCGGGCGAGCACGCAAGCGCGTCGCTGCGCGCGGTGCTCGCCTTCGAGGTCGCCCGCGCGCGCGGGCTGCTGGCGGATGGCGCGCCGCTGATCGCGCAGCTGCGGGGACGTCCCAAGTTCGCCGTCGCGGCGTTCGTGGCGGGCGGCAGCGCGGCGCTGGACGCGATCGAAGGCGTGGGCTACGACGTGCTCCCGGGGCCGCCGCGCGCGAGCCGCCTACGGCGCGCCGCAGCGCTCGCGGGGACCTTGCGCGCGAGCTGGAGCGCCCCGCGGTGAGTACCGCCGCCGAGCTCGCCGCCGCCTACGGCCACTGCGAGTCGGTCACGCGCTCGCAGGCAGCCAACTTCTACTACGGGATCAGGCTGCTGCCCGGCGAGCGTCGCCGCGCGATGTGCGCGGTCTACGCGTTCGCCCGGCGCGTCGATGACATCGGCGATGGCGCGCTCGCGACCGAGGAGAAGCTGAGGCTGCTCGACGGCGAGGCCCGCGCGCTCGCCGCGATCGGGCTCGCCGGTGGGGCGCTCGCGCCCGCGGAGGACCCGGCGATGGTGGCGCTTGCCGACACTCAGCGGCGATTCTCGCTCCCGGCCGGTGTGCTCGGCGAGCTGATCGAGGGCGTACGCATGGACGTCACGGGCACGAGCTACGACGAGTTCGAGGAGCTCGTCGTGTACTGCCGTCGCGTCGCAGGAGCGATCGGACGGGTGTGCCTCGCGATCTTCGGCCTGCGAGCCGGCGAGACGGCCACCCCGGCGCAGGCCGAACGGCTCGCAGACGAACTGGGCGTCGCGCTGCAGCTGACGAACATCCTGCGCGACGTGCGCGAGGACGCCGAAAACGGGCGCGTGTATCTGCCGGGAGCCGATCTGCGGCGCTTTGGCATGCTGCCTGCGGCTGAGCGGCCTGCGCAGAGCGAGGCCGCCGCGCAGCTGCTCGGGGTCCTCGCGAGCGCCGGCGCGACCGGCGCCAACGGCGCCTCGCCGGAGGCCGAGCAGCGTGAGCGGCTCGCGGCGCTCGTGCGCTTCGAGTGCGAGCGCGCCCGCGAATGGTTCGACCGCGGGATCACGCTCACGAGCGTGCTCGACCGGCGCAGCGCGGCGTGCGTGCTGGCGATGGCCGGCATCTACCGGCGGCTGCTGGAGCGCATCGAGGCCAACCCGCATGAAGTCGCCCGCCGGCGGGTGTCGCTGCCCGCACACGAGAAGGCGTGGGTGGCCGCGCGGGGCATGCTGGGGATACGAACGTGAGCGCCAGCCCGCCTGACCGACGGCGCGTGCTCGTCATCGGGGGCGGTCTCGCCGGCATCGCCGCCGCGCTCGACTGCGCCGCGGCGGGTGCGAGCGTGACGCTCGTCGAGGTCAGGCGCCGGCTCGGAGGAGCGGCGTACTCGTTCGAGCGCGACGGGCTGGCGCTCGACAACGGGCAGCACGTGTTCCTGCGCTGCTGCCACGCCTACCGCGCGCTGCTGGCGCGCCTGGGCAGCGAACAGCTCACGTTCGTGCAGCCGCGGCTGGAGATACCCGTGCTCAGCCCGGGACAGGCCCCCGCGCTGCTGCGCCGCGGCTGGCTGCCCGCGCCCGTGCACCTCGCGTTTTCGCTCGCGCGTTACCCACACCTGACCCCCACCGAACGCATCGGCGCGGCGCGCGCGGCGCTCGCGCTGATGCGCCTGGATCCGAGCGACCCGGCGCTCGAAGCCGAGACGTTCGGTGACTGGCTCGCGCGCCATGGGCAGGGCGAGCGTGCGGTCGCCGCGCTGTGGGACCTGATCGCGCTGCCGACGCTCAACCTGCCGGCGGCACAGGCGTCGCTGGCGCTCGCCGCGTTCGTGTTCCGCACGGGGCTGCTCTCCGGCGCGGACGCCGGCGACATCGGCTTTCACCGCGGGACGCTCGCCGAGACGATCGGCATCCCGGCCGAGCGTGCGCTGCGCGAGGCGGGTGTCGCGGTGCGGCTCGGCTGGCGCGCCGAGCGCATAGAGCGCAGCGGCGGCGGCGTCGAGGTGCACGGACGCGGCGCGCGCGGCGCGAGTGCCCCTCCGGCTGAGGGCGACTCGGGCGAGGACACCTCCGGCGAGGGCGGCGAGAGCGGGACCGCTGGGCCGCTCGAGCAGCTGAGCGCCGAGGCGACGGTGCTCGCGGTGCCGCACATGCGTGCCGCCAGGCTGCTCGAGCCGCTGCTGGGTGAGCACGCCGGCGCGTGGCGCGGGTTGGGCAGCTCGCCGATCATCAACCTGCACGTCGTCTATGACCGCGTCGTCTGCGACGTGCCGTTCGCCGCGGGCGTCGGCACCCCCGTGCAGTACGTCTTCGACCGCAGCGATGCAGCCGGCGTGCCCGCCGGATGCCAGTATCTGGCGGTGTCGCTGTCGGGCGCCGAGCGCGAGATGGGCATCAGCTCGGGCGAGCTGCGCGAGCGCTACCTGCCGGCGCTCGACGCGCTGTTCCCGCGGGCCCGTGGCGCCAGCGTCGAGTTCTTCCTGGCCACGCGCGAGCACGCCGCCACGTTCCGCGCCGCGCCCGGCGTCGGCGCGCTGCGTCCAGGCCCGCAAACGCCGCTGCCGGGACTCGTGCTCGCCGGCGCGTGGACCGCGACGGGCTGGCCGGCGACGCTCGAGGGTGCCGTGCTGAGCGGCCACGCGGCCGCCGACGCGGCGCTGGGCGGCCTCGGGCTCGGGCTCGAGCCGAGGAGCGGCGCTCGTGCGCGCGCCCAGGCCGAGGCCACGGCAGCGGGGCGCGCGCAGGGCGCAGCGCCCGCTGCGGCGGTGGTGGAGCGGGAGCTCGCCCGGTGAGCGCCGTCGAGAGCACGCGCGAGCTGCTCGTGGCGGCGCCGATGCGCATCGAGGCTGCGCTGATCTCATCGGGGACGCGGCGAGCGCTGGTGCGCAAGACGGGCATGGGCCCCAGACGCTCGCAGGCCGCGGCAGACGGGCTGGCAGCGGACAGCGCCCGTGCGATGCTCGTGCTCGGCTTCTGCGGCGGACTCGACGCGACGTCGGTGCCGGGCGAAGTGATCGTCGCCGAGGACGTGTACGCGGCGGCCGACGAAGGGCACGCCGAGCAGCGCGTGCGCTGTGACCTGCACGACCAGCTCGTGCATCGCCTGACGGGCAGGGGGCTGAAGGTCCGGGCAGGGAGCGTCGTGTGCGTCTCGCGCCTGGCGCTCGGAGACCGGCGCGCCGAGCTGCACGCGGGCGGGGCGATCGCCGTCGACATGGAGTCGGTGTGGCTGGCCGCGGGCGCCGGCGGCCGACCGTTCGGCGTCGTACGCGTCGTGCTCGACAGTCCCACGCACGAGCTGTTGCGCGTACGCGCAGCTGCTGGAGCGCTGCGGGCGGCGCTCGCGCTGCGGCGTGTCGCGGGCGCACTTCACGACTGGGCACCCGGCGTCTAAGGTAGCCCCATGGCCGTCCGTGTCAGACAGAGCACGCGCATGGGGTGGTACCTCATGCGCCAGCGACTGGCCAAACGCGAGAAGTTCCCGTTGATCGTGGAGCTGGAGCCGCTGTTCCAATGCAATCTCGCCTGCTCGGGCTGCGGCAAGATCCAGCACCCCGAGCACGAGCTGCGACGGCGGATGCCCGTCGCGCAGGCGATCGGCGCGATCGAGGAGAGCGGCGCACCGATGGTCTCGATCGCCGGCGGCGAGCCGCTGATCCACCCCGAGATCCACGTGATCGCGGCCGAGCTGATCAAGCGCAAGAAGTTCGTGTACCTGTGCACCAACGCGCTGCTGCTGGAGAAGAAGCTCGAGAACTTCAAGCCGAGCCCGTACTTCTCCTGGGCCGTGCACATGGATGGCCTGCAGGAGCGCCACGACGCGTCGGTCGAGCGCGAGGGCGTCTTCGAGAAGGCGGTCTCGGCGATCAAGGCCGCGAAGGCGGCGGGCTTCCGGGTGACGACGAACACGACGTTCTTCACGCAGGACTCGGCGAAGACGGTGCGCGAGGTGCTCGACTTCCTCAACGACGACCTCGAGGTCGACGAAATGATGATCTCGCCCGCCTACGCCTACGAGAAAGCGCCCGATCAGGAGCACTTCCTGGGCGTCACCGAAACGCGCAAGCTGTTCAAGGAGGCCTTCAGCGAAGGCCGGCGCAAGAAGTGGCGCCTGAACCACAGCCCGCTGTTCCTCGACTTCCTCGAAGGCAAGGCCGAATTCGACTGCACCGCTTGGGGGATCCCCAGCTACTCGCTGTTCGGCTGGCAGCGCCCCTGCTACCTGATGGCCGACGGCTACACCGAGACCTACCAGGAGCTGATCGAGACGACCGACTGGAGCAAGTACGGTCGCGGTAGGGACCCGCGCTGCGAAAACTGCATGGCCCACTGCGGCTACGAGCCGACGGCGGTGCTGCAGACGACGAGCTCGCTGCGTCAGTCCCTGCGCGCCCTCGCGGGCTAGGCTTCCGCCTCCGCTTCGGCCTCCGCCTCCGCCTCGGCCGAGTTCGCCTCTGCGCCGCTGCTGCGGATGTCCTGCCATGAGACGCCCTCCTTCAGCAGCGCCGGAACACCCAGCGCCACGGCGGTGACGACCTCGACTGCCTGCAGGATGATGCCGTAGGCGAGCGCCTGGCCTGCGCCGACGCCGTATGCGGCGAGCACCACCAGGCAGGCCGCCTGGAAGACGCCCACGTTCGAAGGCGTGGCCGGAAGGACCGCGCTGAGGTTGACCGCCAGCAGGATCGCGGCCGCGGCGGCGATGCCGGCCTTGTGCTCGAGCCCGAGCGCGAGGATCACCGCGTAGCAGGCCATCCACTGCAGCGCCCACGCGAGCAGCTGGAAGCCGATCGCGGTGACGCCGTAGCGCGGCCGTGCGAACACGACGAGGCCACGCCGCGCGAGCACCAGCAGCCCCGCGACCGCGTCCGCGGCGCGTGCAACGCGCGCAGAACGCGAGCGACGCCCGAGCGCGACCAGCCGCGGTCCGGTGATGATCAGCACGCACACCAGCAGCGGCACCGCGAGCGCGATCGCGACGGCGGCGCCGTGGCCGCTCGGCAGCGGCACGCTCGTGATCGTCACCACGAGCAGAATCGCCAGCGCGATCAGGTTGAACAGCGTTTGTGAGAAGACCGTCCCCGCGATGACCGCCACCAGTCGCGTCGTACGGCCCTCGAGCCGGCGTGAGAGCACCAGCACGCGAGCCGCCTCACCGAGGCGCCCGGGCGCGATCGCCGAGCCCATCACACCGATCATCGTCGCGCGCACGACTGCCCCCCATGGCAGCGGCGTGTCGGGCAGCGCCGCTCGCAACACCTGGTACCAGGAGACCGAGCGCATCAGCATCGCCAGCGACATCAGCGCGAGCGCCAGCACGATCCAACCGGGCGAGGCCGTCACGAGTGCATGGCCGACGCGCTGGAGTTCCAGACGCGAGAGCGCGAACACGACGAGCCCTGCGAGCACGATCACGACCAGCACAACGCCCACGCGTCGCAGCGCGGGGCCGCGCGAACGCACAGGGGAGTTCTCGGGCGCGGCCATCTCGGCGGGGTCTATCAGGTCCGCCCAGAGCCGCCAAGGGCGCGCGGGCGTCGCGCCGAGCGCGTTGCAGGCCTCGCGCGCCGGCGGCGTCGCTCGCTATGCTGACGCGCGCAGCGATGAGGCCCGCTCCATAACCGCGGCTTGCGGCCGCTGATGGCTTCTACGTCACCGTCACTCGACCGTAAGTGAGGACTGCCGTGGAACGCGACCGCAGCGCCAAGATCCTGCGCATGCAGGCCCGAGGGGGAGCGGCAGCTTCGTTCGTCGGCGATCGCCAGGAGCTCGCTGCGATCTTCCTCGGCGGCTTCCTCGGCACGCTCGCCCGGGGGGCCCTCGCGCACAGCGTCGTCGCGCATTCCGATCAGTGGCCGTGGGCGACGTTCGCGGTGAACATGCTCGGCGCGGCGCTGCTCGGCTATCTGATCACGCGTCTGCAGGAGCGTCTACCGCCGTCGCTGTACCGGCGGGCGTTGCTCGGCACGGGCCTGTGCGGCGCTCTGACGACGTTCTCGACGATGATGCTCGAGCTGGCGAAGATGATCGAAGCCGGGCACCCCGCGCTCGCGGCGACCTACGCGCTCGCGAGCATCGCGTGCGGCTTTGCGCTGGTGTTCGTGACGACCAAGCTCGTGCGTCGCGCAGGGGTGTGGCGATGAGCTCGGTGCTGCTGTGGGGCGGTGTCGGCCTGCTCGGTGGCCTCGGCGCGGTTGCGCGATACCTGGTGGACGCGCTCGTGTCGGTGAGACGCTCGCGACGCTTCCCGCTGGGCACGTTCGTCGTGAACCTGTCCGGCGCGGTGGTGCTCGGCTTCCTGTCGGGGATCGCGCTGAGCGGCGACGCCTACCTGCTGGCGGGGACGGCGCTGATCGGCTCCTACACGACGTTCTCGACCTGGATGCTCGAGTCCCACAGGCTCGGCGAGGACGGCCGGCGCCTGCTGCTCGCGGCAAACCTCGCGCTGAGCCTTGGGCTGGGCATCGCGGCGGCGCTGGTCGGCCGGCTGATCGGTGGCGGATGACGGTCGAGGACGGGCTGCGGCTGAGCGTGTACTTCGGCGAGCGAGACCGTGCCGGCGGTCATCTGCTCGCCGACGCGCTGCTCGCGTGCTACGCCCGTCACGGCGTGCGGACGAGCGCGCTCGTGCGTGGAGCCGAGGGCTTCGGCATCAAGCACCGGCTGCAGAGCGAGGGCCTTTTGACGCTCTCCGAAGACCTGCCGCTGGTGGCGCTGGCGTTCGACACGACGTCGCGGATCGAGGCCGTGCTCGAGGACGTGCGCGCGCTCGCACATCACGGCCTGATCACGCTCGAGCGCGCGCTGCTGTTCACCGGAGCCACGCTCGAGGCGCCACGGTCGCTTCCGGGGGAGCAGGTCAAGCTGACGATCCACCTCGGCCGTGGTGAGCGCGTGGCCTCCCGTCCGGCCTACGTGGCCGCGGTCGACTGCCTGCACAGTCACGGCGTCGCGGGCGCGAGCGTGCTGCTCGGCCTCGACGGAACCGTGCACGGAGCGCGCGAGCGCGCACGCTTCTTCGCGGCCAACCGACAGGTGCCGCTGATCATCCAGAGCGTCGGCGACGGGGCGAGCATCGCCGACGCGCTGGGCGAGCTCGCGGGGATGCTCAGCGCGCCGACGATCGCGCTCGAGCGCGTGCGCGTGTGCAAGCGCGACGGCGCGCTGCTCGCCGAGCCGCTGCGGCCGCCCGCCGCGGACGCGGACGGGCTCGCCTACTGGCAGAAGCTGGTGGTGTACGCGGGCGAGCGGCCCCGCCACGGGTCGGGGCCGCTCCACAGCGCGCTCGTGCGCCGGCTGCGCGCCGAGAACGCCGCCGGCGCGACCGCGCTGCGCGGCGTGTGGGGCTACCACGGCGAGCACCAGCCACACGGCGAACGCTTCTGGTCGCTGCGCCGCCACGTGCCGACGCTCACGGTGCTGCTGGACACGCCGGCGAACATGGCGCGCTGGTTCGAGATCGTGGACGAGATGACCCGTGAGACGGGGCTCGTGACCAGCGAGCTCGTCCCGGCGCTGCGCGCAGGCGGCCCCGGCATCGAGCACGGCGGGCTGCGCCTCGCGGCGCGCGCAGCGGCTCCCGCCCCCGAACGGTGAGCGCGGGCTTCTAGTGTCGTAAGGCAAACCTCGAGGAAGGAGCATCCGTGAAAGCGACATGGAACGGCACGACACTCGCCGAGAGCGACGCCACGGTGGTGGTCGAGGACAACCACTACTTTCCCCCTGAGAGCATTCACCGCGAGTACTTCACCGACAGCGACACCCACACGATCTGTCCGTGGAAGGGGCAGGCGAGCTACAAGACGATCGAGGTCGACGGTCAGCGCAATCCTGACGCAGCGTGGTTCTACCCCGCGCCGAAGGACGCGGCGTCGAACATCAAGGACTATTTCGCTTTCTGGAGAGGCGTGAGCGTCGAGGAGTAGGCGACCCCAGGCCGGCGCAGCCGCCACAGCAGGTAGAGCACTACGAGGACGTTGACGATCACCGCGCCGACCTTCAGCGCAGTCGCGCTTTTCGTCAGCTCCCAGACCTCCGGGATGAACAGCAGCGAGGTCGCGACGACCGTCAGCCACTCGCCCCAGCGCCGGCGCCTGAAGAGGCCGTAGGACTCGGCGCCCTCGAGCAGCCCGTAGGCGATCGCCACGCTGCCAAAGAACAGGTCCTGGCTGGCGTGGAGTCTGCCGACGTCGTTCATGATCCGCTGGATCCAGTTCTCTCTTGGATCGAGGCCGAGCCGTTGCGCGAGATTGGAGATTTCGCCCGCCCAGTCAGTGTGCGGATGGCTGACGAGCGTGATGCCGACCGCGAGCAACACGACCGCGCGAAACCCACGCTCGGCGGCGATCCAGGGGAGCAGACGATCATGTCGGGCGGCCGCGTTGCGCTGCTGTGGCATTCGCAAAGCTTCTCGCTCTTTGGGGTGGGAGGCTTTACCGATGATCGAGAGGGCCAACAGCGCGAGTGGCGCGCCATGAGCCGGCGCTGTCGCTGGGTGCTCGCGCTGGTGTTGGCGGCGTTTGCGGGGGCATCTGCGCCCGGCGCAGCCGCACGCGCGGCTTCGGCGCCGCAGACCCTGCGCGTGGGCACGCAGACGCTGACGCTGTGCGCGAGCGTGCCGCAGGCGTACTGCGGCACGCTCGCCGTACCGCTCGACTACGGCTCGCCCGCAGGCCCGGACATCTCGATTGGCTACCGCTGGTACCCCGCCTCGGCGGCGGCGCCCGGCCAGGCAGCGGGCACCGTCGTGCCGGTCGAGGGCGGTCCGGGCTACCCGTCGATCGGCTCGGTGGCCTACGAATCAAGCGGCTCGCCGGCGGGCTACAGCGCGATGTACGGGCCGCTGCTGTCGCACTGGAACATGCTGGCGGTCGACAACCGGGGCACAGGAAGCTCGGCGCCGCTGCGCTGTCCCGCGTTGCAGGATTTCTCGGGGGAAACGGACGGTGAGGCCTTCGAGCAGACGGCGGCGGGGTGTGCCGCCGCGCTGAACCATCGCTGGAAGGACCCGGACGGCGCCTGGGTGCACGCTTCGGATCTGTTCACCTCGGCGCCGGCGGCCGAGGATCTCGCGGCCGTGATCACGGCGCTCCAGCTGCCGAAGGTCGACCTGTACGGCGACTCATACGGCTCGTTCTTCGCGCAGGTGTTCGCGTCGCGCTTCCCGCAGCTGGTACGCAGCGTGATCCTCGACTCGACCTATGAAACGGTCGGGCTCGACCCGTGGTATCGCACCACGATCGACTCGATGCCGAGCGCCTTCGACGTCGCCTGCAGCCGCTCACCGGCCTGCGTGGGCACAGCGTCCGGGCCGTCGTGGACGCGCATCGAAGCGCTCGCGGCGAGCCTGCGCACGCACCCCGTGGCGAGCGTCGTCCCGGGTCCGGAAGGCACGCCGGTGAAGGTCAGCATGGGTGTCATCGGGCTCGTGAACCTGCTCAGCGACGGGGCGGAGGACACGAACATCTACCGCGAGCTCGACGCTTCAGCTCGCGCGCTGCTCGAACATGACGATCCGGCGCCGTTGCTGCGTCTGTACGCGCAGCGCCTCGGCGTCGACGAGGCGTACTTCGGCGAACCGGTGCGCGAATACTCGGTCGAGCTGTACCTCGCGACGTCCTGCCTGGACTATCCGCAGCTGTTCGACATGGACGCCACCCCGGCCGTGCGCGCCCAGCAACTGGCGGGCGCCGAGGCGGCGCTCCCGGCGGCGACGTTCAGCCCGTTCAGCAGCGCCGAGTGGATCGCGCAGGACCAGAACACCGAGGCGTACACCGCCTGCCTTGACTGGCCGAGCCCGACCGTCGCGCAGCCGCCGGCCTCGGGGCGGCTGCCGCTCTTCCCGAGCTCGCTGCCGGTGCTCGTGCTGGGGGGCGAACTCGACACGTGGACGCCCGCCGCCGGCGTTCCCAAGGTGCTCGCGGAGATCGGCGGCCACGCGCGCTTCATCGAGCTCGCGAACTCGACGCACGTGGTGGGTGAGGGCGACACCGCCTGTGGTTCGACGCTCGTGCAGGAGTTCGTCGCCGACCCCCAGGCGCTCGACTCGCTCGACGCCGCGTGCGCGCCGGCGGTTGCGCCGGTCCACACCGTCGGCGTCTACGCGACGCAGCTGTCCGAAGAACCCCCACTGAGCGCCTCACCTGGGAATACTGCGCCGAGCGCCGACCTGCGACTCGCGGCAGCGGCCGTGACCACGGCAGGCGACGCGATCGCCCGCTACGAGGCACTCGAAGTCAAGGACGACCACGGGCTCGCCGGAGGGACGGTGACGGCAAGCAAGGGCGGCACGCTGCTGACGCTGCGCCGCGACCGGCTCGTGCCGGAAGTCGCGGTCAGCGGCACCGTCAGGGTGGGCGCCGATTCTGAGGTCGAAGACGGCAAGACGGTGCTCGCCAACCTCACCGTGAAGGCGCCCGGCATCGGCAAGGGCTCGTTCACGGCGACCTGGACGACGGCCGGCACCGGTGCCGAGGCGCAGCTCGTCGGGTCGGTCGGACGCGAGCCGATCGCGGGCAGCATGCCCGCGCCCTGATCGGGATATGAGCGAGGTTCCACGATCGGGTCGCCCGGCACGCGGCTCCGCCAGCGGGCGCCTGGAGGCCTGGGCCGAGCACTGGGCCGCGCGGGAGCGGCGTTAGCCGCGGCTAGGTCTCGAGCATCAGCGTCACCGGCCCGTCGTTGACGAGCTCCACGCGCATGTGCGCGCCAAAGATCCCGCGGTGCGCGCCGGCGCAGTCGCAGAAGCGCTCATACAGCGGCTCGGCCTGCTCGGAGGCGGCGGCCGCGACGAAGCTCGGCCGGTTGCCGCGACGCGTGTCGCCGTACAACGTGAACTGACTCACGCACAGGATCTCGCGCTCGCCCAGCGGCTCGTTCATGTACCCGTCGCTGTCGGCGAAGACGCGCAGCGCACGGACCTTCCCGGCCAGGCGCTCAGCGGCCGCGGCGTCGTCCTCGCGGGAGATGCCAAGCAGCACGAGTAGGCCGGGTCCGATCTCGGCGACGAGTCGATCATCGACCCGGACGGCGGCGCGGGTGACCCTCTGCACGAGCGCGCGCATCGGCGCCCAGTATCGCACCCGAGGATCTGCTCGCGAGGGCTGCTCGTCGAGTTTCTCCCCGCAAAACTCCAGGTTTTTCCTGCACACGTCGAATCGGTGGCATGCGCGCGCGTCGCGAACATCTGTCCTTGGGCGCCCGCGTCGGCCTGACGCGCCAGGTGGCGCTGCTGAGCCTGCTGCCGATGGTCGTGCTCGGCTTCATCCTCGCCCGCGTCCTGCAGGCGCAGATCGTCTCAGGGGCGCTCGACAACGCGACCGAGTCCGCGCGCATCATCGCGCATCTCGGGATCGAGCCGCACCTGTCGGCGCAGGATCTGCACACCGGGCTCACGCCCGCGGGCGTCAGGGAGCTCGACGTGCAGCTGAGCGGGCGCTCGGTCACGCAGGATCTGGCGCGCATCAAGATCTGGAACTCGCGCTACAAAATCATCTACTCCGACGATCACAGCCTGATCGGGCGCACCCTGCCACCGAGCGCCGATCTGCGCGACGCCCTCGCCAACGAGCCGGACGACGCCGATGTCGTCACGCCGCGTCGGCACTCAGAGACGGCGAGCGAGGTGGGGCTCGGGCAGCTCGTCGAGGTCTATGTGCCGCTGCGCTTCGCCGCATCCGGCCTACCCGAAGGCGCCTTTGAGATCTATCTCAGCTATCGCCCGATCGCCGCGGCGATCGCGGGCGAGAAGCGGACGATCGCGCTGCTCGTGGCGATCGGGCTGGCGCTTTTGTGGCTGATCCTCTATCGCATCGTTGCGCGCGCGTCGCGCAGACTCAGGCGCCAGGCGCGCGAGAACGATCGCCTCGCCCGCTACGACCAGCTCACGGGGCTCGCAAACCGCACCTTGTTCCTGGAGGGCGTCACGGAGATCGTCCGCCGCGGCTGCGCGAGTCCCCAGAGTGTCGCGGTGCTGCTGATCGATCTCGACCGCTTCACCGAGATCAACAACACGCTCGGGCACGCCAACGGCGATCGCGTGCTGTGCGAGGTCGCGCGACGGCTGTGCACGACGTTTGCCGAGAACGCGCACGTGGCGCGGCTCGGCGCCGACGAGTTCGCGATCGTCGCTCAGATCAGCGGCGGCGCCGTCGGAGCCCGTCAGGCCGCCGCCGACGTGCAGGAGAGCCTCGAGCCGCCGGTGGTGATCGATGACGTCGCGCTCAACGTCGAGGCCAGCATCGGAATCGCGGTCGCGCACGAGCAACCAGAGCGCTCGGACCTGCTGCTGCAGCGGGCGGACACGGCGCTTGCCCGCGCCAGGTCGCGTGCGAGCAGGGTGCACCTGCACTCGGCGTCTGACGACTTCGACCCCAGCAGGCTGATCCTGCTCGGACAGGTTCGCGGGGCTTTGGAGCGCGAGGAGTTCGTGCTGCACTATCAGCCCAAGGTCGATCTGCAGCGCAGGCGCATCACCGGTGTGGAGGCGCTCGTCCGCTGGCGCCACCCCGAGCACGGGCTTCTGGCCCCGGGCGCGTTCATCCCCCAGATCGAGCCAACCGCGCTGGTCGGGCCCTTCACGATGTACGTGATCGAGCGGGCGCTACGGCAGATGGCCGCCTGGCGCAGACGCGGCATCGACCTGGAGATGTCGGTCAACCTGTCCGCACGCAACCTGCTCGATCCCGCGCTTCCGGCCCAGATCGACGAGCTCCTGCGTCGGCACGGGGTGCCGGCCGAGCGGCTCACCGTCGAGGTCACCGAGAGCGCCGCACTCGCCGATCCCGACCGCGCGATCGCGGCGCTCGAGGTTCTGCGCGCGAGCGGGATCGCCGTCTCGATCGATGATTTCGGCACCGGCAACGCGTCGATCGAGTACCTCGCAGCGCTCCCCGCCAGCGAGCTCAAGATCGACCGCTCGTTCATAACCGGCATGCTCGAGGACGCCCGCGCCGAGGCGATTGTTCGCTCGACCATCGACCTCGCCCGCAACCTCGGGCTGACGGTCGTCGCCGAGGGCATCGAGACTGAGGCCGTGATGGAGCGTCTCGGCGTGCTCGGTGCCGAGACCGGGCAGGGCTTCCTGATCTCGCGTCCGTTGCCAGCGGAGGAGCTGACCGAGCAGCTGATCGCGGCGTTCGGTATCGCGGGCGGCGACGAGCGGGGCGACTACCCCGCCGTGGCGCCCGTCGCCGGCTCGTTCTCGTGAGCGGCGGAACCCGGCCGCCGGACGTGGCGTGAGAGCTGGCCAAGCATCACCGTCGGCGGCGGTGGCACGACCTGGTGGGAGCCGTCGTCGAACACGATCACGCCGCCGTGCGCGAGCCACCTGGGGGCCGCGCGCGGGCCGCTGAGGAGCGCAGCCTTGGCTTTGATCTCCGCGCCGAGCGCACTCGGCGAGAGCGCGGTCACCTGCACTACGCCGGTGTATGCAGGCCGTCCGGTCGACGGGTCCAGCAGGTGGTGTGCGGGCAGGCCGTTGCGGTCGAGCCAGCTGCGCCTGCCGATGCCGCTGGTCGCGACGCCGGTGTGCGCGAGCTCGAACGTGTGCAGCGTGCGCCGGTCAAACGGGCTCTCGACCTTGATCGGACGCGTCAACGAGCCGCTACCGCCCAGCAGCAGGTCGCCGGCGCAATTGACGGCGAAGCTCTCATGGCTCGCGAGCGTCTCCCCGAGTATGTCGGCGAACAGTCCCTTGGCCAAGCCGCCGCCATCGAGCATCAGGTCGGGCGGACGCGTGACCGTGCCCTCGACTAGGTCGACGACGAGCTCTTCCCAGCGCCGGGACGCGGCGCCGGCGGCAGGCGTGCGCGGTGGAGCGAGCGCGAGGGCTGTCGTGAGCGCCAATGGCTGCGTCAGGTCCGCCACATAGCCGGCGCGCTCGATCGCGCCCAGCAGCGTCCCGTCCACGAGTCCGCCGCTGAGCGCAGCCGCGCTGCGTACCGCCTGCGCGAAGTGCGCCATCAGCGGGCACACCGGCACGGTCTGGCGCCTGTCGCGGTTCAGGCGCGAGAGCTCGCTGGTGACCAGGAAGCGAGAGAAGCGCTGATGCCACGCCAGCAGCGCATGCCTGACCAGGTCGGCGCCGTCGCGTGCGGAGCCTGCGCGCCCGCTGCCGATCACGAGCGCTGCGCAGCGCGAGCCGAAGCAATCGAACTCCTCGATGATCTCAGGCCCGGCGCTCATGACTGCGAGGTGGTCACCGCGGACGCGCCGCTGGATGCTTCGCTGCCCGATGCGCTCGATTCGCTGGTTTCGGCTTCGCCGCCCGACGCGCTCGATTCGCCGGTTTCGGGTTCGCTGCCCGATGCGCTCGAGTCACTCGCTCCGCTGCCCGTTCCGGTTGAGCTGCCGCTCATCGTGGCGGATTGGCTCGATTCGCGGCTCACACTGGTGGCTGACGCGGCGCGCCTCTCTGCGTTTGCGACGAGCGCCGGGTCGTGCCCGGAGGCGAGCTGAACGTAGACGACCAGGAAGGCGACGGCGAACAGCGTCACGCTGACAGCCGCGACCGAGCGGCGGATGCGCCGAGCACGCCGCCGGACCGCGTCGCGGCGCTCTCGGACCAGCGCCTCGGCTTGGCGGCGGCTCCTCGCCGGTGCTTTGCCGCGGGGCTGCTCGGCTGTGCGCGCGGACGCGCTCATCGGGTAGCTCCCGCCTGAGCTGCGCTCGCAGGACTCAGCCGGCGCGCCGCCAGCATGCTGAGTGCCGGCACCGCGACGATCGCAACGCTCGCGAGGAACCATGCCTGCCCGGCGTCGGTGCCCTCGCCCAGGGAGTGCACAAGGCCCAGGATCCACGCGAGCGCGGCAAAGCGATGGAGCATTCGCCAGCGCTGTACGCCGATGCGCCCCCGTGCGTAGTACGAGAGCCCCAGCACAAGCAGCGCCCAGAACGCGACGATTCCCATGCTCGTCCACAGCGTCTTGTACCCGTCGAGGAACGGGATCGCGATGTCGCCGAGACTCGAGTGCACGTAGCTGTCGCCCAGGAGGCTGAGGCCGTGAACGACGATCGCGGTGAGCGTCGCCAGCGACAGCGCCTCATGGGTGATCCTGAGCTCCGAGCGACGGTGCCGCAGCAGGCGTCCTCCCATCAGCAGGCCGACGCAGACCGACACGCTCGACAGGAGCAGTGCGGCGATGCCGGCGGCGCGACTCGTTATCCAGAAGAGGTACGGGCCGGTGGCGGTGGCGGTGGCGAGGATGTTCGCGGCCGTGTGCATGGCTGTAGAGCACACGATCGCGAGCGGCGCTGAAGCGTCTGTAACCCGCGCGTAAGGTCACGCTAAGAGCGCACGTGCGGGCGAGCTAAAGAGCTGGATTCGACCGCGACGCGACCGCGGCACTTGCTCTAGCATCAGCCACGATGAGGGTTGACAGGAGGGTGCGGGCGTCAGTGGCGGCAGCGACGGTGATCGTTGCGCTGGTCGCGGCCGCGTTGGTGGCGGGGAGCGCGAGCGCCGAGGGCTGGTGGACACCGCCGCAGCACTTGACGTGGTACTGGCAGCTCGACGGCACGGTCAACAACAACGAGCCCGTGGCCGTGTACGACATCGACGGCTTCGAAAACAGCGCGGCCGAGGTGACGGCCCTCCACGCTCAGGGCAAGCACGTCGTCTGCTACATCGACGTCGGCACGGCCGAGAACTTCCGGCCGGACTACTCGGACTTCCCCAAGTCGGTGCTGGGTGCCACCAACGGCTGGCCGGGGGAGAGGTGGCTCGACATCCGCCAGCTCAGCATCCTCGAGCCGATCATGACGGCGCGCTTCCAGATGTGCCGCGAAAAGGGCTTCGACGCGGTCGAGCCCGACAACATGGAAGGCTACGCGAACAAGAGCGGCTTTCCGCTGACCGCTCAGGAGCAGCTCGTCTACAACGAGTGGGTCGCCAACGAGGTCCATTCGCTGGGGATGGCGGTCCTCCAGAAGAACGACGGCGAACAGACCCCTGAACAGCTCCCGTACTTCGACGGCGCGCTCAGCGAGCAGTGCAACCAGTACAGCGAATGCTCCGACTTCGCACCGTACCTCGCCGCGGGCAAGCCGGTGCTGAACGCGGAGTACCGGCGGCGCACGAAGAAGTTCTGCGCGGCCGACGAAGCCGTGGGCATCATGGGCGCGCGCTACAACCTGGCGCTCAACGGCAAGCGCTTCGAACCCTGCTTCTGAGGCGACGCCGCAGAACGAAAGCGACGCGGTCCAGAGCCGCTCGAGGAACCTTTCCCGTCCGGCCCGGGGGCCCTTCGGTACGGGTGGCGCGGCCTCACACCTCAGTGGCCTCGCTCTTGACGGCTCAGAACCGCGTCTGTCGGGAACCTAGGCTCATCGCCGGTCGATTGCAAGGGGCCAGCCGCAGGTCATCCCGCAGCTTGCGAAAAAAAGACGAGCAGCTATGCGCCCGCCTCCGGGATGCTGCCCTCCGCGACGCCTTCGCCGGCCTTCCTCACGGCAGGCACTAGCGTCCGGTGCAGGCTGACGACGCCGTACCAGCTGCGAGCGATGAAGCCAGCGAACAGGGCCACGTACAGGCCGCCCCAATACACGAACGGGATCAACATCTCCAAGCGCGGGACAGTGCCGTTGCGCAGCGCGAAGACGAGCGTGAACAGCACCGTCAGCAGCACCGTCGTCTGCGGCAACGTGTGCCCCCAATGCCAGCGGGGATCGTTGTGCTTGCGCGTGACCTTGTAGACGGGCTTGCGGGCGGGGCCGCCGAGAATCGCCTGGATCGAGGCCTTGATGAACACCGGGGCCAGCCCGCTCCAGATGATCCGCACGCGCCACAGCTCGCGCACCGGGTTGCGCTGGCGGCGGCGGCGATCGTTGTATGGGCGGTTGATCGCCATCAGCCACGCCTCGGTGGCGAGCACGATCGGAAGCATGTGTACGAGGAAGCTCGTCCCGCTCGCCGTGAACGGCAGGTATCCGAGCAGCGCGCCGACGATGCTCGGCACGTACACGAGCACGGTGAACGCGTGCAGGTAGTAGCACAGCAGCTCATAGAACTGCGCGCGCTGACGCAGGCTCAAGCCGCGCAGGTCTCCCCAGAGCATCAGGCGCACGGTGTCGATCGCCCAGGTGCCGCGCTGCTTGTAGACGTTCGGCACGTCCTCGGGGGAGTGCTGGCCCATCGCGCCGACGATCGGCAGATAGCAGCTGTCCCAGCCACGGCGCAGCGCCTCGACGCCCGATTGCAGGTCCTCGACCAGGTTCCACGTCGGAAACAGGCCGATCTGCTCGAGCGCTGAGCGCCGCCAGACGAGGCCCGAGCCGCACGGGAACGTCGCGTTGGCGGCGTAGCGTGAGAGCATCTGGCCCCGGTAGAACATCGCCTCGCGGTTGTTGAACGGGTCCCCTGCGCTGACCTGCGTTTCCTTGATCGTCTGTACGAACGCGAGGCGCTGGTCGTGCTCGAGCTGGCCGACCGCCTGGCGCAGGAACTGGTTCGATCCGAGCTCGTCGTCGCAGTCGCGCGTCTCGATGTAGCTCAGCTCGGGATGCGCTTGCACGAGCGCGCCCATCGCCGAGTTGAGGTTACCGGCCTTCGCCGCGCCGTCGCGCCCGGGTGCGTAGCGTGGTGGCGGCAGGTGGTAGAGCACCGGCCAGGCGCCGATGGCGGCGGCGAGCTCCGGGTCGTGACCGTCGTCGCTGACCATGATCACCAGCCGCTCGCGCGGCCAGTCCTGCTCGAGCACCGAGGTGATCGTGCGCAGGATCATCGGCACCGGCTCGCCGCAGCAGGGCACGATGATGCCGACCGACGGCTCCGCTCCGCGGGGGAGCGGGTGCGGCTCGGGCACTGTCCGCCACCAGTGGTTGAAGATGCTCAGCATCGTCGTCGCGAGCGTGAACAGGTTGGCGGCGAGGAACGGCCAGGCCAGCCACGGAAGCCCGCGGTTCAGCGTGGAGAACAGCCACGGGACGTAGATCGCCGCCGACACCAGGTAGGCGATCCCGGCGCATCGCACGAACCAGTGACCGCGGATCGGCGGGTAGGCGTCACCGAAGGCGCGGGCGGCCCGGGCCATGGGGCTGGAGGGGGCGACCACGCCGGACGGAGCGTCGAACGGCTTCGGCGCAGTATCGGGCCCCGTCGTCTGGGGGGAGATCGTCGACACCACTTCGGCATCGACACACCGCGCTACCGGACTTGAGGAGCGGCGTGGCGGCGGGCGCTGCGCGCCCGGAGTCTGGACGTTTGGCGTGCGCCGTGTCCGGTAAGCTTTCGCAGGATGCGCAGCCGAGTATCGACACCTCACGACTGGTAGCTGACGATGGGTGGCGGAGCCGGTCGACCGCGGCGCGTATGGCGTGACAGGTTTCGTAGAGGCCGCGGCGGGCTGCGCCCGAGCCCACCGGCATTGCCGTTCTGCGCCGCCTACGCGTGGAGCGGCGCGCCACTACGAAAGCATTCGCGTGTCGTCCTCGGATCGCGACCCATGCACATGCACGCATCGAGCGCGGGCCGGCGAGCGCTGCGTGGGCGGCCATGCCCCAAAGCGCCGCGGCGCTCGATGTGAGCTCCGCGGAAACGGCTGGCTGCTTTCAAGCTCGCGGCAGCCGACTGAGTCGCTGCGGCCCTGTCCTACGGGCCAGAATAATTGCCGCATTTTGCGGAATTCCGAGTGCCCTTTTGTGCACGCGTTCTTGACTGCAGCAGCCGTATCTTCATAGCGTGCGCCTCGATGAGGATCGCGTGATTGACGCCAGGGGGCTAGCGTCGCCTGGTGGCTGTCTGCGACCCGTCGCAGACAGAAGTCCAGCGACCACGTATTCCACTAAAGGGGGAGAAGTGCCTTCATATCGCGGCTACATGATGGTGCGGCTGCTGCTCGCATGCACCGCTCTCTGTCTCTCCTGTGGGCTGTTCGCTGGGCAGGCGTCGGCTAAGGCGCCGCCATGCGCCGACCTGTACCTCGAAAACGTGTCCGTGTCGCCGACCAATCCCGTGGTGGGGATGCCGGCGACGATCACCCTCACGGTGCACAACGGCGGCACCTGCGCGGCCGGGGGTTTCGTGACGCAGTTCCGGACGTCGTTGAAATCGCCGACGGGCCCCTCGGAATCGATCAGCAATCTCAACGCGGGCGAATCCAAGACGCTGGAACTGCCGTTCGTGTTCACGGCCTCGGGCAACTACGAGGCGGTCGTCGAAACCGATACGGGCAAAGCGGTCTCCGAG
>DATHOH010000053.1:0-55008 GCA_035485155.1 Solirubrobacteraceae bacterium
AACACGCACGCTCGCGCCGCCGCCGAGAGGATCACTCCCGCGTCCAGGGCCGCCGTCGTCAGGGCGATCTCCTGCGCAGGCCACTCGCACGCGAACAGCAACTCGCCCGGCGGCGGCAGCGGCCACGCCCACAGCCGCTGGTCCCAGCGTCGTTCTCCACCGGAGCCGCCACGCGCGAGGAGCACCGCGCCCTCCGGGCGCCCGTCGCCCCGGCTCCACGCAGCCGGCTCGCCGACGTTCGTCGCCTTGCGGCCGTCGGCGAAGCGCAGCCCGAAACGCAGCTGCTCGGGCGGGATCTGATCCTCGAGCGCGCCACGGCGACCACGACGATGGAACAGGCGCATCCCGATCGGGTCTTCGACGTCCGTCTCCTCCCTGAAGAGCACCGTCAGTGTCATCTCGAAACCCGTCGGGTACACGCGCGCCCCCGTCACGAATATCGCGAGCTCGCCGGTGTTGACGAGGACGAGATCCAGCGGCGCCAGCGCCGGGGCGACGTTATCGGGCGGCCCAAGCCACTCCGGCTGGCGGTAGCGCTGGGGCTGCGGCGGCTCGGGCCGCCTGGGTGGTGGCTCGAAGAAGTCCACGCGCCAAGCTTGCCACAGCGGCAGCCAGCCAACACGCCGTGAGGGCTCGTTCCGGTTTTCGAGAGGACTCACCTCGCGGGGCACGAATCCAGCGGCATGCTCGCCGCACTGCATTTCCTCACCGAACAGGTCTTCGGCGACAGCTACCTGGAACTGCTGACGCTGGCCGTGCTCGTGTCAGCGTTCGCAACGGCCTACAAACACGTCGAGTGCCACCGCTCGGGCTGCCACCGGCTCGGTCGCTTCACGCACGGACACCTGAAACTCTGCGCCCGCCATCACCCGCTGGTGCCCGACAACGGCAGGATCGGACCCGAACAGATCGAGGCCGTGACCGGCAGCCACCAGCCGTCCTAGCGGCGACCCCCGGCCGGCCTAGCGGCGACCCCCGGCCGGCGTCGAGGCCGGGCGCCCTAGAACAACTGGTTCTCGCCGCCGAAGACCTCGCTGACGGAGTCATCGACGAAGATGCGCCGGATCGAGTCGGCCAGCAGCTCTGCGCACGGCAGCACGCGGACGTTGTCCGGACGTCCCGCGGTGGCGATCGGGACCGTGTCGGTCACCACGATCTGCTCGAGCCCGGACTCTTCGAGGTTCTTGAACGCGTCGCCCGAGAAGACGGCGTGGGTGGCCGCCGCGTACACGCGCGCGGCGCCTTCCTCCATCACCGTTTTCGCGGCCGCCTTGAGCGTGCCGGCGGTGTCGATCATGTCGTCGACGATCACCGCCGTGCGGCCCTTCACGTCGCCGATCACGTAGCCGATCTCAGCGACCTGCTGCGCTGGGCGCTCCTTGTCGAGGATCGCCAGCTCGGCGCCGATCTTCGACGCGAAGTTCTTGTTCAGCTTGACTCTGCCCGCGTCCGGCGCCACGACCACCAGGTCCTCCAGGCCGAGATCGGAGAAGTACTGGGTGAGCATGAACAGCGCCGTCATGTGATCCACGGGCTTCTGGAAGAAGCCCTGGATCTGGCCCGCGTGCAGGTCCATCGTCAGCACGCGGTCGGCGCCCGCCGCCTCGAGCATGCGCGCCACGAGCCGAGCCGAGATCGGCTCGCGCGGCGCGGACTTCTTGTCCTGGCGGGAGTACCCGAACCACGGCGTCACCGCGATCACCCGGTGCGCCGACGCGCCGACGGCGGCGTCGATCATGAACAGCAGCTCCATCAGCGAGTCGTTCGCCGTGACACCGGTTTCGGGGTTGCTGCACGTGGACTGCACGATGAACACATCCGCGCCGCGGATCGAGTCCTCGTAGCGGCAGTACACCTCTCCGCCGGAGAACGTCTTCAGCTCCACCGGCCCGAGGTCGACGCCGAGCTTGTCGGCGATGTCGATCGCCAGCTGCGGGTTCGCGCGCCCGCTGAACAGCATCAGCCGCTTGTTGTAATCGATCGGCAGGCTGGCCCGCGAGTACTGGGTGCGGGCGTCGATCGCACTCATCTCATCAGGGAGTGTAGACACCGCGCCCCGATCGTTCATGTCGATCGAGAGCCTCTTGCCGCGGCCGCGCGTCGCTCGGCGTAGCCCTCGATGTTCTCCTGACGCGCCCGCGCGATGCCGAGCGCGCCGGGCGGCACGTCGTCGGTGATCACAGAGCCCGCGCCCGTATATGCCTCGTCGCCGACGCTCACCGGCGCCACGAGCGTCGTGTCCACCCCCGTGCGTACACCGCTGCCAACCGTCGTGCGGTGCTTGGCGTGTCCGTCGTAGTTCGCCGTGATCGTCGCGGCGCCCAGGTTCGTTCCTACGCCTACATCCGCGTCGCCGATGTAGGACAGGTGCGGGACGCGCGCATCGGGACCGACGTCGGAGTTCTTGACCTCGACGAACGTCCCCACCCTCGTGCCCGTACGTAGTACCGTCCCGGGTCGCAGGTAGCCGAACGGCCCGACGCTTACGCGGTCCTCGAGCACGCAGTCGACCAGGTAGGAGTGGCGGATCGTGCAGTCGCGTCCAATGCGCGTCGTGCCGCGGATCGTGGTGAAGGGCTCGATCAGGGTGTCCTGCCCGATCTCGACATCGACGTCGATCACTGTCGCTGCAGGGTCGACGATGCCGACGCCCGCCAACATGTGGCGCTCGTGGATGGCGCGTTGCGCCAGCGCCCGTACTCGCGCGAGCGTCGCACGATCGTTGACGCCGAGCACCAGCGCCTCGTCGCCCACCACGTGCGCCGCAACCTTCGCACCGTCTGCCCTGAGCACATCCAGCACGTGCGGCAGGTACCGCTCCCCTTGCGCATTATCCGTCCCGAGGCGCGGCAAGGCATTCGCCAACGCCTTTGCCGCAAACACGAAGATGCCCGTGTTCACCTCGCGGATCTCCCGCTCGGCCTGCGTGGCATCGCCGGGCGTCTTTGTCTCGACGACCCTCGCCACCGCGCCGTCGGCCTCGCGCACGACGCGTCCGTAGCCCGTCGGGTCATCGAGGATCGTCGTCGCCATCGTCGCCGCCGCGCCGCTCGCTCGGTGGGCGTCAACCAACGTCTCAATCGCCTCAGCGCTGACCAGCGGGACATCCCCGCTCAACACCAGCACCGGCGCCGACGCGTCCGTCGATGGTCCGTCACCGGCGTCGAGCACCGCCATTCCGGCGGCCACGGCTCCGCCCGTGCCGTCGGGGCGCTCCTGCACCGCCAGCTCGACGCCATCCGGCAGCACCTCCGCCAGCGCCCGCGCGGGCGAGTCGACGACCACCACCCTGCCGGCGCCGGCCGCGAGCGCGGCGCGCACCGGCCACAACACCATCGGGATGCCGCACAGCTCGTGCAGCACCTTCGCCTTGTGCGAGCGCATGCGCGTTCCCTGGCCCGCTGCAAGGATCAGGACAGAGGGAGCGCTCACGGGTCAGATGCTATTCGCTCGCCGCGTGTCCGCCTTCGAAACTGGGGGGCAGGGACTCGAACCCCGATTCTCAGGACCAAAACCTGATGTCCTGCCGTTGGACGACCCCCCAAGGGGCCTAAAAGAATAGCTGCGCGCGAGGCGCGCGATGCAGGCTGCAGCAGGCTTTTTGAGGGGGATCGCGAACCCCGGCAACAATGCAGCAACGCGTGCATCGGGCGGTCCTGCAAGTATTCCGCCACTTGCCGGCGGTCACGACAAGACGCGGGAGCAGGATTGGTGTCGCATTGGCCGCGGCGCTGATCGCGTGCGCGTGCGCGCTCGCGGCGGCGCTGCTGACGTGCGTGGCGGCGCTCGCCGCGCACACGGGGCGCCGGCCGGAGGATGCTCACAGCGCCGCCACCGGCTCGCCGTGCTCGGGCGAAAGCCTGCTGCCGACCGCCACCAACGTCCGCTCCGTCGACGCGGCGACGCTGTGCTTGATCAACCGTCTGCGCGGCGCCCGCGGCCTGGGTTCGCTGCGCGCCAACCGCGAACTGCGCCACGTGGCCTCGAGCCAGGTCGACACGATGGTGCGCCGCGACTACTTCGCGGATGACCGTCCCACCGGGCAGACGCCGCTGTCGCTCGTCGCGATCACGCGCTATCCGATGCACACAGACGGGTTCGCCGTCGGGCAGAACATCGCGTGGGGCACCGGCAGCGACACCAGCCCGGCGCACATCGTCGAGGAATGGATGGCCTCGCCGCCGCACCGCGAGATCATGCTCAGCAGCGAATATCGCGACGCGGGCGTCGCCGTGACGCCCGCCGTGCCCACCGTGCTCGACCGCAACGGCCACGGCGCGACGTACGCGATCGAGTTCGGCGTACGCCGCTTCTAGAGACAGCCTGCCGCGCTAGGGGCGCCTGCTCGAGCGGCGGGGTACGCGCCCGGCTTCCGCTCCGGCCTCCGACGCGGGACCGCCTGCGGTGACGATTCCGAGCACGCGCATCGACTTCAGCCCGAGGCTCAGCTTCTCGCGGCCGTCGCTCGAGCTGACGTCCAGGCCCGACAGCTCGCGCACCCGCTCCAGGCGATAGTAGATCGTGTGGCGGTGCGTGAACAGCCGCTGCGCGGTCCCGGCGACGTTGCCGTCGGCCTCGAGGAAGGTCTCCAGCGTGCGCACCAGCTCCGTCTCGTACTGCTCGTCGTAGGCCATCAGCGGCTCGACCGTCTCCGCGTAGAAGCGCTGCAGCTCGGTCGGGTTCTCGCTCATCGCCGACAGCAGCAGCCGGTAGGCGCCGGTCTGATCGAAAGCCAGCGCGGCGCCATCCGGGGAGCCCTGCGCGACGTTGGCCGCGAGCAGTGCCTCGCTCGCTGCGCGCGGCAGCTCGGATGGATCCTCGGTGATGCGGCTGCGGCCCAAAGCGAACGTGTAACCCGCGAGGCTCGCTTCCATCTCGTTGAGAACCGCCTCCGCCGCCCGCGCCGCCGTCTGCTCGTCGCCGCCGGGGATCAGCACGAGCACCTCCGCGCCGGGGACGCCTTCGCGCTCGGACAGCGCCGCGATCGAGCGACTCGTGACAGCACGCGCGCCGCGCTCGGCGACCGCGCGCACGCGTCCGCGCCAGCCCTCGTCGGTCGGCGACTGCGGCACCGCACGGGCCACCAGCATGCTCGCGCCGTCCTCGATCACCAGCGAAAGCGCCTTGGCGCGCTCGAGCACCTCGCCGCGCTCGCTGAGCTCGCGGCTCGTGATCGCGCGCAGGAAATCCGCGGCGGCCGTTTCCGAGACGCGCTCAGGTGCCCTCACGCGCTCCACCTCCGAGGCGATGATCGTCAGCAGCAGTCGGCGCATCGAGGCCGTCGGCTCGCTCTTGACGCGCATGTGCAAGGTCCCCACGGTCGTGTCGGCCACGCGCAGCGGAGCGCTGCTGATGCCCTCGCCCTGCGACAGCAGCGAGCGCTCCTCCGCCGGCGATCGCGCCGCGACCGCCAGCGTGGCTCCCCACGCGTCGGTCACCGCGAGACTCGCGTCGAGGGCCCTGGCCGCGGCACGCACGACCTCAGGAAGGCCCGCACCCGACTCGACCGCCTCGGTGATCGCGTCGAGCGCGGCGAGGTCTGACACGCGTCAGCCCCAGAGGTAGACGGCCGCGAGCGCGCCGACCACCCCGACGCCCACCAGCACCGCCAGTACGTACAGCGAAAGCACGGTCGCGGCCAGCCGCTCCCAGATGCGCGAGTACGACGACCACGCCGGCACGAGGATCAGGCCGGCGAACAGCCCCAGGCTGATCAGGCCGGCGGCCGCCGCCACCAGCTCGTTGATTTGCGACCTACTCATTGGAGGTCGCCGGATTGTGACGTACCGGGCCGTCGTTCGCCCGCGACGAGCGACACCGGCAGCGCAAACGCGCCGTCCACGGGCGTCGCGCAGATCGGCGTGGGGATGCGGTTCGCGAGACTTGCAGCGGCGGCCTCGGCCAGCGCGAGGCCGCTCCCCGGCGACCGCCCCACGGTCGGGAACAGTCCCAGGACCGTCGGGCCCGAGCCGCTGAGGAGCGACAGCTCGGCCCCGGCGTCGCGCGCCTGCGCCAGCGAGTCGATGATCTGCGGGCACAGCGACACCGCCGCGCGCTGGAGATCGTTGTGGAGCAGCTCCGTCGCCGCGGGCAGCGCCGCGCCGTGCTCGAGCGCAGCGCTCAACTCGAGGCGACGCTCCTCGAGGGTCGCGTGCGCGCGCAGCTGCCCCAGCCGGTCGGCCTCCGCGTACACGGCCGCCGTCGACAGCGCCGCGTCCAACGCCAGCACGAGCACGCCGAACGGGGATCTCGGCGGCGCCAGCTGCTGCAGCCGCTCGCCCGCGCCGCTCGCAAGCCAGCGGCCCGGCGATACCTGTGCAGGCACGTCCGCGCCGAGCTCCGCAGCGATTGCGCGCAGCAGCTGCTCGTCCCCGAGGCCCGAAGCGTGGCGCGCCAGACGCAGCGCCGCGGCCGCGTCCGCAGAGCCGCCGCCGAGGCCGGCTGCGACCGGGATCCGCTTGACGATGCTGAGCCGCAGCGGCGGCGCCTGCCATCCGGTGGCGGCGCGAAACGCGCGCAGCGCCGCGCCCGCCAGGTTCTGCTCGGCGAGCACCGGGACACCCGGGCACACGATCTCGTCGCGCTCGCTTGCCGCCGGCGCCGGCGCCGGCTCCAGCGTGAGCTCATCCGCCAACGAGATCGACTGCATGACGCTGACCAGCTCGTGCCTGCCGTCGCTCGCGCGGACCGGCCCGACGAACAAGCCGAGGTTGACCTTCGCCGGGGCCAGCGCCCGATGCACGCCCGGCGCGAGCGCGTCGCGCGCGCTCATAGCTCCAGCAGGCGCTCGAGCGCGCGGAAATCCTCCGGCGAAAGGCGCTCCGCGCGAACGTCAGGCGGATGGCCGAGGGCCACCAAGGCGTCGCGCAGCTGCTCACGCGAGCGCTGCGGAAGCGGAAGGTGGCGCGGCTGGGAGCTCGATTGCCCGCCGGCCAGCGCGAGTGAGCCGGCGAGTGTCTTGCGGCGATGCGCGAACGCGGCCGCCACCAGCGCTCGCAGCGCCGGCGAGACATCTTCGCCCGTGCCCTCCCGCCTGCGCATGCCGACGAGCACCGAGTCGACGTTCGGCACCGGATAGAACACCGCGCGCGGGATCGCGCGCAGCACCTGTACGTCACACGCCAGCTGCGCGAGCACGGAGGGCACTCCGTAAGCGCTTTTCTTGGATCCCGACCGCCCGCCTTTATGAAGTCCCGCCCGCCCACCTTTATTGAGTCCCGCCCCCCCACCCCCTGCCGGCCCGGCGGCGAGCCGCTCACCGACCTCGCGCTGGACCATCGCCACCCACGAATGCACGCTCGGCAGCTCCTCGATGCTGCGCAGCAGCACGCTCGCCGCCACGCCATACGGGAGGTTCGCCACTACCTTGTCCGGCACCGGGCGCAAGCCATCCAGATCGAGCGCCGTCGCGTCAGCCCAGTGCAGTGTCACGTTCGCGTGAGGATCCGTTGCGTCGCGCAGCGCCTCGCGCAAACGCTCGTCGATCTCGACCACGTGCACGTGCGCAACGCGCTCGGCCATGTATTCAGAGAGCACGCCCAGGCCGCCGCCGACCTCCAGCACGACGTCCTGCGGCCCGAGCGCCGCCGCGCGGTCGATCACGCCGAGGATGTTCGAGTCGATCAGGAAGTTCTGGCCAAGCTCGCGGTCGGGATGCACGTCAAAGCGTCGCATCCGCCGCAGGCTGGGCTGCACGGGCCCGTCCGCCACGAAGCTCACCTGCCTGCCCCACCGTAGGGGGGGTGCACAGTCATGGGTGCGCCCAGCCGAACACGCGCGCCGCGTTGCGCGTCACCAGCGCATCGAGCTGCTCGACGCTGACGCCGCGCAACTCAGCCACGAACGCCGCCGTGTGCACCACGAACGCAGGGCGGTTGCGTTCCTTACGCACGGCCTGCGGCGTCAGATACGGAGCGTCGGACTCCACCAGCAGCAGCTCCTCCGGCACGCGGCGGGCGGCGTCGGCGAGATCCGCGGCGCTCTTGTACGTGACGTTGCCCGCGAACGAGATCGCGTAGCCGCGCCGCACGCACTCCTGGAGGCGCTCGGGCATCGAGAAGCAGTGCATGACAACGCTCACGCCGTCGGCTTCGGCCGCGAGTTGCGCGAGCGTCTCCTGCTCGGCGGCTCGCGAGTGGATCACCAACGGCTTGCCGGTCTCGCGCGCGAGCGCGATCTGCGCCGCAAACGCCCGCTCCTGGTCAGCCTGTGGCGCCGTGTCGCGATAGAAATCGAGGCCGGTCTCGCCGATCGCCGCGCAGCGCTCGTGCGCCGCCAGCGCACGCAGCTCTGCCTCCTCGGCGTCGTCGAAGCCGGTCGCAGCGTTCGGGTGGCGGCCGATCGCCGCGTACACCTGCGGGAACTCCTCCGCCGCCGCCAGTGCCGCGCGGCACGACGCTCCGTCGATCCCGACCGTCAGCATGCGCGTCACGCCCACCCCCTGCGCCTCGGCGACGAGATCCGCCGCGGGCGCCTCGCACAGGTGCAGATGGGTATGCGAGTCGATCACGCTTTGAGA
This sequence comes from Solirubrobacteraceae bacterium, assembly GCA_035485155.1. Lineage (GTDB taxonomy): Bacteria > Actinomycetota > Thermoleophilia > Solirubrobacterales > Solirubrobacteraceae > Palsa-744. Next base: position 8,519 of record DATHOH010000053.1, read on the forward strand.
CTGCCAGAGGTGATCATCAGGAGGACTTCGGGAACAGCGACTCGAGCTGACCGATCGGCGCGCCCAGCGACTGCGTCGAGTCCCAACGCGCGCCGGCCAGCGAGCGGTCGTTGCTGCTCAGCGCGCTGAGCAGCCTGTCGGTGCTCGCGGGCATGTACGGGTGCAGCAGCACCGCGACCACGCGCAGGCCGGCGATCAGCGTCGAGAGCACCCGATCGAGCTCACCGGCGCGCGCGTCGTCCTTGGCCAGCTGCCACGGCGCACGCTCCTCGACGTAGCGGTTGAGCCTGCGCACGCGCTGCCAGATCGCCTCGAGCGCACCGGTCAGCTCGGCGCGGTCGATCATCGCGCGGACCTCCTCGGCGAGGCCGGCGAACTCGTTTTCCAGCTCGGCGTCGAGCGCCACCAGCGGCGGGACGCCGTCACGGTAGCGATGCACCATCGCGATCGTGCGGCTCGCGAGATTGCCCAGCTCGTTGGCCAGCTCGCTCTCGTAGCGCAGCTCGAACGCCGCCGTCGACACCGACCCGTCCTGGCCGAAGGGAACGTCGCGCAGCAGGTAGAAGCGCAGCGCGTCCGGGCCGTAGCGCTCGATCACCGCGAACGGGTCGAGCACGTTGCCCAACGACTTGCTCATCTTCTCGCCGTCCATCAACAGGAAGCCGTGCACGAACACATGCTCCGGCAGCTCGATCTCCGCCGCCATCAGCAGCGCCGGCCAGTACACCGCGTGAAAGCGCAGGATGTCCTTGCCGATCAGGTGGTAGTCGGCAGGCCAGAAGCGCTCGGTCAGCCCGCCCTCGCCCAGCTGCACGCCGGGCGGCGCGGGCGCGTAGGACAGCGCCGAGTAGTAGTTCAGCAGCGCGTCGAACCACACGTAGAACACGTGCTCGGGGTCCCACGGGACCTGCACGCCCCACGTCAGCTTGTGGCGCGTCAACGGCACGTCGCGCAGCCCCGAGCGGATGAACGACAGCGCCTCGTTGTAGCGAGTACGCGGCACGACGAAGTCCTCCCGCTCTGCGTACAGCGTTTCCAGGCGCTCCTGAAACGCAGACAGCGCGAAGAAGTAGTTGTCCTCCTGCTCGCGCGTCAGCTCGATGTGATGGATCGGGCAGCGCCGGTCCTCGTCGATTTCGTTCTCCGCCTTGAAGTCCGCGCAGCGCGGGCAATACCAGCCCTCGTAGGTGCCTTCGTACACGTGGCCGTTGTCGCGCACCCGCGAGAGCACCTCCTTGACCACCGCTTCGTGTTGCGGATCGGTGGTGCGGATGAAGAAGTCGTTGCTCGCGTGCAACTGCGGCGCGAGCGCCTTGAAGCGCTCGGCGTTGCGGTCGGCGAGCTCCTGCGGCTCGATCCCCAGCGCGTGCGCAGCGTCCGCGACCGGCTCGCCGTGCTCGTCTGTGCCCGTCAGGAAGAACACGTCCTCACCGCGCTGGCGATGGTGACGCGCCATCACGTCTGCGGCGATCGTCGTGTACGCGTGGCCGAGGTGCGGCGCCGCGTTGACGTAGTAGATGGGGGTTGTGACGTAGAAGGACACGCGTGGCTGCAAGCTACCGGGGTGCGATGAGATTGGTAACAGCGCTCGACGAGCGCGCATCCTGGATCGCGACCACGAGCACCCGGTCCGCCGACTCCTCGTACACGTAAACAATCAGAAGCCAGCGCCATGGCCCCACGATGAAGCGAAGAGATCCCCACCGCTCATCGAGCTGGCGCCCAATCGACGGAAACCGCTCCAGCTTGCGCAACGATCGTTGCACGCGCTCCCGGGCGTCCATAGGCAGGCTGTGCGTCACGATCATCCGGTCGAGTCGCTCGATCGCGGCGAGGCTCAGCTCGACGTGCGCCACACTGCTTATTTCGACTAGAGCTCGTCGAGCGGGACGGTCTTGCCTTCTTTGCCCTGCCTCAAGCCCAGCTGGGCTTCCTCGAAAGCACCCGGGATCCCGTCGAGCAGCGCGGTGACCGTGCGGGGGTCCGGGTCGGCCTCGTCGAGCGCGCTCGACAGCAGTGAGCGGGCGAGCGTCCCCTCCTGCACGTGGATGCGCTCGGCCAGCATCGAGAGCTTGGCCGCGTGCTCGGAGTCCAACGTCACGTTCAAACGGATGCTCGCCTGATCCATTGATCCGCATGCTACACGATTCGGCACCTAACGTGTAGGGGACTGCTCGGCGCGCACGACCTCCCGATACAGCTCGTTGGCACGCAGACCCGTCAGCTTCGCCACCGCCGCGGCCGCCGGTCGCGCCTTCGCGCCCGCGTCGATCAGATCGCGCAGCGCCTCGAGCGCCTCCCGCAGCGACCCCGCCGCGGCGTCGGCGGCGCCGATCACGAGCACGATCTCTCCGCGCGCCGGAGTCGCGCGGTAGTGCTCGGCGAGCTCGGCAGCCGGTCCGCGGCGCACCTCTTCATGGAGCTTCGTCAGCTCGCGGCAGACCACCACGGCCCGCTGCGGGTCAGCGGCGGCGAGCAGCGCGAGCGTCGCCGCCAGCCGCCGCGGCGACTCGAACGCGACCAGCGTCTGCGCCGCGCCGCTCAACAGCTCCAGCAGCTCACCGCGAGCGCGCGGCAGGAAACCCACGAACAGCCAGCGCTCGACGGGCAGCCCCGAAGCGACCAGCGCCGTCAGCGAGGCGCTCGGTCCCGGCAGGACCTCCAGTGCCAGGTCCGCCGCGAGACACTCGCGCACAAGCGCGAAGCCTGGATCTGACACGAGCGGCATGCCCGCATCGGAGACGAGCGCCACCGTCGCTCCCCCGCGAATCTGCTCGATCAGCTCACGTGCCCGCGCGCGTTCGTTGTGCTCGTGCAGGCTCACCAGCCGCGCCGAGATGCCGTGGCGGTTCAGCAGCACTGCGGTGTGGCGCGTGTCCTCGCACGCCACCACGTCGGCGCGCCCCAGCTCGGCCAGCACGCGCAGCGTGACATCCTCGAGGTTGCCGATCGGGGTCGGGCACACGACCAGCCGCCCGACCGGCGCCTCCGTAGGGGTCATGTCGCAAATATAGGGTCCTCTCGATGGCCGACGACCGCGAAGACCGTCCGCACTACACGCGCTACCGCGCGCGTCCGCGTTTGCTGCGCGGTGAGGACGAGCCCGCCGCGGGCGCTGCGCGCGTGGGGACGCCGCCAGCGTCCGGGCAGCGGCCGCGTCCCCATCTCGGTGCGCGCGTCCCGCGCGACGGCGCTGCTCGCGGCGGGCGCTGGGGCAAGTGGCGGCGCTGGACGCGGCCGAAGCGGCTTCTGCTCAGCCTGCTCGCGCTCGCCGTCGGCTGGGTCGTGCTGTCGCTGATCCTGTTCCTCGTGAGCTCGCACTTCGAGCGTACGTCGCTGCCGTCCGACGTCTCGAGCGTGCTCGACTCGTCCGGGTATCCGCTGACGTCGGCCAACAACATCCTCGTGCTGGGCTCCGACCGGCGCCAGAAGAACAGCAAGGAACCGGGCGCTGAAACAACGGGCTTCGGCCGCTCGGACACGATCATGCTGATCCGCACCGGGGGCGGGCACGCCGCACGCCTGTCGATCCCGCGCGACACCGTCGTCGAAATCCCCGGCCACGGGCTGCAGAAGGTCAACGCGGCGCATGAGTTCGGCGGACCGGCAGAGTCGGTGTCGGTGATCAAGCAGTGGCTGGGGATTCCCATCAACCACGTCGTCGAAGTCAACTTCGAAAACTTCCCGCAGCTGATCGAAGCGATGGGCGGCGTCACCTACACCGGCGGCTGCATCATCTCCAATCTCGACGGAGGCTCCGCGAACGGCGGCTTCACGCTACGCCTCAGCTCCGGCACACACCACCTCGACGGCAAGCAGGCGCTCGCGCTTTCGCGCACGCGCGAGAACCTGTGCGCGCCCAACGAGACGGACATCCAGCGCGAGGAACATCAGCAGGCGCTGTTCAACGACATGAAGAACCAGCTCAAGTCACCGACGAGCTTCTTCCGGCTGCCGTGGATCGCGTGGGACGCGCCGCCGGCGATCATCTCCGACATGAGCGGCGCTGAACTGCTCGGCATGTTCGCAGCGCTCGCCGTCACCGGAACGCCGCCCACACACGTGCTGCGGCCCACGGGGCAGACCACGCTGCCCGGCGGCGGAGAAGGTCTGACCATCTCAGAAGAAGCGCGCAAGGCAGACGTCGCGCAGTTCATGCACGGCTGACGCCGCGTCAGCCCTTGGCAGCCACGGGCTTGGAGTCGCCTGACTTCGACGACCCCTTCGCGCCCTTGCCCTCGGACGTCGAGGGTGAAGAGGGCTTCTCACCGGAGGTGGACTTCTCGCCGGAGGTGGACTTCTCGGCTGGAGACTTGGACTTCTCGCCGGAGGAGGACTTCTCGGCTGCGGCGGCGGTCTCACGCTGACGGTTACGCGTGCCGTAGTCGGTGTTGTAGAAGCCTTTGCCCTTGAAGTGAACCGCCGGCGCGTGCAGCACACGCTCGACCGGCACCCCGGTGTCCGGGTCCACGCTCAGCGGGTCGTCACTGAAGGACTGCTGAATGTCGAACGTGGTGCCGTCCGGGCGCCTGTACTCGTAGATCGGCATCGCAATTGTGAATTATAAGGTGCGCAGATGCCGTCGCCGGACAGCTGCGCGGGAGCGCTAGTCGGTCAGCAGTGCCCGCGCGCAGTCGATGCCGGCGTGGATCGTCTGCTTGAAGTCCCGCTCGGGCTCGCTCAGCATGCGCAGCGCGAGGCCGTCGCCGAGTGAGAACAGAACCTCGGCGACCGCCTCAGGCTCGGCGTGCAGCCTCAGTACGCCCTCGCGTTGGGCGGCCGCGAGCATGCCCGCGACGTGCTCGCGCGTGCTGCGCATCAGGCCGGCGTACTCGATGGCGATGTCGGCGTTACGGCGCGACAGGGTGAACAGCTCGAAGACCAGCGTCACGAAGTCCGGTTCGTCGGCGATCGTCTCGTGCAGGTTCTGCGCCATCAGAGCGATGAAGTCGTTGGCGGTCTTCGCTGTCGAGAGCTGTCCCTCGAGCCGCTCCAACCGCAACTCGCAGTCGCGGCGGACCGCCTCCGCGAGCAACTGCTCCTTGGTGCCGAAGTAGTAGTGCAGCAGGCCCCGTGACACGCCCGCCTCGCGCGAGACATGATCGAAGGTCGACGCGGCTGTGCCGCGTTGCGCGACGCTGCGCCGCATCGCGTCGATGATCCTCTGCGCCTTCTCGCCCGCAAGCGAGCGCGCTCGGGTGCCGCTGGGGACATCCTCGGCGACACCCGGGCCCTCCACCACCGCGGCGTCCGTGCTCATCTTCTCAGCGAACGCGGGTTGCTCAACTGCCCGCCACGCCCGCCGGCGCAGGGGTCTCGGGGGCGGTCGTGGTGCTGTAGTCGAATTCCTCCTCCGCTCCGAACAGCATGTCGAGCAGCTTCGTGCGCAGGCTCTCGCTGAGCGCCAGCGCGAGCACGGCGCCGATCCCGAGCAGCGCCAGCGAGCGTCCGATGCCGCCGCGCCGCCGCGGCGGCTTGGCCGGTTCGCGCAGCGTGTTGGTCGCCTGGCGCAGCGCGTTGGCCGCCTCGCCGAGCTCGCGCTGGAGCTTGCGATCCTGGAACAGCGCCTGGGTGGCCGGCTTGCCGTTGCTCATGCGCCCGTAAGCGCTGCGAGCCGCGACGTATGCCGAGAGCAGGTTGGAGCGGAGCTCCTCGTCCTCGACCAGACGCTGGATGTATCGGCTCGACTGCGCCGCGCGCGCGGCCTCGCCGGCCTTGCTGAGACTGTCCTTCGCTGCCATGTGGCCACCGCCTCTGCCGAAAGCTTGCAGGTCTGCGACCAATATACCCCTCCGAGCGCGGCCGCATGTGCGGCGAGAAGCCCTGCTAGGCGTGCAACGCGGCCTGCTCCTGCGCCGAGGGAAATGCCCAGGCTGCGCGCGCGCGGCGCTCCTGGCGAAACACGAAGCGCAGCTGCTGCGGCGGTTTGAGCTGCGCGTCGTTCGGCCTGAAGGTCGCGCACGGCTCGGTCAGCTCGAGCGCACACAGGAGATTGACACGGAAGTAGCACTCCTCACAGCTCACCTTGTGCGACGCCCGCTTGGGCGCTCGCTTGGTCTGCGTTCCCTGCACCAACATACCCCCCAGGCGACGGGTCGGATTGAACGGACGGGGCGGGATCAAAGCACCATCCGACGGGCCGCTCAAGGGGCGGCTGCGGCCCAGCCCGCAAATCGCAAGGAAAACTCTTGCTACCCGGAAATACCCCGCAACCAGTCACGTTCTTGTGACAATCACGCCGTTGACGCCGCACTTTCCGGACGTTCGAGGTGCAACCGGTCATCATCTGGGCAGATGCGCATCCTCGTCACCGGCGCAAGCGGATTCGCCGGCTCGTTGCTGGTGCCCAGACTGCGCGCCGACGGACACACGGTACGGGCGCTTGGCCGCGACCCGCAGCGCGTGCGCGCTGCACTCGCTCGCGCCGGCAGCCGTGCCGAGGGGGCAGGCGCGGCGGACGGCGTCGAGATCGTGCGCGGCGACGCACTGTCCGCAGACGGGCTGGCGCCGGCGCTCACGGGCGTCGAGGTGGCGTATTACCTGATCCACTCGATGGAGCGACCGTCAGCGCCGGGAGTGCCGTTTCCAGAGCGCGAGCGGCTGGCAGCGGAGAACTTCGCGGCCGCCGCCAGGCGCGCCGGCGTGCGCCGGATCGTGTACCTCGGCGGACTGAAGCCGCACGCCGGCGCCGTGGAGCGTGCCGGCAGTGGCATCGACGTGGAGATCTCGCGGCACCTGGCAAGTCGCGCACAGGTGGAACGTGTGCTGCTCGACGCAGTGCCCGATTCACTCGCGCTGCGCGCGTCGATCGTGATCGGTGCGCGCTCGCGCTCGTTTCGACTGCTCGTACACCTGCTCGAGCGAATGCCCGTGCTGACACTGCCCGCGTGGCACGCGCTGCGCACGCAGCCGATCGACGCACGCGACGTCACGGAGATGCTTGCCGCGTGCGCCACCAGCACGATTTCCGGCCGCTCGATGGACATCGGCGGTCCCGACGTGCTCACGTACGGCCAGATGCTGAGTAGCATCGCCGATCTGATGCTCGTCAGCCGTCCCGCCGTGACGCTGAAAGTGAACCTCACGGGCCTCACCGCGCGTGTAGCCGCGGCGATCGCGGGGGAGGACCCGGAGCTGGTGCTGCCGCTGATGGAGGGACTGCGAGGTGACCTGCTGCCCGCCGACGACCACGCGGCGGAGCTGCTCGGCGTGCGACTGCATTCGTTCGACGCGGCCGTCGAGCACGCGCTCGCCGACTGGGAGCGCTTCGAACGCCTGGCGGCGCGATGAGCCTCGTCACGACGTCCATCCACATCGACGCGTCGCCCGCCGAGGTTTGGAACACGGTCATGGATCCAACCTGCCTGGGCGCGTGGGTCACCATTCATCGCAAGCTCGTACGCGCCGACGACGGTCCGCCCCGCGTCGGGTACACGATGGATCAGCAGATCCACCTGCGCGGAGTGAGCCTTGATGTTCACTGGACACTCGTCGACTGCCGTGTCGGTGAGCGCGCCGTGTGGGAGGGGCGCGGGCCGGCGCGCTCGCGCGCACACAGCGAGTACCTGCTCAGCCCCGACGACGGCGGAACGCGCTTTGACTATCGCAACGAATTCCGCCCACCACTCGGACCGGTGGGAGCACTCGTCAGCCGCGCACTCGTCGGCGGCATACCCGAGCGTGAGGCCACGCGCACACTCGAACGTCTGCGTGCACACCTTGAGCCGGTCGGCGAGCACAACTAGTGTAAGGTGAACCGGACCAACGATGTGAGTTTGAGACCGCATCGCCACTAGTGAAGAGGATTCAACGTGACCGACTTCCTTGACGAGAAGCGCCAAGAGATCACCAACAGACTGAAAGAGCTGAAGCCGCTCGTGGACGAGTACACCCGCCTCGAGGCCGCCGCAGCGGCTCTGGCAGGCGTCGGTGGATCGACGTCCTCGAGCTCGACCACAGTCACGACCCGCCGCCGCGGACCCGGACGTCCGAAAGGCTCGGGTGCACGCAAAAAAGCCGCCGCAGCAACAGTTACGGCCGCAGCGCCGAAAGCGGCTCGCAAACCGGGCCGCCCCGCCAAACGGCGCGCCGGCCGGCGTAAAGGCAGCGGCACCCGCGCCGCCGAGGCGAGCTCCTTCGTGCAGGGCCAGCCGGGCATCACGATCCCCGAGCTCGCCGCCAAGATGGGCATCAAGCAGAACTACCTCTACCGCGTGCTGCCCGGGCTCGAGCAGGAAAACAGAGTGGAGAAGAAAGGCCGCGGCTGGTACCCCAAGGGCTAGTCTCGGAGCCTCTGCCGGCGTCCTCGGTCGCTCGCGTGCAAAGCACGCCACGCTTCCTGCGTCCTTGGCAGAGACTCCGATCCGTCGCCCTTGATCGCTGAAGTCGGTCTTTTCAGGTTGACATAAGGAGCGTGGTCACGGTGACCACGCTCCTTATTTTGTTTTATGTAGGAGGGGTCGCGCTTTGTCGCTGCTCGGGCAACGACCCCAGCACGCGCGGCGTTGGCTGTGCAGACGATGTGTGACGCCGGCTGCTTGTCTGACGATCTTGCGCTCTGCGTGCCACAAGCAGCTCGGCGCGCCGCTTGTGGCGGTGACGCGCGGGCCTAGATCAGACCCTGGCTTGCGACGGTGTCGCGCTCGCTGATCAGCTCGGCGACAGATGCGTCGATCTTGGCGCGCGAGAAGTCGTCGATGTCGAGGCCCTGGACGATTTCGTAGTTGCCGTCGGCGCAGACGCACGGGAAGCCGCAGATGAGGCCCTCGGGGATGCCGTAGGAGCCGTCGGAGGGAACCCCCATCGAAACCCAGTCGACGTTAGGAGCGGTGACCCAGTCGCTGACGTGGTCGATCGCTGCGCTGGCGGCGGAGGCGGCCGATGAGGAGCCGCGGGCCTCGATGATGGCTGCGCCGCGGGTGCCGACGTTCGGGAGAAATTCATTCTCGACCCATGCCATGTCGTCGACGACATCGACGGCGCGCTCGTCGCGAACCTGGGCGTGGAACAGGTCGGGGTACATGGTCGGCGAGTGGTTGCCCCACACGCCCATCTGCGTGATGTCGGTCACCGCCACCGCGATCTTGTTGGCGAGCATCGCGATCGCGCGGTTGTGGTCGAGGCGCATCATCGACGTGAAGCGCTCGCGCGGGATGTCCGGCGCGTTGTTCATCGCGATCAGGCAGTTGGTGTTGGCGGGGTTGCCGACGACGAGCACTTTGACGTCGTCCGCAGCGTTGTCGTTCAGCGCCTTGCCCTGCACGGTGAAGATCTTGCCGTTCTCGCTCAAGAGCTCAGCGCGCTCCATGCCCTTGGTGCGCGGGCGCGATCCCACGAGCAGCGCGATGTTGGCGCCGTCGAACGCCTCCTCGGCGCTGTCGTGCAGGTCGAGGCCGGTCAGTAGCGGGAACGCGCAGTCGACGAGCTCCATCGCCACGCCGTCCAGCGCGCCCATCGCCTGCGGGATCTCGAGCAGGCGCAGGTCGACGGGCTGCTCAGGACCCAGCAGCTGCCCACTGGCGATGCGAAACAACAGGCTGTAGCCGATCTGACCGGCCGCGCCGGTGACCGTCACACGTACGGGATTGCTCACAGATTCATCTCCTTTTTGAGGTTCTCGTCGATCGAAGCCAGGAACTCCTCCGTCGTCTGCCAAGGCTCATCGGGGCCGATGAGCAACGCGAGATCCTTGGTCATCTTTCCGCTTTCAACCGTCTCGACGCACACGCGCTCGAGCGTCTCCGCGAAGCGCGTGACCTCGGGCGTGTCGTCCATGCGCCCACGCGCTGACAAGCCGCGTGTCCACGCGAAGATCGAGGCGATCGGGTTGGTCGAGGTGGGCTTCCCCTGCTGGTGCAGCCGATAGTGACGCGTGACGGTGCCGTGCGCCGCCTCCGCCTCGACGGTCTTGCCGTCAGCCGTCATCAGCACGCTCGTCATCAGACCCAGCGATCCGAAGCCCTGCGCGACCGTGTCGGACTGCACGTCGCCGTCGTAGTTCTTGCACGCCCACACGTAGCCGCCTTCCCACTTCAGCGCCGAGGCCACCATGTCGTCGATCAGCCGGTGTTCATATGTGATGCCCGCCGCCTCGAAGTCGCGCTTGAACTCGCTCTCATAGATCTCTTCGAAGATGTCTTTGAAACGCCCGTCGTAGCGTTTGAGGATCGTGTTCTTGGTCGACATGTAGACCGGGTAGCCGCGCTCGAGGCCGTAGCGCAGCGAAGCGCGTGCGAAGTCGCGGATCGAGTCGTCGAGGTTGTACATCGCCAGCGCCACGCCGCCACCGGGAAAGTCGTAAACGTCGAGCTCGATTGGCTCGCCGCCGTCGGCCGGCGTGAACGTCAGCGTCAATGAGCCCACGCCCGGTACAACCATGTCGCTCGCGCGGTACTGGTCACCGAAGGCGTGGCGGCCGATCACGATCGGCTTGGTCCATCCGGGCACCAGTCGCGGTACGTTGGAGATCACGATCGGCTCGCGGAAGATCACGCCACCGAGGATGTTGCGGATGGTGCCGTTGGGCGAGCGGTACATGTCCTTCAGCCCGAACTCCCGCACGCGCGCCTCGTCCGGTGTGATCGTCGCGCACTTGACACCCACGCCGTGGCGTTTGATCGCCTCGGCCGCTTCAACCGTGACGCGGTCGGCGGTCGCGTCGCGGTGCTCGATGCCGAGGTCGTAGTACTCGAGCTGCACGTCCAGGTACGGGAGGATCAGCTGCTCCTTGATGAACGACCAGATGATCCGCGTCATCTCGTCGCCGTCGAGGTCCACGACGGGATTCTTCACCTTGATCTTTGCCATGGGCGGTCCTTGTTGTCTGGAAGGCTGCAAGCCGCGGGCGCGTGGGGGCTGCGCCGCCGCTCCGAGGGGATGGAGAGGGATGCGGCGGCCGATGCTATCGCGGGTGGGTGGGCGTCTATTGCGGCGTCAATCGTTCCAGCTGGCCTGCGCGCCGTGCGCGACCAGTACCGTGGGGCTGCCCCCACCCCACGGCACGGTCACGATGCGCCCGTTCGAGGGCGCCTGCTCGAAGGAGTCTGTGTCGAGCAGCAGCGTGCTGCCGTCGCTGGAGATGCCGGCGCTCTGGACCTCCTGCCGGCCAACATGCAGGGCGCGCGCTCGGCCGGTGGTGACATCGACGGCGTACGCTTCGCTCGTGTCCTCGCCCTCGAACTCGGCGAGCAGTCTGCTGCCGGCGGCAGAGAACGCGAGCGGCACCAAGCCCTGCACGAGCGAGCCGACGCGAACGTGCGTGAGCTTACGCACGCGCACGTCGGTAGGCGTCGCCAGCCAGATCTGGTATTCGGGCGAGAGGCGGCGCTGGCGCTCACGGTCGTAGGCGATGTAGCTCGGCCCCCAGACCGGCAACAGGCTGCGCCCGTCGCTGGTGATCGGATGCACGCCGGCGCCGTCTGATTCGGCGACGTACAGGTTGGTCTTGGCCGCAGCCGACAGCGAGTGCGCGAGCGCGTACACGAGCCTGTCGCTGCCGTCGCGCGCGAAGCTCGCGCCGTAGATCACGCCGTGCGCGATCGTCGCGACCGTTCCGGTCTGCGTGTCGATCACGTCCAAGCTCGACGCAGCCGCGATCCCGACGGTCTGATTCGACTGTGCGTAGACCGCCAGATAGCGCGAGTCCGGCGACCAGGCAAGCGGTGTCGCGGTCGCCGCTTCGAGACTCAGATAGTCGGCGATCGCGGCGCCCGAGGACGGGTAGACGCCGATCGCCGGGCCGTGTTCCTGCGGACCGCTTGCGGTGCCGAACAGCGACACCGCAACGGACCGACCGTTCGGTGCCAGCAGCGGCTGCTGGCCGGGCCCGAGCAGCTTTGCGTCGCTGCCGTTGACGGCAGCTATCCACACCTTCGACGTCCCGGTCGCCGTCTCCGTCAGGTAGGCGAGTCGCGGCGGTTCGGAGGTCAGGCCCGGGTGCGATTCGGGCACCGGGTCCGGAGCGGGTTGGCTCAGGTCCGGAGCCGCTTTCCCCGCGAGCGAGACGGCCGGCAGCGCCGCCACGAGCGCGAGCGCCACGGCTACCGCAGCGAGCGACGCTCGCCGCAGCAGTACTCGCCGCCGAAAGGCGGCTGACAGCTAACCCGCGCATCGCGGCGCAGCCTACTCTCTGCTTGACTGTCATGTGATGGCTAGCACTATCTCGGGAGCGGCCTCCGGCGAGGCCCCGTGGCGGACGCACACGGTGTTCAACCAGGCGCCGCCGCTGGAGAACGTGGACGTGTTCTCCACGAACACACCGCTGGTCGAGGCGGTCGAGCGCGAGGGCGCCGGCTGGGTCGCCGAGCGCGCCTCGGCGCTGGGGCGCTTCGTCGGCGCCCGCGGCGGGCCGCAGCAGGAGTGGGGACGCCTGGCCAACGAGAACAAGCCCGTGCTGCGCACGTTCGACCGTTACGGGCACCGCATCGACGAGGTCGAGTTCCACCCCGCGTGGCACCAGCTGATGAGCATGGGCGTCGAGCACGAGCTGCACTCGCTGCCGTGGACCAGCGACGAGCCGTTCGCACACACGGCGCGTGCGGCGCTGTACATGACCGCGATGCAGGCCGAGGCCGGCTTCTGCTGTCCGATAACGATGACCTTCGCGGTCGTGCCGGCGCTGCGCGCCCAGCCGGAGCTGGCCGCCGAGTGGGAGCCGCTGGTGACGGCCACCACGTATGACCCGCGCCTGGTCCCCGCAGCCGAGAAGGGCTCGGCGATCGCGGGCATGGCGATGACCGAGAAGCAGGGCGGCTCCGACGTGCGCGCCAACACCACCGTCGCGCATGCGCTGAACGGCGGCGGCGCCGGCGGGGGAGGAGGCGGGTCTGAGTATGAAATCGTCGGGCACAAGTGGTTCTGCTCGGCGCCGATGTCGGACATCTTCCTCGTGCTCGCGCAGACCGACGACGGCCTGTCGTGCTTCCTTTTGCCGCGCATCCTGCCGGACGGGACGCGCAACGCGTTTCACATCCAGCGTCTCAAGGACAAGCTCGGCAACCACTCCAACGCCTCATCCGAGGTCGAGTTCCACGGCGCCTGGGCGCGCATGCTCGGCGAGCCCGGTCGCGGCGTGCCGACGATCATCGAGATGGTCGGCCACACGCGCCTGGACTGTGTGATCGGCGCCGCCGCCGGCATGCGCTCGGGCGTCGTCAGCGCGACGCACCACACCGCCCACCGCAGCGCGTTCGGCAAGACGCTGATCGACCAGCCGTTGATGCGCAACGTGCTCGCCGACCTGTGCCTGGAGTCCGAGGCCACGACCGCACTGGCGATGCGCCTGGCACGCGCCTACGACGAAGCCGGCGCGGAGAGCGGCGCTTCGAGCGAGGATCTGAGTGACGCACACCTGTTCAAGCGCCTGGCCACGGCAGTCGGCAAGTTCTGGAGCTGCAAGCGCGCCCCCAACCACGCGTTCGAGTCGCTCGAGTGCCTCGGCGGCGCCGGCTACGTCGAGGAGTCGGGCATGCCGCGGCTGTACCGCGAGGCGCCGCTCGCGTCGATCTGGGAGGGCTCGGGGAACGTCATGAGCCTCGATGTGCTGCGCGCGCTGACGCGCTCGCCGCGCTCGCTGGAGGTGTTCTTGGACGAGGTCGAGCAGGCGGCCGGCGCCAACGCGCAGCTGGACGCGGGCGTCGCGCGGCTGAAGAGCCAGTTCACCGACCCAGCCACGCTCGAGCAGCGCGCCCGGCGCGTCGTCGAAGGCATGGCGCTGTGCCTGCAGGGCTCGCTGCTCGTGCGCAACGCACCTGCCGCGGTCGCCGACGCCTTCTGCGCCTCGCGCCTCGGCGGCGACGGCGGCCTCGAGTACGGGACGCTGCCTGCGGGCACGGACTTCGACGCGATCATCTCGCGCTCGAGAGTGCCCGTCTGAGCGCTCACAGCGATCCGCGCGCGACCCGGTCGCGTGCCTACCATTGACATATGCCCACGCGCAGGAACACGCAGCTCATACGTATCCTCGGCATCCGCGTCGGCGTCAGTGCGAGCTGGTTCGTCGTCCTGTTCGTCCTGATCTACTGGCTGTCGAACAGCTACTTCCCCGAAATCATGAGCGGCTCGCGTACGACCGCGTATGCGATCGCAGTCGCCGGTGCGCTCGGCTACTTCGCGTCGCTCGTCCTGCACGAGCTGGGGCACGCGCTGATGGCGCGCCGGCTGGGAATCGAGGTCGTGGGCATCGACCTGTGGGCCTTCGGCGGGCTCTCGCGCATGCGGCGCGAGCCCGCGAGCGCCGGCGAGGAGTTCAAGATCGCAGCGGCGGGACCCGTGGTCACGCTCGTGCTGTTCGCGCTGTGCCTCGGGGCGATCACCGTGCTCGCCAGGAGCGGGACCGTCTCGGACGTGGCGTTGTCCAGCGGGACACTCAAGACGACGCCCGCGCTTGCGCTGCTCGGATGGCTCGGTTTCATCAACGCGGCGCTGTTCGTGTTCAACGTCGTGCCCGCGTTCCCGCTCGACGGCGGACGGATCGCCCGCGCGCTGATCTGGTGGCGCACCGGCGACCGCAACCGCGCGACACAGGCCACCGGCCGCACCGGCCAGGCGTTCGCGTTGATCGTCGGCCTGTTCGGGCTGTGGGTGTTCGCCACCGGCGAAAGCGTGCTGGGGCTGATCACGATGGTGCTCGCGTTCTTCCTCTACCAGGCCGCCGGCGCCGCGGTCGTCCAGGGCACGCTCGGGCGGCGCATCCAGGACATCACCGTCGCCGACATCATGGATCGCGAGCCCGTCACGATGCCCGCCGCCATCACGCTGCTCGACGCCCAGGACCAGTTCTTCGGGCGCTACCGCTGGCCGTGGTTTGCGGTCGTCGATCCGGTCGGACACTTCCTCGGCGTCGTGCGCCAGCAGCGCGTCGAGGGTGAAATCGCCGCCGGACGGCCGGCGCTGGCGGTGGTGGACGTGCTCGAGGAGGACATGCCGGTACGCATCGGCGAAGCCGCGCCGCTCGAATCGCTGCTCGGCTCCGAAGGGCTCGGCAGGCTCGGGGCAATGGTGGCCGTCGACGAGGACGGCGTGCTGCGGGGGGTCGTCACGCTCGCGCAGGTGCAGGGCGCGCTACGACCGCCACGGCCCACCCGTCCGGCGACGTGACCGCCGGAAGCTCGGCCTCGCGTTATAGAGTCCTGCGCGCGGTTCGCGTCTCTCACCTCCTCAAAGCGACATAGGGAGCCATGCCAGCACACGACGTCTTGATCATCGGGGCAGGTCTCGCCGGGCAGCGCGCGGCCCTCGCCGCGGCGGAAAACGGGGCCAGCGTGGCGATCATGAGCAAGGTCCACCCGGTGCGCTCGCACTCGGTCGCCGCCGCCGGCGGCATCAACGCGGCGATCAGCGTCGACGACGACTGGCACTCGCACGCATACGACACCGTCAAGGGCTCAGATTTCCTCGGCGACCAGGACGCGATCGAAGTGATGTGCTCGGAAGCGCCGGCAGAGGTCATGCACCTGGAGCACATCGGTGTGACCTTCCACCGCAACGACAAGGGCGAGATGGACCTGCGCGCGTTCGGTGGCGCCTCGATGAAGCGCACCGCCTACGTCGCCGACATCACCGGCCAGGCGATGCTGCACGTGCTCTACGAGCAGCTGCTCAAGCACCACGAGACGGTCGCCCGCTACGAGGAGTGGTTCACGACGTCGCTGCTGCGCGACGACGCCGGCCGCTGCTGCGGGGCGATCGCGCGCGACGTGCGCAGCGGGCGCATGGAGGCGTTCACCGCCAAGAACGTGATCCTCGCGTGCGGCGGCGCCGGGCAGGCGTACAAGCCCACCACCAACGGCCTGATCGTCACCGGCGACGGCATCGCGATGGCCTACCGCGCGGGCGCGCCGCTGATGGACATGGAGATGGTCCAGTACCACCCCACGTGCCTGGTCGAGACCGGCATCCTGATCACCGAGGGCGCGCGCGGCGAGGGCGCGCACCTGCTGAACGCGGGCGGCGAACGCTTCATGGAGAAATCGGCGCCGAACAAGATGGAGCTCGCCTCGCGCGACGTCGTCTCGCGCGCCGAGCAGATCGAGATCGACGAGGGCCGCGGCGTTGGACCGAACGGCGCCGGCATCTTCCTCGACGTGACCGTCGTACCGCGCAAGCGCACGCTCGAGGCGCTGCGCGAGATCGTCAACCTCGGCAAGGACTTCGCCGGCGTCGACATCACGCGCGAACCGATCATGATCCGTCCCGGCCAGCACTACATCATGGGCGGCGTCAAGACCGACGTCGACGGGCGCACGCCGATCGAGGGCCTGTACGCAGCCGGCGAGGTCGCGTGCGTGTCGGTGCACGGGGGCAACCGGCTCGGCGCCAACTCGCTGCTCGACACGCTGATCTTCGGCCGGCGCTCGGGCGAACACGCCGCCGCACGCGCCGCCAACATGGGCATGCCACGCGTCGAGGACGCAAACGCCCAGCTGCTCGCGGACGCCGCGCAGATCGACGCGATCATCGCGCGGCCACGCGACGGCCGGCGGGTATCCGAGATCAAGAACGAGCTCGGCGAGACGATGAACCGCCACGCCGCCGTGTTCCGCGACGAGGCCGGGCTGCAGAGCGCGCTGGAGACGATCGCTCGCCTGCGCGAGCAGTCACAGCTCGCGTGGATCGACGACCACGGCACCGTCTTCAACCAGGACGTGCTCGGCGCGATGGAGCTCGGCTACATGATCGACTGCGCCGAAGCGACCGTCGTGGCGGCACTCGAGCGCAAGGAGTCGCGCGGCGCGCAGTTCCGCACCGACTACCCCGAGCGCAACGACGAGGAGTGGCTCAAGCACATCGACATCACGCTCGACGGTGCCACGGGCGAGCCGCAGATCAGCTACTCGCCGGTCACGATCACCCAGTGGCAGCCCGAGGAGAGGAAATACTGATGCCGGAATCGCACGACCGCCCGCCGGAGCAGTTCAAGCTGAGGCTGCGTCGCTACGACCCCGAGTCAGGCGACGCGCCCTACTGGGACGAGCACACGATCGAGCTCGAGCCCCACCGCTCGGTGCTCGAGGCCGTGCTGCAGGCAAAAGACCGCTTCGACGGCTCGATCGGCATCCGCTGCTCGTGCCGCCAGGCGATCTGCGGCTCGTGTGGCGTGCGCGTCAACGGCGAGCCGGCGCTGGCCTGCCACACGCACCTGGACGCCGCCAAGCGCGGCGCCCGCGACGGCGTCATCGAGATCGAGCCGATGGGCAACATGCCGGTGCTCAAGGACCTGATCGTCGACATGGACGAGGTCCACTGGAAGAAGATCCGGCGCGTCACGCCGTGGCTGATCGCCAAGCAGCCGGTGCCCGAGCGCGAGTACATCGTCTCCAAAGAGTCGATGGTCGACGTCACCCAGACGATGGCCTGCATCCAGTGCGGTGCGTGCGTGTCGGACTGTCTGGCGATGGAGGTCGACCCCCTCTTCGTCGGCCCCGCCGCGCTCGCCAAGACATACCGCTTCGTCGGCGACCCGCGCGACGACCAGCACCGCCAGCGCCTCAACGACCTCGCGCAGGACCCGCACGGGATCTTCGACTGCACCCACTGCTTCAAGTGCGTCGACGCGTGCCCCAAGGATGTCAACCCGATGGGCCAGATCATGCGCCTGCGGCGGATCGCGATCGACGACTTCCACATCAAGGATCAGAACAACGGCGAGCGTCACGAGGCCGCGTTCACGACGCTGATCAAGGACAACGGGCTGCTGTGGGAGGCCGAGCTGCTGCCGCGCTCCTACGGCGGCAACTCGTGGTTCGGCAAATTCGCCCCGTCCGCAGGCAAAGAGCTGCTGAGCTCGCTGCCGGCGATCGTCAGGGCGCTGCTGCGCGGCAAGGTGACGCCGATGGGCGCGCTCAAACCGCACAAGCTCGCCAAGCAGGACCTCGCGGCCGTGCAGTCGATCTACGACAAGGTCGAGAGCCGCCCCGAGCGCTACGAGCTGAACCTGTACATCGCCGGCGAGGACGTGGACGAGCCGACCGCGGAGTCGTTCGACGATCCGGTCGCCGCCGGCGTCACCCGCGAGGTCGGCGGCTCGGAAGCGCCGCCGGCGGGCGCGGAGCCGACAGACGTCACGCCCGACGCCAACGGAACACAGGAGGGATGAGCCAATGAAGGTCGCCTACTGGCCCGGCTGCGTCAGCCGTGGATTCACGCCCGAGCTGCACGGCTCGATGGCCAAGATCGCGCCGCTGCTGGACATCGAGCTGGTCGAGCTCGACCGCGCCTGCTGTACCGGAGCGGGAGTGATCGCCGAGCACAACCAGGAGCTCGCGGACACGCTCAATGCGCGCACCTTCGCACTCGCGCAGCAGGTCGACGGCGCCGAGCTGATGATGAACATCTGCTCGACCTGTCAGGGCGCGCAGAGCGAGTGCCAGGAACGCCTCGACGCCAGCGCCGAGTACCGCGAGCACGTCAACTCGACGCTCGCCGGCGA
The DNA here is from genome assembly GCA_035485155.1 of Solirubrobacteraceae bacterium. Classification (GTDB taxonomy): domain Bacteria; phylum Actinomycetota; class Thermoleophilia; order Solirubrobacterales; family Solirubrobacteraceae; genus Palsa-744. The sequence goes on from DATHOH010000053.1 coordinate 26,946, forward strand.
GGGCCTCAGCTATGTAAAGAATCCCGCCCGCCCCCTGACGAACAAGAACTTCCTGTGGCTGCTCGTCGAGGAGATCGGCCTCGAGCGTCTCACCGGGCTGGTCAAGCGCCCGCTCACGAACCTCAGGGTCGGCCCCTTCTACGGCTGTTACATCGTGCGCCCACGCGAGCGCCTCGGGATCGACGCGGAGCGCCCGCGCGACCAGTACCTCGACATGGTCATCGACGCGCTCGGCGGCACCGTCATCGAGTACGCCGGCATGCGCAAGTGCTGTGGCTTCCCGATCATCACCATGAACAAGGAGGCCTCGCTCAAGCAGGCCGGGCGCCACCTCGGCGACGCGATCGACGCCGACGCCGACTGCCTCGTCACCCCGTGCCCGCTGTGCCACCTGAATCTCGACCTGCAGCAGCCGCTCGCCGCCGGTGTCGTCGGGCGCGAGCTCAACATGCCGGTGCTGCACCTGCCGCAGCTCGTCGGCCTCGCGCTCGGCCTCGACCCCAAGGAGCTGGGGCTCCAGCGCCACGTCGTGCGCCCAACGTCGGTGATCGACTGGTCGACCTCCGTCGTCGCGGCAGCCGCCTGACGAGCGTCGATCGCGCGGCCGTGCGCCACTCGTGAAGATCCTCACCGTCGTCGGCAACCGCCCGCAGTTCATCAAGGCCGCTGCGGTATCGGGTCCGCTGCGTGAGCGCCACGAGGAGGTTCTCGTGCACACCGGCCAGCATCACGACGACTCGCTGTCACGGATCTTCTTCACCGAGCTCGGCCTCGCCCAGCCCGATCGGGAACTCGGCATCGCCGGCGGCACCAACACGTCACAGACCGCGCGCATGCTGAGCGCCCTGGAGCCGCTGCTGGCCGACGTGCAGCCGGACGCGACGCTCGTCTACGGCGACACCAACTCGACGCTCGCCGGGGCGCTCGCCGCGGCACAGGCGGAGATCCCGGTCGTCCACGTCGAGGCCGGCATGCGCTCCTTCGACAGGGCCATGCCCGAGGAGCGCAACCGCGTGCTCACCGACCATCTCGGCGAGCTGCTGCTGTGCTCCTCCGAGACCGCCGTCGAGAACCTCCGAGCGGAGTCGCTGGCAGACCGCGCGGTCGTGGTCGGCGATGTGATGGTGGACGTCGCGCTGCGCTGGCAGCCGGCCGCGCGCGCCAACGTCGAGGCGCCGGCGTCCTACGGCCTAAAGGGCGGCGACTACCTGCTGCTGACGGCGCACCGCGCCGGCAACGTCGATGACCGCGGGCGGCTGCGCGCGCTGGTCGAGCTGATCCAGGCGCTACCCGCGCCCGTCCTCTTCCCGGTGCACCCGCGCACGCGCGCGCGCCTAAACGACGCCGGCCTGCTGGCTGGCCTGCAGGCGACGCCCGGACTGACGCTGACCGAGCCGCTCGGCTACATCGAGTTCACCGCGCTGCTGTGCCAGGCGCGCGGGGTGCTCACCGACTCAGGCGGAGTGCAGAAGGAGGCCTACCTCGCGGGCGTGCCGTGCGTGACGCTGCGAGCCAACACCGAGTGGGTCGAGACCGTCACGTCTGGCTGGAACACGCTCGTCGACCTCGACGCCGACGCCGCGCTCGCCGCGCTCGATCGCCCGCCGCCGCGCGAGCGAGCGCAGCTCTACGGAGACGGGCACGCGGCGGAGCGCTGTGTCGAGGCGATCGAGGGGCTATGAGAGGCCCTGGCTCGCCAGCTCCACCACCAGCGGTACCCCCGTGTCGAACCAGTAGCCGTGCAGCTCCTTGATCTTCGCGCGCGTGGGCAGCCCGCGCAGGTGGAGATCGCACTCGCCGTAGTCGAACAGGTTGACGGTGTCGCACATCGCCTCTCTTGCCTGCTCGATCTCCGCTGGCTCTGTCAGCTCGCGTGCGACGCCCGCGAATGTGCCGCCGCGCATGCGCAGGCGCACGTTGGGGTTGGCGCGGATGTTCCACACCCACGCCGCGATCGCCGACGGGCGCTCGAGCGCCAGCACGGGCGGGCGCAGCTGGACGAGGTACGCACGCTCGCCTCTGCGGATCACACGGACGCACTTGCGTCTGGTCCTACCCGTACGGCGCCCGGTTGTCGTGATCACGCCGTATCCGCTCGGAGGGCGCACGGCGAAGAACGGAAGCATCAGTGCGCTCAACAGGCGACCGTCCTTCGCCGAGCGGATCACTCGCGCGTGCTTGGATGCGTGCTCGGCGGCAACACCGCGTACGTGCTCCTCCTGCGTGGTCGCGGCCTGCGTGGTCGCGGCCTGCGTGGTCTGTGAGGTCAGCTCCATCTGCGATCCTCTCTAGCAGTTGAACATCGTTTAGTACAACGTCTTATACATTGTTCAAGCGCAGATGTCGAACGCGACCGTAGATACCCACCGCACGAGACTGCTCCAGGCAGCGCGCACGTTGCTGCGCGAGCGCGAGTACGGCAACATCACCGCACGTGACCTGGTGGCGGCGTCGAGCACCAACCTCGGCTCGATCGGCTACCACTTCGGCTCAAAGGAAGCGCTGCTGAACGAGGCCATCGGGCTCGCGTTCGAGGACTGGGCGGAGGCCGTCGGCAACGCAATCCGCGGCGAGGCTCACGCGGGGCTGCCGGCGCTGATGGCGAGTTCGCTGCGGGTGGTGCTCGATGAGCACGACGCGATGCGGCCGTACTACCAGGCGTTCATCGAGGCGCTGGCACGCAGCGCCCGCTCACCGAAGCTGCGCCAGCAGCTCGCCGCGCACTACAGCAGGCAGCGAGACCGTGTAGCCGGCTGGATCCTCGACGCGGTCGGCGACACGCTCGAGCGCCAAGAAGCGCGGCACCTGGCATCGCTGCTGCTCGGCACCGCCGACGGCATGCTGATCCAGTCGTTCATCGACCCCGACGACGTGCCCACCAGCCGCGAGCTGGCGAGAGCGACCGCCAAGGCCTTCGCCGCCGCTCCCAACGCGACACTATGAGCCGATGAGTCCGCCCCCCGCAGCGATCGCATGAGCGACGAGGACCAGCCCGTACGGGTCGGCGTCGTCGGTCTCGGCTACTGGGGCCCGAACCTCGCGCGCAACTTCGCCGCGATCCCCGGCTGCGAGCTCGTGTGGCTGTGCGATGCCTCGCCTGACGCGCGAGCACGGCTCGAGCGGTCGTTTCCAGGTGCGCGCTTCACCGGCGCGCTCGAGGACCTGCTCGCCGACGAGCAGCTCGACGCGATCGTGCTGGCCACGCCCGTACCCACGCACGCCGAGCTCGCCGTCGCCGTGGCCGAGGCGGGAAAGCACTGCTTCGTCGAGAAGCCACTCGCCACCACCGCCGCCGATGCCGAGCGCGCCGTCGCTGCGGCCGGTCGTGCCGGCAAGATCCTGATGGTCGGGCACCTGCTCGAGTACCACCCCGCGGTCGCGCGGCTGAAGGCGCTGATCGACGGCGAGGAGCTCGGCGGGCTCTACTACATCTACGGCAACCGCCTCAACCTCGGCCAGCTTCGGAAGGACGAGAATGCGCTGTGGAGCCTCGGCGCGCACGACGTGTCCGTCGCGCTGCACCTGATCGACGAAGAGCCCGACGAGTGCTTCGCCCAGGGCGCCAGCTACGTCCGCGAGGGCGTCCAGGACGTCGTCTTCTGCTACCTGCGCTTCCCCTCCGGCGTCGTCGCGCACCTGCACCTCTCGTGGCTCGACCCGCACAAGGAGCGGCGCATCACCGTCGTCGGCGAGCGCCGAATGGCGACCTTCGACGACATGCTGATCGAGGGCAAGCTCACGATCTATGACAAGGGCTTTGACGAGGACACCCGCTCGTGGGGCGAGTACATCGCCCGTTCAGGCGACACCTTCTCGCCGCGCATTGCCAACGTCGAGCCGCTGCGCGTCGAGTGCGAGCACTTCGTGCACTGCGTGCGCACCGGCGAGACTCCTCGCTCGGACGGCCGCAGCGGACTGCGCGTCGTGCGCGTGCTCGAGGCGCTGCAGCACTCGCTCGACCGCGGCTGAAGCGACGGACGCGGCTGGTGCCCCCGCGCGTCAGGCGACGCTGGTGTGACGACGACGCTCGACGCCGTCGAAGCTCTCCGCGTGGCGCCGATCCTCGCGCAGTACCGGGCCCGTCCGACGCCCAACGCCCCGCAGCACGTATGCGTCACGCACGGCGCTGTAGCGGAACAGCGGCCGCGCGAGCAGCAGCCAGTGACGGGCGACATAGTGACGTGGTCGTTTTACTGTGCGCATCGGGAGGGCGCTTGCGGCCCATGCAACGGCCGCAAGGGGCAACAATTCTTGCAGATAGCCGGATTGCCAGCGCGCTTGCGCCGGCTCGAGCTGAGCTGGCCCGAGCGCCTAGAACGGCTCCTCGACCGCGACCGTGCCCTCTCCCGAGAGCTCAAACGCGCTGTGCAGGGCCTGCACAGCCTGCTCGACGTGGTCGCGGTCGATCACGCACGAGATCTTGATCGGCGATGTCGAGATCATCTCGATGTTCACGCCCTCGCTCGCAAGCACGCCGAACACCTTCGCCGCCACACCCGGGTGCGAACGCATGCCCGCCCCCACGATCGACACCTTGCCCGTGTCGTCGTGCGCGGTCATCTCCGCGAACGCCTCGCCGGTCAGCGGCTCGAGCGCCGCCGCCGCCACACGCAGGTCCTCGCGCGGCACCGTGAACGAGATCTCCGCCCGTCCGCCCGCTGCCACCGGCTCGTTCTGGACGATCATGTCGACGTTGATGTTCGCGTTGGCCAACGCCTCGAAGATGCGCGCCGCCGCACCCGGCGCGTCGGGCACGCCGGTCAGCGTCACCCGCGCTTCCGAGGTCGAGTGCGTCACCGCTGTGATCAGTGGCTGCTCCATCGTTTCTCCTTCTGCCACCACAAAGGTACCGGGCTGCTCCTCGAAGGACGAGCGGCAGTGGATGCGCACGCCGTGGTTGCGCGCGTACTCCACCGAGCGCAGCTGCAGGACGCCGGCTCCCGAGGCCGCCATCTCGAGCATCTCCTCGAACGACACCGTCTCCAGCTTGCGCGCATTCGGCACGATCCGCGGATCCGCCGAATACACGCCCGCGACGTCCGTGTAGATCTCGCAGACGTCGGCGCCCAGCGCCGCCGCCACCGCCACCGCGCTCGTGTCAGAGCCCCCGCGCCCCAGCGTCGTCACGTTCCGCGCGTTCTCCGACACCCCCTGGAAGCCCGCCACGAGGACGATGTGATCCTCTTCCAGCGCCGTGCGGATGCGATCCGCGCGCACGTCCAGAATCAGCGCCTTCGTGTGCGACTCGTCCGTCACGATGCCCGCCTGCGAGCCCGTCAACGAGATCGCCCTGTGGCCCAGGTCGTTGATCGCCATCGCGCACAGCGCACACGAGATCCGCTCGCCCGTCGACAGCAGCATGTCCATCTCGCGCGGGTCCGGCGCCGGGGAGATCTCCTCCGCCATCGCGATCAACTCGTCCGTCGTCTTGCCGCGAGCCGACAGCACCACCACGACCTGATGACCCTGTTCGCGCTTCTCGACGATCCGCCGCGCCGCGCGCTTCACGCGCTGCGCGTCCGCCACCGAGGTGCCGCCGAACTTCATCACGATCACAGAGGCCATCGCACGCAGGATATTCGCCCGGGCGCGGCGTCGGCTCAGGCGCCGGGGGCCGTTACCTGAACGGGTTCTCGACGCGCACGCCTGCGTAGTCCTGGCCGTCGCTCAGATCCTCCGACAGCACCACGTCGCAGGCAAGGGCGCGGGCGGCCTCGAGGATCGATGCGTCCCAGTAGGAGATCGCGAACCGATCGCGGGTCGCCATCGCCTCGAGCGCGAGCTCGATCGTCGTCTCCTGAACGGGGAAGCGCCGGAAGGACTCGACCAGCCCCGCTGCCTGCTCGTTGCTCAGCGGATCCGTTCGAGTCTCACGAGTCGCCTGGACGTAGAACTCCTGCAGCACCTGAACCGACAGCGCGACATCGCCCGAGGAAAGCAGCTCGTTGGCCACCGTGGCCTTCTCCTGCTCCTGCGGGTCGCGCGAGATCGCGTACAGCAGAACGTTGGTGTCAACGAACCGCACGCGCGTGGGCCAGGTCGCGGTCTACGCGCTCGCCGGCGCTGAAACGATCGATCTGGGCCTGTATGCGCCTCTGCTGATCCTCGAGCCTGGCGAACTCAGCCTCTTGCTCGGACAGCGAGCGCAAGAACTCAGCAACGAGCGCGCTCACCGAGCTGCCGCGCTCCGCCGCGCGGATGCGCGCCGCGCGGTACACGTCGTCAGGGACTGAAACCGTGATGTTTGGCACTGTGCAGCACAGTATCACTGTTGCACAGTGCGGTGGCCGGCGGCACGGCGACGAGTCGGACCTGGCCGGGTCTCAAACAGCGCGGCGGCCCGCGAAGGCCTTGCCGAGCGTCACCTCGTCGGCGTACTCCAGGTCCGACCCCACCGGCAGCCCGCTCGCCAGGCGCGTCACCTTGATCTCGGAAGCGCGCACGCGCAGCTCCTCCGCCACGTGCAGCGCCGTCGCCTCGCCCGTCGTCGTCGGGTTCGTCGCCAGCACCACTTCGCGCACCACAGCGTCCGGCGCCGTCGCGCGCGCGAACAGCTCCGCGATCTTCAGGTCCTCCGGATCGACGCCGTCGATCGGCGACAGCGCGCCACCCAGCACGTGGTACACGCCGTGGTACTCGTGCGTGCGCTCCATCGGGATCACGTCGCTCGGCTCCTCAACCACGCAGATCAGCCCGTGGTCGCGACGCGGGTCCTCGCAGATGCGACAGCGCGTCTCATCGGTCAGGTTGAAGCACACCTCGCACAGCCCGATCTTCTCCTTCACTTCCACGATCGCCTGCGCCAGCGCGCTCGCATCCTCACCCGAGGTGCGCAGGATGTGAAACGCCAGGCGCTGCGCCGTGCGGCTGCCGATCCCAGGCAGCTTCGACAGCTCCGTCACCAGCCGCTGCACCGGCGGCGCGTACGAGGTCGTGCTCACAGCCCCGGGAGGCCCAGCCCACCGAGATTGCCCAGGTCCAGCCCCGCCGTCGCACCGCCGAGTTTGCTCTCCGCCAGCTCCTGCGCCTTGCGCAGCGCCTCGTTCACCGCCGCCGTCACCATGTCAGCCAGGATCTCCACGTCCTCCGGGTCGACCGCCCCAGGATCGATCTTGATCTCGCGTACCTCGAGCGCGCCACTGACCGTCACCGTCACCATGCCGCCGCCCGCCGACGCTTCCACCACTTCGTCCTTCAACTGCTCCTGCGCCAGCTCCATGTCCTTCTGCATCTTCTGGACCTGCGCCATCATCTGCTGCATGTTCGGCACCCGCGGCTGCTTTGGCATCACGCGCCTTTCTCGTTGCTGGTCGCGGCCTGCGCGCCGCGCTCATCCTGCGCATCCGTGAGCTCCTCCGCATCGAACTCCTCCATGAAGCGCGCCACCCATTCCTCCTCCGAACGTACCGGCGAGCCCTGCTCGCCCTGCGACGCCGGCGTGTCGCGCAGCTCGTAGCGCAGCTTCCAGCGTCCGCCCGCAAGCGCCCCCAGCGCCTCGCCCACCGCCGCGCGATTCGCCGGGTCCTCCGCCTTCTTCTTGTAGAACTCCGCCGTGAACGGGTACGCCAGCGTCAGCTCCTCGCCGTCCACCGCCACCGGCCGCGCTTCGCCGATCACCGCCCCCAGCAGCGCATGCTCGCTGCGCACCAGGTCGACCACCGCCGGCCACAGCGCATACACCGACTCGATGTCCCGCGGCAACGGCTCGCTCACCGGCTCCGGCGCGGGCTCGCGTTCCGCCTCCGGTGCAGGCTCGCGCACCGCCTCGGGCGCGGGCTCCGACTCCGGCTCGCGCACCGGCTTCGGCTCCGGCTCGCGCGCCGAGTCCGGCGCGGGCTCGCGCAGGGGCTCTGAGGCACTCTCTGGCGCGGGTTCAGGAGCCGGCTCTCGCGCCGCCGCCGGCGCCGATTCGGGCTCCGGCTCAATCGCAGCCCGCGCCGCCGGTGTCGGCGCGTCGTCGGCACGTGTGCGATCCATCGCCGCCGCCGCGGGCGGCCCCTTAAAATCGTTGCCGTTCCCGCTCTCGACTGCTGCGCGCGGCGTGCCCCGCTCCAGGCGCTCGATGCGCGCCAGCAGCGCCCGCGTCGAGCCATCCGTCTCGGGCCGCGCCGCCTTCACCAGCGCCAGCTCCAGGCGCGTGCGTGCGTCCGCGCCCGCGCGCACGCCCTCCATCGCCTCGCCGAGCAGCTCCAGCAGGCGCACCACCGTCGCGTGGTCCACGCGCTCGGCCTGCGCGCTCAGCGCCGCGTCCGCCTCCGGCGTCAACGACAGCTCCGGCGGCAGCTCGTCGAGGACCTGCACCACCAGCAGCTCGCGCGCGCGCACCTCCAGATCAGACGCGAACGAGGCCGCGTCACGGCCCTGCCGGGCGCACTCCTCCAGCGCCCGCAGCGCGCGCGCCGCGTCGCCTGTTGCCACCGCGTCCACCGTCTCTTCCAGCAGCCGCGCGTCCGCCACGCCCAGCACCGCCAGCACGTCCTCAAGCGCGATCTCTGAGCCGCTGTACGTCACGATCTGCTCCAGCGTGCCCAGCGCGTCGCGGAAGCTGCCCGTCGCCGAGCGCGCCAACGCCGCCACCGCCGCCGGCGGGATCTCGATCGACTCCGCCTGCGCCGCACGACGCACCACGCTCGCGATCTGCTCAACCGTCGGGCGGTGGAAGTCAAAGCGGTGACAACGGTCAACCACCGTCGCCGGGACCTTGTTCGCCTCCGTCGTCGCCAGCACGAACACGGTGTTCGGCGGCGGCTCCTCCAGCGTCTTCAAGAACGCGTTCCACGCCGCCGTCGACAGCATGTGCGCCTCATCGAGGATGTACACCTTGCGACGACCGCTCACCGGCGCGTACGCGACGCTGTCGCGCAACTCGCGGATGTCGTCCACCGAGTTGTTCGACGCTGCATCCATCTCGATCACGTCCAGCGACGTCGCCGCCGCGATCGACACGCACGAGTCGCACGTCCCGCACGGCTCGATCGTCGGACCGCGCTCGCAGTTCAAGCACGCCGCCAGGATCTTCGCCATCGACGTCTTGCCGGTCCCGCGCGAGCCCACGAACAGGTACGCGTGGTGGACCGAGTCGCGCTGCACCGCGTTGCGCAGCGTCCGCACCACCGGCTCCTGGCCAACCACCTCCGCGAATGTCCGCGGCCGGTGCCTGCGATACAGCGAGCGCTGCTGGCCCCGTGAGCGCTGATCGTCCTGTGGCTGCTCCTCTACCGACACCGTTCGCCTGAGTCTACTCACGCGGGTGGGTGGGCTCGAGACGCGCTGCGCCGGGGGCGCCGGCGGGCTGCGCACGCCGCGCCGACGGGCTACGCCGGGCGCACCAGCGGGTAGCGTCCCGCCCCATGACAGCCTCGATCGAGCGTCTGCACACGCGCGTCGGCACACCTCTTGCGATCGCCTGCGGCGCGCTGGCGCTGCGGATCATCGCCGGCGTCGGCTTCGCCAACTACGACACGCTCTACGCGCTCGCCTGGGGCGGACAGCTCTCGCGCGGCAGCACCCCCGCCTACGGCGTGCCGGTCGCGCCCACGCCGCATCCCCTGCTCGAGGTGCTCGGGCTGGTGCTCGCGCCGCTCGGCCCCCGCGCCGCCGCCGACATCACCGTCGCGCTCGGCTTCCTCGCCCTGTCCGCCTGCGGCTGGGCCATCTACCGGCTCGGCGCCGAATGGTTCGGGCGTGCCGCCGGCGCGCTCGCCGCGCTGATCTTCCTCACCCGCGTCGAAGTGCTCTCCTACGGCGTGCGCGCCTACGTCGACATCCCGTATCTGATGTTCGTGCTCTGCGCCCTCGTCGTCGAGTCGCGCCACAGGCGCGCCAGCGGGGGCCCCGCCGGAGCACCGGTGCTCGTGCTGCTCGCGTTCGCCGGGCTGCTGCGCCCGGAGGCGTGGGCGTTCTCCGGGCTCTACTGGCTGTACCTCATGGGTCTCGTCCCCAGCTGGGCGCGAGGTCCCTCGTGGCGGGCGCGCCCGCGCGCCGAGATCGTGCGGCTGACACTGCTCGCCGCCGCCGCGCCGCTCGTCTGGGTGCTCAGCGACCTCGCCATCACCGGCGACCCGCTGTGGTCGCTCACCAACACCCGGCACACCGCCGAAACCCTCGGGCGCGAGACCGGCATCGCCAACGTCCCCGAGTACATCCCACGGCGAATCGGCGCGATCCTGCGCCCGCCCGTGCTCGCCGCCGCCGCCGTCGGCGGCGTGCTCTCGCTGCTCTGGCTGCGGCGTCAGGCGCTGCTCGGGGCCCTCGCCGGCGTCATCGCCGTTGTCGTGTTCGCCGCCTTCGCCGCCGCCGGCCTGCCCATCGACACCCGCTACGCCTTCCTCGCCTCCGCCATCCTGTCGATCTTCGCCGGCGCCGGCGTCTTCGGCTGGACCCGGCTGGCGCCCAGCGACCCGCGGCGGCGCTGGTGGATGGCCGCCGGCGCGCTGCTCGCGCTCGCGCTCCTCGCCTACATTCCCTCGCAGTACCACTCCGCGCATCGCGAACTCGGCAAACTCGCGCGCACGCACGAAATCGAAGGCGAACTGCTCGCGCTCGTCGCGGACCACGCGATCGACCTTCGCTGCGGACCGATCGGCGTCTCCAACCACGCTCCCGTGCCGCTGCTCGCGCTGTACCTGAAGACCAGCCCCCGCAACATCGTCAGCCCCGAGGCCGGCCACATCGACACCGGCACCTACGTCGACCCCGCCGACAAAGAAGTCGAAGAAGACTACGTGCTCGACAAGCGCGACCCGGTCGAGAAGCACGTCAGCGTGCCGCCCGGCTTCACCGAGTCAGCTAGCAACCACTCCTGGCTGATCTTCCAGGGGTGCCGGTAGGGCGTCTTGATGGACCGTGCACCCCTCGTCGAGATTCAGCGAACACCCGGCGCCGATCCTCGCCCACGGCTCCAGTTCGGGAGCTCCCGCTGCGCCTGCCGGTGATCGCTTAAGGCTGCTTCCTTCCGGACCTGACCTGGTTCGCAAGCCGACACCGCGCGGGACCCGAACCATCGACGCCCCGAGCGACGGAGCAACCGGGGTCGGAACCCCTCGGAGGGGAGTTCAGCCCCGCTAGAGCGGATTGCGGATTCAGGGCACCGCTACCTCCCCGCCTAGCACGGTCCGCGATGGATCGTAACGCACGCCCGCGCGCTACCGCCCACGGCCCAGCCAAGTTCCGGTAGGCTGCCCGGCCGTGAACTACTTCAAGCCCTTCCACTCCAACATTCGCTCCCGCGCCGGTGTCGCCGCCGCGGCGCTCTGCGTGGCCGCCGTGATCGCCGGCTGCGGCTCGAGCGGTTCATCGAGCACCGTCACCGTCGGTAACGAGAACAGCGCCGACAACTCGCTGGTCACCGCCGGTGAAACCAAGACGACTGCTGCCGCCACGACTCCCACCACCGGCGCGCTGTCCAAAGAACCGACGGTCACGCCGCCCTCGGGGCCGCCACCGGCCAAACTCGAAACCAAGGAACTGGTCGTCGGCACCGGTCCCGAAGCCAAGGCCGGCGACTCGGTCACCGTGAACTACGTCGGCGTCCTCTACAAGGACGGCAAGAAGTTCAACGCCTCGTGGGAAACCGGCAAACCATTCACGTTCACGCTCGGCAAGGGCGAAGTCATCAAGGGGTGGGACCAGGGCATCGTCGGTATGAAAGTCGGCGGCCGTCGCGAGCTGATCATCCCCGCCCCGCTCGCCTACGGCGCCGCAGGCAGGCCGCCCGCGATCCCGAAGAACGAAGCGCTCGTATTCGTCGTCGATCTGCTGGGCGTCTAGGCGGACCGACGAGCTTCGCTCGCCCCGCCGCGCTGACGCTGATCGCCGGCGCGGCGCTCGCGATCGCCGGCTGCGGGTCAAGCCGGCACGCCACCGCTCCCGAGTCGCGCCTCGAGCGCGAAGACCTCGTCGTCGTCGCGCACGCGCTCGCTGCACAAGAGCCCGCCGTGCAGAGCGAGGTGCAGGCGACCAAGGCGGCCTGGCCGCTGATCATCGACGGCCTGCCCGCCGACATCCACAGGCTGCCGCGCGCGCCGCTGCGCATCGCCACCGAACGCGCGAGCGCACTACGCCTACCGAGCCTGTTCGAAGACCACAACGCCGCGTCGCTCACCGGCCCCGCGACGGCCCTCGCAGGCACCTTCCGCAGCTACTACCTGCTCACCGGGCGCGGGTGGCGGATGATCAGCGCGGCGGTGGAACAGAGCGAACACGGCCCGCGCGCCGCCGCGAGCTTCGCGCGCGCGAACGTCGCGCTGTACATCGAGAGCGTCTACGACGCCCATTTCGCGCTCGAGCAGATCGGCAAGCAGATCCCCATCGACTACCAGAGGCTCGGCGGCGCCGGCGCCTTCGGCTCCTCGCTCACGCCGAGCGAAGTGAGCGCGCTCGCTCAGAGCTACTCCGAAGCGCACGATCTGCTGAAGCCTCGCGCACAAGTTCGACTGGGCTCGTGACCGGTGCGTCGCCCGCCGGGCCCCAGGCCCGCCCGGGACGACCCGCGGCGTGGCCGGAGCGGTCGTTGAGGTCCTTCAAGCGGTCCAGATCCACGAACAGCAGCGTCCGCTCCGCCTCGGCGAGCCGGTCGAGCAGTTGCTCGCGCGCGCCCTCAGCTCCTCCTGCACCGCCATCTCCTCAGAGATGTCGTCCTTCTCGATCGTCGAGAACCGCGGCGGCGGCTTCGGCGCCCGCAGCACCTTCGTGGCCGAAACGTCTACCTCGTCGGTCGGCGCGTACAGCACCAGCACGACACCATGCGCCTCGCGCAGGTCCAGACCGTAGAGCGCAACCGTCGTCTCAGGCTGCTCTGCCATATGTGCAGGGCACCGCGCCGAGCCCTTCGCCAGCACCTGATCCCTCCGGCCTGTCCTCGAGTCCCGCGGCGGTTGCCTCCGGCGGCACGACGACGGTGTCCGCTTCGGTGTCGGGCGCGAGCGAATGCACGCTGTCGTCGAAACCGTCCGTCGCCGGGCTGCCGGCGACGTTCTCCCGCGAAGCGGGCAGCGTCAGCCGTGAACTGGTGATGCCCGTCAACAACATCGAGTGCTGGGGCAAGCCACCGAACTCGGATCATCGGAAATTCAGTGGAAGTGCAGGACGTTGCGGACGCCAACCAGGTGAGCACCGGCGGAGAACACACATGTGCGTTGCTGTCCAGCGGTCACATCGAATGCTGGAGCGACAACGCCGAAGGACAGCTCGGTAACGGCACGATCATCAGCAGTGAAACCCCGGTCGAAGTCGAGGGCATCACAGACGCCACCGAGGTGAGCGCTTGGCAGCAGCACGCGTGTGCGCTGTTGGCCACCGGCCACATCGAATGCTGCGGCACGAATCTCGACGGAATACTCGGGACCGGCCGTCGGGGCACGGCTTCGTCGATCCCGGTGGAAGTGTCCGGCATCTGAACTGGGCGAGTCGGCGTCTACATCGCTCGCATCGTAGAATCAGCCTCCCAGGGCGCGTAGCTCAGTGGGAGAGCGCTCGCTTCACACGCGAGAGGTCGCAGGTTCGAAACCCGCCGCGCCCATCCTCAGTCCGTTTCGAGTTCGTCAACAAGGGCGCGAGTCAAGTGCGTTATCTCGTCGCGGATAGCCCGGGCCTCTGCGAGTGGGCGGCTCTTGGGGTCCGATAGGTCCCAGTCGAGGTAGCGCTTCCCGGGTATGTAGGGGCAGGCGTCGCCGCAGCCCATCGTGACGATTAGGTCGGCTTGCTCGGCAAGCTCGGGTGTGAGTAGCTGGGGCTCGCGGCCGGAGAGGTCGATGTCTAGCTCGCGCATGACCTCGATGACCTCAGGGTGGACGTGCTCGGCCGGGGCGGTGCCGGCAGAGAGAGCGGTGTGGCGTCCGTCGGCGGCGCGCTCGAACAGAGCTTGACTCATTTGCGAGCGGCCGGCGTTATGCAGACAGACGAACAGAACGCACGCCATCGCGCGGAGTCTCCTCACTCGCGCCGAGCGCGCCTCTAGCTTCGGGCTGGCTGGTCGAGCCACCGGCGCTCGGTTGCTCTCGGTAGTGAGGCAGGACGACCTCCGCTGCCTCGGCGGGCGTCACGTCCGGATAGAGCATTCTCACGAGAAGGATCGCGCAAACGCAGCCCACGAGCTGCGCAACGACGTAGCCGGGCACGGAGGCGGGTGCGATCCCGGCGAAGGTGTTGGAGAACATGCGCCCGACGCTGATCGCGGGGTTGGCGAAGCTGGCCGAGCTCGTGAAGAAGTAGGCGGCGCCAATGTACGCGCCGACGGCCGCCGGAGCGATGTGCGCGCGTCTTGTCCGCGCGAGCGAGAAGATCACGATCAGCAGCCCAGCAGTCGCGATCACCTCGGAGAACAAGTGCGCAGGCGAAGCGCGATGGTGAGTGGAGATACTGATAGCGGTCAGGGAGAACATGCCGTTCGCCACGACGGCGCCGAGCACACAGCCGGCCACCTGCGCGGGTATGTAGGCGAGCGCGTGGCGCCAGCGGATGCCGCCGAAGCTCGCGTCCGCGAGCGAGACAACCGGGTTGAAGTGTCCGCCGGAAACGGGCCCGAACATGAGGATGATCGTGAACAGGCCAGCGGCCGTCGCGGCGGCGTTCTCGAACAGCTCTAGGCCAACATCGTTCGGGGAGAGCGTCTGCGCTGCAATACCCGAGCCGATCACGAGCGCGGCAAGGAACGCAGAGCCCAACAACTCAGCGAGCAGACGGCGAGGAAGCGGAGGCGTGTTCATCGCGCCGATCGTATTACATCGACAGTCGTGAGTGTTATTGATATAAGTAGATTGATGGCTGTCGATCTGGAGCTGTCCCCCAAGCAGAAGCGCGCCAACGGTTCACCTTGCTGCGAGCCCGTCGCCTACCCCGACGTGCAACGCGAGCAGGCGCTGCGGATGGCCGATGTCGCCAAGGCCCTCGGCGACCCGATCCGCTTGCAGGTTGTGGACGTCCTGCGCAAGCACGCCGGCAAGGTCTGTGTCTGCGAGCTGGTGCCGCTGTTCGACATCTCACAGCCAACGCTCTCCCACCATCTCAAGAAGCTCCGCAACGCGGGGATCGTGGACTCCGAGCGCCAAGGACTGTGGGCGTACTACTACGTGATTCCCGACGCCCTGGAGGAGCTATCCGCATGGCTGAGCTGATCGCCACCGAGACAACCGACTGCTGCTGCGCGCCAGACGCGCAAGCGACGTGCTGTGAGCCGGACGCAAAGCCAGTGGAGTCCCTGGGACCACGATGAGCACCGCCACATCGGCTACGGCGTGTGGTTCCTGCGCCAGGCGGTCTCTGAGAACGCTGGCGCGGGCGATGTCATACGTACGACCCTGCGGGACTTGCTCCCCGCCGTAGCGGAGTCTTTGACGCCGCCAGCAGGAGCCGACACTTCAGAACTGGGCGTATCAACCGACGAGCTGCGTGCTTTCGCCCTCGATGGCCTCACGCGCCGATTGAGAATCATCGGTGTCCCCCTCGACACTCTCTAAGCCACGAACAGTTCTCCTCGCGCGAGGTCGAAGGTCGCCAGGAATGGGCTGCTGGCTGGCCCGTATTCGCTGTTCCAGCGGGTCAGTTCAGATTGCGCGATTGGCGCGCTCGTCGTTTCCGCGACCGTCAGTGCCGGCCTACGAAACGCGAGCGCAAACGTTCCATCCGCGCCGCTGTTCTCGCGGTCGGGAGAAAGACTCTCCGGCGTCGTGGTCGGAGAGGATCAGTCAGCCGTCTCCCCCGTGCCACGGGCTGCGCGGTGCTCAGCGAGCGTAGCGAGCAGCAGGCTGGCCTCGAACAACAGGTATAGCGGGACCGTCTCGAGCAGCAAAGTGATCGCGTCGCCGGGTAGGAAGGCCGCGACCGCGCCGCAGACGAGTATTGCGTAGCGACGATTGTGGCGCAGCTGATGGGGCGTCACGATGCCCGAGCGGGTGGCGGCCAGTATGCCCACCGGCACCTGGAAGACCAGACCCATGGCGAGCAACACAACCGCCGCGAAGTGGTAGTACTGGTTGGCCTGCACCAGCACGTTGAACTCACCGCTGTTGAAGTTCTGGAAGAAGCGCAGGGCAGATGGCAGAACGACGAAGTAGCCGAACGCCACCCCGACCGCGAACAGCACCGGAATCGCAACTACCAGCGAGCTGGCGACGCGCTGCTGCTCAGGAGTGAAGGCCGGAAGCACGAACCCGTAGAGCTGATACAGGATGACGGGAAGCGCCAAGATGAAGGCGAACAGGAGCGAGACCCCGATCGTCGTCGTGAAGGGCTCGCCGACCCCGAGCGTCACCGGCTTGCTACCTTGCGGTTCTTTCGAGAGCCGGGTAATCGCCTTGTGCAGTTGCGGGCTCACGCCCTGAAGCGACACGCGCGTCTGAGCCGACGCGCCGCTGCCCGGGCGCTCCAGCGTACTGACGACGAGTTGCAACTGCGCCGCAACCGTGCGGGCACTCTGCTGCACCGTATAGGTGGCGCCGAGCGGGCCGTTGCCCGCCCGGACCTGTTTCTGGGTCTGGTGGGCGAGCGGCTTGTTGATGATGTGAAGCAGCGCGTGGTTCTGCCACACGCTGAAACCGAACGCCACGGCGAGCGCCGCCAACGAGATGATCAACCGTGCGCGCAGCTCCTCGAGGTGATCGACCACGCTGAGGCGATCTTCGTGCCCGATCCTCCCGACGGCGATTGCCATGACGCTCTGCCCCGTCCACTACGGGCGCTCTGTGCGCCCGCCGGCGACGGCCGGCTGCCCGTGGTTGTCGCTCGGCACGACCTGCACAGCGGGCACCGGCTGGGGGAGCTCGTCCCCGTGGATGCTCACGCCGTTGAGCGAGTCCTTGAAGCCCCGCATGCCGGTGCCGAGCGAGCGACCCATCTCGGGCAGACGCTTGGCGCCGAATACGAGCAGCAGGAGGATCAGCAGGAATAGAATGTGAATTGGATTATCGAGTCCCATCACTGGCTCCAATCAATTTGGTTCGTTTTCGGAAAGCAACTTCACTGAATGACTCCACGCTCGGCGCGATCGCAGTGACCGCGCCGAGCGTGGAGGTGGTAGCGGCTCAGAGCTGCTAGATGTGCTGCGCGGCGTCGGCTTCCTCCGCGAGCTTCATGACAGTCCTGAAGAAGGCGGCTGACTGGCCTTGGAACAGGTTGTCCGCCGTGAATGACTTGATCGTGGCCACTGCACCCCCGTTGCTGTCCAGCGTGGGCCGCACCACCGCGCAGAGGGGGAGCTTGTTGCTGATGAACTCGGTCGGGTGCGGGAATATCAGGTTGGCTTGGAACAGTTCTGCGTCGGGATTTTCGTCCAGGTTGGGGATCGTCAACCCGGTCACCGGATCGGTGACGGGCGCGACGGGGGCGTTGGCGGCGTTACCGGCGTCGTCCTGCCAGGTCGAGAAGTGCATCGCCTCGGTTGGCCCGATGCTCGACACGATGCGCAGCACCTCGAGGCCGGTCACCTTCTCGGCCAGCGTCGAGTACAAGCTCGCTCCGCCCTGCTCGATGTAGCCGAAGTGAAACGCCGCGGTGCACGCGATCGCCTGTATCCGGCGCTCCGCCGGAGTCGTAGGGGGAAGCGGAGCGGGGGTGTTCGGCGGAACGTCGGCGTCGCTGATCGGGATCGCCGGCTGGTTGCGGATCGTGATCGCCTGCGGGAACGTCGCCCCAAAGTCGGGGTTCGTCGAGCTGCGATACCGCGTGTACCAGCTCGTGTCGACGTCCAACGAGGTGAGAGACGTCAGACGGCCAACCTGCTTGGCGCCGGTCGCTTTGCTGCTCGGCAACTTGCGGAAAGCGTCCAGGTTGACCGGATCGGCCCCCTTGGACTCCAGATAGGCGTTCAGGAACGCCGCGTGACTCTGCTCATCCTCGTTGTTGAGATGGATGTACGTCGGCATGTCGGAATCGATGTTTTCCAGGGCCGCCTGATAGGCCGGATTGCCGCCGTTCACACCGCCGATCTCGTCGTACTGCTGCCACAGGTCGGCCTCGATGAGCTCGGCCGCTGCGAGAAACCGGAGGATCGCGGCGTCGCCCTTTGTCAGCCCGCCGCCGCCCTGGGCGAGTGCCGTGGCGGTTTTACCGAGCGGTCCGAGGAGAGTCGCTCCTACTCCCGCTGCGGCTCCCGTCGCCAGGAACGACAGGCGACTGACGCCACCGGTCGACTCGTCATCTGCTGCTAGGACATCTGCTTCGGCGCTTGTCGGTGCTTCACGGTTCATGCGTCTACCTTCCTTGAGTGAGGGTGGTGGTGTGAGTGAGAGTGGGGCCGAATACACGACCTGTCACCCCTATAGGACGCCGCTCTTGACGACTGCTTACTTAAGCCAACAGAAAGATCTGTGCGAAGGTGGGCGGCTCAGGGAGCTCGCTGCGCCTTCGTGCGTCAGCGGGAAGAACGGGAAGACCTCACTGACTCAAAGGTCTTTGTGTGAAAGCCGCTCGCTCACCCTGTGGCCGCGTTCGGGAACACGCGGCCCGCGCGGTTTGGATGCCGGCGCTCTGTCCCGGGCGCCACCGGTCGCATGGAGACGACGGACGCGCGGCCCACCGGGTCGATGGAGTCCTCCAGAAGCTCCTCGCCAGCGCCGCCAACCACTCTCTTTGGCGACCGCGGGTCGAGCCGCTCTGCGACCTGTTTGCGCGCCCGGAAGAGGCGAGTCGTGATCGTTGCCTCACGTACCCCGAGTGCGCGCCCGGCCTCTCGATAGGAGAGCCCGAGCACGTCCACCGCGACGAGCGCGAGCCGGAAGTCCTCGGAAAGCCCCGCGATCGTCTCGAGCACCTCGTGCACCTCGAGCGCCTGCTCGGGCTGTCCCATAGGCGCGGGATCAGCCACAACCCCGTCCTCGAGCTCGGCGAC
Source organism: Solirubrobacteraceae bacterium (assembly GCA_035485155.1). GTDB lineage: Bacteria > Actinomycetota > Thermoleophilia > Solirubrobacterales > Solirubrobacteraceae > Palsa-744. The sequence goes on from DATHOH010000053.1 coordinate 45,769, forward strand.
CGTCACCGGCCTGCGAGACGCGGTACGCCGACTCGTGAGGAATGTGTTCCGGAGAACCCGCATCAGGTAGTAGAGCTCGTCGCCCCCGTGAAGCACGCGCGGACGCGCCAGGACCCGCGCGAAGGTCTCCTGGACGAGATCCTCGGCATCCTCGCGCGACCCGCACAATGCCCATGCGGAACGGTAAAGGCGGTCAACGTGCTGGTGAAGGGCTTGCGGATCGAGCGTTCGCATGAGTGTTGGCCATCGCGACGGAGGCGATCGGCGACCGTCTAGCCATGCAGGACTCTGGATCTGCGGATTTCTTCCGAGCTACTCGGCTCGCTGGCGTGGCCGCGCGAAAGCTCGACTGCTGAGAGTCGCTCAGGACTGCAAGAACGCCAGCAGGTCGGCGTTGATCGTCGGCGCCTCGGTGGTCGGCATGCCGTGCGGGAATCCCGCGTAGCTCTTCAGCGTCCCGTTCGGCAGCAGCGCCGCCGACAGCGGTCCGGAATCGGCGTACGGAACGATCTGGTCGTCTTCTCCGTGCATCACCAGAGCCGGCACCGTGATCTTCTTTAGATCCTCGGTGAAATCGGTCTGCGAGAAGGCGACGATGCCGTCGTATTGGGGCTTCGCGCCGCCCATCATCCCCTGGCGCCACCAGTTCTCGATGATCGCCTCCGAGGATTTCGCGCCGGGCCGGTTGAACCCGTAGAACGGTCCCGAAGGCAGCGCCCGATAGAACACGGACCGGTTGGCGGCGAGTTCGGCCTGGAGACCATCGAACACGCTCTTCGGCAGACCTTTGGGGTTGGCGTCGGTCTGCACCATCAGCGGCGGCACCGAGCTGATCAGCACCGCCTTCGCGACACGGCTCTGACCGTGCCGGGCGATGTAGCGAACGACCTCGCCGCCACCGGTCGAGTGCCCGATGTGGACGGCGTCCTTGAGATCGAGATGGGCGGTCACCGCAGCCAGGTCGTCGGCGTAGTGGTCCATGTCGTGACCGCCGCTGGTCTGCGTGGAGCGTCCGTGTCCGCGCCGGTCATGGGCGACGACGCGGTAGCCGTGCTGTAGGAAGAACAGCATCTGCGTGTCCCAGTCGTCGGCCGACAGCGGCCAGCCGTGGCTGAACACGATCGGCTGCCCCGAACCCCAGTCCTTGTAAAAGATCTCCGTGCCGTCGGTCGAAGTGATGGTGCCCATGCGCTGCCACCTCCCATGGTCTCGCCGTTTGACGCCGAAAAACGTACGGTTTCAGCCTAACACCGGCGTCGCCGCAGGAGCCTGCGTGGGGTCAGCTCTACGCGAACAGGCGGGCTGCGCGACGAGCCATCAGTCGCGTGCCTTTGACAGCCGCACCGTTGTGCTTTCAGACGACACGCACAGCTGTACCGCGTCCATCAGGCGAGCCATCAGCGGGAAGCCGCGGCCGCCCTCGCCGTTGGCCGTCGAGGCCGCGGCGGACGCCGTGAACGTTCCACAGTCGCGGACCGCGAGCGTCAGGCGGTCGCCATCGGCAAGCGCGCTCAGGTAGATGCATCCGTGCGCGTCGGGCCGACCGTGGCGGATCGCGTTGGTCACGGCCTCGTTGACCGCGAATGCCACCTCGTAGCAGCGGTCGGCGTCGAAGCCGAACGCCGCCGCAGCCTCGTGCGCGTACTCGCGCGCCGCAGCGAGCTTCGCCGGCCGTGCCGGCAGCTGCAGCTCGTTCGCGTCCTGCTCTGCTCGAACGCGCACCGTCAAGTCACCGTCGCGAGTTCCGCGATTGCGTCCTCGCGTGAGCCGTGCATCGCGATCACGCTGTCCACGCCGGCGATCTCGAAGATGCGGACGACGCGCCGATTCTCCTCGGGGCACACCACCGCAAGCGTTCCGCCGCCGAGCTCGCGCAGCCTCGTGGCGGCTGAAACGAGCGCGCCGATGGCGGTCGAGTCGATGAACGTCACCGTCGACAGGTCAAGCACCACGCGCGTGATGCCGCCGTCAATGCGCTCGCTGAGGCGCTCGCTCAGCTGAGGGCTCGCCGAGTAGTCGATCTCGCCGCCGGCGACCAGCACGACAACGTCGTTGCCCTGTTGCCCGCTGTCGACCGTACCGTCGTCGCTGATGTAGAAAAAGCCCATAGCTCACCCTAAGACGCGTTACCCCTCGCTCCAGAGAATTATTGGAAATTGCGCGTTTGATGCTGAAGCATCGACCGCTCGCCTGGACGTTTGTTCTAGTGCCGAGCGCTCTGAGCTCTCGATGAGACGCTCGCAGCGTCTGGCTAAGCTCCATCACGGCGAGCGCGCGAGCTCGCCGGAACCGACATCGGAGGTGGCGCATGCAGTACGTGAATCTGGGCGCGACGGGCCTGCGCGTCTCGCGCATCTGCCTCGGCATGATGAGCTTCGGCAACGACAGCGACAAACCGTGGGTGCTCGACGAGCAGGCCGCGGAGCCGATCGTGCGCGCGGCGGTCGAGGGCGGCATCACGTTCTTCGACACCGCAGACACCTACTCCCAGGGCGCCAGCGAGCTCGCCACCGGACGCCTGCTCTCGAAGCTGCTCACGCGCGAGGAGCTCGTCGTCGCGACCAAGGTGTTCATGCCGATGGCACCCGGTGAGAACGGCGGCGGCCTCTCGCGCAAGCACATCCTCAGCGCGATCGATGCATCGCTGCAGCGACTCGGCATGGATTATGTCGACCTCTACCAGATCCACCGCTGGGATCCACGCACGCCAATCGAGGAGACGATGCAGGCGCTGCACGAGGTCGTACGAGCCGGCAAGGCGCGCTACATCGGCGCCAGCAGCATGTTCGCCTGGCAGTTCGCCAAGGCCCAGCAGCTCGCCGCAAGCGCCGGCCACACACGCTTCGTGTCGATGCAGAACCACTACAACCTCGTCTACCGCGAGGAGGAGCGCGAGATGATCCCGCTGTGCATCGACCAGGGCGTCGGCGTGATCCCCTGGAGCCCACTCGCGCGCGGCGTCCTCGCCGGCAACCGAACGCGCTCGGGCGAGCGGCGCACGACGCGCGCCGGCAGCGACCAGTTCACGGACTACCTCTACGACCAGCCCACCGACTTCGACGTCGTCGAGCGCGTCGCCGAGCTCGCCGCCGAGCGCGGCGTCCCGCCGGCGCAGATCGCGCTCGCGTGGCTGCTGCACAAGCCCGCGGTCACCGCGCCGATCATCGGCGCCACAAAGCCCGAGCACCTGCAGGACGCGCTCGCCGCAGAGCAGCTCACCCTCAGCGCCGGCGAGATCGCGAGCCTGGAGGAGCCCTACGTGCCGCACCCCGTGCTGGGCCACGGGTAGCGCCACGCCGAGGCGCTACTCGTCGGCGGCACGCTCCAGCACGACCACCGGGATCTGGCGTGTCGTTTTCTGCGCGTAGTCGGCGAACTGCGGCCTCAGCTCCGACTGCTGGTTGAACAGCCGCTCGCGCTCCTCGCCCGTGGCGACGCTGACATCGACGTCGAAGATGTCGCCGCCGACCTCGACCGTGGCCGATGGGTTGGCGAGAAGGTTGTGGTACCAGGCGGGATTGGTGGGCGCGCCGGCCTTGGAGGCGAAGATCACGATCCGTTCGCCGTCGGGCAGGTACATCAGCGGCGTCGTGCGGGCCGCGCCGCTCTTTGCGCCGATGCTCGTCAGCAGCAGCAGCGGTGCACCCTCGAAGGGGCCACCAACACGGCCGCCGTTCGCACGGAACTCGGCGATGACGCCTTTGTTGAAGTCGTCCATATCCGACACGTCGCCTCCTACGGCGTCAGGCGGACGGGCAGCGACTTGAGCTGGTTGAGGAACAGCGACTGCACGGATTGAGGGCCGCCCGCCGCGCCATCGAGCGCGATCTCGGGGTAGCGCGCGAGCGTCTCCTCGAGCATCACCTTCAGCTCGAGGCGCGCGAGCGCGGTACCCAGGCAGAAGTGCCGGCCGCCCGCGCCGAACGCCTGGTGCTCGCATTCACGACGCAGATCAAAACGGTCCGCATCCTCGAAGCGGCTTTCGTCGCGGTTGGAGGACACGTACCACATGACCACCTTCTCGCCCTCGCGGATCTGCTGTCCGTGCAGCTCGGTGTCGCACGTCGCCGTGCGGCGGAAGTGTGCGAACGCCGGGAACATGCGCAGCGACTCCTCGACGGCGGCGGGGATCAGCGAAGGGTCGTCGATCAACAGCTGCAGCTGTTCGTCGTCTTCCATCAACGCGCGCATGCCGCTGCAGTAGGTCGCCTTGGTGCTGTCGTTGCCGGCGGCCATCAGCAGGTAGAAACCCATCACGATCTCGTGTTCCTCGAGCTTCTGTCCGTCGACCTCGGAGTGCACCAGCACGCTCGTCAGGTCCTCGGTTGGGTTCTCCAAGCGCGCGGCGATCAGCCGGCGACAGTGCTCGAAGATCTCGGGCACGTCTTTCTCGATCGCGCCCTCAAAGCCGTCGGGGTTGACGTCCGGGTCGGCCGCGCCGAGCGTCTTGTTCATCAGCCTCGCCCATAGCGCGTCGTCCTCCTCGGGTATGCCCATGAAGCTGCCGATCACGCGCGAGACGATCGGCTGCGCGACGTCGCCGACGAGGTCGCACGTCTCGCGGCCGTCGAGCCGATCGAGCACGTTGACGGCGATCGCCCTGATCGCATCCTCGTGCGCGGCGATCCGCCGGGGGGTGAAGCCCGCCTGGAACAGCGCCTTCAGGCGGTCGTGCTTCGGCGGATCCATGCCGATGAACATCGCCTGCGCGAGCTCGAGCGGGAAGCCGCCCGCCGCAGCCAGCACGCCACCCGTTTCCGAGGAGTACGTGCGCCAGTCGCGGCTGACGCTGTGGATGTCCTCGGCCGTGGTCACCGACCAGAAGCCGGCCTCCTCGGGGAACTCTTCGAAGTTCTCGGTCCAGTGGATCGGACACTCGCTGCGCATCTGCTTGAACAGCTCGTAAGGGGGACCATCGCTCCAGAACTCGCGCTCAGTGACTTCGACCGACTCGATATCGCGCCCAACGGTCGCCATTTCCAACCTCCAAGCTCGCCCACCGGATGGTGTCGACGATCATACTGGCTAGCTGGCCAGTTTTGTGTGAGCCCGCGCACGCGCTATGAGCTTCCCGCCAGCGGCTTTGCAGCGGTGTTTAGGCGCGTCCAGAGCTGGTACTACTCCTGTATGCCTCGCGCGATCTGGACGGGCACGATTAGCTTTGGCCTGGTCACGGTGCCGGTGAAGCTCTACAGCGCCGTGGATCGCAAGAGCGTGCGCTTCCACCAGCTGTCGGGCAAGACCGGCGTGCGAGTCACGCAGAAGCGCGTCGATCCCTCGAGCGGCGAGGAGGTCGCCTACGCCGACATCGTCAAGGGCTACGAGCTCGCTCCTGACCGCTACGTGGTGGTCGACCCGGGCGAGCTGGACGCACTCGAGCCGAAGAAAACCAAGACGATCGAGATCGAGGAGTTCGTCGCGCTCTCCGAAATCGACCCCGTGTACTACGACCACCCGTATTACCTGGCCCCGGGGCCAGGTGGCGCGAAGCCCTACCGGCTGTTGCTCGACGCGATGCGCGAGGCGGGCAAAGTCGCGATCGCGCGCGTCGTCATCCGCTCCAAGGAGCAACTCGTTGCGGTGCGCCCGATGGGCGACGCGCTCGGCATGGCGACGATGCTGTTCGCCGACGAAGTCCTGCCGCCGGAGCGCCTCGACGAGATCGCCGAGGTCAAGGAGGTCACGACGACCGCGCGTGAGCTCGACGTCGCCACGCAGCTGATCGACTCGCTGGCGGGCGAGTTCGAACCCGACCGCTTCCGCGACACCCACCGCGAGCAGGTGCTCGAGCTGATCGAGCGCAAGGCCGCGGGCAAGGCGATCGCCGTGCAGCCCGAGCCCGAAGAGGTCGCCGCCCCGGCGCCGGATCTGATGAGCGCATTGAAGGCCAGCCTCGACGCGGTGCGCGCGCGCGAGGACGGCGCCGCCGATGGCGCGGGCGCGAAACCGCGCAAAGCGGCGAAAAAAGCGCCGGCCAAGAAAGCGGCCGCCAAAAAAGCCGCCGCCAAGCAGACCGACGCCGCGAAAAAGCCCACCGCCAAGCGGTAGGCGGGCCGCTGTCGGCCGGGTATGTCGGCCCGCCTGAAGTCCTACCGCGCGAAACGCGACTTCGCGGCGACACCGGAGCCGGCGATCACCCAGCTCACGCCTGCCGTGGACACCAACGAGCGGCGCTTCGTGATCCACGAGCACCACGCGACGCGCCTGCATTGGGATCTGCGCCTGGAGCGCGACGGTGCGCTCGCATCGTGGGCGATCCCGAAGGGTCTGCCGCAGGCGCCGGGAGAGAACCACCTGGCGGTGGCGGTCGAGGACCATCCGCTGGAGTACCTCGACTTCGAGGCGGAGATCCCCAAGGGCCAGTACGGAGCGGGGCTGGTGAAGATCTGGGATCGGGGCACGTATGACTGTCTGAAGTGGGAACGGCGCAAGGTCGAGGTGGCACTGCACGGCGAGCGCGTGAACGCACGCTACGCGCTGTTCGCGATCGAGCAGGGCGAGCACCCCAAGAACTGGCTGATCCATCGCATGGACCCCGCGGCGGATCCGGACCGAGAGCCGCTGCCGAGCAAGCTCGTTCCGATGTTCGCGCGCGCGGGCTCGCTGCCGGCGCACGACAGCGATTGGGCGTTTGAGATCAAGTGGGACGGCGTGCGTGCGATCGCGTACTCCGAGCCCGGTGAGCTGCGCCTGGAAAGCCGCAACCTCAACGACATCACCGACTCCTACCCGGAGATCTTCGGCGTCAACGCGGCGCTCGGCTCGCACAGTGCCGTGCTGGATGGCGAGCTCGTGGCGTTCGACGCCTCTGCTCGCCCCAGCTTCGAGGCGCTCCAGCGGCGTATGCACACGGCGTCGCGCGCGCAGGCGCGGCGCCTGGCAAAGGGCACGCCGGTGACGTACGTGATCTTCGACCTGCTGTGGCTGGACGGCCATTCGCTGATGGGAGCGCCCTACAGCGAGCGGCGCGCGCAGCTGGCGGCGCTGGCGTTGAAGGGTCAGAGCTGGCAGACGCCCGATCACGTCGTCGGTCACGGCGCGCAGCTGCTGGCGGCGAGCGTTGAGCAGCAGCTCGAGGGCGTCGTGGCGAAGCGCCTGAGCTCGATCTACCAGCCGGGCGTGCGCTCGCGCGAGTGGGTCAAGGTAAAGACGCACGCGCGCCAGGAGCTCGTGGTCGGCGGCTGGATGGCGGGCAAGGGCAAGCGCAAGCAGAGCATCGGCGCCCTGCTGCTGGGCGTGTACGAGGCCGACGGCGTTCTCCGCTACGCCGGACGCGTGGGCAGCGGCTTCGACGAGGAGGACGTGCAGCGCCTATCGCGGCTGCTAGCGCCGTTGGAGCGCCCGACCTCGCCGTTCGGCGCCGGCGAGCAACCTCCACGCGGAGCGAGCTTCTGCGAGCCGCGGCTGGTGGTGGAGGTCGAGTTCACGAGCTGGACGAGTGCCGGCAGCCTGCGCCACCCCGTGTACGAGGGCCTGCGCGAGGACAAGCCCGCAGCGCAGGTCGTCCGCGAGGACATGTCCGAGACCGTCGCCGTCGCGGACGTCCTGGATCGAGATCCGGCTGCTCCCACGGACGCCGAGGGAGAGACGCTCGGGGCGCTGCCGATCCGCAGGCGCGGCGCGAGCGCGGCGGAGGCGACGCTCGAAGGGCGCGAGCTGAAGCTGTCCAACCTCGACAAGGTGCTGTACCCGGCGACGAGTTTCACGAAGGGCGAGGTGATCGCCTATTACGCGACGGTCGCGCCGGTGCTGCTCGGCCACCTCGCACAGCGGCCGCTGACGGTGAAGCGTTGGCCCGACGGCGTCGAGGGCAAGTCCTTCTTTCAGAAGCAGGCGCCTGCGCACCGTCCGGAATGGGTTCGCACGGTGACGGTGCAGGCTGAGCGTACCCTGAAGGGCACAGGCAAGGCCGTCGACTATGTGCTGGCCGACGACCTGGCGACGCTCGTGTGGCTGGCGAACCTGGCCGCGATCGAGCTGCACGTGCCGCTCGCGCGGGCGCCCGCGACCGAGCGCCCGACGGCGGTCGTGTTCGACCTCGACCCCGGGGCGCCGGCGAGCATCGTCGAGTGCTGCCACGTGGCGGTGCAACTGCAGGGCATGTTCGCGCACCTGGGCCTGGAGAGCTACGCCAAGACGTCCGGCTCGAAGGGCCTGCAGGTGTACATACCGCTGAACGCGCCCGACGTCGGCTATGAGCACACGAAGCCGTTTGCGAAGGCGGTCGCCGAGCTGCTCGAGGGCTCGGAACCGGAGCTGGTGGTCTCGCGGATGACCAAGACGCGACGTACGGGCAAGGTGCTGATCGACTGGAGCCAGAACGACGCGAAGAAGACGACCGTTTGCGCGTACTCGCTGCGCGCAGCCGAGCATCAGAGGGTGTCCACGCCGCTCGACTGGGACGAGGTGCGCGCGACGCGAGACTCCGAAGAACCCGCAAGCCTCGCGTTCGAAGCAGCGGACGTGCTCGAGCGCGTAGCCGAGCGCGGCGACCTGTTCGCACCTGTCCTGTCGCTGGTGCAGAAGCTGCCGCGCTAGTCATCTATCGTGCGAGCGAGCCGGCGACACTCGCCACCGGTCGTGATAGGGGTTGACGCATGAGCAGCGCAATCGATCGTGATGACGACATCCGGGCTCAAATCGAGCAGCACTGGGAAGCCTCCGAGCACGGGGACGCCGACGCTGAGCACGCGATCTACGCGGCGGACGCGATTCTGGACTACCCGCAATCCGGCGAGCGCTTCCGAGGCCGGTCAAAGATTCAAGCTCAACGTGGCGGGCACCCGGCCGAGCGCCACTTCACCATCCGGCGGATCTTGGGCAGCGGCGAGCTTTGGGTGAGCGAGTGCGTGATCACCTATGACGGCGTGCCCACATGTTCGGTCAGCGTCATGGAGATCACCGACGGTTCCGTGACGCACGAGACCCAGTTCTTCGCCGACCCCTTCCCCGCGGCTCCCTGGCGCGCAGCACTCGCTGAGCCGATTCCCTAGCGCTCGTGTGCGGTTGCGTAGGCCAGTGTGCCGCCAACGCCGACCATCGCCACTCCGGCGACGGCGTCTGCGAGCCGGACCGCGCGATCCCCTAGATGATTGATTCCACGGCGGGGCTCGTGGAACGGGCGGGTTTATAGGCAGCAGGGTCGAAGTCGGCGGTACTCAATACCCAGCCGCCGACCCGAAGGGGGCCTCGATGGACGCCGACCTCGACCTGCTGCTGATTGCCGTTTACGTGACGGCT
>DATHOH010000054.1:0-5801 GCA_035485155.1 Solirubrobacteraceae bacterium
GGCTGGAAGGCAGCCCGCCCTCGGCCGGAGACCGGCATCACGGGCAGCAGCGCCATGTGTTCGAGCAGCGTCAGCCACGGGTCACCGGGCGCGTACACGATCGACGGCGCGAACACGATCGAGCGCACGCCCGCCTCGCGCGTGGCAGAAGTACACGCAGATCAACGCGGCCTACTTCGCCAACGCGACGTAGTCGGCCGCATCGCCTCGCAGCTGCGCGTCAGTCGCGGCGCAGGCCGAGGATGCTGAGCAGGAACGATGTGAACACGATCTGGATGCCGATCACGAGCAACGTGGCCGCGCTGATCGCGACGCGCTCCTGGGAGAGGCTGCCGAGGCCGCGGCCGATCCAATCGACGACGATCACGAGGATCATCACCAGGCCCACGAGCGCGACACCGCTGCCGAGCATCAGGCCGTGCTCCAGTCGCCAGCGCTCGCGCGCACGATCGAACCACGGATCGCGCTCGCCCATGAAGTACGTCGCGTAGGCGTGCGCGCACAGTCCGAGCCCCACGAGCTGGACGCCGACGATCAGCAGCAGCGAGCCGCCGATCAGCGTGTGCAGGTCCCATTGGCGCGTGAGCAGCGGCAGGTGCGCGAGCACCGTCAGCGAGATCAAGCCGCCGAGCGCGGCCATCAGCGCGCCCGGCAGGATGAACAGGTGGTTGGGTGAGTGCAGCAGCAGGAAGCGCAGATGGCGCCAGCCGTCACGGAAGCTCGAGAGCTTCGACTCGCCGCCGCGCGGGTGATATTCGATCGGCACCTGGCGGATGTCGAGCCGCTCCTTGGCGGCGCGCACGACCATCTCGGAGGCGAACTCCATGCCGGTGGTGCGCAGCTGCAGCAGCTCCAGCCGATCGCGCCGGAACGCGCGCATCCCGCAATGAGCGTCGCTGACGCCGGTGTGGAACAGCAGGTTCAGCAGGCCCGAGAGCAGCGGGTTGCCGATGTAGCGGTGATGCCACGGCATCGCGCCCGGAAGGATGTTCTGCATGCGATCGCCGATCACCATGTCCGCCCCGTTCTGCAGCTCGGCGAGGAAGTTGTGGATCTCGTTGAAGTCGTACGTCAGGTCGGCGTCCGCCATTACGACGTAGGTGCCGCGAGCGGCCGCGAAACCGGCGATGTAGGCGCTGCCGTAGCCGCGCCGGTGCTCGTGGACGACACGCGCTCCTGCGAGCTCCGCCAGCTCGGCGCTCCCATCCTCCGAGTCGTTGTCGGCGACGATCACCTCGCCCGCGATCCCCGCGAGCTCCATCGCTTCCCACGCGGCTGTTACGCACTGCTCGATGTTCTCGGCCTCGTTGAGGCACGGGATGATCACGGAGAGCAGCACGACGCCGGCGTCGTCGCCTGCGCCGAGGACCGGGCGCTGCTCTGGGATCGCGGTGCTCATTGGGGAGCTAGTGCTAACGCACACATAGATGGGTGTCAAAGACGCGTGTAGAAGAGTCCAGGCGGCCTAGTGTGAGGCTCTGTTCGCGTCTCCGACTTCTCTATCGCCCCAAGTTGTTAGGGCGCTATCGAGCGGAGGAGCGGCAGGCGAACATACGTCCCTGCTCGGGGTCCGGCATGCTGGAACTGTTTTCGGGAGGCGTGGAGACACAGCCCATCGATACGTGGCTGCCGCGCTGCGTGAACCACTTCCTGGAGCGCTACCGGCGCTCGGTGCTCCGCGTGCTCGAGCAGCTGGGAGGTTGAGCACAGAGTCAGAGACACTCCCTGGTCGGCGCTTGACATTAGCCGTGGCACGCGACGATAGTGTCGCCGCTATGGATCGGACCATGCGCGTGCGCACATGCTTTGCCACTTTGCTGATCCTGCCGGCTCTGCTCGTGGTGGCGTGCGGCGGGGGTGGCGGCAGCACGAGCGATCCCACGAGCCGTGCTGCTGGAGGCGCCACCACGACAGCAGCAATCCATCCGACCTCCAGCGTTGCCGGCCCCTCGCACGGCGCCGGGTACATAAGCACTGCTGAAGCGATCTGCGAGCGGCTCAAATCCGATGTGCACCCGGACAGGTCTGAAGGCCTTCAGGAAATCATCCGCATCGCACCTCAGAATGAGGCGCTCGAGCAGCGGGCCGTGAGCGAACTGAGCAAGATCGCGCCTCCGCGGGCGCTTGCGCGCGAGTGGGCGCAGTTCCTTGCGGTCAGAGGGTTGCTCGCCCGACAACTAGGAACTCTTGCTGTCACCGGCGAGCGCTTCGAAGCTCGCGCACTGGAAGAACTCCGAGCCGCCAAACCACACACGCGGAACCCGCAGCAGCTGCTAGCCGGCAAGGCGCACGCTCAGGCCCGCGCACTGGAACGCGTGATAGCCGCGAAAAGACGTGCGCACAGCTCGTTGCGCGTCGTCGCAGCCCACTTGGGGTTGAGCACGTGCGCCCGGGTCGGCTGAATCGGCGCCGCCCCGCGAGGGACGGCTTGCGCGAACGCGACCCTCGTGGTAGCAGCCCGAACGCTGTCCTCCCGTCAGGACTGGGCGAGCTTCTCCAGGAGCTCGATCGCCCGCTCGCGGCCGGTGAAGGGCGCGATCGCGATGTAGCACAGCTGCGGAAGGTGACGCGGCAACTCGTCCGCGCGGCCGGAGGCGACGTGCCGGTAGATGATCTCGAACACCGCGCCTGTGATCGCATGCGAGCACAGGCGCGGGAGTTCTGTCGCCTCGGGTCGGTAGCGGTAGCCTTCCTCGAGAAAGACGGTGGCGACCCTCAGAAGCTCTTCGGTGCTGCGCACGGCGACCGGGCCGGCCGCGTAGCACTCGACCACACGCAGGTGGGCGAGCGCAGGGTTGGAGGCGATCAGCCCGAGCAGTGCCGCGAGCGTGCTCCACACTCGCTCCGGCCAGGTCTCTGCGCTGAAGTAGGCGGCCGAGCAGGTGTCGAAGATGAACTGCGTGGCGAACTGCTGCGCCTCCAGGAAGGCGCTCTGCTTGTCGGCGAAGTGCTCGTAGAAGACGTCCCTCGAGATCCCGGCGGCCGCGACGATGTCCGCCACCGTCGCGCTCGCGTAGCCCTTGGCAGCCATGACCTCCGCGGTCCCGAAGACGATGCGTGCGTGCTGGCTGCGCGCGACCACGCTCGCGGGCAGGCCGTGCCGGCCGCGCGGAAGCCGCCCGGGACGCTGCCCGACGCCGCCGGCAGGCCGCACGGCCTCGGATGCCGCCGGCGCCCGAAGCAGGGCGTGCGGGCCGATGCTCCAGCGCTCCTGGCCGGCAGGCAAGGCGTAGGAGCCGATCCAGACGATGATGTCCTCGACGAGCCCCGGCAGGCGGTCGTCGCTGTGGGTGCGCAGATGACGCGCGACGATGTTGCGGCGGGCGCCCTCGAGTGCGGCTACGGGAATGTCGAGGCTCTCGCCATCCTCGGCCGCACGGTCGAGGAAAGCCTGGATGCGACCCTCGTACTTCTCGAGCAGCCGCTCGCGCTCCTTGCGCATCCTGGGCCCGCCGGCGAGCATCTCGACGAACAGCAGGCGTCCCGCGTCGGGGTCGACCTGCAGGCCGTCGAAGAGCCCGCCGAGCGTCGCGCGGACGCTCGCCACCCAGTCGCCGTCGGCCTCGACCGGCCGTACCGCGCTATACACACGTGTCCTCGCAGCCCTGTACGCGGCCAGCAGGCAGTCTTCCTTGTCCTTGAACTGCTCGTAGAAAGTCGCGCTCGAGACCCCTGCGTGGGCGCTCAGCTGGGCGATGCTGACGTTCTGGTAGCCGGCGTGCGCGGCGAGCTCGATCGACGCGTCCACAAGGCGATCGCGCTGACTCTTCTGTGTGGTGGTCATCGACACCACGTCTCGCGGTCTCGAGTCACGTTTGCGGTGCATGGCAAGCGGCTTTCTAGGGGCTGGGGGCATCGCTGACACGACGAGGATATCCGACGGTCCTAAGTCGGACCACGCGGTTTCATGCCCCGATCACTCGCGGGCAACGAGCGGACCAACCTGCTCGGTACCTGCTTCTGAGCAGAACTGCTCCCGCGGTACCCGGCGCGCGTGTCAGGTTCGAGCCCTCGACCCGGAGGCCACGTACCGGATCGGACAGCCCGGGGGACGAATCACTGTCATCAAACACTTGATCCCTTGACATGCGCAGACACATGTGCTTAGATACCATCATCGTTTTTTCGAGGGCTGTGCTCGGCCGCGCCGGGACAGGGGATGAGGGGAAGGGATGCCGTCTCATAAGAACAACTGCTCGGGGAAGGCTGCGCGCGGCCGCCGGCTCTGCCGCGTCCGAAAAGGAGCAAGACCGTCTGTGCCGCCGGCCGGCGCACAGTGTGCTCCTTGTAGGTCGCGCGGCTACAAGCGTCCATTGGTGCCGGTCCCTCTCGGTGCCACACCAATGACGAGCGTAGGTTCGTGCGGGAGTCGTTGGCTCCGGTCGGACGCGCTGTCGCATACGTACTCGGTGCCCGCCCGAGGCCTTGAGGGCCGAGGCCGAGCACCGAGCACAACACACACAACACAATGAGCGTAACAAAGGAGAGTGGTGGACAAGTGAAACATCTGAAGATATTGAGCGGCTGCCTCGTGGCGGTATTTGCGCTCGCGGCGACAGCCAGCGGCGCGTCGGCGCTCACGCTGAAGCACGAAGGAACGCCGCTCAAAGCGGGCGCTCCGCTCGCCGGTGCGGTCGAGATCGGCGAATGCGTGGTTGCGACGAAGGGCACCCTGGGCACGAACGGTAAGTCATCGGACAAGGCTTCGTTCACCGTCAACGAAGACGAAGAATGCAGTGAAGGGTCGATATCTGGGAAACTGACCGCCGTGAAGCTGAGCGGCGCCGGCGTGATGTCGTTCAAGGCGGCGCTGACGCTCAAAACAGCGGGTCCGTGTGGGTATGCGTTCAAGAAGTTCACCTCTGACTTCGAACCGAACGGTGGCGTAACGTTCGGCTCCGGCGAGGCGACCGGGAAGCTGGTCAAGGGCGAAAGCGCTCGGACCTGTGCAAAGACGCTCACCACCGAAGTTTCGGCGGGCCTCATCACCAATATCTCGGAATTGGAGCCGTTCGAAACGGAATCGTGATAACGAAGGCGTGAAGGGTCATCCGGGCCTCCGTGGACGCTCTGGCTAAAGCCACCAGCGTCCATGGAGGACACCGGCTGGCACCAGGCCGGGATGCTCAGCCGATCAGGGGCCGTGAGATCTTGACCGCAACCAGAGGAGAGGAAGGGGCAGCGATGACGCAAGTGGCGCAAGCAGCACCGACAGGCCTCAGCTTGCGCTCCCGCGGTGCAAACGCGGCGAGGAGGGCCGCCGGCATGCTGGTCACTGCGCTGCTCTCCCTGTCGGCGCTCGTCGCCGGCTCGCTGCTGTCGGCCCCGGTCGCGCTGGCCGAAGCCCCATGCCCCAACGAAGCGTTCCGTACGGGCTACTCGGCGCGTCTGCCGGACTGTCGTGCGTATGAGCGGGTCTCGCCGCCGGGGGTCGAACCGTTCTACCAAACGGAGGGTAGTGCGGGGAATCTGGTGGGTCCGGGGATCAGGGCGCTGGGTGAGATCGGTGAGAGCGAGGCGTCGTTGAGCGGCGAACGGCTGCTGTTCTTCTCACCGTATGGTCTGCCGGGCGCGAGCAGCGATGGTTTTTTCTTCCTCTCGACGCGCGGCCCCGCGGGCTGGTCGACTGAGAACGTCATTCCCCCGCAGTCGGTCTCGAACAATGAAGCTGGTTGTACGAATGCGTATTTTCCGTTGACGAGTCCGGAATTGTCGGGTTGGGTGTTTGCGGATGGGTTTGGGCAGGGTAGACGTGAAGAATTTAATCAGAGTTATATTACGGAGAATTTTTGTCCTACTGA
>DATHOH010000055.1:0-48161 GCA_035485155.1 Solirubrobacteraceae bacterium
GCCGTGATATGTGGTGAAGGTGACCGCGACGGGTTCTCGGACGATTACTTCGTATGCGTTGCGCTCAACAGCGGCCGAAACACTCTGTCCGTCTCGCGCCACGATGACGACGGACGCGGTGCCATTCGGGACGACTCCGACGACTCTCGCCATTTCCGACGTTGCAACCGACACCCCGAGGGACTGCGTTCCCACCAGGTGGCCGCTTTCCGCGTCGCCTTCCTCAGCGCATTCTCGTGTCACCGTCGGCGTGAAGCGTGCCCTGAGCGCCGAGTCGGTGAGCGGATAGACGATCCCTACCAGGCAAAGTTCACCATTGGCGGCCCGGATGAGCCATGTCGGCTTGTCGGCAAGGACACGCCGCGCGCTGCGGATATCTGCGCTCGTGAATTCCGGTTCGGAGCTGTTGACCAGCGTACCGACGACTTCCTGTGGAAGCGAGTCGTCAGGCGTCGCCGCGGTCTCCAAGACCGCGAAGTTGGATGAGGGTTGGACGCTCAGCCACCGCTTCGGCGCGTGGGCGCAAGCGACGATCCACCAGAGTACGCTGGCGGCGCATAGACATGCAACGCAGCCAGCGGCCGCCAAGTATGCCCGCCCCCCGCCCGACAAGCGGCGTATGGTCGGCAGACTGTATCTGTGGTGGACGGGGCTGCTCATTAGCCGAACGACCGTCCGCTCCAATGGGACGCGGGCGAACATGCCAGCGCCGCACTGGAGCGGAGCGTCGGTTCTGGATCAGGCCGAGAAGGCCTGGTAGCGCAGCCAACCGAGCGAGGCGTCGTACACGGCGCCGGCCGCGCTGATAGCCCCGAATTCCCACTCAACTTGGTGCCCAGTTCCGCACAACCAGCCATACGGGAAGTGATAGCCGCCGCTGTCGTGTGTAACGGGGCCGACACAGAGTTCGGTCGACGGGCCTTCCTCGTGTTCCCCGTCGATGAAGGTCAACGATTCAACGACGCCTGATGACCCCCATTCGTGTCCGTTTAGCCGTCCGCCCCAGGAGGTGGCGTTGGCGGCATGCGGCGCGACCAGAACGATAGTGAGCATGATAAGTGCAAACATCGTGGCGAGGAGGACCTTCCTCTGAGCTTGCATCATCGCGAGTCCCATGTGATACCTCTCTTTGTCGTAGGCAACAGAGCGCAACCAAGCCAGCCGGCTGTACAGCCGATACATCCCTGGTGAAACCCCTCGACTTATGAGTGAGCTTCGGCGTGTCAGATTCCTTGTACCGGGCGGGCGCTAGGGCTCGCAATACACAATGTGCTCAGCCGCACTTCGCATTTGCGAAGACGGGGCGTTTCCTACCCGGTCGGGGTCTGTCCGAGCAGAGGTTGGTTGGCTGCCGTGAAGTGAGGACTCCAGTCGGAGTGCGGCCTCAATCTCCGGAAGGCATGTCCGCAGCGGGCGGCCCAGCGATTCGGCGATCGCGTGCAGTCGGTTTTCCACAGTCCGGCGTGTGACTCTCAGCTTTGCGCTGGTTGACGCGATGTTCCTCTCGCAGGCGAAATAGGCGTGCAGGGTGTCTCTCGCGGTCTGGCCGCCGTCGCGCAGGCGGTCAAGGGGCAGGAGGAATGTCTCCCGATGAAGCGTGGCGAGCACCTCGTTGCCGAGCAGCGCAGCATCGATCGTGACGTCGCCGCAGTGGGTCGCTCCCGGCCTACCGCGCAGGGCTACTGGCCAAACGGCCAGTGCCTCGAGGTGCGTACGGCGCCAGCCGTCAAGGCCGAACCGGGGTGTTCCGATCGCCAGGCGCACTCGGGACCGGGGCGGCAGATGGTCATCGATGGCCGGTGCGGAAAGTCTGCGCTCGGCGCCGAGCCAGGCCCAAATTGTGCCTTCCCTCGAGCCGACGGCGAGCAGTTCGCTGTAAAGGCCGGCCCGGATCGCGTTCAACGCCTGCTCAGACTGGGCGCCGGCAACCACTACGCCAATGTGCCACCGGGACTTAAGGCCGTACCCGAGCGCGGCCAACTCGATCTGATCGACGGGTTCGTGACGTAGGAGTCGGCGCACGATCGCCCCGCGCTGCTCGGCGCGTGGGCGGCATGCGCGTTCCCGTTCGGTGATGTATTCACGCTCCACGGCGACGATGACGTGATCGAGCAATCGGTCCTGCGTGTGACGGAGGCGCTGCAGGGTGAGATCGTCGTCCGACGGCTTGCGCTTGGCCGCGGCGTCGGCGAGGTGCTCCCCGAGGCGAGCGTGCACGGCGACGTAGCGACGGATGATGACGCCCAAGCTCACATCGGCGCGAGCGGCGCGGCGAGCCTGTTCGACAGCGGCGGGAGGGATCGCCCGCTGCCAATGCTCTCCTGCTGCGATGCCGTCGAGAACGTACTCCAGCACAGCGGCGAGCGCGAGACGCACTTCCTCTTGGTATTCCGGGTCGGCGTCGCTTGCCGGGTCGGGCACGGAGCTCCTGAGCTCCGCATAGAGTCCCTCGCAGATCTCACCACGACGGGTTCGCAGCTGGTCCGCAATGTCGTGAGCCGTTCGGCTGGGAGCGGAGGCAGAAGCGGCCGTGCTGCTCATGGCGGCCGTGCCCTGCGGCATAGTTCTCTTCTCTCGATCGATCCCGATAGATGATACTGCCCCGCGAAAACGGTCATACTAATCCCGCGTGCGTTCAAATATCTACATGCGGAAACGAATGCTCTATTGACAGTGGAGTCGCCCGGTGTGTCCACGTCGCCGGCCATCCCGACCTAGCCACTACAGGGACGTTGCCGCGAGCTATGTCGCATATGAGTGCTACAGTCGTGCACATGGCCCGCAACGTCTCGGTACGCGATCTACGCAACAGCACAGCTGACGTTGTCGCGGCAGTGCGCGCCGGCGAGCGGTTGACGCTGACCGTCAACCACGATCCCGTGGCCGACATCGTGCCGCACGTCGAGCAACGTGATCCGTGGGTGCCATCGTCAGTGCTACGCGGGATCGTTCGCGAGACGTCCGCCGACGAGGGCCTACTGACTGATCTCGCGGACGTGCGTGGAGCGCTCGTCGAGGACGTGTGAGTCGAGCTATCGCCGATACGTCGGTCTTCGTTGCGCAGGAGACGGGACGCGATCTGGGTGAGCTGCCGGAGAAGATCGCGGTGTCGGTGATCACGGCTGCGGAGCTGGAACTCGGCGTGCTTCGTGCGCATGACACCGACACACGCGCCCGTCGCATCGCCACGCTCTCGCGCGTCCGCAGCGCGTACACGCTGCTGCCGGTCGATGCGCAGACCGCCTCGTGCTTTGCGCGCATCGCAGCTCGGGAGTTGGACGCGGGCCGGAAGTTGCGAAGGCACGACGCGTGGATCGCTGCGACAGCGCTTCGGCATGGCGCCACCGTGGTGACGCAGGATGCCGATTTCTCAGCGTTTTCGACGGTTGAGGTGCTGCGCGTCTGAGGCGCGCTTGCATATAGCTAGCTGGTAGATGTCTAGCTGTTGCGGTGGAGCGACGGCAACGCGAACATACGTTCGCATGGTGGTCTGCTTCTACATCCCCCGCTTCGAGCTGGTCGTGGCGGCTGGCGAGGGCCCGCAGATCGCGCACGAGACGCTGGCGGGGCGTGCGCTGGCGGTGGCGCCGCTCGTCGGCGGCGAACAGCGCGTGGGCGAGGTCTCGGGAGCGGCTGAGGCACGGGGCGTGGCGCGGGGGATGGTCCTCGGAGAGGCGCTCGCCCGCTGCCCCGACCTGGTGCTTGTGCCGGGCGATCCCGTGCAGGTGGCGGAGGTGTGGGAGAGGACGACGCGTGCGCTGGAGTCGATCGGCGCGGCCGTCGAGCCGGCTGGTCCCGGGCTCGCGTACTTCGACAGCGACCCGCTGCGGGGGATCCACCGCACACAGGAGCAGACGCTCGCGGCAGCCGCGCGCGCCGGCCGATCTGTGATCGGCAGGCGCCCCGTGCACATCGGAGCCGGCCCGACGCGCTTCTGTGCGCTGGCCGCCGCGCTGGCGGTGCGCTCGCGCCGCCCGCTGGTGATTGGAGGCCCGCCCACCCTCGAGGCCAGGCGCTGGCTCGCCGGGCGTCCGATCGAGCTGCTCGGCTTCCGGCAGGACACAGCGGCGCTTGTGCAGCCGCTCTCACGCCTGGGGGTGCGCACGCTGGGCGAGCTGACGCGGCTCGGGCGCTCTGAGCTCACCGATCGCTTCGGGGCGCCGGGCGCGCTCGCGCACAGGCTGGCCTGTGGCGAGGACAGCCGACTGCGCCCCCGCCGCGTGGAAGAGCGTTTGGAGGAGTCGATGGGAGTCGGCGATGCGAGTTCCGGCGAGGCGCTGAAGCGCGTGCTGGGCGTGCTCGTGGACCGGCTGCTGGCCCGCCCCGAGCGGCGCGGGCGCACGCTGCGCGCCGCAATGCTCTCGGCGCTGCTGGTCGCGGGCGGCGGCTGGCGCGAACGCGTGGTCTTCCGTCAGGCGCTGTGCGATCGCGAGCGCATCTGGCTGGCGCTGTCGCTGCGCCTGCTGGCGCTCCCGGCGCCAGCAGCCGAGCTGCGGCTGAGCGTCGAGGGCTTTGGGCCTCCTGTCAGCGATCAGGGCGGGCTGTTCGAGTGCGAGAGCCCTGGCGGGCGTTCTGCTGCCAGTCCTGCGCGCGCCGCGCGTCTGCGCGAGGCCGTCGCCCAGGTGCGAGCTGTGGCGGGGCAGGATGCGGCGCTGCGCGCCGTGTGCGTCGATCCCGACTCGCGCGTGCCCGAGCGGCGGGTGGTGCTGGCCCCGATCCCGGATTGATGGCTCGCGCTCTGAACAAGCCCCGGCCCGCGCGCGTGCGATTGGACCCCGCCCGCCCCCAGGGCATGCCGGCGGATGTGGACGGCGAACGGGTCGAGTCGCTGCGGGAGTCCTGGCTGGTGGAGGATCGCTGGTGGGCCGCCGAGCCGCTGCGACGCCGCTACTGGGAGCTGGTGGGGGAGCGGGGGCGCAACGTGGTCGTCTTTCACGACCTGGGCTCATCGGGCCGCTGGTTCGTGCAGTGAGCCTGAGATGGCCGTGAGCGCTTCGCCATACTGCGTCCTCGCTCGCTCGCGTGCGAAGCACGCCACGCTCGCTGCGTCCTTGTCTGGCTCGACTCACGACCATCTCAGACGGCCGTGAAGAGTCCAGGTTACGTCGAGCTGCACTGCCACTCGGCGTATTCGTTCCTGGACGGCGTGTCGCTGCCGCACGAGCTGGTGCAGCGCGCCGGCGAGCTGGGTCACACGGCGCTTGCGCTGACCGACCACAACTCGCTCTCTGGATCGATGGAGCTGGCGCAGGCTGCAGCGGACAGCGACGTGAGGGCGATCCACGGCGCGGAGATCGACGTGGCTCTCGAGGAGCCACGCGCCGGCGAGGACGGTGGCACCGGCTCTGTGGCTGACGGCGCGCGAGGAGCGGAAGGGACTCGCCACCTGACGCTGCTCGTGCGCGACGCGCGCGGCTGGAGCAACCTCTGTCGGATCATCACGCTCGCCCATGCGCACACCCGTGACGGGACGGCGCGGCGTGAGCGCAGCGAGCCGTGGGTTGACCTGCAGGCGGTGATCGACCACGCCGAGGGCCTGGTCTGTCTGACGGGCTGCGCCGAGCGCTCGGTGATCGGCCGCGGCAGCGACGACGAGCCCGCTGCGCGGCGGCTGCTGGACGCGTTCGGGCGGGAGGGCCTGTACGTGGAGCTGCAGCGCCCGTATGCCCGCCACGATCGTGCGCGCAATCGTGCGCTGACGGCGCAGGCGCGGCGGCTGGGAGTCAGGTGTGTGGCCACCGGCGATGTCCATGCGCACACGCGCGCCAGGGCCGAGCTGCAGGACGCGTTCGTGGCACTCGCCCACCACGCCACGCTCGACGCATCCGAGCCGCTGCGACGCGGCAACCACAGCCACGTGATGAGCACGCCCCCGGCGATGGCCAGCCGCTTCGATGACCACCCCGAGGCGGTCCGTGAGACGCTGGCGCTGGCCGAGCAGCTGCGGTTCGACCTGACCACGGACCTCGGCTACCGCTATCCGGGAGCAGAGGACGAGGGCTCGACGCGCCGTCTGGCACAGCTGTGCCGGGCACGTCTGGACGAGCGCTACGGGTCGGATCGCGTGCCCGCGCCGGCAGGCGCGCGAGGCGCCTACGCGGAGGCGCACGCGCGCCTGGAAGAGGAGCTGCGCGTGATCGAGCAGCTCGGCCTGGCGGGCTTCTTCCTGCTCCACCACGACATGCTCGAGCTGGCGCGCGAGGTCGCCGCGGAGGTCCGGCCCGGCGGCGACTCGCCGCGCGCGCTGCTGGCGCCTGGACGCGGGCGCGGCTCGTCGGTCTCCTCGATCGTGTGCTACCTGACAGGTCTCTCGCACATCGATCCGATCGCGAGCAGGCTGGAGCTGGGGCGCTTCCTGCACGAGGACCTGCACGGGCTGCCCGACATCGACCTGGACTTTCCCCGAGACATCCGCGAGCGGCTGATCCCGCGCGTGCACGAGCGCTACGGGCGCGATCGCGCCGCGCTGGTGGCGGCCTTTCCGACGTTCCGGGCGCGGGGGGCAATCCGCGAGCTTGGCAAGGTCCTCGGGCTGCCCGCCGGCGAGATCGAGCGCGCGGCACGAGGAGCCGAGCCGTGGGGCCGAGACTCGGAGAGCATCGCTCCCGCGGGGCCGGGCTCGACACGCTGGCGCTGGCTGGCGCAGCTGGTCGAGCAGGCATACGGGCTGCCACGCCATCTCTCCCAGCACTCGGGTGGGATGGTGATCGCGACGAGACCGCTGATCGACTGCTGCCCGGTGGTGCCCGCGGCGATGGAGGGCAGGCAGATGGTCCAGTGGGACAAGGACTCGTGCGCTGACGCGGGCTTCCTGAAGATCGACCTGCTCGGCCTGGGGATGCTCTCGGCGGTTGAGCGCTGCGTGGAGGAAATCGCGCGCGTGCGCGGCGAACGCATCGACCTGTCGCGCATCCCGTTCGACGACGCGCAGACCTTCAAGGCGATCCGCGCGGCCGACACCGTCGGCGTCTTTCAGATCGAGAGCCGCGCGCAGATGCAGTCGATTCGCCGTACGCAGCCGGAGAACCTCGACGACCTCGTCATCCAGGTCGCGATCGTACGGCCCGGACCGATCCAGGGTGGAGCGATCAACCCGTACATCGAGCGGCGACGGCGCCTGCGGGAGGATCCCGAGTTCGTGATCCCCTACGATCACCCGTCGCTCGAGCCGGTTCTACGCGAGACGCTCGGCACGATCATCTTCCAGGACCAGGTGATGCAGGTGGCCGAAGTGTTCGCCGGCTTCACCCCTGGAGAAGCGGACGGGCTGCGCCGGGCGATGAGCCGCAAGCGCTCGCACGAGATGCTCGATGGCCACCGCGAGCGCTTCATCGAGGGGGCGCTGCGCCATCGCGGGGGGGTGGGAGACCCGCCCACCGCGCCCGCCCCGCCCGACCGCCAGACGGCCGAATGCGTGTGGAGGATGATCGTGGGCTTCGCGGGCTTTGGCTTTCCCAAGGCGCACAGCGCCGCCTTCGGACTGCTCGCCTACCAGTCGACCTGGCTGCGGGTGCACTACGGCGCGGAGTTCCTGTGCGCGTTGCTGAACGAGCAGCCGATGGGCTTCTACGCTCCGGACAGCCTTGTCCACGAGGCCGAAAACCGCGGCATTGCGATGCTGGGGCTCGACGTGAACGCCTCCCAGGTGCAATGCGCGGTCGAGCACGGAGGCGTGCGCCTGGGCCTGGGCTACGTCAAGGACGTGCCCGCCGCCGAGATGCACAGGCTGGTCTGCGAGCGCGAGCGCAACGGGCCCTTCACCAGCCTCGGAGAGCTCGCCGGACGCGTCGACTGCAGGCGCGGCTCGCTCGAACAGCTGGCGTGGTCGGGCGCCTGCGATGGTCTGCTCGACACCCGCGTGGAGGGCTCGCTGGCGCTCGGCGCGCGTGACCGGCGCACGGCCCTGTGGCAGCTGGGGATGGCCGCGCCGGCCGAGACGGTCGGGCGCTCCGGGGCCCGCGACGGCTCCCCCGCAGCGGCGCAGGAGAGCACCCAACTGGCGCTGCCACTGGAGCTGCCCGCGCCGCCACCGCTGCGGGTGCTCGGACGCTGGCAGCGGCTGATCGCCGACTACGCCACCAGCGGCGTGACGCTCGGCGAGCACGCGCTGGCGATCCTGCGCGGGCGGCTGACCGTGCTGAGCGGCGCCGGCCCGGTCGTGCTGGCCACCAGCGCGCAGCTCCCGCGGCTGCCGTCGGGCTGTCAGGTCGCGATAGCGGGGCTGGTGATCGCCAGGCAGAAACCGGGGACGGCGAGGGGGACGATGTTCCTGCTGTTCGAGGACGAGTTCGGCACGGTCAACCTGATCGTGCCGAAGGCCGTCTACGAGCGCCATCGTCACCTCGCGCGGGCCGAGCCGCTGCTGCTCGCCCGGGGCAGCCTCGAGCGCGCGCACCCTGAGGGGCACAGGCAGGGGGTCGTCAACGTGATCGTCCGCGAGCTGGCGGCGCTCGAGCGCTTCCTGCCTGTGCCCACTTGGGTGCCGGGCGGCATCGAGGAGGAGGAGGGGAGGGTCGCACAGGCGCGCGTCCACCAGCTGCTACGCGAGGACTCACAGCCGCCGCGCAGTGAGGAGCAGGCCGATGGCGATGAGGTGGGGTCCAGCATGCGGGCGGTCGTCCCGCCGATACAGAGCTTCGCGATGGGGCGGCGGCGGTAGCGCTACCGTGGCGAAGATGGAGCTCGTCGAGCTGCAGGAGGTCACCTCGCAACAGTGGCGCGTGCTCCTGGCGGGCGAGCGCCAGCCGTGGGGCGGCGATGCCGAACAGCTCGTCTGGGGTGACAAGCAGCGCCACGTCGGGCTGCGCGACAGCGACGGACGTCTGGTGGCGCTCGCCGGCGCGGTCACGGTCGAGGTCGAGGTGGCGCTCGCGGAGCACTTCCAGGTGGTGGGCATCGGCGCGGTGCTCGTGACCGCGAGCGAGCGCGGCCGGGGGCTCGTGTGGGAGCTGCTGCGGCCGCTGCTGGAGATCGCCGCGGAGATGGGTCCCGAGCGGGCGATGCTGTTCTGCCGCCCTCAGCTGACGGGGATGTACGGAAGGCTTGGGTTCGCCGAGATCGCGGGGCCGACGTGGGTTCGCCAGCCCGACGGGGTGATCGAGATGCCGCTGCGCACGATGTGGCGCCCCCTGCGCGAGGGCGTCGGCTGGCCAAGCGGTCGCGTTGAGGTTCTCGGGCTGCCGTTCTGAGGCCGAATGCGCCGCCCGCGAAGCGGCTTTGCGATCGGGCGACGCGGATAGGCTGCGGTGGGTGCAGGGCCGAGCCACGACGAGCGCTCAACACTCGCCGCTTCGAGCAGACGCGCACGCGGCCGGGGATGGTGAGTCGCAGGCGCGGTGGCGCGACGCGGCCCTCGTGGGCGTTTTCGGTGCGGTCGCGCTGGGGCTGCTGAGCGCGCCGATCCGCAAGGAGCCGACGCCGCGCGGGGACGACCTGATCTACGAAGACATCGCGCGCCACCCGTTCGGCGTGCACACGTTTCCGTTCGGCTTTCGGCTCGGGCTGCCGCTGCTGGTCAACTGGCTGCCGTTCGGCCACACCTTCTCGTTCACCGCACTGGCGCTGCTGGCTGCGGGCGGCGCGGCGGCGTTCGCATATCTGCTGATGTGCCGGCTCGGCAGCGACCGCCGCGTGGCGGCTGCGCTGGCGCTGTTGATGAGCGTCTCGCCGCCGTTTCTGATCGTGATGCTCCGCCACGGTCGCAATCCGGACATCGCGACGGTGTTCCTGTTGATGGCGGCCAGCTACTTCGCGGTGCGGCGCGAGCGCTGGCGCCTCGCCCTGACGCTCGCGCTGGGCGTGGTCGTGCGCGAAGCGGTGCTGTTCGTGGTCCCGTTCGCATACGCGCTGTGGGCGGTTCGCCCGCTCGACCGCCGCGCCGCGCTCGACACGATCGCGGTGGCGGCGCCGGCCGTCGCCGTCTATGCGGCGATCAGGCTCGGCATCCGCACGGTCGGCGAAACGCAGGTTCCGGGCTACGCGGGATCGCTGGTGGCAGAACGCTTCACGGTCATCAAGCAGGGGCTGCAGAGCGCGTTTCAGGAGGCCCGGCGCGTGTTCACCGTGTACGGGCCGCTGTGGCTCGTCGCCCCGCTGGCGCTGCGCGACATGCGCTACGCGCGTCGCGGCCTGGTGCTGGTCGCGTTGAGCGTGGTGGCGATGAGCTTCGCCTTCGACTGGGGGCGCATGATCCTGCTCGCCGCGCCCGCGTTCTACCCAGCCGCCGCACACGTCCTGAGCCGGCGGCCGTCGTGGCGTCTTCCCGTGTTCGCCGCGTTTGCGCTGCTGGCGGTCGGCTACGCCGTCTACATGGACGTCTCGGGCGTGAAGAGCGGCATCATCGACAACAGGCCGCCGCCGTACCCCGTGCAGTAGCAGGCAGTCGCGCCCTCGCTACCCTGAGCGCATCGTCCGCCTCGCCGACACCGAGCTCGACGTCTTTCAGCTGTGCCTCGGCGGCAACGTGTTCGGTTGGTCGATCGACGAGCAGCGCTCGTTTGAGGTGCTCGACTCCTACGTCGCGGCGGGCGGCAACTTCATCGACACAGCCAACTCCTACGGCCGCCGGGGGCCCGGTGGCGCCGGCGAGTCCGAGCGCATCATCGGCCGCTGGATGGCGGCGCGGGGCAACCGCGAGCAGCTCGTGATCGCCACGAAGGTCGGTATGTCAGCCGAGCTGCCGGGCCTGTCACGAGCGACGATCAGGCGCGCCATCGAGGGTTCGCTCGAGCGGCTGGGGATCGAGACCGTCGATCTGTACTACGCCCACCGCGACGATCGCGACACGCCGCTGCAGGAGACGCTGGGCGCGTTCGCGCAGCTGATCGACGAGGGTAGGATCCGCTACGCGGCGGCCTCCAACTACAGCGCTGAGCGTCTGCAGGAGGCGCTGCTCCTCGGCGGGGAGACGGGCATGGCCTCCTACGTCGCGCTGCAGCCGCACTACAACCTCCTGGAGCGACGGGAATACGAGGGTGAGCTGCGGCCGGTGTGCGAACGTCACGGGCTCGCGAGCATCCCCTACTTCGGTCTCGCGCGGGGTTTCCTGACAGGAAAGTACCGGCGCGACGGGCCGGAGATCGACAGTCCGCGAGCGGCTGGCGTGCGCGAGGCCTACTTCAACGAGCGCGGCTTCGCCGTGCTGGACTCGCTGCACGAGGTCGCGGCGGCGCACGGCACGGCGGTCGCTGCGGTCGCGCTGGCGTGGCTGCTCGCGCAGCCGACGGTGCTCGCTCCGATCGCAAGCGCCACCTCGCGCGAGCAGCTCGCGGAGCTGGTGCCGAGCGTTGCGTTGCAGTTGACGCCGGACGAGCTGGCGCGCCTGGACGCCGCCAGCGCCGGCGGCTGACCGCGAGTACCGACGCGGCGACTCAGCGCCGGGTGAACGCCAGCAGCTGCCCGTCGGGGTCGCGCACCGTCAGCTCGCCGTCGGCGTCGAGCTCGGTCGGCGTGCGCGCGTCGGCCCCGGCGTCGGCGAGCGTCCGCTCGAGCGCTTCCAGGGCGGGCGCACCGCCGAGGTCAAAGTCGATCTCACGCAGGCCCGGTGCGCTGTCGGGGGCGCTCGCGGCGCCGCTGCTCTGCCACGAGTTCAGCCCGACGTGATGGTGGTAGCCGCCGGCGGCGAGGAACGCCGCCGAGGGCAACTGCGCCTGTTCTTCGAGACCGAGCGCGTCGCGGTAGAAGGCGCTGGCGCTCGGCACGTCGGCGACCTTCAGGTGCACGTGGCCGATGAACGTGTCGGCGGGGACCGCGGGCGAAGGATCGTCGAGCGACTGCGCCAGCAGGTCCTCCAAGTCGAGTGGCAGCGTGACCATGTTCACGCCATGCCCATCGCTGGCGGGCTCCCACAGCTCGCGTGGTCGGTCGGCGTACAACTCGATCCCGAGGCCGTCGGGGTCGCTCAGGTAGAGCGCCTCGGAGACGCCGTGGTCGGAGGCGCCCTCGAACGGCCAGCGCGCCCCGGCCACGCGCCGTACGCTGTCCGCGAGCGCGGCGCGGCTCGGGTGCAGCCAGGCGACGTGGTAGAGACCCGTCGCGCTGGGCGGTAGCGGCGTCGGCGATGCGATGTCGCTGAGCAGGAGCGCCGGACGCTCGGCGTCGGGGCCGAGCTGCGCTCCGTGCTCGTCGCGGGCGATCAGCGGCAGCCCGAGCACCCGCTCGTAGAAGTCGGCGCTGCGTCCGAGGTCGCTGACGGCGAGGTTCACGGAGCGGACGCGCAGGCTGGGATCAATGACGGTCATGTTCGACTGTTGACGTTAGGCCATACCGCGTTTCAGGGTAGCCTCTCGACCGATGGATTTCCGCAAGCTCGGCTGGAGTGAGATCGAGGTGTCGGAGATCAGCCTCGGCTCGTGGCTGACCTACTCGGGCGGCGTCGAGCGCGAGCAGGCGCGCGCGTGCGTGGAGGCGGCGTTCGAGGAGGGCATCAACTTCATCGACACCGCCAACGTGTACGGGCGCGGCGCCTCCGAGACGCTGCTCGGCGAGGTTCTCTCCCAGCACGAGCGCTCCTCCTACGTGCTCGCGACGAAGGTCTACTTCCCGATGTCCGACACCGATCGCGGCCTCTCGGCGGCGCAGATCCACAAGCAGATCGACGCTTCGCTGGAGCGCCTGCAGACCGACTACGTGGACCTGTATCAGTGTCACCGCTACGACGCGCAGACGCCGCTGGAGGAGACGATGGCCGCGCTCGCCGAGGTGGTGCAGGCGGGCAAGGCGCGTTACATCGGCTTCAGCGAGTGGCCGGTCGACAGGGTCGTCGAGTCGCTCGCGCTGACCGACGTCGAGCGCTGGGTGTCGAGCCAGCCGCAGTACTCGATGCTGTGGCGCGCTCCCGAGGCGGAGCTGATCCCGCTGTGCGAAGCGGAGGGCATCTCGCAGATCGTGTGGTCACCGCTGGCGCAGGGCGTGCTGAGCGGCAAGTACCGCCCCGGCGAGCCGCCGCCGCCGGACTCGCGTGCGGCCAGCGAGAGCATGGGTGGCTTTATCGACCGTCTGATGCAGCCGCGCGTGCTCGAAGCGGTGCAGCTGCTCGAACCGATCGCCGAGCAGGCGGGTCTGACGATGGCTCAGCTGGCGCTCGGGTGGGTGCTGCGCCAGCAGAACGTCGCCTCGGCGATCGTCGGCGCGAGCCGTCCCGAGCAGGTGCGAGCCAACGCGTCGGCGTCGGGCGTGAAGCTCAGCGCCGACACGCTCGCGGCGATCGACGACGCGCTCGCCGCGGTGATCGTGCGCTGAGCTTCTGCCCGACCGCTCAGGCGGCCTTGACGGCTGAGATGTCGATCAGGATCTTTACCTTCTCGCCGACGACGACGTTGCCCGAGCCGAGCGCCATGTTGAACTTCATGTCGTAGTCGGAGCGGTTGATCGAAGCGCTGGCGGAGAGCCCGACGCGCTCGTTGCCCTGCGGGTCGGTCTCGGTGCCCTCGAGCACGCCGACGAGCTTCAGCGGCTTGGTGATGCCGCGAATCGTGAAGTCGCCCTCGACCTCGAACTCGTCGTCGTCGAGCGGACGCACGGCCGTCGATTTGAACGTGATCTGCGGGTGGTTCTCGACGTCGAAGAAGTCGGGCGAGCGCAGGTGCGCGTCGCGCTGGTCCTCGCGCGTGTCGACGCTCGCGACGTCGACGGTGCCGTAGGCGTTGAGGCCGTCCGGCGTCACCTCGAGCGTGCCCTCGAAGTCGGTGAACTGGCCCTTGACGGTCGCGATGCCGAGGTGTTTGACCTGAAACTCGATGCTCGAGTGGATCGGGTCGATCTTCCAGGTGCCGGCCGGCAGCGGGGTCTGGGTGGCGGTGCTCTCTGGTGTTGACATCGGCTCTCCTGTATCGCAGGTGGTTGCTGTCTCAACTAGGACAGGTCTCCCCGACAGTAGCAACGTTGCTTGCGTCTGCAACTATCTTCTGCGGCTCAGCGTGGCTCGACGACGAGTGTCTGAAATGCGCGGCCGACCGGGCCGTGGATGTCGTGCAGCACGCTTTCGGCGAGGCCGGTGCCACCGCTGTCCAGCAACGTGCGCGCGTCGAGCCCGATCCATTCGCCGTGCGGCTGGCGCTGGAGGTGGATCGTGAGGTCGGCGTTGATGAACAGGAAGCGCTCGAACGGCAGCGCGGCGCCGACGCCGTTGCCGAAGTCGGCGGTCGCGGCCAAGCGCGCGAGCGGCGTCAGCTGCTCGCCGGCCAGCAGCTCGTGGCGCAGGCGCATCCACACGCGTGCCGGGCCCCGGGTGCGAGGGTCGTCCAGCCAGCGCATCTCCATTGCGGTGGCCGCGAAGCTCGATTCCTGCGAGTCGTTCAGCGAGAAGCGCACGGCGGTGCCGGTCTCGGGCGCCGGCAGCGGCCGCTCGCCCGCCCCGGCGGCGCCGTCGCCTGACGCGGCGATTGCCGCGTCGGCCACCGCGGCGCCGATCGGCTGCACGCGCAGCGCGCTCGCACGGCACACGAGCTGCTCCGCGCCGGACCGCGGGTCGGTTGCGGTGAGCTCGCCGGCGAGCTCCTGCACGCGCCGGCCGGGGCGCACGATGCGCGTCGAGAGCTGCAGCGGGGCGAGCGGGATCGGGCGCAGGAACTCGAACCCGAGGCGCGCCACGCGCAGGTCGGAGCCCGGCTCGGCGCGCTCGAAGGCGGCAGCGAACAACGCCGCCGGCGCGCCGCCGTGCAGTGCCCGCGGATCCCACGGGCCACGAGCTTGCTCGGTGGGCTCCACTGCCATCGTCACGCGGCCCTCGGTCGAGGGCGTACCTGCTGCTGCTTGCCCGTGCATGGCGCCCGCGCGGAAAATCGTCTCGGCCATCGCGCGGCTCAGTCCGGCAGCCCGGCAACGAAGTCGCTGAGCTTGCCCGGGTCGCGCAGCGGTGCGCCGTGACCGAAGAGCGTCAACCGCGGTCGCAGCGCGGCGAGCCGGCGCGCCGACTCGCGGTTGCGGGCGGGGTCGGGCGAGACCATCGCCGGCGGCTCGTGCAGCCCCGGGATCCCCGTCCGGATGTCGATGTTGTTGAGCACGTCGCCGAGGATCAGGACGCGGTCTGACTCGCGCCAGTAGGCGATGTGACCGAGAGAGTGTCCTGGCGTCTCGAGGACCGTGAAGCCAGCCACGACGTCGCCCTCGACGAGCGCGCGTGCGACCGGGTGCGGCGGTCCGGTCCAGAACCGCGTGTAGAGCCGGTCCAGCCACGCCGGCGCCTTCGGGTTGTGGATGCCGCCGGGAGTCTCCATCGCCGGCACGTCGCCCTGCCCGCACCACAGCGGGATCTGCAGTCGTTCGCAGATCGCGTGGCTCGATCCCTGGTGGTCGGGGTGTGCGTGTGTGAGCGCGTGCGCGCTCAGCGTGCGTCCGCCCAGCTCGCGCATGATCCGCCGCTCGCCCTGACGGGTGGCGGCGTCCAGCAGCACATCGCCGATCACGTAGACGTTGATCGCGTTGCGTGGCCGGCCGCGCAGCTGGTAAACGTCCTCGGCGAGCTGCCTCACGTGCGCGCGGCCTCCCAGGAGAACCCGCGCACCGCCAGGTAGATCCCGAGCACGCCCCACAGGGCGATCACGGCCAGGCCGTCGAGGTTGCTCGACAGGCTCGCGCCCGTGACCATCGCCCCGGACAGGCCGCGGATCAGCGGCTCCAGCGGCAGTGCTTCGGCGATCGTGCGCAGGAACTGCGGCGCGCTGCTCGAGTCGAACACGTAGAAGGACACGAACACCACCGGCAGGAAGACGGCGTTGACGTACGCGGCGGTCGACTCGAAGTTGGGGATCATGTGGGCGAAGGCGACGCCGAGCGCGGCCAGGCTGACGACGCCGACGAGCACGAACACGAGCAGCTCGCCCCAGTGCAGCGGCCAGCCGATCCCGAAGAACGCGCGTCCGGCGAGCACGACGATGGCGATCTGCAGGGCGGTGTTGGTGACGGCGTTGGCGGCGACGCCGCCGAAGTAGGAGATCGTCGGCAGCGGCGTTCCGTGGATGCGCTTGAGCACGCCGCGCTCGCGCAGGAAGACGGTGTTGTAGGCGAGCGCGGTGAACGTCGTCGACATCACGCTCATGCCGGCGATCGAGGGAACCAGGCGGTTGAGATCGTGCTGGCTGCCGCTGAGCAGGATGCCGCCGCCGGCGAGGAACGCGAGCGGCAGCACGAAGTTGAAGAACGCGGCGCTGGGGTTGCGCCAGAACATGCGCCGCTCGAGGCGGTACTGCCGCCAGCTGAGGAGAACCGCGTCAGGCATCCGCGGTCAGCTCCAGGTAGACGTCCTCGAGCGTCGGCCGTCCGACAGACAGCTCCTGCAGGCGGCGCCCGTCGGCAAGCGCCTGCGCGGTCAGCTCGTGCAGCAGCGTGGTCGGGTCCTCGGTCTCCTGCTCGATCAGCTCACCCTCCTCGCTGCGGTAGGCGACGAGGTACCGAGTCCCGCCGGCCCCGGCGCCGACGCCGAGCTCGCGCGGCGGCCCGATCGCGAGCACGCGCCCGTCCTTGACGATCGCGACGCGGTCGGCGAGAGCTTGCGCCTCATCCAGGTAGTGGGTGGTCAGGAGGATCGTCTTGCCGAGCGCGCGCAGCGAGCGCATCGTCTCCCACGCCGCCCGCCGCGCCTCCGGGTCAAAGCCGGTCGTCGGCTCGTCGAGGAAGATCAGCTCGGGGTCGCCGATCAGCGCCAGCGCGAAGTCCAGGCGCCGCAGCTGCCCGCCCGAGAGCGTGCGGCTGCGCACGTCGGCCTTCGCCTGCAGGCCGGTGAGCGACAGCACCTCCGAGACGTCACGCGGATGCGGATAGAAGTGCGCCCAGTGCGACAGCGCCTCGCGCGGGGTGATGTGGCCGTAGACGCCGCCCGCTTGCAACACGATGCCGATCTGGCGGCGCAGCGCGATCGACCTGTGCGCGGGGTCGTGTCCGAGCACCGAGACCTCGCCGCTGGTGCGCGTGCGGTAGCCCTCGAGGATCTCGACCGTGGTGGTCTTGCCGGCGCCATTGGGGCCGAGCAGCCCGAACACCTCGCCGCGGCGCACCGTGATGTCGAGGTCGCGCACCGCCTCGTAATCGCCGTAGCGCTTGCAGAGGGCACGTACCTCGATTGCGTTGCCGCGGTCGTTGCTCACTCCTGCGATCTTCTCAGGATCGTGCTCAGCGGTTGCTCACCAGTGCACGCCCCTGGTGAGCGTCGCCATCGCGATCTGCTCGAAGGACACGTGCTCCTCGAGGTCTGTTTGACCCTTCGAGGCAGCCGAGTCCGGGAACACGCGATAGGCGAGATGCAGAAGCCTGTCGACCGCGCTCGGCGACAGTGTGTAGGCGACCTCGCCGAACTTGCCCATCCAGGTGCCCATCTCCTTGGGGCGCGCGCGCAGCGCCTCGCAGATCATGTCGGCGGCCTCCTCAGGGCTGATCGCGGGAAACGCGTCGTACATCTTCGTGGGCGCGATCATCGGCGTGCGCACGAGCGGCATGTGGATCGTGGTGAAGGTGACGCCGTCGCCGATCACCTCCGAGGCGACCACGCGCGTGAACGCGTCGAGTGCCGCCTTCGAGGCCACGTACGCCGAGAAGCGCGGCGGGTTCGTCTGCACGCCGATCGAGGAGACGTTGACGATGTGCCCGGAGCCGCGCTCGCGCATGCCCGGGAGCAGGCCGATGATCAGCTTGACGGCGCCGAAGTAGTTGAGCTGGATCGTCCGTTCGAAGTCGTGGAAGCGGTCGTAGCTGAGCGCGATCGAGCGCCGGATCGAGCGCCCGGCGTTGTTGACGAGCATGTCGATGTTGCGGTGGTCGGCGAGCACGCGCTCGAGCAGCCGCTCGACGGACTCGATGTCGGAGATGTCCGCTGCGTACACGTACGCGGTGCCGCCACCGGCGACGATCTCGGCGCGCACCTCCTCGAGCTTGTCGACGTTGCGCGCCACCAGCAGCGGCACGCCGCCGGCCTCGGCGACCTTGAGCGCGGCCGAGCGTCCGATGCCCGAGGAGGCTCCGGTGATCAGCACGTGCTTGCCCTCGAGCGCCTGCTTGAGCGTCGCGCCGCGGCGAAGCTGCGTGTCCATGTCGCGCTCCCAGTAGTCCCACAGTCGCCCGATGTAGTCCTTCAATGCGGGCGGCTGCTCGAGCGGCGAGCCGGCCAGCGCGCTGGCGGCTTCGCGCGTGTCGAAGCGCGGCACCAGCTCCATGTGTGCGAGCACCTCCTGCGGGATGCCCAGATCGCGTAGCGCCAATGAGCGTGCCTGGCGCAGCGGCGGCAGCGCCAAAGCGAGCTTCAGCGGCCACTTCGGCAGCGGGTCGGTGATCCGTTTGTCGATGCTCACGGCGAACCGCGGCGCGTGCGCCTTCGCGGCCAGCTCGTTGATCACATCCTCGACGCGCTGCCCGCGCGGGTCGGTGAGGTGGAACGCCCTGCCGTCGAGGTCGGGCTCGTGCGCGATGTGCTCGAGCGCGCCGGCGACCCAGTCGACGGGGACGATGTTCGTGTAGCCGAGATCCAGTCCGACGAGCGGCACCCACTCGGGCAGCAGCTGCCGCAGCCGCTGGATCGCCTTGAAGAAGTAGTACGGCCCGTCGATCTTGTCCATCTCGCCGGTCTGCGAGTCGCCGACCACGACGCCCGGCCGGTACACGCGCCACGGCACGTAGGGCTGCTCGCGGACGATCCGCTCGGACTCGTACTTGGTGCGGTGATACGGCGAGGGCAGGCGCTGGCCCTCGTCGAACATGTCCTCGTCGAACACGCCTCGGTAGGTTCCCGCGACGGCGATCGAGGACACGTGGTGCAGGCGCTTGGCGTCGATCGCGCGCGCCAGCTCGACGGCGTGCGTGGTGCCGCCGACGTTGACCGCGGTGTTGCGCTCGGCGGGGGCCGTCATGTCGTAGACGGCGGCCAGGTGGAAGAAATGGTCGATCTCGCCGCGCAGCTCCGCGACGCGCTCCTTCTCGACGCCCAGCAGCGGGCGGCGCAGGTCGCCGATCACAGGCTCGACACGCTCCGCCGCCGAGGAGCCGGCGACGACGCTCCAGCGCGCGATGAGGTCGTCGAGCCGGGCGGTCGAGCTCTCGCGCACGAGCACGTAGACCTTTCCCTGTCGGAGCTCGAGCAGCTGCTCGACCAGACGGCGACCGATGAAGCCTGTCGCTCCTGTGACGAAGTACGCCATTGCCCAGCGAGCATACCTTGGATGCTGGGCGCGGTGGGCGCTCCGAGCCGTAGGGCGCGTGAGACGATCGATACGCCCTGGGTAGGCAGATTCCCTGGGGTGCAATCGCGTCCCGAGGCTTGTGATCTTGCGTGATCGGCAACCGGCGGACCGCGTTGTGGCTACTGGCCAGACCGAGGGCGACGATCGAATCGTGGGAACGGCTCAGGAGCCTTGCCTCCCGGCTTGAACGACAGAAGCGCGATCGGCGTGTCGTCTCTCCAAGCATTGAAGGCCTTGATCGTCATCGCGCACAGCGAATAGGCGGGAAGCCGATATGTGCGGTCCGCTCGCTGGCTCGCGAGAACCGATTGCAACGCCCGTATCGGGCTCTGCGGCCGGTCGTCAGAGATGCAGAGGACCTCGAAGAAGCGCGTTCCCTCGCCGGGATCCGCCTCGTCGAACAAATAGCTGAGCACTGCCATCACGCTCTGTCGCATGTGATTGCGACGATGGAGCCTTCGCGCTGTCCGGAGTGCATCTCTCAGGCTCGGCTCGTGGTCGAGAAGCGATAGCGCCTCCTGTGCTGTCGGGGCAGTGTGGCCGGCCTGATCCATGCGAGACCCTCGTCTATAGCGATGCAGCAACCCGAGAGCAGCCGCGAGATTGGTCGTGTCGCTCTCACCGCGAAGCGCCAGTACGTCGGACAGTGTGCGGCGTGTACCCGTATCCACAGTCCGGAGCGCTTCGGCGGGAAGACCGCTCACGATCAATATCGGAATCGTCGTGCCCGATTTCACTACAGCGCTCAAACGATGTTGGCCATTGAGGAGCGTCCCGTCATCAGCCACCTGGATAGGCTCCCCATTCATCGTCCACTCGCCGCGCGTCATTGCTTCGGCCAGTCGCTTTACGTATGCGTGCCGAATGGGCCGGTTGCGGATGTTCTCTCCAAGCATCGTCTGGGCCATCTCGGGCGTCAGATCGACGACTCTGCACTCAGGCTTGGCGCGAGCGGTCATCGACGGCCCCGCCTGGTGTCGACGACCACCGGGAACGGCTCGGAGGATCTGAACGAGAGCAGATCGATCGTCCTGCCGGCACGCCGATAGTTGAACGCCTTGATGATCACAGCCGCCATGTAGTAAGGGGTCTGGGCATAATGGCGATCGCGCCGCGTGTGGAGGATGCTCCGTCTGAGGTGCCACACGGGGTCTCCCTTCGTGAGTTCTAGGCCGTCCTCGAGACGGGCGAAGAACTCATCGGTTGCCCTCGGATCGATTTCGCGAAATACGCTGTGGAGAGCTCCGAAGATCCCAAGCGGGCCGCCAATCTCGTTCGTAAGTTTTCGCGCTGCTCGCACGCTCTCGCGCAGCCCTGCGACTTCCTCGACGAGCGCCAGCGCTTGGTGCGGTGTAGGCGCTCCGCTACGCGAAGGATCGAGGCGTTGGCCGGCCCTATACCTGTGCAGCATGTTGATCGTGGCCGCGAGTCCATGTGCGTCGCTGTGCCCTTCGATCTTCAAAAGGTCCGCCAAGCGGCGTTTTCGACCGGTGTCCACCGTGTCCTGTGCCTCCATCGGAAGCGCCCGCACGACAACTGTCCGCATGCTTACACCTGCGGCTATGACGGCTTCGAGCCGATGTTGGCCGTCGAGCAACGTGCCGTCCTCGGCGATCTTGATGGTCTCGCCGTTAAGCATCCATTCTCCGCGCGATAGCGCGTCCGCGAAGCTCTCCACTCGCGCACGCCGCAGGTTACGGTTGTGGCCGTTGGATCGCAGGATCTTCCTCGCCTTGGCGGGAGTGATCCTCTCTATGACCGGTTCCTGAGCGTGAGGGTTCGTCGGCATATCGGGTGACATCCTCGCAAGCCTCCGGGGTGCGCGTCAAGACGTCGCTAAGCCGTTCGTCTCCTCACGGGATACTTCTGACACGGATCGATGCTGCTTTCAACGAGAAAATCCCTGCAAAAACGCATTTTTCGAGGCAGCGGTCGCGAATCACGCAACGGATCTCTTGCGTGGTGTTGGGGGGCCAGAGTGGTGTTGTTTGCAGACGTTGCGTGGCTCATTGACGCTTTGTCCCTCTGGATAGTTCGATTTGAGTGGGCCGGTTCTCGCGGGTCGCCGACCCACCGCGCACGGCGCGTAGTGGCCGTCAGGGCGCGCAAGTGTTGGCCACCGGTGGCTGTGGTATCTCGCCGCGGATCGGATAGGGGAACCACGCGCCGGCTTCTCTTCGCGGCCAGGTCGCACACACGGGGCCCATCGCAACAACAGCGATCCGGTCGCAACGCCAGGTTCTATTCGCACTAGCATTGGCATCTGCTAGCAGGTAGGGTGCGTCGTGGTGACCTGCACGTCGCGACCTGAACCAACCGGGAATCGATTGCGGCGATCTACGCTGGAGGCCTGGATGTGAGCGCCGACGAGTCCGCCGATCAGAGCCGCGCTGGACGTCCCAGCGCCCGTGATATAGGACCACTTCCGGAGGTGGGCAGAGTGTTCCTCCAGGAGCGCAAAGCCTCCCATCGGACTGAGTTCGGTCTCGCGCGACGTCTGGACGTGAGCGAGTCTCAGGTGCGGCGCTGGGAGCGCGACGGCTACAGCAGCGCCACGCTCGATCAACTGCAGCGTGTAGCGGACGTCCTTGGCGTGCGGTTCAGCGTGACGGCCTACTTCGAAGGGATGTGACCGCCGTGTCCCGCATATGGGCGGACGGCAAGACGTAGCTGTTCTTCGGGTGCCGCCGAGCGGCTCCATGGTGAGCCCACCGTGCCGGTGCTTGGCCTGAGATCGCTCACGCCCCCGCGCCGGCTCCCCCGCGGCCCTCGCCGGCTGCAAAACGCTCGGCGCCGCGCGCACCGTCCTCGAACACCTCGGGCCCCGCCTGCGCCTCCAGCGCGAGCGCATCGGCGAGCGGCAGGCCGAAGCCCTCGATCGCGGCGCGTCGATCGGCGAGCATCGTCCGCTGCGGGAAGCGCGACAGGCCGTCGGCGAGCGCGAGCGCGCGCTCGAGGTGAGCGCCGGGCGCGACCACCTCGGTGAGCAGACCCATCGACAGCGCCTCGTGCGCGTCGAGCAGGCGACCGGTGAGGATCAGATCGAGCGCGCGGCCGAGGCCGACGATCCGTGGCAGCCGTTGGGTGCCGCCATCGATCAACGGCACACCCCAGCGCCGCTCGGGATAGCCGAGCACGGAGGACTCGGTGGCGATGCGCAGGTCGCACCACAGCGCGATCTCGAGGCCGCCCGCGAGGCAGTACCCGGAGATCGCGGCGATCGTCGGCTTCGACGCCGTCAGCCGCGTGAAGCCCATCGGCCCCTCTCCGCTCATCAGCCGCCCCGCCATCGTGTCGGTGGCCTTCAGGTCAGCGCCCGCGCAGAAGGACACACCGCCGGCTCCCGTGACGACGAGCACGCGCGCGTCGTCGTCGGCCTCGAAGCGCAGGTAAGCCTCGTGCAGCGCCGCCGCCGTGTCGCCGTCGACCGCATTGCGCCGGTGCTGGCGGTCGATCGTGATGATCGCGGCCGCGCCGCGCCGCTCGTAGTCGACGGCGTCGCGCCCGCTGCGACCGTCGCCGTCGCTCATCGTCTCACCTCGAACGCGACTAGCGGGCCGAGGGCCAAGCTGGACGCGGACGCAAGGATCGTGGCGTGCGCTAGCACGCGAGCCGGCACCGACGGCGGAGCCGTTGGTGAGGACAAAGTCCAGCGCCGGCCATCGGCCCGCTAGTTACCAGCCGCCGCGCCACTGGCCGTTCGCCAGGTACGCCTTGTGCGCCGCTTTGCGCGCTTCCTTGCGCTTCTCGAGGTGTTTCTGGAGCATGCTCATCAGGAACACGAACAGCGGGAAGAAGACGATCAGCGCGAAGCCCGTGGTGGTGACCGCTTCTTCCAGGAGATCGCCGTACAGGCCGCGACCGTCGTTGTAGGCGCCCGCCACGGGGGCAAGCACGAGCGACGCGAGCAGCGCGGACGTCAACAGCGCTATGAGGAGCCTGGTGCGCATCGATCGGGGATCCTACCGAAGCACACGGAAGCCCGGCCTCGAAAAACCTCGACTGTATAACGATCGTTATACAGACTTTGCAGAAGGACACTGGCCGAGCGCGCCCACGACCGCGGCCGCACAGGAAGCACAAATCCAGCGCCTACCATCAGCAGCCGATGGCGCTTCTGATCGCATCCGACATGCACAAGGACATGGCCGGCAAGCCGCTGCTGCGCGGCGTGTCGTTCAAGCTCGAGCGCCGCGAACGGATGACGATCGCCGGGCGCAACGGGGCGGGCAAGACGACGCTGCTGCGGATGCTCGCGGGCGAGACCTCGATCGACCGTGGCGAGCTGAGCGTCGCCAAGGGAGTGCGCATCGCGCTGCACGATCAGCGCCCGCCGCGTGAGCGCGACGTGGCGCTGCGCGACTACCTGCTGTCGGGCTGCTCCGAGGAGCTGCAGATCGAGGCCGAGCTCGCGGCGCTCGAGACGAAGATGGCGGCGGGTGCGAGCGACGAGGCGACGTTCGCGCGATATGCGCGCGCGCAGGGCCGCCTGGAGTCGCGCGGGGGCTATCTGTGGCGCAACCGCGCAACCGCGATGGCGCACGGCCTCGGCTTTCGCGATGCGGACCTCGACCGCAACCTCGACACCTTCTCCGGTGGTCAGCTCACGCGTGCGTCACTGGCGCGGGCGCTGGCAACCGGCGCAGACGTGCTGCTGCTGGACGAGCCCACCAACCACCTGGACATCGAGTCGTTGGAGTGGCTCGAGCAGACGCTCGTGGATCTCGACGCGGCGGTGGTGCTGGTCGCACACGACCGCTGGTTCCTGGAGGCGGTGGGCACGGCCGTGCTGGAGCTCGAGGCCGGCCACTCGCGCTTCTTCGCCGGCACCTGGCACCAGTGGCGACGCGAGCAGGCGGCGCGCGAGATGGCGCTGGGCAAGGCGATCGACAAGCAGGCTGCGGAGATCGAGCGCATGGAGCGCTTCATCGAGCGCTTCCGCTACAAGGCGACCAAGGCGAAACAGGCGCAGTCGCGCGTCAAGAAGCTGAACAAGATCGAGCGCATCGAGCGTGATCCGCGCGACGGCAAGGGGCTGGAGTTCGAGTTCGCGGCGCCCGAGCGCAGCGGGCGCGTGATCTATGAGCTGCTCGACGGCCGCATCGAGATCGGCGAAGGCCACGACGGCAACCCGGTCGTGCTGCTCGATCACGTCGAGCTGTGGCTCGAACGCGGCGAGCACGTCTCGCTGGTGGGTCCCAACGGCACCGGCAAGACGACGCTGATCGAGACGCTCGCCGGGCGCCGGGCGCTGGCGGCGGGAAAGCTGAGCACGGGGCACAACGTGCAGGTCGGCTACCTGTCCCAGCACGCGGACGAGCTCGGCGCGGGCGGCCCGCCAGAGCAGAGCGTCGCCGACGCTGCGCAGCGCGCCACCGGCCTCAGCCCGGGCAAGGCGCGCGCGCTGCTCGGACGCTTCCTGTTCTCGGGCGAGGACGCGGACAAGCCGCTCAGCGGGCTGTCCGGCGGTGAGCGCCGGCGGCTGTCGCTGGCGGTGCTGGTGCAGTCCGGCGCCAACGTGCTGATCCTCGACGAGCCCACCAACCACCTCGATCTCGAGAGCCGCGAGGCACTGGAGGACGCGCTGCGCTCCTTCGGAGGCGCGATCCTGCTCGTCTCGCACGACCGGGCGCTGCTCGACGCCGTCGGCACGCGCACGGTCGCGGTGGAGGAGCACTCGCTGCACAGCTATGTCGGCGGCTGGCCAGAGTACGTGCGCGTGCGCGACGAGCGGAAGTCTTCGGGGCAGGACGGCCCGCATGCGGGCCGTCCCGGGGAGGCGCATGCGCCTCCCCGCCAGACGGCGCATGCGCCGTCTGGAACTACAAACGGATCGAGCCCGTCCGAACTGGAGAAACCAAAGCGCAAGCCGAAGGCGAAGGGCCCGTCGAAGAACCGCCTGAACCATCAGCAGCAGGCCGAGCGCGCGGTCGAAGAGGCGGAGGCCGCGCTGAAGGCGCTCGAAGCCGAGCTCACCGATCCGGCGGCGTGGGCGAGCCGCTACGAGTCGGCCAAGTCCGAAGCGCGCCACACCGCGGCGACGCGCGCGGTCGAGGACGCGTACGCGCGCCTGGAGACGCTCGTCGATTGAGAACCTAAGCTGGCACGGCGGCTAATCTCTGGTTGTGAGCGAATCGCTGAAGAACACGCGCAACGTCGCGATCATCCTCGTGATCGCGGCGGCGGTGTACTTCATCCCCGGCGGTGGCCGCGTCGCTAGCACCTTCGAAGCCGTCGTGTGGGTCGCGTTCGGCGTCGCCATCGGCTATCTCGGCCTGCGCATGTACCGCGAACACCACATGACGCTGTACGGGCTCGGCGACCGCTACCGCGGGCTGCTCTACGGCGCGGTCGTGCTGGCGGTGTTCCTGTACATGGTGCGCAGCCGCATGTGGTATGCGCTGCAAGTGCGCGGCGGCGAACTCGTGCAGGTGCACAGGTGGAGCGGTTTGGGCGAGTTCGTGTGGTTCGTGCTCGCCGCGCTCGTGGTGTACTCACTGGTCGCGGTGTACCGTCACGCCCGCAGCTACTGAGTGACTTCAGGCGGCGCCTAACCTCTGAGTGATGGCTGCCACGCGAGCACTCACCGACAAGGACGACCCCGCCAATGTGGACGGCGAGGCGCCGACGGCCGCTGAGCGAGCGCGCGCGAGCCTGGCGCAGCAGCGTCGCGCCCTGCCGGATCAGCCGGGGGTGTACCTGTTCCGGGACGCCCGCGGGCGCGTGATCTACGTCGGCAAGGCCAAGTCGGTGCGCAAGCGGGTCGCGTCCCACTTCTCCAAGGCGCAGGTGCCGAGCAGTCCCGGGCACGCGGAGATGGTCGCGGCCGTCGAGCAGATCGAGTGCGTGGTCGTCGCCACCGAGGCGGAGGCGCTGCTGGCCGAGCAGAGCTTCATCAAGCAGTACCGGCCGCGCTTCAACATCCGCCTGCGCGACGACAAGTCCTATCCGTTCATCGCGATCTCGCTCGACGAGCCCTATCCGCGGGTGTACTTCACGCGCGAGCGACACCGACCGGGACGCGCCTACTTCGGCCCGTACTCCAACGCCAAGCGCGTGCGCGCGACGCTCGAGGTGCTCGCGAAGGTGTTCATGTTCCGCTCGTGCACCGGTCCCGAGCCGGGGCGGCGCAGCGGCAGCCCGTGCCTGGACTACTACATCAAGCGCTGCGGGGCGCCGTGCGTCGACTACGTCTCCAAAGACGGCTACCGCGAGAGCATCGACGGGGTGATCGACTTCCTCAGCGGACGCTTCTCGGCGATCGAGCGCGATCTCGAGGCGCGCATGCTGGCGGCGGCGGCGGAGGAGGAGTTCGAGCAGGCGACGCTCGAGCGCAACCGGCTGCAGGCGGTGCGCTCGCTGCTGGAGCGCCGCCGCGTGACGAGCGAGTCGGTGGGCACGTTCGACGCGGTCGCGGTCGCGGTGGACGGACGCGAC
The DNA here is from genome assembly GCA_035485155.1 of Solirubrobacteraceae bacterium. Lineage (GTDB taxonomy): Bacteria > Actinomycetota > Thermoleophilia > Solirubrobacterales > Solirubrobacteraceae > Palsa-744. Next base: position 26,601 of record DATHOH010000055.1, read on the forward strand.
GCGAACGCGCAGGTGTTCCAGGTGCGCGACGGTGTGCTGTCGGACCGTCAGTCCTTCTACCTCGCCAACGAGGCCGAGCGCGACGAGGCGGAGGTGGGGGAGGAGTTCATGCTCCAGTACTACGGGGGCTACACGTCGATCCCGGCGTTGCTGGTCGTCCAGCGCGGCCTCGACCGGCGTCCGGCGCTGGCGGATGCACTCTCGAGCCGGCGCGGCGGCCCGGTGGAGCTGCGCGCGGCCGAGCGTGGCGAGAAGCGCCGGATCCTCGAGCTGGCCGAGCGCAACGCGCTGCTGGCGCTCGACCAGGAGCGCCTGCGCTCCGAGCGCCGGCGCCAGAGCCGCGTCGAGGCGCTCGACGGCCTGCAGGCGGTGCTGGGCCTGGACGTGCCTCCGATCCGGATCGAGTGCTTCGACATCTCGAACCTCGGCGGCACGCACACGGTCGCCTCGATGGTCGTGTTCGAGGGTGGCGCGCCGAAGAAGTCCGACTACCGTCGCTTCACGATACGCACGACCGAGGGCGCACCCGACGACTTCGCCTCGATGGCGGAGGTCCTGAGCCGCCGCTTCGCCCAATGGGAGCGCCAGGCAGACATCTCGCCGCACGACAGCGCCTACGACCAGAGCTTCGCGGCGCTGCCGAACCTGGTCGTGATCGACGGCGGCAAGGGGCAGCTGTCCGCCGGGCTGGGCCCGTTGCGGGGCTTTCGCGAGCGCGGCGTCGCGGTCGTGTCGCTCGCCAAGCGGATCGAGGAGATCTTCGTGCCAGGCAGGCCCGCGCCGCTGGTGCTCGAGCACTCCACCCCCGAGCTGCAGCTGCTCCAGCGCGTCCGCGACGAGGCCCACCGCTTCGCGATCACCCATCACCGCGGCCGTCGCGACAAGGCGATGAAGAGCTCGCTGCTGGACGAGCTGCCCGGGATCGGCGCCGCGCGCAAGCGCGCGCTGCTGACGCACTTCGGCTCGCCCGAGGCGGTCGTCTCGGCGTCGAGCGAGGAACTGCAGTCAGTGCCGGGCCTGCCGGCGAAGGTCGGCAGAGACATACACGCCTACCTACACCGCGCCGGCTGAGCCGCGCGTCCGCTCGGCGCGCCACAATCACCGGTGATGGCCGTGATCAGGCCCCTGCGCCCGCTGCGCACCGGCGGCGGGAAGACCGCCAAGCCGGTGATCGAGTCGCGCCTGGAGGACCTCGTGGTGATCACCGGCTTCTCGGGTGCGGGCAAGTCGACGGCGATGAACGTGTTCGAGGACGCGGGCTACTTCTGCGTGGACAACCTGCCGCCGGAGATGATCCGCTCGCTGGTCGAGCTGTTCGTGCACAAGGGCTCGAAGGTCGAGCGCGCGGCGGTCGTGTCAGATGTGCGCGGGGGCGTGTACTTCGAGGCGCTGCGCGCGGTGGTGGACGATCTCGACGCGCTGGGGCTCACACACCACGTGCTGTTTCTGGAGGCCGCCGAGCAGACGCTGGTCACGCGCTACAAGGAGACGCGCCGGCGCCACCCGCTCGCGCCGGAGGGCAGCGTCGCCGCGGGGGTGGCGGCCGAGCGCGCGCTGCTCGAGCCACTGCGCGGACGTGCCGACCTGGTGATCGACACGACAGCGATGTCGGCAGCCATGCTGCGCGAGAAGATCGCCGAGGAGTTCCTGCCGCGCCAGACGGTCGGGCGGCTGTCGGTGACGTTCATGAGCTTTGGCTTCAAGCACGGTCCGCCGCGCGAGGAGGACCTCGCGTTCGACGTCCGCTTCCTCGCCAATCCCCACTACGAGCCGGAGCTCCGGGAACTGACCGGACTGGATGACGCGGTGGTCGACTACATCGCCGCCGACGGGCGTCTCGACGAGCTCTACCAACGTCTCGAGGCGCTGCTGGACTTCCTGCTGCCGCAATACGTCGCGGAGGGCAAGGCGCACCTGGTGATCGCGATCGGCTGCACCGGCGGCCGCCACCGCTCGGTGGCGATCGCCCAACACCTCGCCGAGCGCTATCGCGAGGACGACGACCTCGACGTGGCGGTCGCGCATCGCGACCTGCAGAAGTCGCCGCGCAGCCCCTGAGCCTGCCGGTTTCACGAGTCAGGGGCCGTGGACACCGAATCCGCCTACTCGAACCTGCGGCCACAAAGCACCGCTAACAGCGACTTTTCTGCTACAGCGTTAACGATAGCTGTCGAGACATGGGAGAGAGCTCTGGCCCGGCCGGAGCGGCGGATGACCTTCTTCTATTTCACCGAGGACGCGACGGATCAGGGCGTCGAGCGCGACGACGATGTCGTCATCCTTGTTGCGGGCGGCGAGCTCGACTACGCGGCCAGTCCCCAGTTCAGAGAGCGCATGGCCGAGGCGATCAGCGCCGGCAAGCGGCTCGTCGTCGATCTCTCGCCCGCGACGTTCATCGACTCGACGGCGATCGGCGCGCTCGTCGGGGCCGTGATGCGGCTGCGAGAGCACCCCGGCGGCTCGCTGGCGGTAGTCTGCAGCGAGGACAACGAGCAGGTGCTGCGGACCTTCGACATAGCGGGGGTGACTGCCTTGATCGCGCTGTATCCCTCGTGTGAGGCGGCGTTGCTCGCGCTCGCGGCGGGTGATTGACCTGAGCCCGGCTCTCATTCGCGCAGGCGCGGATCGCGGTGACTGAGGTGAAGCCGCGACCGTCCATGCGCGCTGCGATTGCGGTGGGTGCGTCGCTGGTGGGCGCCGCGGGTGCGCTGCTTGCGGGTGGCTCTGCCTACGCCCAGGTCGGGTTGCTGCATGCCTCGAGCGCCCCGCCGCCGAGCCTGGCGCCGCTCGCGGGCTCGCTGCAGCGCGTCGGCGCGGCGCTGCCCGATCTCAGCGTGTCGCTGCCCAGCGTCGGCATCTCGGTACCCGGCGTGACCGTGTCGACGCCGTCGGTCGCGGTGTCCACCTCCCCCGTCGGTGCGTCCGTGCCGGCGGTCACCGTGTCGACACCGGTGGCCACGGTTTCGACGCCGGAAGTCAAGGTGTCGACTGCGCCGCTCAGCGTGTCGAGCACACCGGTGACGGTCTCGACGCCGAGCGCGTCGAGCGAAACACCCACGGAAAGTCCGCACGCGGGCGAGCCGACAAGTCCCGGCGGCGCGTCCGGGACATCGTCGGGCGGATCGTCGTCCTCGCCGAGCCGCGGCCACGACACGACGGCGACGGCGGCCGCGGCCGGCTCGACGGCGGCACCGGCGGCCGCCTCTGCTGCGGCGCCGACCGCCACGACCGGCGTCCGCCGATCGGCGCACAGCGGCGCCCGGCGGGGGCCGTCGGGATCGCGCGCAGCGCGAGGCCCGAACGGGGCGGGCCCCGCCGGCAGCTCCACTGCAGGCGGGGCGGCGAGCGGCCCCAGCGTCCCCGCCACAAGCACGCGCGGGCGGGCTGGCTCCGGCGCGAGCCACCATCGGGCGAGCAATCCGCTCGACGCGATCGGCAGGCACATTCCGCTGCCGATCCCCGTCCCGGACTGGAGCAAGCCGATCATCCTCGTGCTGCTACTGCTGGCGCTGTGGTTTGCCGTTCGCTCGCGTGTCGCCGCGCGGCGCGCGGCGCGCCTGGAGGGACAGCGAACGACGTTGCTGCACGACGTGGACGTGATGCAGGCGGCGCTGGTGCCGGAGATACCGGCGCGTGTCGGCGGAGCCGCGGTGTCGGTCGCCTACAGACCGGCCGAGGGGCCCGCCGCCGGCGGCGATTTCTACGACGTGTTCGTTCCGGCGCCCGGCAGGGTCGCGCTGATCCTCGGCGATGTCGCCGGCCATGGGCACGAAGCGCTGACGCAGGCAGCGCTGATGCGCTACACGCTGCGCGCCTACCTGCAGGCCGGGCTGGAGCCGCGCGCGGCTCTGGCGCTGGCCGGACGGGTGCTGGCCGACCGCACAATGGAGCACTTCGCGACGGTGGTGGTGGGCGTGTACAACACCGGCGAGGGCGTCCTGACGTATGCCAGCGCGGGCCATCCTCCGCCGATCCTGCTTGGGTTGCAGACGCGTGAGCCGCTCGCCGTCTGCGCTTCGCCGCCGATCGGGTGGACGGTGCCGACGGGGCGCCGGCAGACGACCGTGTCGCTGCCGCGCGGCGCGGTTGCGTGCTTCTTCACCGACGGTCTCCTCGAGGCCCGCTGCGGGGATGAGCTGCTCGGGCAGGAGCGGCTCACCGAGATCGTCGCCGAGCTCGGCTCGCGTCCCGATGCGTCGAAGCTGCTCGCGCGTGTGCGGGCTGCGGCGCTCGCCACACCGGACGACATGGCCGCGTGCATTCTCGTCCCGCAGCTCGCCGGGGTGGCGGCGCCCACGCATGTCGAGGAGCTGGAGGCGGACGCGCATATGCTCGAGCGCGGCCAGCTGCGGCGCTTCCTCGAGACGTGCCTGCTGCCGGCGGCCGTCGTCGAGCACGCGATCGACGAGGCGTGGGCGATCGCAGCGGTTTCCGGCACGGCGCTCGCGCGCGTGGAGCTCGCGCCGACGAGCGCGACCGTCACGGTGAGCGCTCCGCCGCCGTCCATGCAGCCCGAGATCTCGGTGGGAGAGCCGCAGCCGGCGGGCCAGCCCTCCGGCGCCGGCTGACAGCGGCAGCGAAGTCGCCGGCTTACGGCGCGCTGATAGCCTCCCCCGCACGCCGGGCGAGGGAGCGATCGGTGGCCGCGGGATCCCGCTCGGCCGCTGGGGCTCCCGAGGCCGGCATCGTTCATTTCGGTTTCCAGGAGGCAGTGAATGGCGGTACGCGTGGGGATCAACGGTTTCGGCCGCATCGGGCGAAACGTGTTCCGCGCCGCGAAGGCTCGGGGCGACGAGCTGGCGCAGGAGATCGAGTGGGTGGCGGTCAACGACCTGACGGACTCCAGGACGTTGGCGCACCTGCTCAAGTACGACTCGATCCTCGGGCCATATCCGGGCGAGGTCCGCGCCAGCGGCGACAGCGCGCTGGAAGTGGACGGCAAACAGCTGCAGGTGCTCGCCGAGCGCGACCCTGCGGCGCTGCCGTGGGGCGAGCTCGGGGTTGACGTGGTGATCGAGTCAACCGGGCTGTTCACCGACCGCGAGAGCGCCGCGCAGCACCTCGCTCAGGGAGCCAAGAAGGTGATCATCTCGGCCCCGGCGAGCGACCCGGACGCGACGGTCGTGCTGGGCGTCAACTTCGACGAGGTCTATGACCGCGAGCGTCACGACGTGATCTCCAACGCGTCGTGCACGACCAACTGCCTGGCGCCCGTTGCGAAGGTCATCAACGACACAGTTGGCATCAAGCACGGCCTGATGACGACGATTCACGCATACACGGCCGACCAGCGCCTACAGGACATGCCCCACAAGGACCTCCGCCGCGCGCGGGCGGCGGCGATCAACCTGATCCCGGCGTCGACGGGCGCGGCGAAGGCGATCGGCCTCGTGATCCCGGAGCTCCAGGGCAAGCTGGGCGGCTTCTCCGTGCGCGCGCCGGTCCCCACCGGCTCGGTCGTCGACCTGACCGTCGAGTGCGATCGCGAGACGAGCGTCGACGAGATCAACGCGGCGCTGAAGGCCGCCGCCGACAGCGGCCCGCTGGCTGGGATCCTGCAGTACACCGAGGATCCGATCGTCTCGACCGACATCATCTCCTCGCAGTTCTCCTCGATCGTCGACTCGCTGCTGACGGCGGTGATGGACGGCACGATGCTGAAGGTCGTCGCGTGGTACGACAACGAGTGGGGGTACTCCAACCGCGTGGTTGACCTGGTGCAGAGGGTCCTGTGAGCGACAGCGACCCGGCCCATCCGATCGAGGCCGTCCGCAGGGCCGGCAGACAGGAGGTCTGCGGGTGGATATCGTGATGGAGCGCGACAGATGGGAGAGTCGATGAGGAGCATTGAAGGCGCGACGCTGCCGGGGGTGCAGGCGTTGGACGGCGTCGGAGTGGCCCTCGGATGAGCGAGGCTCGCACGCCGCTGATCGCGGGCAACTGGAAGATGCACAAGACGCAGGAGCAGGCGGAGGACTACATCCAGGCGCTGCTTCCACGTGTGTCGGCGCTGGATGGTGTCGACGTTGCGATCTGCGTTCCGTTCACGGACCTGCAGGCGATGGTGGACAGCGCGCGCGGCTCGCGCGTCGAGGTCTACGCGCAGAACATGCACCAGGAGGTCGAGGGCGCGTTCACGGGCGAGATCTCCGCGCCGATGCTCAGCGAGCTCGACGTGCGTGGCGTCGTGCTGGGTCATTCCGAGCGCAGGGCGCTGTTCGGGGAGACCGACAAGGCGCTGTCGCTGAAGCTGCCGGCGGCGCTGACAGCGGGTCTCGCGCCGATCCTGTGCGTCGGCGAGACCGAGGAGGAGCGCGACAACGACGAAACGGATCGCAAGCTGCGCCAGCAATTGAGAGAGGATCTGGCGAATGTGGAGGCCGAGCGCCTCGCGGAGGTGGTGATCGCGTACGAGCCGATCTGGGCGATCGGCACGGGCAGGGTGGCCACGCCGGAGCAGGCGCAGGAGGCGATCGCGTTCATCCGCGCGCTCGTGGCAGACCGCGACGCGCAGGCCGCGCAGTCGCTGCGGATCCTGTACGGAGGCTCGGTCAAGCCCGAGAACGCGTCGGAGCTGCTGGCGCTGGCGGATGTCGACGGGGCGCTGGTGGGCGGTGCGTCGCTCGACGCGGAGTGCTTCGCGCAGATCGCGGCGGCCGCCGCTGCCGCCGGGCGCTCCGGCGGCGGCTCGGTCGCGCGCATGCGATGAGCCCGACGGCTGGGGCGCCCGGGATGGGCGTCGAGGGCGGCGTGGACGGGCCGCCAGAGCTGCCGGTGTCGAGTGCTTGCCTGATCGTGCTGGACGGCTGGGGATTGGCCGCGCCGGGCCCAGGCAACGCTGTGTCGCTGGCGCGCACGCCGGTCTTCGACTCCCTTTGGGATTCATACCCGCACACGACGCTGACCGCATGGGGGCTGGCGGTGGGGCTGCCGGAGGGGCAGATGGGCAACAGCGAGGTGGGGCATCTGAACCTGGGCGCGGGCGCGGTGGTCCGCCAAGACCTGGTGCGGATCGACGACGCGGCCGCCGACGGCTCGCTCGCGCAGAACGAGATGCTGCGAGCGGCGTTCGCCGACGCCGAGCGCGTCCACCTGCTGGGCCTCGTCTCCGATGGCGGCGTGCACTCCTCGCTGGATCACCTGCGCGCGTTGATCGAGCTCGCGCGTGCGCTGGCGGTCAAGGAACTGATCGTGCACGCGTTCACCGACGGCCGCGACACGTTGCCGCACGCAGGCGCCGGCTATCTACGCGAGCTCGACGCAACGCCGGGGGTACGCGTCGGCTCGGTGATGGGCCGCTACTGGGCGATGGACCGCGACCAGCGCTGGGAGCGCACGCAGCGCGCCTACGACCTGCTCGTGCACGGCGAGGCTCCGCAACGCGCGGGCAGCGGCGAGCAGGCAGTCCAGGATGCGTATCGCAGAGGCGAGACCGACGAGTTCATCGAGCCCACGCTCGTGGGCGAGGAGGCACGCATCCGCCCCGGCGACAGCGTGATCGCGTTCAACTTCAGGCCCGACAGGATGCGCGAGCTGACGCAGGCACTGGCGGAGCCGGAGTTTGCGGAGGTGGACCGCGGCGGGGTGCCAGCGATCGCGCGCTACACGACGCTGACCAGCTACGAGGAGGGCTGGCCGTACCCGGTGGTGTTCTCACCAGAGCGCCCGCAGACGACGCTATCGCTGGTGCTCGAGCGCGCAGGCGTACCCCAGCTGCACGTTGCCGAGACCGAGAAGTATCCCCATGTGACGTACTTCTTCAACGGCGGCGAGGAGGCGCCGCTGCGCGGAGAGCGCCGCGAGCTGGTGCCCTCGCCGCGCGATGTTCCGACGTATGACCACAAGCCGCAGATGAGCGCGCACGAGGCGGCGGCCGCGTTCGTGAACGCGTGGCGCACGGACGCGGACCGGGACGGGGACGCTCCGCGCTTCGGGATCATCAACTTCGCCAACGCCGACATGGTTGGGCACACGGGTGTGATCGAGGCGGCCGTCAAGGCGATCGAGACCGTTGACGAGTGTCTCGGCGAGGTGGTCGCGGCGGTGCACGCGCGCGGCGGCGTATGCGTGGTGACGGCCGATCACGGCAACGCGGACCACATGCTCGAGCCGGACGGCTCTCCCAACACGGCGCACTCGTTGAACCCGGTGCCACTGATCCTCACGAGCACCGCTGTGCGGCTGCGGGGGCAGGGCGGGATCCTCGCGGACGTGGCGCCGACGGTGCTGCAGGCGCTGGGGATCGAGCAACCGGCGCAGATGACCGGGCGCTCACTGATCGAGGGTCGCTAGATTTTTGTTCAGGCGGCCTGCCGGCCGTGGGGCGAGCGTACGGAGGAAGCGAGGCGCAATGGATGCAGATGAGCAGGAGGGTGCGAAGCGCGGATGGTCGCGGCGCGTGCTCGCGAACTTCTTCATCGCCGCGGGTGTCAACCACTTCGTGATACCGCGCGCCTACGAACGGATGGTGCCGCCGCCGCTGCGCGCCAGCGCAAAGCGCGTCGTGCAGGTGAGCGGAGTGGCCGAGATCGTGGGCGGCGTCGGCGTGCTCGTGCCGTTCACTCGGCGCCTGTCGGGCGTCGGCCTGATCGCGCTGCTGGCGGCGGTGTTCCCAGCCAACCTGCACATGGCGCGCGCGCCGGAGCGCTTCCGCGGGATCCCTGCGTGGGCGCTGTACGCGCGGCTGCCGCTGCAGCCGCTGATGATGCTGTGGGCGTGGCGGGCGACGAGGCGATGACAGCGATTTCGCGAGCAATCGGGACCAGCGCTGCTATGTTCGACTGAGGAAAGGGCCTGCAAGGACCGCAATGTCGACCGTCACCGCCGTCAAGATCGCCACCTCTGAGCAGGATGGGCTCTCGCTCGGCGAGCTGCGCGCGTGGCGTGGCCTGCTGAGGGCCCACGCATGCCTGGCAAAGCGGCTGGACGCCGAGTTGGAGCAGGCCCACGGCCTGCCGATGACCTCCTACGAGGTGCTCTACCACCTCGAGGAGGCGACCGGTGGGCGCATGCGCATGTGCGACCTGGCACAGCAGGCGCAGCTCTCGCGCAGCGGGCTGACGCGTCTGGTCGACCGGTTGGAGCGCGACGGCCTGCTCGAGCGCTGCTCGTGCGACCACGACGCGCGCGGTTCGTATGCGTGCCTCACCGGCGCCGGGCGCGATCGTCTGGAGGCGGCGCGCGGCACCCATCGGGCGGTCGTCAGGGAGCACTTCTTCTCGCGCTTCTCCGAGAGCGAGCTCAGCCTGCTGGCCGATATGTGGGAGCGGATCGCTCCCTGCAGCGCCTGCTGAGCCGTCCGCTTCAGTCACTCGGTGTGCGCGGCCCGCGACGAACGTGGCGCCGGTGCAGCAACAGGCCGCCGACGATCGCGATCAGGACCGCGACGAGGCCGTAGATGCCGAATGCTTCGAGCGCGTTGCCGGCAGAGGTGCCGAGCAGGTACGCGATCAGTCCCACGCCGAACGCCCAGGTGATCCCTCCGAGCGCGTTCCACAGCGCGAATGAGCGCCAGTGCATGCGCGTGGCGCCGGCCAGCCACGACGCCCACACGCGCAGCCCGAGGATGAAGCGCCCGAAGAACACGGCCTTGGGCCCGTGGCGTTCGAAGAATGGCTCGCCGACACGCAGAACCTCCTGGCGCTGCCGGTAGAACGAGCCTGGTCGTTCGAGCAGCCAGCGTCCGCCCTTGCGGCCGATCAGGTAGCCGATGTTGTCGCCGACGATCGCAGCGGCGGCAGCGAGCGCGATCACGACTCCGATCTGCAGCTTGCCCTCGCTGGCGAGCACGGCGGCGGCGATCAACGCCGTCTCGCCCGGAATCGGGACGCCGCTTGACTCGCTCATGACGAGCACGAACAGCAGCGGGTAGCCGGCGGTCTTGACGAGCTGGTTTACATCGAGGATCGCGGCAAGCACTACTGCGTGTTTTCGGAGACGAGCTTCTGCAGCGCGGCGGCGGTGTGCTGGACGTCTGAGTAGACGACGTTGCGCAGCGTCACCTTGGTCGGCGCGGGAGCCGTCAGGATCACAGCCGCCACGACAGCGACCACCAGCACCAGGATCGCGAGCATCGTCACCAGCAGGCGGGAGCGCCGCCGGGTGGACGCCGAGTCGCGGCCGGCGGGCTGCGCGCGGGCGGCGGACGCTCTGGCTGGTCCGGGACGCGGCCGGCGCGCGGCAACCGTAGAGGCGACGGCGCCTGTGCGCCCGGCGCCGGCGAGCACGCTTGTGGCCTCGGTGGCCGGCGCCGCGCGGCGTCCGGCGGAGCGACGGGTTCGGCTGACGCCGAGCTCACCAGGTGCGATCCCCCTGGCTCCGTCGCTGAGCGCGTGTCGCATCTCCAGGGCCGTCTTGTAGCGGTCGCGCGGATCGAGCGCCAGAGCGCCGGCGACGGCTTCGGCGAGCTCGGGGTTGACGGCAGCCACGAGCGTGTCGAGCATCGCCGGCTCCTCCTGCTGCTGCTTGAGCGCGAGCTCGGTCAGCGAGTTGGCCTCATAGGGCAGGCGTCCGGAGATCAGCTGGTAGGTGACGACGCCGAGCGCGTACAGGTCTGCGCTCGGTCCGGCCTCCTCCCCGCGTGCCTGCTCGGGAGCGAGGTACGCGGCGGTACCGAGCACCGAACCGACCTGCGTGATGCTCGACTGCTCGGTGGCCTTGGCGATCCCGAAGTCCGCGAGCTTGACGTCGCCTTCGCGCGCGCGCAGCAGGTTCCCCGGCTTGACGTCGCGGTGCACGACGCCGTGGCGGTGCGCGTAGTGCAGGCCCTCGCACGCCTGTTCGATGATCGACAGCGCCTCGTCGACCTCGACCCAGCCCTCGTCGCGCAGGATCTCCGCACCCGAGGATCCCTCGATGTACTCCATGACGATGAAGTACTGACCTGTGCGCTCATCGCGGCCGGAGTCGAACACTTGGACGATGTTGGGGTGCACGAGGCGTGCGGCGGCCTGCGCCTCGCGCTGGAAGCGCGAGACGAAGGCGGGGTCGTCGGCCAGGTGCTCGGCGAGCAGCTTGACTGCGACCGGGCGCTCGAGGCGCATGTCTTGGGCGAGGTGCACTGTGGACATGCCGCCGAAGCCCAGCCGGCTCTCGAGCCGGTAGCGCGCCGCGATCTCGCGCTCGCTCATTTGCCGCCTTCCTGGCCATCGGCGCCGATCCCGCCTGCGCCCGCGCCTTCGGAAGCTTCGCCGTTACCTTCGCCGGCCCCGGTGCCGCCCTGTTCGCTGCCGATGCCCGGCGTCGCTTCGCCCGGCGCGGCGGGGGTCCCGCCTCCAGGGGTCGCGGGTGTGGTCGGGGTGGGGGTGGTCGGGATTGGGGTGGTGGGCGTCGTGGTGCTGGGCGTGGTCGTCGGCGCGGTGGGGGTGGTGGTGCTCGTCGTCGTGCTCGTTTTGGGCGTGGTGTTGGTGGCTGTGTTCTGTGCGAGCGGCTGTGCGCACAGCGCGAGGGCGCGTTTGCGCAGGTTCTCGATGCCCTGGCGCAGCGTGTCGGCGAGTCCCGAATCGACCGATCCGGGCAGCGCGTTGAAGTCCTGTTCGGTCTTGGCGATCGCGGTTTCGGTCGCCGAGCAGTTGCCGTTCCCGCTTTCGGCCTCCTGTGCGACGGTTTCGAAGTCGCCCTGCAGCGGGCCGGAGTCGGCGACGGGAATCAGCTTGCCGGTGGAGCTGGCGCCGCACGCGACGAGCACGGCAGCTGCGACGCCGAGCATCGCGGTCAGCGCGGCGCGCAGCATCCGCGAGCGCCCGTCGGCGCGGCCGGCGGATGTGGCGGGCGTGGACGGCCGCCGTCGGCGCGGGCTCACTGGCCGTACTCCAGACGCTCGGCGAGCGAGTCGGGTAGGCGCGCGGCGCGGATCGCGGCGGCGGCGCCGGCGATGTCGTAGTCGGCGCGGTGAAAGGACGCGGCCATCTCGTCGAGATCGAGCAACAGCCACGAGGCGCGTGGATCTCCGTCGCGCGGCTGGCCGACGCTGCCGGGGTTGAGCAGCCATTCGCCGTCGGCGACGTCGAGTTGTGTGCGGTCCCGTTGCGGCTCGCCGGTGGCGAGCTCACCGTCGTGGCGGGCGAACGACAGCGCCACGTGCGAGTGCCCGATCAGGCAGACGCGTTGACGTTGGACGTCGAGGCACAGCTCGGCCAGCAGCACCGAGAGCACGTACTCCCACACAGGATCTCGCGGGCTGGCGTGGTAGAGGCCGACGGGCCCCTCTTCGGCCTGCGGGCTCAAGCCTTGGAGGAAGGCGAGGTTCTCCGGCGCGATAACCTCGCGCGTCCACTGCGCGGCGAGGCTGGCGCCCTTGGAGAACTCGTCGAGCGGGATCTCGCCTGTCACGGCGAGATCGTGGTTGCCGGCGAGACACACGGCTGCGTGGCGCCGCGCGAGCTCGACGCAGGCGTCGGGCTCGGCTCCGTAGCCGACGAGATCACCAAGGCACCACAGCTCCGACGCGTCGCTGGCGGCGACGGCCTCGAGCGTCGCCTCGAAGGCGTGACGGTTGGCGTGGATATCGGAGATGACGGCGACCTTCATCCTTGCAGGGTACGAACACCGCCGAGCGTCACGTGTTCCACGCCTGCCGCCGCTGCAAGGACGCAGCCAGCCCGTGCGGCGCCGACGAGGCGCGGCACGGTGCGCTACTCGCCGGTGGGACCGCCCTCGCTGCCGCCGTACTCGGGCAGGTTCTTGATGCCCTCGCGAGTACGCCACTTGGAGTAGTTGTCCTCCATCGCGTCGATCAGCTCGCGCATGAAGCGCGGGGAGAGGTTGACTCGCGAAACCACGACCCCCGGGACCTCGTCTGACTCGACCTCGTGGTCGACCCGCGCGAACGTGACCGTGAACTCGTAGTCAGAGTGGCTGACGTTGGCGAAGTTGGCGTACACGCCCCCCATGATCTCGGGGGACAGGTGGATGTTTATGTGGCGCTCGGCGCCTGAGTCTTGGTCGTTCACACAGCTAGTATCGCAATCCCCGAGTACGAACCCCATGACCGAGCCTCTCAGCCACGACGATCAAGCCTCGCCGGAGCGCCTGCGGCAGACGGTGCTCGCTGCAGTGGACGATCTCACCGGCACGAGCACGGCGAACGGCGGCCGCGCGTCGATCACGCTCGAGCGTCCGCGGCGCGCGGAGTTCGGCGACTACTCGACGAACGCGGCGCTGCTGATGGCACCGGGCATCGGCGTGCCGCCGCGCGAGCTCGCGGAGCGGCTAGGCGACGCGTTGCAGGAGCGTTTGGGGGTGAGCCTGGAGCGCTTCGAGGTCGCGGGGCCGGGTTTCGTCAACCTGTTCATGTCGGACTCGTGGCTGACGGCTGCGCTCGCGCAGGCGCTCGCCGCGGGCGACGCGTTCGGGGCGGGTCTGGCTGAGCGCCCGCAGCGGATCCTCGTGGAATTCGTATCGGCGAACCCGACTGGGCCGATGCACGTCGGGCATGCGCGCAACGCGGCGTATGGCGATGCGCTGGCGCGCATGCTCGCGCTGCAGGGCAATCGGGTGGAGCGGGAGTTCTACGTCAACGACGCCGGCTCGCAGGTGCGCAAGCTCGGCGAGTCGCTGCAGGCGATCGCGCGCGGCGAGCCGGTGCCGGAGGACGGCTACAGGGGTGACTACGTGGTCGAGCTGGCGGCGAGGCTGCCGGATGCGGCGAGCGTCGATCCCACGGATGTAGGCCGCGCGGCCGTCGCGCTGGTGATCGAGAGCATTCGCGCGTCGCTGACGGCGTTCGGAGTCGGCGAGTTCGACGTCTGGAGCTATGAGAGCGCGCTGCACGAGGGCGACCCGAGCCCGGTGGCGCACACGCTGGCGATCCTCGAGCGCGAAGGCCACACCTACCGCAGCGAGGGGGCGCTGTGGCTGCGCACGACCGACTTCGGCGACGACAAGGACCGGGTGCTCGTGCGCTCGAGCGGCGAGCACACATATTTCGCCTCGGACATCGCCTACCACCAGGACAAGCGCGAGCGCGGCTTCGAACGCCAGATCGACGTGTGGGGCGCCGACCACCACGGCTACGTGCTGCGCATGAAGGCGGCGTATGAGGCGCTCGGCGGCGACCCGGGCGAGCTCGAGCTGCTGATCATGCAGCTGGTGCACCTGATCAGCTCGGGCGAGCGCGCGCAGATGTCCAAGCGCGCCGGCGAGTTCGTGACGCTCGACGACCTCGTCAGTGAGATCGGCGTGGACGCGGCGCGCTGGTACCTGCTGGCACGCTCGCACGACACGACCGTCGATCTCGACCTGGACCTGGCGCGCGAACAGTCGAACGAGAACGACGTCTACTACGTGCAGTACGCACACGCCCGGATCGCGTCGGTGCTCGCGAAGGCCGGCCCCGAGCGCGTAAAGGGGGCGAGTGCGGCGGTGGCGGAGCTCGAGCGCGAACCGCTGCACGTCACCGAGCGTGCGCTGGTGGAGCAGCTGCTGGCGTTCCCGGCGGAGCTGTCCGAGGCTGCAGCCCGCCGCGCCCCCCACCGGATCGCCGCGTACGCCTTGACGCTGGCGCAGACGTTCACGGCTTTCTACCGCGACTGCCACGTCGTCGGTGCGGAGCCGATCGAGGTGGAGTCCTTTCGCATCCTGCTGTGCGTCTTGAGCATGCGCACGATCGCGCGATCCCTGGAGCTGCTCGGCGTGAGCGCGCCGATGAGGATGTAGGGTCGCGGTGAGCGGGCGCGTGCCGGTCGCGCGAGGTGCGGGCGTCAGTCGAAGCGGGCGAGGTCGGCATCGAGCTTGGCCGCGTCGTCCGGGCTGAGCGCTGCCGAGGAGCTGGTTGCGGCGGTTTGCGCGCGGGCGCGTCGCCGCCAACTCGGGATCAGCGCCAGCACCGTTGCCACCAGGCCGAGCACGACCAACACAGGCACGACATACGCGGCCAGGTCGAAGCCGTGGGCGCTCGGCAGCCCCAGCACGGTTGGACCGTACTGCGCGACGAGCGCGCGCTTGATTTCGGCTTCGTCCTCACCGCGGTCGATCAGGCTCTGGATGTATTCGCGCTCGGTGTTGGCCTGAGGGGCCTGGGACTCGTCGAGGGCGACTTTGCAGGTCACGCACATGGCCTGGCGCTCGATCGCCAGTAGCGAGGCACGCGGCGCGACGCTGGCGGCTGCCGGCGCGGCGCCCGTCGCGAGTGCCATCGCGACCAGCAGCGCCGCGATCAGTCCACGGGCGGGCCCGGCGTAGCGGCGCGGCCCGACGCCCGTCGAGCTGTGGGGGCGCGCGCTCACGAGCTGCCGGCGAGCGCGAGCGCCCGGTTGACGAAGCTCTGTTCGATCTCGCCGCGGGAGATGGCCACAACCCGTCCTTGGCGGTTGATGATGAAGCTCTCGGGCACCTGGTGCGTGCCGTAGGAGCTCGCGAATTCGCTGGTGACGTCGCGAAGCACAGGATAGGTGAGGTGGTAGCGCCGCACAAAGCCTTCGGAGTCGGGCGCGTTGTCCTGGTAGGTGACCCCCAGCACCGTCGCACCGTGCCGTTCCAGCTTGCCCTGGGCGTGCTCGAGCAGCGGCGCCTCGGTCTGGCACGGTTCGCACCACGACGCCCAGAAGTTCAGCACGACCACCTTGCCCCTGAGTGAAGCCAGCGTCTGGCTTGTGCTCGCGCCGAGCACCGGGAGCTGACGCGTGGCGTCGGGCGCCACCGGGTAGGAGTGGCGCGCGACCTGTTCATCGAGCGTACGGTTGGCCGCCTGCGTCGAGACGCCGTACAGCAGGAGCGCGATCAGCGCAGCGCCGGCAAGCGAGGCGAGGATCGGCACGAGGCGGCGTCTCACGAGCGAGAAGGTTAGAGCGGCGGCGCGTGAGCGGAGCCGCGTGCGTCCATGGCGAGGACCTGTGCAGCCGCCAAAGCTCCTCCTCAGCCGGGCGACACGGTGCGTGCGCAGTCCGTGATGCCCAGCGCCTTCGCCTGTTCGTTGCCCGTGTTGGAGCTGAGGGCTTCCAGCGCTTGACGAGCGCGGACAGCGTCGCGGGCGCGCAGGCCAGCCACCGCCTCTTCGAGCAGTTGCGCTTCCCGAGCGACGCTCTTGACGAAGCGGCTGTAGCGGGCGCGGGCGTTCGTGGGAGCCTGCACGCCGCCGAGGTCGTGCGCGAGCTTCGAGACGATCGCGCTCGTCTGTTCGGAGAAGGACAGCAGCTCTGCCGTCGACTTTGGTGCCTTCAGGCGGGCCGCGCTGCGCAGGCCGGCGACGCAGATCGCGTTCGCGTGGGCGGCGAACTGAGCCTGCGTTGGCGCGGAGCTCTTGGAGCTGCCGCAGCCCGCGAGCAGCGCGAGGGCTGCGAGCATCGCGAGGCAGTTCGCTGCGGGCCCGAGGCGACGGCCCGCGCGGCCTCGGGGCTTGATGTTGGGCGCCATTCGCGGGAAGGGTAGTGGGATGCCGCGTCAGCGCCTAGAATCCCGGCTCGCGCGGCGGTAGCTCAGTTGGTAGAGCGCAAGCTTCCCAAGCCCGTCGCCAGTCGCCACGCAAGGCCCGTAAACGCTGAGTTTGCGGGCCGTTTGCGTTCTCGGGGCATCGAGCGCCATACCCCGAAGTGACCCGAGGGGACCGCTATCCGGCAGTAGCTGGCAGTGGGACGTATAGTGGGCGGCATGCCGGCGGGTGACTCGGGGAACGATGCGCTGCAGCGGGTGGTCGATGACCTCCTGATTGCCGATACTGTCAAACCCGGGACAGAGGTCTACGTGCGGCTGCCAGCCGACGTGGGAAGGCCCGAAACTTTGCTCGTGGGCTTCCAGGGGATCGTGGACGCCGTGAGGGAGATCGCTCGTGCGGTGGACAGGCTGGCAGACGAGCAGCGGCACCGCTGAGTTCCGCTCGTCGACGTGGGGGCGGCGTGCACTGACCCCTGCTAAGATGCGCTGACACATAGCGGGAGACGCGCCGTAGGCGTGATCGCTCGCAGACCGTCGGGCCATAGGCCCGGCTCCGCCGCACGGCCATAGGCCAGCGCGGCAACCGAACTCTCACGAGTCAAGGAGCCGCGCCGAATGTCCCAAAGCAACCTCGCAGTAGAACCCGTCAGCGGAACGCCGCTGCTCCTCACGATCGAGGAAGCGGGCCGACTGCTCGGCCAGTCCAGGTCCGGCATCTACCGGCTCTGCGCCGCCGGCCGGTTGCAGCTCGTGCATCCGTCGCCGAAAACCTCGCGCGTCCCGCGATCGAGCGTCGAGGCGCTGGTCGCCGAGCTGATCGCCGAGGCCCCCACGAACGGAAGCCCCACCGCTGCCGAGGCGATAGGGCTCCCTGCAACTTCGGCCGAGCAGGGCCAAGATGCCAGACCAGCGTAACCGACGCGCGGCGTGCCGTCCCCCGCTGGCGATGTTCGCGGTGGAGATCCGCGCTCATCAGCTCGCCGACGGCCGCTACACGATCCCTGCGCGCAGGGTCAAGCTCCCGGCGGCCAATGAGGCGCACGCGCGCCTGCTCGCTGTGTCCGAAGCAGCCGGCGAAGAATTGCTCGAGCAGGCCGAGCTCGATGGCGTTGTCGATCTCGAGGACGTTGATCGCGCTGCGGCGCTCGAGCAGCTTCACCGTGAACCCGACGACGATCAGCCGACGTGGAGGGCGCCGTGAGTCCCGACGAGCGGCTCGCCGAGGTCATCGCGCAAGAGGCGTTCGGGACTGCACCCGTGCCAGCGTTGCGAGCAGTCCCTGGCTCTGAGCCGGCGCAGACCGATCTCGGCAATGCGCAGCGCTTCGCCGTCGCCCACGCCTCTCGCCAGCGATACGTCCGCGAGCGCCGGATGTGGCTCGCCTGGGATGAGGTTCGCTGGCGCCGAGACGCCACGGGCGACGCCGATCGTGCAGCCAAGCAGACCGCCCGCCAACTGCTCATCGAAGCGGCCGAGATCGAGGACGACGACAAGCGCAAGCGCGCGCTGAAATGGGCGTTCGACTCGCAGTCGGAGCCGAAGCTGCGCGCGATGCTCAAGCTGGCCGCGACCGAGCCGGAGATCGCCCTGGCCGCCGAGGATCTCGACTCCGACCCGTGGCTGCTCACCTGTGCGAACGGCACGCTCGATCTGTGCACCGCCGAGCTGCGCCCACACGATCCGGCGGACCTCATCACGATGGCGACCGACGTCGCCTACGACCCGGACGCGGACTGCCCACGCTGGCGCGCGTTCATGCGCGAGGTCTTCGCGGAAGACGCCGAGCTGATCGCGTTCGTGCAGCGGTTCATGGGCTACGCCTTGACTGCGGACACGCGCGAGCACGTGCTGGCCGTCTTCCACGGCAGCGGGCGCAACGGCAAGTCCACGCTCATCAAGACGATGCAACGGCTCGGCGGCGAGCACGCGGCGACAGCGGAGCTGAGCACGTTCCTGCGCGCTCGCGGCGATCGAGGCCCGCGCAACGACCTTGCTCGTCTGCACCGTGCGCGGCTCGTCACCGCCGCAGAGTCCGGGGAGGGTCGGCACTTGGACGAGGCGACCGTGAAGGAGCTGACCGGCGGCGACCGGATCGCGGCGCGGTTCCTGTACGGCGAGCACTTCGAGTTCACGCCCGGCTTCAAGCTCGTGATCGTCACCAACCACCGTCCGAAGGTGGACGGCGAAGACGATGCGATCTGGGCGCGCCTGCGGCTCGTGCCGTTCGAGGTGTGCTTCGAGGGCCGCGAGGACAAGACGCTCGACGCCAAGCTCGAGGCCGAGCTGCCCGGCATCCTCGCATGGGCTGTCGAGGGCTGCCTAGCGTGGCAACGAGAAGGACTCGGACAAGCTGCTGCCGTCGCACGCGCCACAGCCGCCTACCGCCAAGACGAGGATGTTCTCGGCGCGTTCCTGGCCGAGCAATGCGTGCTTGACGGCGAGATCGAGCCCGCGAAGCTCCGACTCGCATACGACGGCTACTGCCACGAGCTCGGCGAGAAGCCGCTGGCCGCAAACGTGCTCGGCAAGGCGCTGTCACGCAGGGGAATCGAACGGATCAAGCGTCGCGGCGTCTACCACGGAATCAGCCTCAGAACAGCAGCCAGCGAGGGCGAGCAATGAGAGGCGTACCGGGTACATCCAGTGATTTCAGTAACTCCCTTACACGCGGGCGTAATGAGCGAGTTACCGAAACTGCCGTTTGTACCGGGTACGGGGCACGGGAAAAGCCGTGAGCGACTCCCTCGCCGCCGCTGTCAACGCCCGTGCGTCGCGTTCGTCGATCGCTTCACCGACGCCGCAAAACCCCGCGCGCACGCACGAGGCCGAAGCGATCGTCGTGGAGTTGACGACCGATCAGCTCGAGCGCCTCGCCGACCTGCTGGCCGAGCGACTGAGGCCACCATCGATGCCACGACTCGTGACCGCGACTGAGCTGGCCGAGCGCCTGGGCGTCGATCCGAAGTCCGTCTATCGCCACGCCGATGATCTGGGTGCGATCAGGGTTGGCCGGCGCCTGCGATTCGACCCTGAGAAGGCGCTCGCACGCTATGTAAGCGTGAGGTCGCAGCCGGCCGAATCCCGCACCGAGACGGGCAAAACTAGCGGTCGGCGGCGGCCGTCCAAGGCCGATCACTGCCAGCTACTGCCGGTTGGGCGTCGGAAGGGCGCTGAGCGATGAGCGTCGAGAAGGTGCCCTGCTGCTGCTGTGGCGCTGCTCTGACCCAGCCGCGTTCCGTCGTTGATCGTCGGACTGGCAACGCGGACACGATCGCCTTGTGTGGCCGCTGCCTCACTGAGCCCGATCGTGTGTGGCGTCTGCGCTACCAGCTCGCGAGCGAGGCCAAGTCGTGAGCGACGCGATCACACAGACCGTGGCGCTGGTGATCGTCGGCAAGCCGGTTCCGTTGCAGCGCTCGCGCACGTCGAGCGGTCGTCACTACCTGCCTGCTCGATCGAGGGCATATCGCTCGCTGATCCAGACGACGTGGCTCGCCGCTGGTCGCCCAACGCTCGGAGATCGGCCGTTCACAGCCTCGCTGCGCTTCATCGGCGCACGGGCGAACGCTGACGTATCGAACCTCGCAAAGGCTGTCGAGGATGCTCTGAATGGGTGCGCCTACCGGGACGATCGCCAAGTCGTGCGGCTGGACGCTGTGAAGCTCCCGGCTGACGCTCACGGTCCGCGCTGCGAAGTCGAGCTGCGGGTGTGTGATCGCTGATGCCTGCCGGCGAGCGTCATCCCGACTTCGCTGAGGGCAACCGCATGGCCGTCACACACGGCGGCTACTCGGAGCAGGCAATCATCGAGCGCGCGGTGCAGGTGCACGACCGGCTGCTGCAGGCGGCGCCGTGGCTCAGTGAGGATCGGTTCCTGCCGGCCGTCTCGCTCTACTTGCGGAGCGCTGCTCGATCGTCGCTGCTGGACGAGTACGTCGAACGCGTGGCCGCCGAGAAGGGCATCGAGCATGTGCCCTCGCGCACGGTCGAACAGGCGATTGCGGCGAGCAACAGGGCGTTCAAGCAGGCCGAAGCGCTGGGTCTGACGCCTGGCGGTCACGCGAAGTTGAAGATGCTCGCGGTCGGTGCTGCTGAGGCTGAGCAGACGGTCCGCTCGCTGGCCGAGATCGCGGATGAGATCAACAGCGCTGAGATCGATGCGACCGGGGAGGACGAATGACGACGGAGCCCTCAGTCTCGCTGCTGGCGGCGTGCGATCACGCGGAGTTGTTCAACGTCGAGCTGTGGCCGGCGCAGCGGGCGATCCTTGACGCGATCGACGCGGGTCCGCGCATCCAGGCGCTGTGTCTTGGCCGGCGCTCGGGCAAGACGTTCATGGGCGCGCTGGCGATGTTGCACAACTGCCTGCTCTCACCTCACTTGCGCGGAATGGTGCGCCCCGGTGAGCGTCGCTATGCGGTGGGGATCTCCACGAACGTCCGGCAGGCTCGCTTGCTCGTGGCGGCGGCGCGGAGCATCATCGAGAGCAGTCCTGCGCTGGCGCGGTGGGTGGAGTCGGCGACCGAGGATGAGATCCGCTTTCGCAACTTGACCGCTATCGCCGCGTTCCCGTGCTCGAGCCGTGGTGGCCGTGGTTGGGCGGTGAGCTGCCTCGTGATGGATGAGGCGGCGTTCTTCTTTTCGGAGACGGACGGCCCGCAGGCGGCGGATGAGGTGTGGCGCGCGTTGAGCCCGTCTGTGGCGCAGTTCGGGGACGCGGGGCGGATCATCGTCGCCTCGACGCCGAACGGTCCGTCCGGTTTCTTTCACGATCTCTACAGCCGCGCGCAGGCGGGTGCTCTGCCGGAGGCGAGGGCGCATCATGCGGCGACCTCGGAGGTGAATCCGACGATCACGCGGGAGTTCCTGGCGAGCGAGGCGGCGCGCGACCCGGATGGCTACCGCGCTGAGTATGAGGCCGAGTTTGTGGAGGGTGGCGGCGCGTTCTTTGACACGCGCGAGTTGGAGCTCGTGGACGCCCCGGCGCGCCCGGAGGATGGCAGGCGTTGGGTCGCGGGAGCGGACCCTGCGTTCTCGCGCGATCAGTGGGGCCTAGCTGTAGGACCTGAGGACGTTGTTCATCCGGTCCTCCTTGGAGGCTGGTGGTGTCAAAGCCCCAGTCCCAAGGAGAAACCGGATGAAGCTGCACGCTAATGCCGCGCTGTCATTTAGGCAGCGTGAGCGGATGGCACG
>DATHOH010000056.1:0-100749 GCA_035485155.1 Solirubrobacteraceae bacterium
GACCCCCAACGACGGGCGCGCCGCCCGCAGCGTGCTCCGCTCGGCGCTACGCGCCTTCGCTCCACACGCAGCCGGCGCACCCCAAGGAGGGGTCAGTTTTCAACCGGCGAAAGGGGGTGCATTTTCAACCGGCCTTGACAGTGACGCCAGAAGTCGCAGCGATCGCCGTACGCGGACGCTGGGTCAAGCACACCTACCCCCGATCACCACCACTTCCCGAACGCGACCCGCCACCCGACAACCGCTGGCAGCAAGGCAACGTCGTGGACGCGCTCTACCTCGCCGACAGCGAGCAGACCGCGTGGGCAGAGTGGTACCGACACCTCGCCGAGCGGGCAATACCACCGCTGGCACAGATGCCCCGCGCACTCTGGACGTGGGACGTCGACGTGGAAGTCGCCGATCTCTCCTCAACAGAGTACCTGTCCGCCGTGGGTCTCCCCACGCCCGTTCCGGGCCATTCGAGCTGGCCGGCCTTCCAGGAGGTTGGCGAGCAGCTATCGCACTCAGGATGGGCCGGGCTACTCGCTCCAAGCGCGGCTCGACCCGCCGGGCAAGTGCTGTGCCTCTTTCGCAACTCGCACGGCGTACACGGAGCCACACCACTCCCTCCACCGCGCCTTATTGCCGAGCCACCTCCGTCACCGACAGGACTACGCACGTAGCGCCCCTGATCCATCAGAGTCCGCACCCTGTATCTATCCGCCCGCTTAAGATCCGTCTGGACGGATGCCGCGCACTCTACCTATGACTTCCGGATCTACGATCACGACACACGGGATCGAGCACGCCACAGCCGTCAGCGGCGACACCCTGAGCGAACTCGTGCAAGGAGCCCCACGCACCGAGGCCGGGTGCGCACTCGCCGAACGCACCCGCTACATCCTCGACGACGAAGCAGCACAGCGATTCCTCACCGCACTCGAGCCACCTTCCCCCACCTCAAAACGAGGGCTACGCCGCCTCACCGAGAGGCCAAGCGTCCTACCCGACGCGTGACGCCGCAGCTCAGTGCGCCCGCCCCAGCAAGCCCGTCGCGAGGCGCTGCTCCTAAAACGTATCGATGATACTGATCAAGTGAACGCCCGTCTCCACGGTAATCGCGATTATGCGCTTGTAGCGCTTCGATCCCTCAAACGCCCTGACCGACAAAGGCTCTTCATCCAGCAGCTCGATGAGGTGACCACGAGCCAGCACGTACGCTCGAAAATCGGTCTCGATAACCCAGCCACCCGAATATCGATGGACAGCGATTACTCGTCCGTCTGCAGCACCGTGGCGGGTGAATCGGATGTCTCTCTCCGAAGCCCGTACGGCTGAGAAGAATCCGTGACTATGCGTATTGATGAAGAACGCGCGCGAGGAGTTCCAGACGAACTGCACATCGGGCGGATCCACTTTACGCTGCACGCAAAGCTCGGTCACAAGGTCGTCAAGCTCGCGAGTGGGCCTGCTGAACCGTGTTACAACTTTTCGTTTCCAGTCAGCAGCACCGCCATCGGTGGTCACAGCCTCTACGCTCGCCGAGAGGAGTTCTGGCGTCGTGGGACTCTCATAATTAACGAGGTCAGTTCCCAGCCATGCGGCACGAACCGAGCGCTCTGCAGTGCGGATCAGAGTGGCCTCATTTCGAAGCCCTTGCCATCCGAACTCATCGTAACCCGTAAATAGTCCCTCATCCTCGCACGAGGCGTTAATTGCACCATACTCGGCCGTCGCACTAACACACCTTGCGTCTATGCGCCTACGCTGCGCACCGACAGATAGCTCTTGCCAGTCGATGTCGTAGTCATAGAGACCTGCCGTCGTACCCAGGTAGAGCCGCTGCGCGTAGACGACCGTATCTAGAATGACGTCCGCATCCTGTTTGAAGTTATGAAGAGGCTGTAGCGCGAAGTCGCCGTCATCGAGTGCAATCTGGGTGTTAGCTACCTGATCAAACGCGACATTAAGCGCACTGGCGAATAGCGGATTTTGGGCCAGAGACTTTGTGACCCCACTCGTGAGCCAATCGTTCCTGGCAAATGCAAGCCTCAACACACCTTGCCATTGCGGGTACTGCGCTTCCAACCTACTCGTCAGCGCCTCTAGCTCGAGAAGCCGCGTATCGCGCTCAGTCGTGAAGACCATAAGATGCCCCATATAAAGCTGCGCATCCTCGAAGCTCCCGGGAAGAAACAGTCGGAGGATCTTTTTCATGCCTTGCGCCTCTGGAGCTTGCGGCCGAACGTCCGCGATACGACACCCGCGTCAATGAAGCCCTCGATCAAGGAGTCGGGTGGCGTCTCGCTGGGACGACCACTGGCTGGAGACACCGGATAACCGTGCCAAGGTACTGTTTCGAGGGCGTTGAACGGGAACTTTGCGAGCCGCTCCCCCGCTGTACCTAGCGCAGCGCCCGCAGCGTCGCGCACGCCCCAATAGTGGCCATCTGGGTCCGAGTGTTGCTCATCATCGGCTCGCTCAAAGATTGAGTACTCCATCGGAGGAGGCACATCCGGTGACCAGCAGCTCTTGCTTGGATCGTGCCCGCGGTGTTGATACATCGCGAGATACATCTTGCTGCTCGCCGTCGGCCCGAACGAGAGACCATCGGTGTGGGGCGTGGCATTCATCCGTGGTCCACATCATAAAAGGCTGGCCGAGACCTTGGTGCTTCGCCGGCGGCGTCTCGGACACTGCCCCCAGGAGTGCCATGGTGGCTTCGTATCACGAACATCGAGTCCGGGGCTGTTATCCCAGCGGACATTGAGCTTTCTTGAATAGGATGGCCCCGCTGGGTTCGGGGCCGGTTGCAGCCCCTGCCCCGGGCCCCGCAACGGATGCGAGAATGATTGGGCAAGCGGGCCTCCCGCGTTCGGGCGAACCCTAGCGCTGACGTCGATCGAACGGCATCCGGCCATGTGCTCTTTGGCAGCAGCAGAGGTGGCGGCTGTCGCGAGGTCCCAACAGTCGGACATCGTCCGTCCGATCGGCAAAGATGGGGGCATGCCGGGCCTGTTCCTGAATGCTTACGACGTCGCCTTCGAGGGGGATATCGCTATGTGGCGACTGCCGCGCACCGACGGCGACGACAGGCGAGAGTTGGAGCGCGCACTTTCAACGGCCCTGTGGGCCGAACGCGACGCGTTCTGGTCCGCTCGAGAGCTAGACCGTAAGGATGCCCGTCGCGTCGTGGTGCCCACAGGACGCGGCAGGCTCATCTTGTTCGCCGCTCGCGAGGCGCTTGTCGACCACGCGCACCAATCGGGCCGCGAAGCATGGTTCGGTCGAGCAGGAGACATGCACTTCGTTGGGCTGCTTGCGGCGCAGGAGTCCGACGGCTTTGTGGTGGAACCCGAGCTGGTCGTTCGACTCGCGGAAGAGGCATATGTGACCTCTGATGCCATCGCGATCGTGCGCACGCGTAGTCGGTGGCGAACGGCTGCAACTCTTGCCGACCCACAAGTCGCTGAGTGGTCGGTCGGGGAGTCCGCGATACGCCTGCGCGGCGATGGCCCCCGCCGTGGGCGCGTCGAGATTAGTGACGGCAACACACTGCGTCTACGTATCGGCCCGGATACCCACTCCGTGAACCCAGCCGACTACGCGTTGGTCGTTCGTTCAAGACTAGTGGTGGCGTGGCGAGGAACTCAAGCGCTTCGTGATCTGAATGTCGCATCCGGAATGCTTACCGTCTCCAATAAGCGAAACCGCTACGCCGTGAAGGATCGCTTCGAGATGGCTGGAAAAATGCTACGCGCCCTGGAATGGCCCGTACCAGTTTCAAGCGAGGGAAAGCTTGTCCTCGGAAAGCCGATCGGAATCCGCCTCGAGGAGCCAGAGTGACCTCGGTACCTGCGACCTGCCTCGCCGCGCCGCGCCTACGCTTCGACGCCGCTTTCCCCTCGCGCTCAGGTAGTGCCTCGTACCAAGGCGTTCGAGCTTACGGGCCTTTTGACAACTCTCGCGTCTCACTCGGGGACGGTTCGTTGCTGTTCGTCTTCCCCGAGGCGATGAAGTCGCTGGCGCGTAAGCTCGCCGATGGATGGCTGAATGGCATCGGCAGCTTCGGGGGCTTTGAGAGCATGTTTCGAGTGCCGGTAGCAACGGGGCAGGCGCTGAAGTACCTCTCCATCCAAGCGGATCTTCGCAATCAGCGCACCGCCGCCGAGGCATACCGACACGGGATCGCTAACTGGGCGGCACAACCAAGAGATCGCGATCCAAGCCTCGCCATTGTCCTCGTTCCGCACTCCGAGCACTGGCAAACCGACACGCCCTACTACGAGGCGAAGGCCGCATTCGCCAATCTCGGAGTTCCATCGCAAATGGTGACCAGCGAGCTCATCAGTGACGCCGGCCGGTTTCAATGGGCACTCGCGGACATCGCGCTCGCATCATTCGCAAAGCTCGGTGGCGTGCCGTGGACCGTAGAAGCCCCGCCGGGAGATGACGACCTCATTATTGGTATTGGTCGCCGCGAAGTTGGCCACGAGGGCCAACGCCGCCGAATCTTTGGGTATGCCGTGACCTTCGTCTCTAATGGCTTGTACCGTCAGACTTGGTCCTTCACACCGGCGGCCGACCAAGACACATATCTCGTCCGACTTGGGGAATCTGTCGAGGCCGCACTACGAGCGGATCTCGACGCCCAGCCAACCCGGCTGGTCATCCACCTCGCGAGCCGTACCGGCGCCCCCGAGATCGCCTCGGTGGAGGAGGCGATGCGGCGAGTGGGCGTGTCCCTCCCGACTGCGTTCTTGAGGCTGGACGACTCGTCGCTGTGGGACGCTGCCGACACGAACGAGGAGACGTGGGCGGCACCGAAGGGTCTTGTGGTGCGCCTTGGTGATCGCCGGGCGCTGCTACATGCCGAGGCTCTCGGACCGACCGGTCCTCCGGAGGGCCCGCTCTTGATCGAACTGGACCGGCGCTCCACGGTGGAAGACGAGTGCTTTGACGAGCTCGTCGCCCAGGTGTTCCGCCTCGCGCACGCGAATTGGCGGGGATTCAACGCGAGGTCGAAGCCTGCGACCCTCGTCTATGGAGAGCAGCTGGCCGGACTAGTGGGATATCTCGGCGACGTGCAAAGCTGGGACCCTAACCTGCTGCGCAGCGATCTACGCAACCGACCCTGGTTCCTGTGAGCGCATCGCCCGAGTCCCTCCATCTTCTCGCGCACCGCGCCGGCTTTCGAGCTCGTGACGCGAGCGACTGGTGGGGTTCTCCGGTCGAGACCGCTCTAGCAGCGCTCAGCGCTACGCGCCATCCGCCGGTGCACCGCGCAGAGGGAGAAGCCGCGCTGGACGCGCTAGAACGCTGGCGTCGCGCGGGCCAGGTTCGACCCGTCAGCGCCGACACCGTCGCGCTCTCGCTCGCAGCGCGGGCGGCCGCCAACCTTGGACGTGGCAGTCCGAAACTACTCGCCGATGCTGTTCACGCTTCCGCTCGCATGGCCAGCAGGAGTCCAGATGTCGTCCCAGAGCTTCATTTGGCCTTGGTGTGCTGGGCACTCGATGACCTCGCTTCCAATCGAGAAGCCTCACCGTGGGACACGATCCGGGAACGGTTGGAAGTGGGCAGTGTGTACGGTCTCGACGCTGCCTTGCGGAACTACTGTCGCCGAATCGCGGAGCATCGCTTTCAGCCCGGAGAGCTTGTGCGGGAACTCATCGCCCAAACACCGCAGAGCCCAAGCGCGACCGACGCAGCCGTGGTGTTGTGGTTGCTCGAGGTCGCTATCGACCGGTGCGCGCGATCCTTGAACGGAGATGAGCCAGGACTCCAAGCAATGATCGAGCGACGGGCCGCGATTGCGGAGAGACTTTCAATTGAACTCGACGACGCGGCGTTTTCGGAGCCTAGTGCCCACGACTTCGACGCCGAAACTCACGGCCCAACCTATCTCTCGCCCATGGAGTCGCTTCTCTTGGATATCGCGCTCGCGCCCGGCGAGCCTGAAGCGTCGTGGCTCACCTATCCGCAGGCAGAGGCACTCCTTGGCCAAGAGGCCCGCGAGGAGCGACGGCGACGTAAGACTGAGCGGCGACGACTGGCGGCGAGCATGGCGCTCGTCGCGCTTCTTTTTGGCGGCGTCGTCGGACTCAGCATCCGTCAGGCGGGGATTGGGACATCGATCGCAGTGTCGTGGGCCGTCGCAGGCACCTTGGCAGTCTTGACCATTGCTTGCGCGATCGGGCGTTCTGCAATGCGACATCGGCGCCTCGTCGATGGACTTGGGGCAACTGCAGCCACGGCAACACTCTGTGCGACCTTCAACGCCGTGAATAACATGCTGAGCACGCCACTCGCGCCCGAAGGAGCCACTCTCATTGTGGGCAGCATGCTTCCCGTGATCGCGGGAGTAGCGTGGGCGTTGGTAAGCGACGACACTTCGGCGAGCGGCTGATGAAGATGACCGGTGTCGGCGAAGTCGGTGCGATAACCGAGCAACCTCGGTCAGCCAACTCACCGGAGTGACACGCAACCTGTAGGCAGCTACGCGGATTCAAGGACCGCGTCGGCGCTGACCCTCGCGGCGACTTCGCCCCCCCAAGACGACGGCTTGACCCACGTGCACTCACGGGGCAGCTCTGCTGGCAGCACACCGTGCATGCCGTAGAGCCTGCGCGCCTCCGCATAGGACGCGCGCTTCTCCGGTGAGGACGAGCGTCCGGACTCCTCGGTGAAACGGCGAAGGTGCATAGGCGTTGAATGGCGGCGGACGATGAGCTCGCTGCGCGAGCGCTCGCCGTAGAGGTCGAGCAGGTTGCGGTCGACTGTGCGTCGGCTGCGTGCTCGCGACGGCCGCCAGACATACCAGGCGCCGTCGCGCTCGATATTCATTGCCGCGAGCGAGAGCGCGATGGGGCGGCTTTCGACCGCGCGTGAGCCCGGTCCGAGGATCAGCGTCGTGAGCTCGCTGAGCGTCAGCGCGCGTCCATTGTCGGCGCGCGCCTCACCAGCGTTGCGGAACGCGCGGACGATCAGTGCTCGCAGCGTCGGCGCGGTCCGGCGCTCGCGCTCTGGCAGCTGCTGTTTGTTGTCTCGCTCGTAGATCGTGAGGTTCGTGTCGTAGTCGAGCTGGCGGCCGTCGCGGGCAATGATTGGAGGCGTCGCGCGCTCGCTGCGGATACGCACGACGCCCCCGCCGTTCTCAACGTTGCCGTGCAGCACCAGACCTGGGTAGAAATCCCACGGATACTCGACACCGAACAGGTGCCTGCCGTCGCGCTCGACCGTGGTGCGAGAGCGTTGATCGCCGTGGCGAACCGCTACTTCGACAGGTCCATCGGCCAACGCCTCGGTGGCGTCCGCAGACAGTCGCAGGCGACGCAGTGAGCGATCCGTGATAGTCAGCGGCACGCGGAAGCCTGTCTGCGACGCCGCGATCGGTTGCTCGTCGTCGTCGTGAGCAGCTGCCTGCTCGCCTGGGCGGGATTCTGCATAGCCTAGCCCAAGCTCGAGAAGTGGAGGAACGCCCCGCAGGGAGTAACGCTCAGGCTGCGCCACCCGCTCGACGCGCCAGATTCCGCCACTCTCTCGCGCGTCGTCAAGGCGCAAATGAGAACCGTCCGCGCTCAGACCGTCGGCTTGGTCCTCGCTCAGGCGCTCGGCGAGATAGCTGTTTGCGTGGCAGACGGCGGTTGCGTACGCGCAGCCCTCGACGAGGGTGCGTGAGCGTTGATCGATGTGGTCACCGCCGAGCATCTCAACGAGCCGCGGAGCGATCGCGGAGTAGCCGCGCTGCTCGCCGTTGGGGAATCGGCGAAGGCCACCGTAGACGGACTGCAGGTCGTTGGCGCCGAGCGGACCGTCGCAGTTCAGCCGCTCGCGGTACCCGTCCTCAAGGAAGAAGTATTCGCCGTGCCAGCTGTGCAGCTCGTGTGCCTGGAGCAGCAGCTCGCGCACCGTCTCGAAGCTGCGCAGGAGTGCCTCACGCAGTTCGCTGTCGGTGATGCTCGCGCTGAAGCAGAACGCAAGTAGCCCCTCACGGTGCTCATGCAGCAGGTAATCGGCGTAATAGTCGAGAGGGTCGAGGTCTGCCGTCTGCGGCCTATAGTGCGCGTGCGTCAGGAGATGCCCGTGCTCGTCGAGCCAGAGCCCGCGGGCGCGCAGGCGCGCGAGCTGGGCGTCGGGGAGTCCGTTTGCGCCGAACGCATCGAAGTCAATCACGTAGCGCTCGCGGCGCACGAGTAGCCGCTCGGCGTCGGGCGGCTCCTCCACGCTTGCAGGCGCGCCCGAGAGGGATGGGTCGAGCCAGCTTGCGTCAGCACGCTCGTTGGCGCCCTCCTTGTAGATCACCTCGGCAAGCAGGTCTCCGCAAGCCGCCTCGGTGTGCACGCGCATGAAGCCGCCGACGGGCAGCGCAAGGTCGCGCCGGTCGCTTCCGCGCAGGGGAATGCGGCGCTGCTCGATTCGATCCGCGTGGTAGCCCCAGTGGTCCAGGTCGTAGTTGAAGTAGAGCGCGTTCCAGAGGTTCGCCAGATGCAGTGCCTGCCCGCGCTGACGGACGACCTCGACGAGGAACTGGCGCAGCTCTTGGACGTGCCTAGTCCGCAGTGCTCCTGGCCCGAGCACGAGCTCGGGGTAGAAAGTTCCCTGGCGGTTACCGCCGGCTCGCGAGGGCACGAGGGGAATCTCGTGTGCGTCGGGGCTGACGAAGGCACCATCGGCGACCGTCGGTGCGATGGAAAGCCCAAGCCTGTGCTTCCGCATTTTGCGCTGAGCCCTACGCTGCACCTTGCTCGCCTTCATCGCTGGAATGCTACGGCGGGTCTCGACAGAAGGGCTGGCGACGCTCAGCGTGCCGTCGGTTGCTCGGCAGCGCGGGCTGCGTCTTGCTGAACGTAACGGGTGAGGCGGTAGCGCGAGGCGCCGATACGTGAGAGTTCGCCATTGGCGACTAGGCGGGCGATAGAGGCGGCAAGATCGTCACGTTGCAATGCTGGCTTGCGGCCACGCGCCCGCGAGAGTAGTAGTTTCGGCCACAGGCGCTTTCGGCGGCGCTCGGCGAGTGAGTAGTAGTGGTCCTCGCCGCGCAGCAGCGCGAGGATGATGCTCTCTACCAGGCCGCTGTAGTTCTGCCAAAGGATTGAGCTGACGAGCCGGTCGAGTTGCTCCTCGCTGCGCCGCCGCCCTCTCGTGGTCGCCGATGCTGGACGCAGATTCTCCGCCTGGAAAGCCTCAAGCAGCGGTGGCTCGCGTGCGTCCGTGGGCAGCCCTGCCTGGCTCCAGCAGCTTGAGCATCGGCAATCGTCGCTGGCGCAGGTTCCGGCGGGCAGCTCGGAAGCTGCGAAGTAATCGCGGAGTCCCTCGTTGGCGCAGCGGCGGTCGCCGAACCAATCGCGTAGCAGCATGACCTCGCGAGCGACGCGCGCGTGGCGGCTGGAGAGCTCGCCGATTAGGTGCTCCGGGAGCTCGCGCGTGACTACCTCAATGCCAGTGAGCTGTTCGCGATTCGGGCGCTGAGAGACGTCGAAGTAGCCGAGCGTGTGCAGCTCGAGCAGTGCGTGCCAGAGTGCTCCGGCGTCCATGGCCTCGGCCGGGAAGCGACCACGCAGCGCAGCGTGTAGTGCCGTCATCTCAATCCGACCGCGCAGTGGCAGCTCGGCGGCGATCGCCTCGACCAGCTCACCGAGCTCGGGCGTATCGGGCGCGTAGTCACCGCGCCGGACGTCGACGGTGTGCGGGAAATCGCCAAGGTCGCGGACAAGACCGTGAAGGGACAGCTCCGCGAGGACGCGCAGGATCGCGGTCTGGTAGGTGTCGACCGTCTCGGGCTTGGCGGCCTCCTCTGTACTCAGCCGGCCGCTGCGCAGATCCTCGTCGACAAGATCACATGCAAGCCCGTGCGAGCTGAAATGCTCGCTGGAGTTGAGCAGCACACCCGCAATCCGCGCGAGCATATCGTCGGCGACGCGCTGCTGGGTCATGAACGTGATTGTCCGCTGTGCCCGCGGATAGGTGATCGTGAGGCCGGCGGTGAAGGCGCCATCGTGTCCGGGGCGGGCAGCACGGTCGCGCCCGGCACGGCCGAGCTGCTGGTAGAGCGCGGCGAGGTCGGTCGGCGGCGAGACGCAGAACACCGCGCGGATGTCGGAGCGGTCGACGCCGAGCCCAAACGCTGAGGTCGCGATGACAACCATGCGCCGGTATCCGTCCTCGTCCTGGGACGGTGCCTGCTTGAAGTGGCTCGCGACGGCGGTCTTCTCGGCGTCGGTCAGTCTGCCGTGGTAGCGCATCACGTCGACCGGGTGGCCCTGGAGGTAGTCGTAAAGGTGGGCGTAGAGGGTGTCTACCTGGCGCACTGTCAGGCAGTAGAAGATCGCGTGCCCATCGATGGCGTCGACGATGCGCTCGACGAGGCCGGCGATCGACATGGGACCGCCCTGACGGCCCGTGAGTGCGCGACGGTAGAGTGCCAACTCGGGGCGCAGCGGATTTGCGCGCACGAACGCGAAGCTCCCGCGCTCCTCGCCGGGGGCCAGGGCGAAGATCGCGCTGCGCAAGCCCTCACGCACGCTGTCGTTCGCGGTTGCAGTGAGCGCGATCAGCTGCAGCGCCGGGCTCTCCTGTTTCAGCGCGCGCAGGAACACCTCTGCGCGGCGGAGGCTCGGGCGGAAGTCGTCGCCCCACTGCACGAATGTGTGTGCCTCGTCGAGTGCAATCCTGCGAACGACGCCGCTGCGCACGCCAGCGCGCAACCACTCTTGGAAGTGGCGCTGGCAGAGTCGCTCCGGCGAGAGGTAGACCAGCTTGATCCCGTGGTCGCGCAAGCCCTTGAGCTGCTCCTCTATCTCACTCTTCCCTGTCCGACTGTTGGACTCGCGCATCGGCGCCACAAGGGCGCGCACACGACCCGCAATCGTTCGGTTCAACTCAAGCGCCTGATCGGTCATCAGCGAGACGAGCGGACTCACAACGACGGTGACGCCCGACAGCGCCAGCGCCGGCAGCTGGAAGAGGTAGCTCTTGCCATAGCCGGTCGGCAGCACCCCCAGGAGGTCCTGGCCGGCAGCGATCGCCCGTAGACCCTCAACCTGCTTGTCCTTCAATACAAGCGGCTCATCGCTGGCGTGGAGGTGTCCGGCGATCGCGCCGGCGCGCGCCACCAGCTCGTCGCCAAGGGTGCCGGCCTCGCGGTGGGCTCGCTCCTCGGCGTCACTGAGCTCCTGCTCGAGGATCGCGAGCGTTTGCGGCAACTCGGTGAAGCGCAGCAGCGCCTCGTCCTCGCAGAGCTCGCGCGCGCTCTCGCGGTCGAGCAAGCCCTCGTCGGCGTAGAACTCGAAGATGCGGCGCCAACCCTCGCGCATCGAGGCGACGTTTCCGAGCCACTCCTCGCCTGTCTCTGCGTCGGGACGCATCAGACCGGGGTCCAGTGAGCCGAGGAAGACCTGCCGGTACAGCCGGCGCAGGCGACCTGGGCCGGCGAGCTTGCGGTCGCTGATCACGATCACACCGCGATGCTCCCTCGTGCGGATCAGGCGCCCGACCGCCTGGCGCAGCGCGATCGCCGCGAGCGGTAGGTAGTAGTGCTCGTTCGCCCACGCGTCCGAGTCCTCAACGCCGAGTGCCTCGGCGCGGCGGACCTCTAGCGCAAGCCTGGCCGCGATCACCGGGGCGCCGAAGGGCGCGAACGGAAGCTTGTTGATCCAGACGAGCCGCAGCCGCCGTGGGTCGGCGATGTCCACCCCCTGCCAGAGCCCGCGCGTGCCGACGAGCAGCCCTCCAACGCTCTTGAACGTCTCGACCGCACGTTGGTTGCCCTCGACGCCCGCGGAAATCAACGGATAGGCAGAGCCATCAGCGACGCGCAGCCGCGCAAGCCAGTCGAAGATCCCCGCTGCAGTCGCGCGCGCCGTTGTCAGGATCATCGCGCCGCCCTCGCCGTTCACGGCGACGAGCTCGCGTGCATAGCCGGCCGTCTGGTGGGCCACGGTGTGCATCGCTGCCTCGGCATGCTCCGACCACGAGGGGAAGTCCTCGAAGCAGACGAGCTGCGCCTGCTCGGCGACATCGAAAGGCGAGTCCAGGGCAACATCCATCACGTCCTCGCCGAACCCGAGGCGCTCACGAATGAAAGTCCACCGCCCGGCAACGCGGAGTGTCGCGGAGACGTAGTAGGAGCGGGCGAAGCGCGTGCGGAAGCGCGCCCACTCGTGCTCGCGGCTCAGCTCGATCGGTGACGAGCTCAGGCGGAAGCGGTACCAGCGCACGCGCCCCGGCCGTAGCTCCTCAAGCTCCTCTGCCCAGACAACCCGGTTGCTTGGCGGCACGCTCGCGTCCGCGGGGAGCTCCTCGTCCTCTTCGTCCTCGCCCTCATCGTCCTCCTCCTCGACCGCGATCAGCCGCTCGGCGTCGTCCCCAACGCCGTCGCGTGCGAGCTGGAGCTTCTCGGACTCCTCGGCAGCGTCCGCCGCACGCGCGTCAGCCTCGGCTGCCGCCACGGCTTCGTCTGCGGACTGTGGTGCCGCGGCGGCGACAGGGGCGAGCACGGCGTCGATGTCGTGCATGATCGCGCCGAGCGCCATGTCGATCTCGGCACTTTTCGACCACAGCCGCTCGAACCGGTCGCGCTCGTAGGGGTCGCCCGGCGGGTTGCGCGCGATCTCGCGAAGCGCCTCGCTGAGCAGACCGACAACCCGGCGCGTGTGCCGGAGCTCACCAGCGAGCGCCTCCATCTCAGCGACGTGCGAATCGCCCTGGAGTGGGCTGGCGACGGTGACGGTTCGTAGCGACGCCGCGAAGCCACCGCTCTCGGCCGTGTCGAATGCGTTCATCGCGGCGCGCGCAAGGCGCTCATCCTCCAAGTAGTGTTCGACGTCGACGACGGCAGACGCGAGCCGCGCGATGCCGGGTGATTCCCGTGGCTGTTCGGCCGCCCACTCGCCAGCGGTGCTTGCGAGCTCGGCGAACGCACCGGAGTCGAAGGTGGCTGATAGCGCATCCGTAGCCGCGGTCTCAAGTTCGTGCGCCTCATCCACGAACAGCAGCGTGTGCTCGCCGACGCCCTCAAAGTCGTCCAGGTGCGCCAGCAAGAGCGCGTGGTTCGCGATCACCAGCCGGCGCGTCTCCAGCGCCTCGCGAACCGACTGCGTGTGTCGGGCGATCCCACCGCGCTCGGCGAAATAGTCGGCGCCCTCCGACTGCGACAACGACGCAAGATAGAGCGCGAGCCGTCGCGGGCAGTACTCGTCAAAGAAAGCTGGGACGTCGACGCGGTCGACAGAGCGCGACTCCCATTCCTCAGTCGGTGTTCCCTGCGCTATGAAGCGCAGGACGAGGAAGATTACGAGGTCCCGGTACCGCTGATCAGCCGAGTGCCCGCCGCGTCCGTGACGGCGCCCGGCGTCGTCGGGTTCCGTCAGTTCCGAGACTACGAGCAGAAGCGAACGCAGGCTCAAGCGGTTTGCGGCACCCTTGACCATATCGGCAACGGAGGCGAGCGCTGGCAGCGCATCCGCGCTCAGCGCCTCGATATCAGCCGCCAGCTGCGACTGCAACTGCTTCGTGTAGGTCGAGATGACGACCTTGTGGAGCGGGTCGGCGGCAAGCCAATCGAGCGCGGCTGCGAGAATCGCAAAGCTCTTGCCCGTGCCCGTCGGTGCCTCGACGAGCGCGGGCGCGTCGCGCTCAAGCCAGTCGCGGAGCCGGGCGACCATGATGCGCTGTGCGTCGCGCGTCTCAGCATGCTCACCCTTCACTGCCGTGATCAGCCGCTCAAGCGAAACGCTTGTGCCATTCTCGTCGAGCAGGGCGGCGGGAAGCTCAATTGCCGCAGGAGGGGTCGGCTCGTTTCCGGGCTCGACACGCAGCGGCTGCTTGTTGGCGCCGGCGATTGCGTGGAGGACGACGCGCGCGGCCTGCGCATGGTCGTGCGGCGCGGCCGCCGGGCGACCCCCAGCGAGCGCAAAGAGCAAATCCCACGCGTCTGAACCGGCCGATGCCGCCGCTAGCAACGCCAGTAGCCCCTCGTCGAGTGTCGGAAGGAACTCGCGCGCACCGTGCTCGAGCAACTCGACGAGCATCCTCGAGTCGTCGAGCGCGTCGTGCCAGCTCATCTCGGCGACATCGAGCTCGAGGCGCTCGATCAGCTGGCCAAGACGGTGCTGACGCGGCGGGATCGGCCACAACGCCTGGGCCAAGTACAGGCCGTCCACGGGCCGCGGCGCCCCGCGACCCGTAAATAGCCCCGGGAGCTGGCAGCGGCCGAACTCGTTCTCGATCAGCCGGAAATCGTGCGCGACGCCGTTGTACGCGACAACCGTATCGACTCCGCTGCAGAACTCGCGGAAGGCACTGAGCGCTGCGGCGAGCGGCTGCCTACCGTGCTGGTAGCGCTCGCGAACTGCGTCGCTGTAGATCAGCTGCTCGTTCTCCTCACTCGGGAGCTCGCAGTAGCGCTCAAAGTCCGGGGCCTCCGCGACCCATGCGGCGTCCGAGCCGAACCGCACCGCGCCGATCTGGAACACGTGCTGCTCGAGGTAGGGCTCTCTCACGATCGGCCTCACGATCGTCTCAAGATCGAAAGCAACGAACCGGGCTGGGAGTAGCGTCGGCGGAGAATCCGGCTGCGTGACTTGCTCCACCAGGCTGATGCGGCCATCGCTCTCGCGGATCCGCCCACCGAGCACCGCGAGCACGCTCTCGACGTCCGCTGGCTGAAGGTATGGGATCTGCTCGCGCAAGCGCTCGAGCAGATCTCGTCTGCTCAAGCCATCGACAGAGTTGCGTAGGACGCTCAGTAGGAATTCCTCCTGGTTCACCCAGGCGATCAAAGCAGTCCCCGGCGACGGCTGCAGACTCAGCCCGTAGGGGCACGCCGTCTGTCTGGACGGGCACCACGACGTCATCGGGTTCACCCTTGTCAATGCCAAACGGCTCTCGGGACGCGAGGCGGGCTCAGAGTCTCGGTGCCGCGCACGATAGAAGCCGATCTCGGCGACTTCGCTAAGGCGCTGACTGGGGCCTGAGAACTGCGGACGGCCGAGGGGGTAGCCGAACACACGCCCGATTATTAGAATCCGCCAGCATGAGGGCCTTCCTCAGCCACAGCAGTCGAGACAAGGCACTCGTGCGTGAGCTCGTTGGCTATTTTCCCGCCTGGCTCAAGCCGTGGATCGATGAGAACGAGCTGCTGTTTGGAGCTGAGCTCAAGCCGTCCCTCAGAAGCGCCATCAACTCTGAGGTCGACTATGTCGTGCTTATCTTCGGTCGGGATACAGCTGACTCGGAGTGGGTCAGACAGGAGGTCGCTTGGGCGAGAGAACGCGAGGAACTCCTTGGGCGGACGATTGTCTTGCCCGTCCTAGTTGACGATGTCCGTCATCGCCTCGCAGAGATCGGGCTTGACGGCCGCGTTGATCTCCCAATCAGCGATTTCACTGAGGTTGGCACGAGGCTCCTCTCAGAGCGACTCGCAAACCAAATCGCTGGCTGGATGGCGGAGGAGCGCGAGCATCATCCGCGAGTCAACTCTACCCGGCCACCCGACTCCCTCGACGCCCTAGGCCGGTCCGCGTCGTCGATTATCGAACGCATACCCGCAGCGTGGCGAAGCGAGGTGGAGTCGCTTCTTGTCGGCCCATTCGTCGATGCCATTGCTTCGGCTCAGATCGGAACGATCCCGCTCTCGCCATCGCTCTATTACCAGCACGTGCTGGCGGAGATGGCTCGAGCAGACAACCAAACGCGAGTTCTCGCCGTTTCGACACTGGCGTCCGAACTCTGGAGCCGTGACACCGACCAAACACGGTACGCCGGCTACAACCTCGCCGCCGCAAATCGCGGCGCAAAAATCCGGCGACTCTTTGTGCTGCCCGAAACCCAGGCAGACGCCTACGAGGACGAGGTTCGGCGCCAAGAAGACGCAGGCATAGAGGCTCGTGTGGGCTCAACAAGCCTGCTGGCTGACGCTTCGGATCTGGACGACTTTGTTCTCTTCGATGACCCCGACGGTACGCGCGCCTACGTCGCTCTACCAAGCATCGACGGTTCCCGCAGAATCCGGGCGGCAGCTCTGCTCGTCTCTGATGCGGGCCTAGCCCGTAAGCGCTACGCCTTTGATCTCGCATGGGAACTAGCCCTCACCGGCCCGACCTTCTTTAGAGCAAGGCGAGACGCCAGGCCGAGAGCCAAGGTTCCTGAGCCGGGGCGGCGGCTCGCCTCCCAATATCTCGATGCACCAGTCATTACCTGCGAGGAAGCGGCGGCTGCACGGAGCATCCCACTCGCCCACGAGCTCAAGACATTGATAGTCAGGACCGACGACGGCTACGTAGCGGTTCATATTCCTGGCGACAGCACGGTTTCGCTCAGGAAAATCAAGGCGCGGCTTGAAACCACACAGGCACACCTTGCTAGCCCGTCCGATCTTGCCGAGCTCGGTCTGTCACCGGGGACCGTTTGCGCGGTTCTTGAGCCGGTGTGGTCGATGCCTCACCTCGTGAGTCGACGTGTCTTGACGCTGAAGTTTGTAATGACAAATAACGGCACCCGAACCGGCTACTTCGAGTTCGCGCCGGGCCTCCTAGTCGATGCTGCGGACGCAACCGTCGGCGATTTCGAGCGAGAGCAGCCGTTGCCCTTGCCATCCGTCAATTCGGACTAAAGGCGTGCCGCTTGGTCGGCAGGATCTCCTGTCGACGGCAGCACAAGGAGCCGATGTCGACGCTTATCGGCGCGCTGCAGGGCCGTGACCTTGTCCTGCATCCCGCTCTCGAACACCGCGTAGCGATTCTTGACATCCCACTTGGCGCGGTACATGGCGATGTCCACATCGCGCAACAGATATTCGGCGCAGGTACCTCGCCGGCAGCGATGCCGCCCCTTAGCGGGAGCGTGTCGCGCATGACCATCATGTTCGCCGCTCGCCACGAATCGTTACGGCGCTCTGCAAGCCGATCGTATGACGTTGGTTGGTTCAACGTCCAAGGTTCTGATCGGGCAGCCAAAGGGACCGCAAGAGCCTCCGCTGCGGTCCCTTTGCGGTCCCGCGTGCCGGGAACATCCGGGAACACGCGAGAACAGCCGTCCACGAGGCCCAGTGTTTTCGCGGGATTTCCCGCCTGTTCACGGTTGTTCGCACTTCCAACGAAAATCGGGGAGACAGGATTTGAACCTGCGACCGCCCGGCCCCCAGCCGGGTGCGCTACCAGACTGCGCCACTCCCCGTGGCTTTCAAGCGGGCGACGGGAATCGAACCCGTTCTAAAAGCTTGGAAGGCTTTTGTGCAACCAAAACACTTCGCCCGCACGCTTTCGCTCCATCCTACCGGCGCGCCTCGGTCGGCACCTCCCCTGCCTCGTCCGCCAGGCCCGCCGGCGGCCACGGGCCGCACCAGTTGTCGCGGGCGCCGTCGAGCGTGATCGTCGAGCCGCTGAACGCGCGGCCCAGCTCCGAAGCGAGCAGCGCGACCAGCCACGCGTGCTCGGCGACCGTGCCGAGACGCTGCAGCGGGACCGTCTGCGAGGCGCCGGCGCGCACGCTCGCCGGGTACTTCGCGAGCACCTCCGTGTCGAAGTGCCCCGCCGCCACCGCCGTCACCGTCACCCCCGCCGGCTGCCAGCGGCGGGCGAGCTCCCGCGTGAGCGCCTCGACGGTCGCCCGCGCGGACCCCGAGTGCGCCATCCCGGGCATGCCGTTGTGAGGCGACAGCGTCACGTTCACGACCGTGCCCGCGCCCGCGTGGGCGAACGCGAGCTCGAATGCAGCCTCGGCCATGTTCAGGCCGCCTTCCACGTTCAGGCGCCAAACCGCGCGCCATCCCTTCGCAGCGATCAGCTCCGCCGGGCTGAAAAACTGGCCGCCGGCGTTGTTCACGAGCACGTCCAGCCGCCCGTGGCGCTCGAGCACCGTTCCCACCATGCGCCGCGCCTCATCGCTGTCGCGCACGTCGCCCGCCAGCCAGTCGGCGCCCGTCTCGGCCCCCGCGCACGCGTTGATCTCGGCAGCCGCGTCCTCCAGTACCTCGCTGCGGCGCCCCACGATCGTCACGCGCGCACCGCAGCGGACCAGCTCGAGCGCGCTCGCCTTGCCGAGGCCCGTGCCACCGCCCGTCACAAGCGCCACACGGCCATCGAGCAATCCCGGCGCGAACACCTCTGAGCGCTCTCCAACGCTGTTCATGGCGAGCGATCATAGGCGTCGCACCGTCCGTCCCCCATCACGTCTAGGGTTAGTGCGTGTCCCACAGGCCGCTGGTGTTCTTCTCCGGACTCACCGTCGCCGACTCCCTACTGTGGAACTGGTCGCTGAACAGCAATCACGACGTGCTCGCGCTCGTCTCTGGGCTGACCCTGCCACCGCTGGCTGTCGCCAGCCTGTGGCTGCTCTCGCTGACGGCCGCTCGCCTGCTCGCCAGCGTGGCCAGGCGTCCGACGCGACGCACCGCCCGTCACGCCGTCGCCGTCGATCGCCGCACTCGGCGCCGGCGCCGGCCCGCAGCGCGCGCCGGCTCAACGCTCGAGGAGCCCACCGCCGCGGCCACTGCGAGCGGCGCCTCATCCCGCAAGCTCGCAGCCTGAGCGGCTCACGCGGGTGAGCACCGGCGGCAAACGCCGGCTTCCCGGCTCGCGACGGGTGCGCGCGGCGCTGGCGGCGCTCGTCGTGCTGCTCGCCGCCGCCGCGCTCGGCGCCTACCTCTACGACCGCAGCCGCACCGGCAACGTCTACCACCCGCATGCGCCGTTCATAGCCCAGCCGACGCCCACGCTGCCAAAGCCCCCTGTGCGCGGCCCCGTCAGCTTCACGTGGCCGCTGTACGGCTACACCAAGAACCACACGCGCTTCTTCCCCGCACCCGCGCGCGTGCGCCCTCCCTTCAGGGGCATCTGGGTGCACGGCGGCAACGCGCTGCTCGAGTTCCCGCCGGTGATCTACGGGGAACATCTGTTCCAGCTCGGCGACGATGCCGTCCTGCGGGCAATCGACAAGCACAACGGCCACGTCGTGTGGTCGCGCCGCCTCGGCCAGCTCTCCGCCTCCTCCCCGGCCGTCACCGCCAACACCGTCTACGTCACGATCCTCTCCAGCGGTCACGCCGACAAGCCCGGCCGCATCGTCGCGCTGAACAGCGCGACCGGCGCGGTCCGCTGGTTCCGCTCGCTGCCCAGTCCCAGCGAGTCATCGCCGTTGATCGACGACGGGCGCGTGTTCTTCGGCTCCCAGAACGGCACCGTGTACGCGCTCAACGACCGCAACGGCGCCGTCATCTGGGCCTATCACGCGGCCGGAGCCGTCAAGGCGAGCCCGTCGCTCGCCGGCGGCGTCCTCTACTTCGGCGACTACTCCGGCCGGCTGCAGGCGATATCCGAGCGCACCGGTCGCCGCATCTGGATCAGCCAGTCCGAAGGCGCGCTGCTCGGCAGCGGCACCTTCTACTCGACCGCGGCCGTCATCTACGGTCGCGTGTTTCTCGGCAACACCGACGGGCGCGTGTACGCCTACGACGCGTCAACCGGCGCGCTCGACTGGGCGGTGCAGACCGGCGCCTACGTGTACTCCTCGCCCGCCGTCACCAACACCCCTGGCCTCGGCCCCACCGTCTACATCGGCTCCTACGACGGCACCTTCTACGCGATCAACGCCCGCTCGGGCCACGTCAGCTGGACCTTCAACGGCCACGGGCGCATCTCCGGCTCGCCGACCATCATCGGCCGCATCGTCTATTTCTCCGACCTCGGCACGCACCGCACGTACGGCCTCGGCATCTCCACCGGGCGCGTGCTGTTCGAGAAGGACACAGGCGCGTTCGACCCTGTGATCAGCGACGGCAACAACATCTACCTCACGGGCGAGACCGGCCTCTACGGCCTCGCGCCCACGGGCTAGCGCGCTCCCGCGGAGCACGAGCCACCGGAGCTGAACGCACGCGACAGCGAGAAGCTCGCCGTCACCACCGCCGTGCCCGGCGCACGTACGCTCACCGCCGTCCAGCCGCCCGGCGCCCGCGACACACAGCCGCTGCCGCGCGTGATCGTCCAGTAGCGGGTGAAGTGCACGCGCACCACGAATCGGCCCGGGGTGCGCGCGCGCAGCGCGAACGAGTCATGCCCCAGCGACGTCAGCTGACCTGGTCCCGAGAGCAGCGGCGTCGCACCGAGCACGCGGAAGATGCGCCAGTGCGCGCTCGCGAACACCTGTCGTAGATATGGCACTCCGCGGCGAATCAGCCTGCCCTCCTGGGCGCTCGACGGGTCAAGCGCCACGTCCGGCAGCGCCACGTAGGAGACCGCCTGTTCGTGCAGCCAGCGCTCGTAGCCGGCTGCTGTCAGGCCGTGGGCGAGCAGCACGCCGTCGTAGCGCATCTCCAGCTGCTTCTCCCATCCCCGCGCAAGCGACACCGTCGGCGCGAGCAGCGCCGCCTCCCAGTGCGAGCGCGTCAGCGGCACCTCGACGCGCACCGGACCCCCCGCCTGCTCGGCGAGAAAACGCTCCACCGGCGTGTAGTACGCGGCGCTCGTCGCTTCGCTGCCCGCGACCGCAGCCGTCTCGCGCACCGGCCCCCACACGACCCACACCGCGATCACGCACAGCGCCGCCGCACCGGTCGGCGCGATCCGCCCCCACAGCGACACGCCGTCGCGCTCCTGCGGTTGCGCGAGGCGCGAGCACAGCAGCAGCGGGCCGGCCAGCAGCACCGCGTAGCGCTCGACGTTGCTGCCCATCGGGGAGTGCACCAGCAGGCACGCCACGCACGCCGCCAGGTACACGCATGCGCCGATTCGCAGCAACCGCGACCGCGGCGGCAGCGCCAACAGGAACGACAGCACCACCACGATCGTCGCCGCGAACGACAGGATCGGGTACGGCTCGTAACCGCCTTCCGGGAACAGCGCCGCCAGTGGAAGTACGACGAGCGCAACCGGCGCAGCGAGTGTCGCG
Organism: Solirubrobacteraceae bacterium; assembly: GCA_035485155.1. GTDB lineage: Bacteria > Actinomycetota > Thermoleophilia > Solirubrobacterales > Solirubrobacteraceae > Palsa-744. Next base: position 20,869 of record DATHOH010000056.1, read on the forward strand.
AGCTCGCGCGGCGAGCGCCGCTGGAGCGAAACCGTCAGGCCGGCCAGCGCCAGCAGCACCCCCGCCACCGGGCTCGCTGCCGCGCACAGCGCCGCCAGCACCGCCGCCCACAGCCAGCGCTCGCGTGTCAGCGCCAGCCCCGCAGCAAGCGCAAGCGAAACCCCCAGTGCAAACGTCATCCGCCCGATCCACACGTCGCCGAGGGCCGCCACCGCGAACCACGCAGCGCCCCAGCGTGCTGCCGTCTCGCCGTAGGTCGAGCTGACCAGCCGCGCGAACAGCAGCGTCGAGGCGAGCACGCACAGAGCACCCAGAACGCGGATGCCCAGCAGCGACGCCAGCGGCGGGTACAGCAGGCTGTAGCCGGGCAGGCTGTGCCCGGCGTACCAGTGCGTGTCCCACACCGCCCAGCCGAGCTGGCGGAACAGCGCCACGCGATACACCTGCGCCGCGAGGTCCGGCGTGCGCGGATCCACCACCAGCCACAGCGCGATCAGCGCCGCGAGCAACGCGAGCAGACCGATCGGCGGGCGAGCAGCCGGCGCGGCCCAACGACGCGCGGTGCGAAGATCGACCGTTGTCCGCTGCGAGACCCCAGCGGATCGCAGGACACGCGGCTCAGAAGTAGCGTCCGGCGCAGCGGACGCGCTGGTGCTTCTCGCGGGCACGCCAAGATAATGACGGCCATGACCTCCCCCACCAACGACAGGCGGCCCGCCCGTGCAACAAGGGCGGCGCTCACGTTGGTCGCGGCCTTCCTCGCGCTCGCGGCCGCCGGCTGTGGCACGAGCCACCCGGCGGGGCTCGACGCGAGCGATCTCGCCGAAGCCCAGACGTTTCCGTTCTTCAAGATCTACTGGGCCGGCCCGCGCTTCGAGGATCGGCCGCTGGCCGCGGTCGATGGTCTCAACGGCTACATCCCCAAGGTCGGCGACAGCGTCTACTACGGGGACTGCGTGCAGACCAAGGGGATCTTCGGCGGGGGCAGCTGCGAGCTGCCGCTGCAGGTCACCACCGTCATCTACGTGCTGCACTCCAACGCCACGCTCGGCCCGCAACGCAACATGCTGATCCGCGGCGTACCCGCGACCGTCTACGACGAAGGACGCTCGATCGAGATCTACACAGGCAGGGTCGCGATCGACATCTTCTCCGACAGCTTCGCGCACGCCTTCCGCGCGAGCGAGGAACTGCGTCCGCTGAACGCGCCCGGCTCCGCCTCCGCGGACCTGCCCGAGCCGATCTACTGCCCCGGGCTCTCCGGCGCCGTGAGCACCGCGCTCGCGGAAGTGATGGAAAGCCTGCCGGACAACGTCTGCCAGCGCACCTGGGCACAGCAGGCCTACAACAAGCAGATCACGAAAACGGCCTCCAGCGGCTAGCTCGAGACCGCCGGCGCGACCGGCTCGCCGATCTCGCGCCGCAGGCTCAGGAACGCGATCGAGCCGATCACCGCCGGTACCCACAGCGAGATCGCACGGTACACGACCACCGCCGCGATCACCACCGACGCCGGGCGCGTGCCGAACAGCAGCAGCATCCCCACGAGGCCGCCTTCGACCGCCACGAAGCCGCCCGGTACCGGCACGGCGTTGGCGAGCATGCCCACCAGGTAGGCCATCGCCACGATCCAGAACGACGGCGCCTGACCGAACGCCGCCAGGCACGCGTACAGCACGAGGTTGTCGAACAGCCAGTAGCCGACCGCCCCGAGAAGCCTCCAGTCGTGCGCGCGGATCAGCCGCACGGCGTCGTGCACGCCGCCGCTCAGAGCTCTGAGCGCGACCGCCACACGACCGTGCTCCAGCTTGCGTGCGGCCGCCGCACGCCGCGCCCACGACGCGGCCGCCAGCGTCCCGAGGATCGCCGCGAGCGCCAACGCGGCCGGCAGCAGCGTCAGCAGCGGGTTGCTCGAGCCGGGCACCAAGCCCAACCACATCAGCACGCCGATCACCAGCACCGCGCCCACGTTCACCGCGCTCGTCAGCACGAAGATCAGCACCGAGCGCTTCGCGATCCGCTGCACCGAAACGCCCTTCGTCCGCAGCACCCACGCACCCAGCGCGATGCCCGCCAGCCCGCTCACCGACACAACCGAGTTGACCGCCAGCTCGGCAAGTGACAGCCGCGAGCTGAGGCTACGGCCCAGCCGACCGAAGACCAGTTCGAACAGGATCACGTAGCCGAGGCACGACAGCAGCTCCAAACCAACGCCCGCGAGGATCCACGCGCTGTTCGCGTGGGCGATCCGTTTCGCGGCCGCGTTCAGGCCCGGGACGCCGATCAACAGCCCCGCGAGTGGCGCGAAGAAGACCGCCAGGCTGATGACGCTGTTGCGCAGCTTGCGCGACTGGGACGCGAAAGTATCGGCTCCTTCAGCCGCGTCCGTCTCCTGTTCAGCGATGCCGGCCTCCCACCCACTAGATTCTGCAACCTGTTTCGAAGCACGTTCTTACGGTTCTCTTCGCGTTTCCTTCGCTCGAGATCGCGTGCATGCATCACGCTAGCCTCTAATTGCCTATAACCCGCTTCGCCGGAGGATCGGCGCGTGGGCAAGCAGACCGGGACGCTAGATCATGGCCGAGCAAGCGCGCATACTGGTCGTCGACGACGAGCCTGCCGTGCAGAACGCGCTCTCGCGCGCGCTGACGCTCGAGCACTACGAGGTCGCAAGGGCCGGCGATGGACTGGAGGCGCTCGAGCGCCTTGACGCAACGCCGTACGAGGCGATCATCCTCGACATCGCCATGCCCCGCATGGACGGGCTGGAGCTGTGCCGGCGTCTGCGCGCCGGCGGCGACAGCACACCCGTGCTGATGCTCACCGCGCGCGGCGAGGTCGACGACCGCGTCGCCGGCCTCGACGCCGGCGCCGACGACTACCTCGTCAAGCCGTTCGCGCTCCGCGAGCTGCTCGCACGGATCCGCGCGCTGCTGCGACGCGCCGGCGATGAGGACGGCAAGGAGCAGGTGCTCAGCTTCGCCGACCTGCGCGTCGACCTGCGCGCCCACGAGGCGTGGCGCGGCGAGCGGCCGCTGGCGCTCACGCGAACCGAGTTCCTGCTCCTCGAGCTGTTCCTACGCCACCCCCGGCAGGTGCTCACGCGCTCGGTCATCTTCGAGAACGTGTGGGGCTATGACTTCGGCTCGAGCTCCAATTCGCTGGGCGTCTACATGGGCTACCTGCGCCGCAAGACCGAGGTCGGCGAGGAGCCGCGGCTGCTGCACACCGTACGCGGCGTCGGCTACGTGCTGCGCACACCGACATGAGCTTCCGTCGACGCATAACGATCGTGTCGGCCGCCGCCGTGGCGATCGCGATCGTGCTCGCGAGCATCCTCACCTACGCGCTGACCTCCGCGGAGCTGCACAAACAGATCGACACGCAGCTGACCCAGCGAGCGCGCCAGGCGCGGCCGTTCGAGCGGCTGCTCGGCAAGCCTCCGTCGCGGCCGCCCGGGCTCGGCCGGCTGTCGCCGAGCCCGCAGCAGGTGCGCGGCTACCAGCAGATGGTCGACGCCAACGGACACGTGATCGCACGCTCGGTCGGCGGGGTGACACTGCCGATCAACGCCCGCACACGCGCGCTCGCGGCACACGGAGGCAGACCGTTCTTCAGAGACGCCACCGTCGGCGGCGTTCACCTGCGCGTGCTCGCGCTGGCGTTCGGCAGCGGACGCGCCGTGCAGCTCGCGCTGCCGCTCACTGAACTCGACAGCCTGCTCAGCCGCCTGCGCCTGATCCTCGCGCTGCTGGTGATCGGCGGCGTCGCGCTCGCCGCACTGCTCGGTCGCCTCGTCGCAGGCGCCGCGGTGCAGCCGCTGAGGCGTCTCACCGAGGCAACCGAGCACGTGGCGCTCACCCAGGACCTCAGCGGACGCATCGAGCCCTCCGGCAGCGATGAGCTCGGGCGCCTGGCGGCGAGCTTCAACTCGATGCTCGACGCGCTCGAGCGCTCCATGGGCGCGCTCGACGCATCCGTGCACGCACAGCGTCAACTCGTGGCCGACGCCTCGCACGAGCTCCGCACGCCCGTGACCAGCCTGCGCACCAACATCGAAATCCTCCAGCACCAGGGCCAGGACATGGACCCGCAGGAAAGCAGCCGGCTGCTCAGCGACGTCGTCGAGCAGATCGAGGAACTGACGCTGCTGATGAACGACCTGATCGATCTCGCCAGGGGCGAGGAACCGCGCGCGGATGCCGAGGAGGTGCGGCTCGACCTGCTCACCGGCGAGGTGCTCGAACGCTCCCGGCGACGCTCCCCCGCGACGCCACTGCTGGCCGCGCTCGAGCCGACGATCGTCAACGGCGTGCCCGCGCGCCTGGAGCGCGCGGTCGGCAACCTGATCGACAACGCCGTCAAGTACAGCCCGCCGGGCGAACCCGTCGAGGTGCGCCTCGCGGCTGGAGAGCTGTCGGTCCGCGACCACGGGCCCGGAATCGCGCCCGAGGATCTGCCGCACGTCTTCGACCGCTTCTATCGCGGCGCCGAGGCGCGCAGCCGACCCGGCTCGGGACTGGGCCTGGCGATCGTGCGCCAGGTCGCCCTCCAGCAGGGCGGCAGCGTCACCGCGGAACGGCCCGACGGCGGCGGCACGCTCATGCGCCTGTCGCTGCCGGGGGCCGAGACGGTCGACCCCGAGACCGCCTACGAGCGCTCCTCAGCCTGACGTGCCGCGGCGCGGAAGGCCGCCGGCGCGACCCCGTAGCGGCGGCGAAACGCATGCGCGAAGTGCGGTGCATGGCGATAGCCGACCAGGCGCGCGACGTCGGCCACCGGGATCGAGCGCTGTTCGATCAAGAGCTCGGCCGCAACCTCCATGCGCCTCGAGCACAACTCCTCGCGGAAGGTCATCTCGCCGAACTGCGCGTACGCGCGCTGCAACTCGCGCGGCGAGCTGCCCAGACCCTGCGCGAGGACCGCCAGCGTCAGCTCGTGGCGATAGTGGCGCTTGATCGCCACTCGTGTCAGCAGATACAGACGCCTGCGGGCCGAGGCCGTCTCCGGACGCACACCTCCCATTCCGACGCAGCCCGCAGCTGGTGACAGTGGGCCTACCCCGCGTAACGGCGCACGGCGCGCTCGACCGTACGCGCGTAGGAGCCGCCGAACAGCAGCGCGTGCACCAGCAGCGGCAGCAGCTGGTAGAGCTCGACGCGTTCGCGCCAGCCGTCCGCCAGCGGCGTCAGCTCCGCATAGGCCGCGAACACCCGCTCTGACGGCGCGCCGAACAGGCGCAGCATCGCCAGGTCGATCTCGCGGTGCCCGCCGTAGGCCGACGGGTCGATCAGCCACGGACGACCGTGCGTGTCCGCCATAACGTTGCCCGACCATAGGTCCCCGTGCAGCCGAGCCGGCGGCTCCGCCGGGCCGCACAGCTCGTCGAGTCGGCAACACACCCGCTCGAACGCGTCGAGGGCCGCAGCCGACAACGCGTCGCGCTCGCGTGCCTGCCGCGCCAGCGGCCGCAGCCGTCGCTCGGCATAGAACTCGGGCCAGGTATCGGCCGGCTCGTTGGGCAGGCTCACCGAACCCAGCCTCCCCGGCTCCGTCGAACCGAAGCACGGCGCACCCGCGGCGTGCGTCGCCGCCAGCCCGCGCCCCAGCTGCTCCGCGCCGGCCTCGTCCAGGACGCCCGCCTCGATCCACTCGAGCGCCAGGTAGCGCTCGTCCACACCCAGGACGCGCGGCGTTCGCAGCGCGCCCGGCTGCGCCAACCACGCCAGCGCCGCCGCCTCCGCCACGTACTCGCCCGGGTCAGCGTCCGCGCGCGTCTTCACGAACGCGTCGCTGCCGTCTGCCAGCACCACGCGAAACGCGTCGTTGATGTAGCCGCCGCCGACGCGCGTCGCGCCGCGCGCCCCCGGCGGCAGCGTCACCGCGAGCGGCTCCTGCGGGGCGTCACCGAGTCAAGTCCCGCACGATCTGATCGAGCAGGCCCGCACACGCCGCGTGCACCAGCTCGAACACCTCGTCGAAGCCGCCCGCCGCGCCGTAGTACGGGTCGGGTACGTCCAGGTCGGGGGTGGGCGGGCCATCATTACTCGCCCGGTCGAACTCACGCAGCAGCCGCACCTTCGCGCGCTCAGCATCCCCCGGCGCCTGCCTGCGCAGCTCGCGCGCGTTTTCGCCGTCCATCGCCAGCAGCAGATCGAAATCCTCGAAGTCCTCCGCACGCACCTGGCGCGCGTGACCCTGCAGCTCGACGCCGCGGGCGCGCGCCGCCTCGCTCGCGCGCCGGTCCGGCGGGCTGCCCACGTGCCAGGCACCTGTGCCCGCCGAGTCGACGTGGACTCTGTCCTCCATGCCAGCCTCGCTGACCAGCGCACGCATCACACCCTCCGCCGTCGGTGATCTGCAGATGTTGCCCAGGCACACGAACAGCACGCGCGTCGGTCGCGCACCCGCCTGCCGCCCCGACACCGCGCTCGCCGCACGGGCGCCGGAGGCGCCCACCTAATCCTCTCCCAGCTCGAGCACAGCCAGGAACGCCTCCTGTGGGACCTCGACGCGGCCGACCTGCTTCATCCGTTTCTTTCCCTCCCGCTGTTTCTCGAGCAGCTTTTTCTTGCGCGTGATGTCGCCGCCGTAGCAGCCCGCGATCACGTCCTTGCGGAACGCCTTCACCGTCTCGCGCGCGATCACGTGCGCGCCGATCGCCGCCTGGATCGGCACGTCGTACTGCTGGCGCGGGATCCGCTTGCGCAGCTTCTCCGTCAACGTGCGGCCCATCTCATACGCCTTCTCGCGGTGCACGATCATCGACAGCGCGTCCACGGTGTCCCCCGCCAGCAGCACATCGAGCTTGACCATGTCCGACGGCTTCATCCCGCTCAGCTCGTAGTCCAGCGACGCGTAGCCGCGCGTGCGCGACTTCAGCTGGTCGAAGAAGTCCAGCACGATTTCCGCCAGCGGCAGCTCGTAGGTCAGCTGTACGCGCTCCGGCGACAGGTAGTTCATGCCCGTGTGCTCGCCCCGGCGTTCCTGGCACAGACCCATCACCGCGCCCACGAACTCTTTCGGAGCGATCACCGACGCCGTGATGAACGGCTCGCGGATCTGCTCGATCGTGCCCGGATCCGGCATGTCCGAGGGGTTGTGCACCTCCATCTCCTCGCCGTTCGTCAGCGTCACGTCGAACTCCACCGACGGCATCGTCGCCAGCAGCTCGAGGTCGTACTCGCGCTCCAGGCGCTCGCGCACGATGTCCATGTGCAGCAGGCCCAGGAAGCCACACCGGAACCCGAAGCCCAGCGCGTCCGAGGTCTCCGGCTCCCACGACAGGGCCGCGTCGTTCAGCACCAGCTTCTCCAGCGCGTCGCGCAGGTCCGGATAGTCGTCGGAGTCGATCGGGAACAGCCCGCAGAACACCATCGGCTTCACCTCCCTGTAGCCGGGCAGCGGTTCGGTCGCTTCGCCGGGGTGGGCGCGGTGGCCGCCGGCCTTCGCGCGGGTCGTCAGCGTGTCGCCCACGCGCAGCAGCGTCACGTCCTTCAGGCCCGTGATCAGGTACCCCACCTCGCCCGCCGCCAGCTGATCGGTCGGCATCATCTGCGGACTGAAGAAGCCAATGTCGTCGATGTCCGCCTCCGTGCCCGTCGCCATCGCGCGAATCGCCTCGCCCTTGCGAAACACGCCGTCCACCACCCTGATGTAGGCGATCACGCCGCGGTACTGGTCGAACTCCGAGTCGAAGATCAGCGCCCGCGGGGGACCCTCGGGATCGCCCTCCGGCGCCGGCACCCGCGCGATCAGCTCCTCCAGCACCTCCCCCACGCCCGCGCCCGTCTTGCCGCTGATCTGCAGGATCGACTCCGGCGGCTCGCCGATCAGCTCGCTGACTTCGCCCGCCACGCGCTCCGGCTCCGCGCCCGGCAGGTCGATCTTGTTCAGGCACGGGATCAGCTCGAGGCCGGATTCCACCGCCAGGTAGGTGTTGGCAACAGTCTGCGCCTCCACCCCCTGCGCCGCGTCCACCACCAGAAGCGCGCCCTCGCACGCCTCCAGCGACCGTGACACCTCGTACGTGAAGTCCACGTGCCCGGGGGTGTCGATCAGGTGCAGCTGGTAGGTCTCGCCGTTGCGCGCCGTGTAGAACACGCGAACCGCCTGCGCCTTGATCGTGATGCCGCGCTCGCGCTCCAGGTCCATCGAGTCCAAAAGCTGCGCCCGCATCTCGCGCGCCGCCACCGTGTGCGTCAACTCGAGGATGCGGTCCGCGAGCGTCGACTTGCCGTGGTCGATGTGCGCGATGATCGAGAAGTTGCGGATGTGAGACTGGTCCATGGGCTCCACTACAGCGTAGATGGCGCGCGAGCCGGCGCGAGACCCGCTAGCGTTGATGATCCGGCGGATCGCCAACCCGACAAGGATTCATTCAGCCGCGGCTACGCGCCGGCCTTCGGGCGGGCGGCCTGTCCAGGTGTCGGGAGTGTTAAGCCGCCCAGGCGAAACACACAGTCCTGGGACGTAAGTAGTAAGCGGCGATCTCTGATCGGGTGCACGCCGGGTGGGCTTTGGCTCACCCGGCCTCTGCTCGTCGGCGGTTGCCTCCACGCCGACGACCGTCGCCTGGGCGGGCCACTCGCCTGGCGGCTCACAGCAGCGCCTCGTGGTAGCCGCGCGGAAGCTCCGACAGGCAGCCCGAGAGCTCGCTGTCGCCGAGCGTCTCCCGGAGCCCCGCGAACACTGCGCGCGCGTGGTCGAGCGCCTGCGCGTAGTCGGTGCCCTCGCGCTCCGCGCTGCGAGCAACGAATTCGTCGAGCGACATCGCTTGCGCTCTCCCGCGCGAGCTAGCCTTGCCGCGCTCGAGCGGCGCGACAAGCTCGTCCGGGAGCTGTTCCTCCACGTCGTCGACCTCTCCGCCGCCGATGCGTTCAGCGAGCGTCTCGAGCACTGCCTCGGTGGCGCCCCGAGCGGCGTCGGCGTCCAGCCCGGTACGGCGCGCAACACGTTTGGCGAACAGCTCAACGCCGACGATCTCGTGCGCGCCGCGATCGCGCCTGCGCCTGATCGCAACGCCGAACAGCCACTGGTAGTCCTGTGAGAGCTGCTGTTCGAGCTTCGCGGTCTCCTCGCCGCGGACGAGTCGCGCGAGCGCGATGAACACGGCCCGCGCGTGTGCCTGCGCAGTCTCGGGATCCACGCCCTCACGCGCGGCTGCTCGCCGCACGAACTCCTTTGCATCGAACGACTGAGCCCGCCCGTGAGTGAGACTGTGCAGCGAGATGGACAGCTGGAACGGAAGCTCCTGCTCGAGCTCGCGAGCCGCATCCGCCGAGATCCGTTCGCCGAGCGTCTCCAGCACCGCGCGGGCCGCCCGTTCGGCCTGCGTCCACGAGATGCCGGCGCGCTGCTCGATCGTCGTTGTGAAGCGTTCGTAGCGCCACTCTTCCGTGTAGAGGAAGCTCCGCTCGTCTGTCCCCGCCTGCGCCCTCGTCATGCAACAGGAAATAGGCCGGGTAAAGACCTGATCCAGGCGACGGAGCTACGCGCGGCCGAGCCGCCCGCGGATCAGGCTGCTCACCTGGTGGGCCTCGGGGATGCGCATGATCAGCACCGCACGTACGTACACGAACCCGCCGGCGACGGCCGCGCCGCCAACGCTGACGATCTGTGCCGGCAGCGACACCCCGAGAGCGTCGTTGAGCAGCTTCCACACGCCCCACGAGACGCCCGCGAGCAGCGCTGAGGCGATCAGGATGCGGATGGTGATCATCGTCGTCTGCGCTCCCTCCAGGTGGCCGTTCAGACCCACCCGCAGCCGGTAGAACTGCAACGCGGTCATGACCACGTTGGCGACGATCGTTCCGAGGATCAGCCCGGCGATCCCCAGCGGCTTGTAGAGGGCGATGCTGACGACGATGTCGACGACGATGTTCATCGCGGCGAGGCTCGTCGGGATCCACGGTCGCTGGACGGAGAAGAACGTCCGCGTGAGCAGCAGGTTCAGTCCGCCGAACGGGAGGCTGAACGCGAACCAGAACAGCGCGATCGACACGAGATGGGTGGACTGGGCGTTGAATTCGCCGCGCTGGAACACGAGCCGCACGATCGGCGTCGGCAGCACCGCCATGAACGCCGCCGCCGGGATCAGCAGGAGGTTGATCTGGCGCATGCCATTGCCGACCGTGTGGCGCATCGCGGATACGTCTCGCCTCGAGGCCATGCGGCTGAGAGTCGGGAACAGGACGGTCGCGACCGCCACGCTGAACACTCCCTGCGGGAGCATGTAGATGCGGAACGCGTTGTTGATCGCACTTGGAGCTTCTTCGGAGACGAGGCTGCCGAACGTGGCGTTGATCAGCTGGTCGAGGTTGACGATCCCGAGAGCGAGCGTCACGGGGAGCATCAGCGCCAGCACCTGTCTGATCCGCGGGTCGTGCCAGTCGATCTGGACGCGTAGGCGAAAGTCGATCCGCCCGAGCGCGCCGAACGCCATCGCCAGCTGTACGAGGGTCGCGACGAGGATCCCGATCGCGAACGCGTAGATCTTGTCTTCGCCGTGGAAGTGCGGCGCCAGCACCACCAGCAGCACGATGATCACGATGTTCCACACCGCCGGGGAGAGAGCGGGAATCGTGAAGTGGTCGTAGGACTGCAGGATCCCCACAAGCAGGCCGTTCAGGCCCAGCAGCAGGATCACCGGGAACAGCACGCGCGACAGCCCCACCGTCAGGGCGGTCAGGGAGTGGCTGAACGTCGGGCCGATGAACAGCGGCATGATCAGCCCGGCCGCGAGGATGAAGACCGCGGTGATCGCGCCGAGGCCGATCAGCATGATCCAGAACAGCGTCGATGCCAGCCGCACCGCGTCGCTGCGCCGCCCTTTCTGCAGCAGGTCCGTGAACACGGGCACGAACGCAGCCGACAGCGCCGACTGGGCGAACAGCTGGGCGATGTAGTTCGGGACCTGGTAGGCGATCGCGTACGCGGACGCGTAGCCGGTCGTTCCGAAGTAGCTCGCGAACACGATTTCGCGCAGCAGGCCGACGACCCGCGAGATGCCGGTGAGGAACGAGAAGATCGCCGTGTTGCGGGCGACCCGGCCGCCCGTGCCGCCATCCCCCGGCGATGGCGGGACGACCGGCTCCTCGCCGAAGGCTTCTGCGCTGGCGGACAAGGCCGCTATAGTACGGCGACCGTCCGAGCGATCGGGCGTCGGAGTGTGCGCCCACCCGGTGAGCACTCCCCAGAACTTCCAGTCATGGCCAACATCCACTCCCAGAAGAAGCGAATCCTGCGATCCGAGCGCGAGCGCTTGGAGAACCGTCGCTACACGTCGACCATCAAGACCTACTTCCGCCGCCTGGAGGAGCTCGTCGAGGGCGACGACAAGCCGGCCGCCGACACCGCGCACCGCGAGCTCGTCAGCACGATCGACAAGGCCGTCAAGCGAGGCGCGATGCACAAGAACACCGGCGCCCGCAAGAAGTCCCGCGCGGCACGCACGCTGGCCAAAGTAGCTTCCCCGTTCGCGTCGTAAGGCACGACGCTCCCTAGACGGTCGCTGGCCAAGCGATACAAGGACGCAGGGAGCGTGGCGTGCTTTGCACGCGAGCGACCGAGGACGCAGTAGCGCGCCGGTCAGCGGCCGTCTAGGCCGTTATCGCTTCGATCGCGCGCAGCGCCAGCGTGTCCTCATCGAGGCCGGCGATGGCCGTGCGGCTGCTCGCCAGCGGGGCGCCTCCGCGCGTGTCGAGCTCGAGCGCGGCGAGCGCGGCGAGCGCGGCGCGCAGGCGCTCGACGTCGGTGCGGGCGACGTCCGCGACGAAGCGCTCGGCCGCGCGCGGGGGCATGCGCAGGCCGCGCTTGACCTCGGCGACCGAGTCGCCTGCCTGTAGGCGCAGAGCGACGGCGAGAGCATCGCGCAGGCGCTGCGCCATCAGGTAGGTGAGACCCGAGAGGCGCTCACCCTGCTGGCGCAGACGCAGGTAGGAGAGCGTCGACTCGCGGGCGTCAGCGCCGACGAGAGCATCGGCCAGACCGTATGCGCGCCACTCGGTCGAGTGCGCGGCGCGGCGCTCGATGTCCTGCGCGGTGATCGGCTCCGATGAGTCGCTTTCGAGAGCCAGCTTCTCGAGCTCGCGCAGCAGCCGCTGCTGGCGCTCCCCGACCTGCGCTACGAGCGCCTTGGCAGCGGCCGCGTCGAGCGAGACGCCAAGTCGTGTGGCCTGCTCGCGCGCCCACTTGGCGAGCTCCCATGACTTGACGGTCATCTGCGCCACCACCTGCCCGCCGGCCCGCTTGACCGCGTCGTGCAGGGCCGCGGGGGCCTTCGCGCGTGCCTCCTCGCGTGCGAACAGCGCGAGCGTGGTGTCGGGCGGCATCTGCTTGACCGCCTCGAGCAGGTGCTGCTCGACGTCGGCCTGGCGCCAGCGCTCGACGCCTTCGACGATGATCACCCTGCGCCCGATGGCGAGCGTCATCGCCGCCAGTGCCTCGGCGACGCCGGTCGGCGTCGCGCCCTCGCCTTCGAGCACCTCGACGTTGGCGCCCCCACCCGTCTGTCCCTCGACGAGCGCGCGCAGCCCCGCCCTGCGCTCCGCCACCGCGCCGTGATCGTCGCCATGGATCAGGTAGGCGGGCTTGAGCTCGGGCATCCGCGCGCGCTGGCTATCGGACGACTAGGTTGACTAGCTTGCCGGGGACGACTATTTCCTTGACGATCTCCTTGCCGTCGACGTGCGCCATCACGTTGGGCGCGGCCCGGCAGAGCTCCTTGAGCTCGTGGGGAGCGGCGTCGCTGCTGGCCTGCACACGGTCGCGCACCTTGCCGTTGACCTGGCAGACGAGCTCGTACTGGTCACGCTCGAGCATCGACTCCTCGGCCTGCGGCCACGGCTGCTCCCAGACGCGCTCGCCGGTGAGCATGTCGTAGGCGTCGGCGCTGACGTGCGGTGCGAACGGGAACAGCACCGATGCCGCGGTTGCGAGGGCAAAGCGCAGCGTCTCGGGCGCGACGGCGTCGCGCAGTCGCGAGCTGTCGTTGATCAGCTCCATGACGGCGGCGATGGCGGTGTTGAAGGTGAACCGCCGCAGGTCGCCACTGACCTTGTCGATCGCCCAGTGCGCCTTGCGCAGCAGCTCGAGATCGGCGCCCTGGGGCGCGCTCGGCACCGACAGATCGGCGTTTGGCGCACCCGCCTGATCGGCGGTGTCGGCTGCGAGGCGCCACAGCCGGCTGAGGAATCGGTGCACCCCTTCGACGCCCTCGTCGGACCAGTCGGCGTCCTGCTCGGGCGGCCCGACGAACAGGATGTAAGCGCGCGCGGTGTCGGCGCCGACGCGCTCGATGATCGAGGCGGGCGAGACGACGTTGCCCCTTGACTTGCTCATCTTGGCGCCATCCTTGGTGACCATGCCCTGCGTGAACAGCGCTTGGAAGGGCTCCTGGAAGTCGAGATGCCCGAGGTCGGCGAGCGCCTTGGTGAAGAAGCGCGCGTACATCAGGTGCAGGATTGCGTGCTCGACGCCGCCGATGTACTGGTCGACGGGCATCCATTGGCGCAGCGCAGCGGGACCCCACGCGGCCTGTTCGTTGCGCGCGTCGCAGTAGCGTAGGAAGTACCAGGACGAGTCCACGAACGTGTCCATGGTGTCGGTCTCGCGGCGCGCGGGGCCGCCGCACTGCGGGCAGGTCGTGTTCACCCAAAGCTCTGCCGCGGCGAGCGGCGAGCGGCCCTTGGGCGTGTAGTCCTCGATTTCCGGGAGTTCCACCGGCAGCTGCTCCTCGGGTACGGGCACCATTCCGCAGCGCTCGCAGTACAGAATCGGGATCGGCGTGCCCCAGTAGCGCTGCCTGGAGACGAGCCAGTCGCGCAGCCGGTAGTTGACCGACGCGTGTCCTTTGCCCTCGCGGTCGAGCCACGCGACGATCGCGCCGATGGCCTCGCGGTTGGGCATGCCGTCGAAGTCGGGGTGCGAGTTGACGAGCGTGCCGTCGCCAACATATGGAAGCCCGCCCACCCCGCCGTCCTCGCCGGGCGCGGCCTCGACGGAATCGTGCGCGTTTGGCGGGAAGATCACGCGCCGCACCGGCAGGTCGAATGCGCGTGCGAATTCGTAGTCACGCTCGTCATGCGCGGGGACCGCCATGATCGCGCCGGTGCCGTACTCCATCAGCACGTAGTCGGCGACGTACATCGGGATCTGCTCGCCGTTGACGGGATTGGTGACGGTGCGCCCGAGCGCCACCCCGGTCTTGGGCTTGTCGGCGTTGCCGCGCTCCTCGTTGGGCTCGTTGAGCGCGTGGTTGACGTAGTCATGCACGGCCTGCTCGTTCGGTGTGCCCTCGGCGAGTCGCATGATGTCGGGGTGCTCGGGCGCCATCACGAAGAAGGTCGCGCCGAACAGCGTGTCGGGCCGCGTGGTGAAGACGGGGTAGTCGACTGGGTGGGTGGGGTCCAAGTCCTCGCAGCGGAAGATCACCTCGGCGCCCTCGCTGCGCCCGATCCAGTTGCGCTGCATGGTCTTGACGTGCTCGGGCCACTCGATCGTGTCGAGGTCGCCCAGCAGCCGCTCGGCGTAGTCGGTGATGCGCAGGAACCACTGCTCGAGCTGCTTGACTTCGACGAGCGCGCCGCAGCGCTCGCAGCAGCCGTCGGCGTCGACCTGCTCGTTGGCGAGGACGGTCTGGTCTTTCGGGCACCACTTGACCGCCGCCTCTCTGCGGTAGGCGAGCCCGGCGCGGAACAGCTCGAGGAAGATCCACTGCGTCCAGCGGTAGTACGACGGTTCGCACGTGGCAAACTCGCGCGACCAGTCGATCGAGATGCCCCAGCGGCGGAACTGGCGCTGGAAGGATTCGATCGACTCGTCGGTCGATACGCGCGGCTGCACGCCGGTCTTGATCGCGTGGTTCTCGGCGGGCAGGCCGAACGCGTCGTAGCCCATGGGGTGCAGCACGCGCGCGCCCAGCCGGCGATGGAAGTGCGCGATCGCGTCGCCGACGGAGTACACCTTGAGGTGGCCGATGTGCGGCTCGCCGCTCGGGTAGGGCAGCATCTCGAGGATGTATGAGTTCAGGGCGCGCAGCCCGTCGGTGCGCGACTCGGTGGGCTCGTTGGAAACCTCCCAGGTCCGCTCGCGCGCCCACAGCGCCTGCCAGCGTGGCTCGATCTCCTGGGGGTCGTAGCGGCGCTCTGCCATTGGCATTCGCAGGTTAGCGGGCGGCCTGCGCCGAAACCTCCTGAAAGCGGCTGCGGCTGCGCAGGAGCTCGACGATCTCGACGGGCGCCCTGTGCGGCGAGCCGGCGTCGAACGGCGGTTGCGGGTCGTACTCGATCCCGAGCTGGATCGCCTGTGCGACCGTGTCGCCGGCGATCTGCGCGGCCAGGGCGAGCGCCATGTCGATGCCGGCGGATACGCCGGCGGCGGTGACGAGCTTGCCGTCGAAGACGACGCGCTCGTCGACGGGCTCGGCGCCGAGGCGCCGCAGCTCGTCGAACGCGAGCCAGTGCGTGGTGGCGCGCCTGCCGTCGAGCAGGCCGGCAGCGGCGAGGATCAGCGAGCCGGTGCACACGGACGTCGTCCACGTGCTCGTGCGATCTGCGTCGCGTAGCCAGTCGAGCGCGGCACCGCCCGCGCGGGCGGCGACCTCACCGGGGCCGCCGGGCACGAGGACGATGTCCGGCTGGCGAACGTCCTCGAGCGAGTGCTCGGCGAGCAGCGTGAGCATGCCGTTGTCGGTGCGCACCGCGCCGGGGTCGGCGGCGACGAACTGGACGCTCGCGCCCGGCAGGCGGCTGAGCACCTCGTAGGGCCCGATCGCGTCGAGCGCGGTGAATTTGTCGTATAGGAGGATCGCGATGTTCATGTCACTGGCTCCTTTGTGCTCGTGGCGGGGTTGGCGGGACGGGCGTTGCGTGCGATGGGCGCGTGAAAGCGTCGGCGGTACTCGGAAGGGGCGATGTGGAGCGTGCGCAGGAAGGACCTGCGCATCGTCTCTGCGGTGCCGAAGCCGCAGTCGGCGGCGATGACGGCGATCGCGTCGTCGCTGCCCTCCAGCCGGCGCCGCGCCGCCTCCAGGCGCACGCGCTCGACGTGGCGGGCGGGGGTCACGCCGGTCTCGGCGCGGAACGCGCGGGCGAAATGACGCGGGCTCATGTGGGCGCGCGCCGCCATTGCCTCGACGCGGTGATCGCCGGCGATGTCCTCGAGCACCGCGCGCTGGATCTCGCGCAACGGCGCGCGGTCAGCCTGCTGCGCGGCGAGCGTTGCGCTGAACTGCGATTGGTTGCCGGGCCGGCGCAGGAACAGCACGAGATGCCGCGCGATCGTGAGCGCGGCGTCGCTGCCGAGGTCCTCCTCGACGAGTGCCAACGCGAGGTCCATGCCGGCGGTGACGCCGGCGGAGGTCCAAAGCGCACCGTCGCGCACGAAGATCGGTTCCGCGTCGACGATCACGCGCGGATACAGACGCTGGAGCTTCGCCGCCGACGCCCAGTGCGTGGTCGCGCGGCGACCGTCGAGCAGCCCGGCGCGCGCGAGCACGAACGCGCCGGTGCACACCGAGGCGGTGCGTCTGGCCCCGCTGGAGGCGCGGGCGACCCAGTCGAGCAGCGACCGATCCTCGCACGCCTGCACGTGACCGGATCCGCCGGCGACGATCAGGGTGTCGATCGGCGGCGGCTGGCTGGGAAGCTTGGCGTGCGGGATCAGGCCGAGGCCACTGGATGTCTGCAGCGGCTGGCCATCGCGGCTGAGCACGCGCACGTCGTAGCCGCGCTCGCTGCGCGAGGAGGCTGCGAGCAGCTGTTGAGCGCCGGCGAAGACCTCGAGCGGCCCGGTCACGTCGAGGCTCTGCACGCCGGGATACACGACGATCGCGATCGAGCGGCGGTTGAGGAGGTCTCCCATGCGACGATCATCGCTGACCGTCGGTCTGTCCGCAAGGACAGATTTCCAACATTTTCTGCCATCGCGCCGGTTGAGCCGGGCGGGCGCCGACCGCCGCCGCCGGAGCGTGCGAAGTTATTCGGAACGCGAGCCGGCGCGGCGCTTTACGATGGCCGCATGGAGGGTTCACCAACGCAGGCGTCCGAGCACCACGACCAAGAGTTCTTCGAGGATGAAGGCCCCGACACCCTGAGCGCAGCGCCGGGACGCGTGGCGAGCATCGTCGCGGCGGCCGAATCGGCGGCGCGGGAGCTGCGCGATCAGGCCGAGGTCCGCGCCCGCGAGCGGATCGAGGAGGCCGACCGCGCGGCTGAAATCCGCGTGCAGGCGGCCGAGGAGGAGGCTGAGGAGCTGCTCAGCTCCGCGCGCGAGCACGCCGAGGCGACGAAGGACGAGGCTGAATCGGGCGCGGCGGAGTTGAAGGCTGCGGCGGAGAGCACGCGCGAGGAGGCGGCACGCGGGCTCGAGCAGGCGCGCGAGGAGGGCGCCCGCACGCTCGAGGGGGCGCGCGAGCAGTCCGCGCGTCTGCTGGCGGACACGCGCAGGGAGTCCGAGCAGGTGTGGGCGACCGCACATCAGGAGTCAGAGCGCGTGCGCGCTTCCGCGCGCGAGGAGTCAGAGCAGCTGCGCGCATCCACGCAGCAGGAGCTGGACCGACTGCAGGCCGCTGCCCACGAGGAGGCCGCTCGGGCCGAGCGCGAGGCGCGCGAGCAGTCCGAGGTCATCCTCACATCCGGTCGTGAGGAGCTCGCGCGGATGCTGCAGGCAGCTGAGGAGCAGGCGAAGGGCATCAAGGCGAAGGCACGCGAGGAAGCTCGCGAGATCACCAGCAACGCGCACATCGTCGCCCGCGACATCCTCGGCGAGGGCACCGAGATCTCGCGCAACCTGCGCGAGCTGTCGACGTCGCTTCGCAACAACGCCGAGCGCCTGATCCGCGACGTGCGCCTGACCCACGGCGGCATGACCGCGCGTCTCGACCAGCTCACCAACGGCGCCGACCCCGAGCTCGGCGACATTACGCAGACGCGCACACGGCGCAGGATCAGCGACAGCCGGGGCGGCAACGGCAGCGCCGCCGACGACGACCTCGACGTGCCGGAGTTCATTCCGCGGGGCTAGACCGGGCGCGGCGGCGGCTCGCCGGCCCGCCCTCCGACGGGCGGCTCAGTATCGGCACAGCAAAGGCACAAAGCTGTCACAAAGGGCACCCACGCGGCACACGCCGCCGCGTAGATTGCGGCGCATGGACCATCTGACACCCAGCCAGAAGGGCGCCGTGGCCGAGGCAGGCATCACCTCGATGGTGATCCAGCTCGGCCTGACGGTGCTGCGACCGCTGTGCGAGGGCGGGCGATATGACCTCATCGTTGATCTCGAGCCCGAGCTGTTGCGGGTTCAGTGCAAGCTGGCCCGAAGCCTCCCCGGTGTGCTCTCGGTGCACCTCCAGACTTGCCGCCACACCCCCCGCGGCTATGTCCGGACGAACTACTCGGCAGCCGAAGTCGACGCGATCGCCGCCTATTCGCCGGCGCTGCATCGCGGCTTCCTGATTCCGATCAGCGAGGCATCAGGCCAGAGCGCAATCCATCTCCGACTCGAGCCGACCAGGAACAAGCAGGCGCAGGGGATCAAATGGGCTCGCGACTACGAGCTCGCGTCCGGCATCGAGAGGCTGCGACCACGACCACGGCTGATACTCCCGGACCGGGGCGGCTACACTTCTGAGTTGACCTTGGGGCTATAGCTCAGCTGGGAGAGCGCCGCCATGGCATGGCGGAGGCCGTCGGTTCGAGCCCGACTAGCTCCATACGAAAAGGCCCCGCATTTGCGGGGCCTTTTTGATGCCCGCGGCGGCGGGAACGCCGACGCGAGGGAGAAGAAGGCGACTCCGCGACTCACTCGCGGGGCCGCCCCTTACTCCTATTTTTTTTCTTTGACTTTCTTTTCCTTGATCTTGACGGTGCCGCTCTTCGTGAGGCCACGAAGGTTGACCCGTGTATTCATCGCCCGTGTGAATCGGTGCGTATTCGGATTGGTGATAGCTCGATCCAAAGGTGAAGATCACTTGGGTTTCGGTGTAGGTTTTGAAGATCAGGCCGATGCAGTCGCCCGGACCCACGCCGGCCTGCCAACCCGCCGTGCCGTCGGCGAAATTCGCGGCGGTTCCAAAGTCGTTACCGAGCGCCGAGCAGCTGACGCCTCAGGAACCGTCGTTGACGAATGCCTGGTAGGGGCGGCAGGGCTCGTTGCGCAGGCTCGGGCAGGCGGGCAGTCCCGTTGGCACGCTGACTCCCGGGACGATCGGGAGCGTGAGGCTCGACGGCATGCTGGGTGAGAAGGCGATCGACTCCGTCGCCGTTCCGGCCGGTTCTGTCTGGCTGAAGGACCAAATCGGCTGTGTTCCGTTGGGTGCGGAGATCGTGACCCTGATGCGCGAGCCGGCACGGTAGGCGTGACCCTCGAAGTACAGCGGGATCGTGACGGGGACGAATTCGTTCGCGGGCATCGCTTCCTCATCGGATGCGACGAACGTCGGGATCGGCTGCAGGAGCGTTGACTTCTGCTTGAACATGTTCTTCGAGTTCGTTGAGAGCTTGCGCTCGCTGGCACGTAGCCAGCCGTTCTGGACGAAGGTCTCGTTGCCGTCGGGACGCACTTCGCTGACGGTGGCCTGGAAGTCGACGTTCGGGGTGGAGGACTTGACCCAGAGGTGGACGGCGCCGCCGCCGATGGCGGTCGTGTTGGCGTTGAGCGGAGCCGAGACGTAGGACACCGCGGACCCCGCGGCCGGCTGCGCCCAGTTCCATTCCCACTGCGACGCGTTGCCCCACAGGCCGCCCGAGCCCGTGTTGGCTCCAAAGTCGGTCAGCGGCGTCGCACTCGGGTTGGAGGTGTAGGAGTCCGCTCCTTCGGTCGAGGGCTTCTGTTCGGTGAGCGCGTCGTGAGACCCGAGGTACCAGCTCTCGGCCTTCGTGCCGGGAATCGGGAAGCTCGCGAACGAGTCTTCGAATCCGGGGTACGGATCGCCTGCTGTAGTGGTGCCGAGCGGAGAGGTGCCGGCGCCGTTGTCGAACAGGACCCTGATCGACGGCAGCGCTTCGAACGCGGCCAGCGCCGATTCGTAGGTCAGCTTTTCCTGGATCGGGTCCGACGGGAGCGTCACCAGGTCGGTTTTGGGGAGGCCCATCGCTTCGTCGTAGATGACCGGTGCCGCCGCATGGATGACCGCCGCGTTGATGATCGGCGCCTGATGCGCGACGTACAGCTCGAGGAAGTCGTAGAGCCGGTCGAAGGTGTAGGGATCGAGCGAGTCGACGTGAGCGCCGTTGGTGAACGTGAACCACTTGCGGGTCGTGCCGGTGAAGTGCTGCGCCAGATCGGCGCAGTGCCCGCCGGTCTGCTCGTCCTCCCACTGGCAGGCCATGAACGTCGGCACGTTGATGTTCTTCACGAACGTGACCGGATCCAGCGGGTCGGCGACCGGCGGATTGTAGGTGGCGTTGGCCTTGATCTTGTCCATCAGGTTCGTGGCCTCGCCGTGGAGGGCCTGGTTGGCCGCGCACGTCTGATCGCCTTCTTCGATCCGCGTCGTCGCCCACGCCTGCCCGTGTCCGGGGCTGGCAGGTTCGGCGTTCTGCTGGCGCTGTTCGGCCCACGCGACCGCGAAGCCGGTGTTGAGGATGCCACCGGGGTACAGCGTCGAAGCCGTCGCGTCGATCGTCGACATCGGCGCGATCGCCTCAAGGCCGGCGGGTTGGGTCTGCGCCGTGAACAGCTGGCTGATCGCGCCATATGAGATGCCCAGCATGCCGACCTTGTTCCCGAGAACCCACGGCTGGTGAGCGATCGTTTCGATTACGTCATAACCGTCCAGATTCTGGAGCGGTTCGAAGAAATCGTAGGCGCCGCCCGAGCAGCCCGTCCCTCGCATGTTCACGTCGACGACGGCGAAGCCCATCAGGTTGGCGAGCACTGCGATGCCGTTTTCGGGGCCAGCCGGGTTCGCGTACCCGTACCCCGAGTACTCGATCAGCGTCGGGTACGGTGGGGTGTAGTCCCCTGTCGCCGGCAAGCTCGGAAAGTGAAATTCCGACGGCACGCCGGGCTCGCCCGCGGGGCTGGTCGGCGGGTGTACGTCGATCGCCAGCTTGGTGCCGTCCCGCGTGGTGAGATAGGTGTATCCGTTGTCGGGGATTTCCTGGTCGTAGATGCTGGGATCCCACGGCGCCGATTCGTCCTTGTGGACGGTGATCGGTTCAGACGTTTCGCCCGTCGAGACAAGAAGCACCCGGTACTTCCTGCCGGGCTTCACGTTGCGGAACAGCAGGCCTCCCTGCGCATCGGCTTCCTGGGTGGATACTGTCGAACCGCGCTTGCTCAGCAGTGATGCCTGTGCGTTCGGCGCGAGGCCCGTGACGTCGACCTGTTCGACGCTGCCCTGCACGGTGAAGGCGGACGCGCTCGCGGCCATCACCAGCAACGTCGCGAAAGCCGCGAGGGTAGTGGTGACACCGGCCCTCCCACCCCGCCAAAGCGCAGACCCGGTCATCAAACCCCGTCCCTCTCCCGTTTAGCTCACGACGACCGTGTATGTGTACCCGGGTGCCTATGTTCTAAACCGAGCGCGGCTAGTGGGTCACCAGGTAGGAGCTCGCCTGCAGCCGGACCGTGGCCACCAGGTTGCCCATCACTATGTTGAAGTCGTCGAGGTGGGTGCCCCACCGCGGGCCCAGCGTTTCAAGAAGCGCTTCTCGCGGATCCGCGGGGGAGATCCTTGTCAGCTGCAGCCAGCTCGCGCCATTGGCTTTCTCACACTGAGCCGAGTACTCGCGAGGCGTCGCCACCCAGGGCGTCGCCGCGGTCGGCACCTGCACGAACGGTTCGAGCGGCCCGGGAAACGGCTCGGTGGGGTAGTAGGAAAAAGCTGTCCCGGCACGGCCGTCCTGGACGGGCACGGTGGGGTTTACGCACACCACTTCCGCGTTGGAAATCAATGCGTTCGTCGGGCGCCCGAAGTAGGATTCTTTCGGCGGTTCTCCTAGGAAGCTCGAGAAGGCGATCAGGCAACCCGTCTGCAGCTCGCTTTGACACGTGGGAATGTGCTCGAAGCTGCCGCCAACGGTCTTGCCTTCCGGCACGATCAGGTTGCCTCCCAGCAGGATCGCCGAGACCAGTTTCGCGCGGAGCAGCGGATTGGGGTCGATCTGCTCTCGGATGAGCTCCGCGAGAATCGCCGCGCCCTGTGAGTCTCCGATCAGCACGAAAGGCCGGCCGTCGTTGTAGTCGGCGAGGTATTCGTCGAACGCGGCGACCACGCCGAAATAGGCTGTCGCGATTCCCTGCAGGGTTACACCGCCGTTTGCCGAGATCGCAGCGGCGGTCAGCTGCGGGTAGATCGGCGCATATACCTTGCAGGCTTGCGAGAATCGCGAGGGCTGGCTCACTGCGACCTGCGTCTCTTCGGGTCCGATTTCGAGATTGGCGTTTTCGGTCGTCTGACCGCTCACCGTGCCGTAGACGTAGAAGCAATCAATCGGCGGCGCCTTCCCGGGCCTGGCCCGTTCCACGTAGCTCGTGCCGTTGGCGAGCTCGACCGTCGTCTTCTCACTGCTCACGCACGGGTCGTGAGCGATCCCCGGCGCGCAGAGCCAGGCCGTGCTCGCGGAGGCCGTCGTAGGCGCCGTCGCCCAGGCGCACAGCGCACCGGCGGCGAACACCGCGACAGCGACGGCGCTCCATGTCGATTGTTTCAGCATCTCCCCCTTCTTCCCGGCGCGATTCCACGGTTTGAAACAATTAGCCGTGCGCGGACGAGTCAAGCAGATTCGCGGCTGGAGGGCAAGCGACCGCGTGGGAACCGCAGCACCTCCCAGCCGACGACCAGCCCCTTGGAGGCGATCAAGCCTCGCCGCGACCCCCAGCGAGCAGCGACAGCAGGTCGATCGCCTCCCGCGCGGACCGCACGATGCGTCCCCGGCCGGCGAGGATGAAATGCTCGACCTGCAGGTTGACGACGGCACCCTCGTTGTCGCCGGTCTGGCGTGTGTCGAGCCGCAGCCCCACGATCGGCTTGCCGAGCGCCGCGGCGAAGCCGATCTCCGCCGCGGTGCCGGAGTCGACGTCGACGCCGTCGAGCACCGCGAGCACCGCGTCGGCGCGCTGGATGTCGGCGGCATTGGCTGCACCCAGCCGCCGGTTGATGGCGCGCAACGCTTCGTTGCGCGCCTCGCTCACGGGCAGCGCCAGCGCGGCGTCGATTTCCTCCCCCGCGTGCGGGTCGGCCCACGGGTCAAGCGGCTCCAGGCCCCGCGCGCGGATCGCGTCGAGCAGCTCAGCTTCGTAGAAGCCGCGCGTGGCAGCCGAGAATCCGAACGGGCTGGCGACGTAGACGGTGGCGATCCCGTCACTGTACGCGCACGCTCGATCGACGCATCGTGCGCGTCGAAGCGGCTACTGTGACAGTGCGATGAGAGCGGGCAGGTTGCATCTGCTTACTCGAGCCGGATCGAGCGGGTTGCGGTGCATGCCATGACCTTGGTGGACGTCGGGTCTGTGATCGCCAGCTACCGGGGCGGCAGCACCTACGCGCCGCTCTACGAAACCTTCGTGATCGTGCCGCTGATCATGCTGATGACGGTCGCGTGCGTGCTGATCGGGCTGTATCTGCGCCGCCGCCACCGCCGTCCCAGGCGCGTCGCCGATCAGTGGCAGGCGTTGGCGGTGATGGGCGAGCTGTGCCCCCATGGCTGGCAGGCACAGATCACGCTCTATGGCTGGGGCGCGCCGGTGCCGGCCGACGCGCCGCCGTCGCGCGTGCCGCTGGTCGAGCTGGAGTGGACGCAGTTCGACGAGGAGCCCGGTCAGATCGCCGTTGCACGGCGCGTGTGGGCGCCTACGATCAGCGACGCGCTGCAGAGCATGGTGGAGGACCGCCGCACCGACCTGACGCTCGAGCAGATCGAGCAGGCGGCCGCCGAGGAGGACCCCGACTGGGGCGACTGACAGACGCCTCCGGAACCGCCGGCGCCGACTGACGTCATCCCCACGGCGCGGCGGCCGGACGCCGGCGACGCCGCCGGCGCCGGCCCACGGCTGCGCACTCGCCAAACCGGAAGCCTGGCGAACCGTTCATGCAGCCCTCAAGTCCTCGCGCGCGTCGCCCGATAGGGGTCCATGGCCGCACCGCACAGCTTCGCGGGGCCCGCATCGAAAGGGCCAACCTCGGACGCGAGCGAAGCGCTGTAACGGGCGACCACAAGCCATCTGCACCCCCCTAGTTCCCTCGAAACCCGGAGCACGACCATGGAAATAGTCGCGAAGCAGGCAGTCAGGCCCCCGGCACCTGAGGTGCTGGCGACCTGGACGGAGTATCGACGGTCCGGAGATCTCCAGCTTCGTGACCGGCTGGTCTTCACGTTCATGCCGATGGTCCGCTACATCGTCTACCGCAAGGTGCGCGAGGTGCCGGCCCACTGCGACGTCGAGGATTTCCTGTCGTGCGGAGTGGAGGCGCTGATCCGTTCGATCGAGCGCTACGACCCCGACAAGGGCGCCACGCTCGAGCAGTACGCGTGGACGCGCATCCACGGCGCCGTGCTCGACGAGCTGCGCCGCCACGACTGGGCGCCACGCTCACTGCGGCGCGACGAGCGGACCATCAACACCGCTCGTGAGAGCTTCCTCGCGACGTATGAGCGTCAGCCCAGCCGCGAGGAGCTCGCAGCGGCGGCGGGCATGACGCCGAGCGAACTGACGAGCCGGCTCGATCAGGTCGCGGTGGCGGACGTCGGCTCGCTGAACCGCGCGGTGCGCTCGGATGAGAGCGTGACGATCGAACAGATCGACACGCTCGAGAGCGCCGACAGAGAGTGCGATCCGATCGTGCACGCCGAACTCGGCGAAGCCAAGGAGCGCTTCCGCAAGGCGTTCGCGCAGCTGTCCAAGCAGGAGCGCGAAGTGGCGGTGATGCTGTACGTGGAGGAACTGACGCTGCGTGAGATCGGAACCCGCCTCGGCGTGACGGAGAGCCGCATCTCCCAGATCCACACGCGGCTGCGCAGGCGCCTCTACGAACAGCTGTCGGGTGAGCTCGCGCTGTTCAGCGAGCTCAGCTGAACACGCCACGCCGAGCGCCCATCCGCACGGCGGGCGCGTGTACGATTGGCCTCCGTGTCAGACGAGGAGGCTCATGAAGGACACGCTGCCCCCGGGTCCGCGGATGCCGGCGATGCTGCAGACGCTCGGCGTCTGGAGTCGTCCGACCGCGTTTCTTGAGCGCGCCAGAGCGCGTTACGGACGACGCTTCACGCTGCGACTGCTCGGCCAGCCGCCTGCGGTGATGATCTCCGATCCCGAGGAGATCAAGGAACTGTTCCTCGCGGCGCCCGACGTACTGCACCCCGGCGAGGGCGCGAGGATCCTCGAACCGACGGTCGGTCGGAGCTCGGTGATCCTGCTCGACGAGGGCGAGCACCTCGAGCAGCGCAAGCTGCTTCTGCCTGCGTTCCACGGCGAGCGGATGCAGCGTCTTGCCGGCCTGATGGCCGAGCTGTCCGCGGGCGAGGTCGAATCGTGGCCGCGCGAGGAGCCGCTTGCGCTGCACCCGCGCCTGCAGCGGCTGACGCTCGAGATCATCCTGCGCGCCGTGTTCGGCCTGCAGCGCGGGGCGCAGCTCGATTCGCTGCGCGAGCTGCTGACGAGGGTGCTCGCGTTCGCCGACAGTCCGCTGTCGCTGCTGCCGCGCCCACCGCGGATGCTCGCCCGCTTCACTGCGCTGGCGAGCTTCGAGCGGCTGATGGCGCAGGTCGATGAGCTGATCTTCGATCTGGTCGAGCAGCGCAGGCGCGGCGGTGACGCGCACGGTGAGGACGTGCTCGCGCTGCTGCTCGCAGCCGAGCATGACGACGGCTCGCCGATGAGCGCTCGCGAGCTGCGCGACGAGCTGATGACGGCGCTGGTGGCCGGCCACGAGACCACCGCGTCGCAGCTCTCGTGGGCGTTCGAGCGTCTCGCCCGCGAGCCGGTGGTGCTGGCACGCCTGCGCGACGAGCTCGACGGCGCCACCGACGATGAATATCTGACAGCGACGATCAACGAGACGCTGCGCCACCGGCCGGTGCTCCCCAACGCCGAGCCGCGGCTGGTCAAGAAGCCGGTCGAGATCGGCGGCGTGCGCTACGCGCCGGGGGTGGTCCTGATGGCGAACGCGTACCTGGTGCACCACGATCCGGCGATCTATCCGGACCCCTATGCCTTCCGCCCCGAGCGATTCCTCGAGCAGGAGGGCGGGCGGGCAGCCAACACCTATACGTGGATCCCGTTCGGCGGCGGGCGACGCCGCTGTCTGGGAGCGAGCTTCGCGGTGCTCGAGATGAAGATCGTGCTTCGGACCGTGCTCGAGCGCTGCGAGCTGGTGGCGGTGGCCGCGCGCGGGGAGCGAACCCGCAGGCGCAGCATCACGATCAGCCCGGCGCAGGGTGCCCTGCTGGTGCTGCGCGACCGCAGTGGAGCGCAGGCCGCCGGCGCATCGGCTCGGAGCGTCGAGGAGCAGGGCGTCGCGACGCCCGCCTGAGCGCGGCGCCAGCGCCTGCGCAATCATTCCGAGGTGATTCTGCTTGGGGTCAAGGTGGTGCTCGCGCCGAGCTTCGTCGTCGGCGCGTCGCTTGTGGCGCGCCGTTTCGGCCCGCGCGTCGGCGGGCTGATCGCGGGGCTGCCGGTCGTCGCGGGTCCGATCCTGCTCGCGTACGCGCTCGCGCACGGTCGCGAGTTTGCAGCAACGGCCGCCGCCGGCACGCTGCTCGGTCTGGTGTCGTTGATCGCGTTCGTGGTTGTGTATGCGCGGCTGGCGGGACGCGTCTCGTGGTGGCTTTGCATGCTCGCCGGCTGGGTCGCGTTCGCAGCCGTGACCGCGGTATTCGCAGCGGTGCGGCCGCCGTTGGGGGCATCGCTGGTCCTGGCCGGCCTCGCGCTCGCTGCCGGGCTCGCCGCGCTGCCCCGGCCCGGCAGCGATCCTCAGCCGCAGCCGTCACGTCCGTCGTGGGATCTGCCGATGCGCGCGGCGTGCGCGCTGGCATTGGTGCTGACGTTGACCGCGGTCGCCGGCTGGCTCGGGCCGCAGCTGAGCGGCCTGCTCGCGCCGTTTCCGATCATCGCGACGGTGTTGGCGATCTTCACGCACACCCAACGCGGCACCGTCGAGCTGCTGCGACTGCAACGCGGCATGCTCGCCGGCTTTGGCGCGTTCGCGGTCTTCTGCTTCACGCTTGCACTGGCGCTCCGCACGCTCGACACCGGCGCCGCATTCGCGCTGGCGACCGCGCTCGCGCTGATGATCCAGGCGGTTGCGCTGGTGCTGATACCCAAGGAGCCCGGCCCGTTGGCGCCCGTGACCGAGTACTAGCTCGGGACTCCCCCGCCCGCCGGCTGATGGCGGACGCGCTCGCGCACGTCGGCGTAGCGCAGCGCCTCGTAGGCGACGAGCGCCACAAGCACGGCGGCGACGATCGCGATCGTCGCGAGCGCAGGCAGCGCCGTGCCGACAGGTACGAGCGCCAGTAGCGCCACCGCGCACACCAGCCGCCGTCCGCTCAGGGTGTGCATGTTGCGCAGTCTGAACGCGACGTGCGCGAACATGTACGTCGCCGCCCCGCCCAGCAGCGCGACGGCCGGCACCAGCTCGAGCGGCTCGCCGACCCCGATGATCAGGGCGCGCTTGATGCCGACGGCGATCAGGGCGATGCCGGCGATCATGGGGAAGTGCAGGTAGGAATAGGAGTCGCGCGCGATTTCGTTGCGCTCTCGCCCCTCAGCGGCGCGCGCCAGCCGGCGGGCAGCGATGATCGCGACGACGTCGAAGTACGTCCACCACAGAGCGGCGGCGATCACCACCCCGAGCACCGCCGCGATTACGACGCCCGCGGCGATCGTGGGTCTCGCGCCGACGCCGATCGCGACGATCGACTCGCCGAGCGCGATGATCACGATCGCGCCGTGGCGCTCGGCGAAGTGCCCCGGCACGAGCTTCCAGCCGTCTATCCCGAACACAAACGGCCCGCCGACATCGAGCAGCAGCGCGAGACCCCACAGGCCCAACTGCAGCGCACCGTCGGTGAACGCAGCGAGGATCAACAGGCCGACGCCGATGGCGGTCGAGCAGGCCAGTCCGAGCACCGAGCGGCGCAGGTTCTCGTCGTCGCGGCTGGCGATCATGAACAGGGCGATGTGAGCGGCGCGCACGGCGGCGTAGGCGCACGCGAACAGGAGCGCCTCCGACCCGAACGCGCCGGGGACGCACAGAGCGGCGACCAGGAACGCGGCCATCGCCGCGAACAGCACCAGGCGGACGATCCCCTCCTCGGGATCGACGACGCTCGTCAGCCACGCGTAGCCGGTCCACGACCACCACAGCACGCCGAGTGCGAGCAGCCCCTTGAGCATCCCTTTCCACGTGGGGTCGCGGGCGACGAGGGTCGTGCACTGCGTGAGCGCGAGCACGAACACGAGGTCGAAGAACAGCTCGAGCGGCGTCACGCGCTCGCCCTCACGCATCACCGCGCTGACGCGCGGGGCGTGATTGGGCTCGTGTGCGCTCACGGCCCCATCTTCGCAGCGCGTGCCGCCGCGAGCCGGTGGGCGCGGTGCCCCGACAGAGCGGGGCGCCGACGCATGGCCGGCGCCCCGATCTGCGCGATCAGTGCAGCGACATGTTCGGCTCGCCCGCCGAGTTGAGTCCCGCCGCCGACGTGGTGCACGTGCCGCCCTTCGGCGCACCGGCGTT
Organism: Solirubrobacteraceae bacterium; assembly: GCA_035485155.1. Lineage (GTDB taxonomy): Bacteria > Actinomycetota > Thermoleophilia > Solirubrobacterales > Solirubrobacteraceae > Palsa-744. The sequence goes on from DATHOH010000056.1 coordinate 49,550, forward strand.
GTAGGCCTGGGTCAGGCAGTTGCGCAAGCCCAGCTGCGCCCAGTAGTTCGGGTGGATGTCTTCCTGGATCTCATATGGAGGGAAGAGCGCGGTGATCGTGCGGACCTGGTTGAACCACTCGCTCTTGTTCACCGCTTCCGTTGCTTTCCAGTTGCTGAGTCCCTCTTCCTCGAGCAGCCCCACGCCCTTGTCGCAGAGCCGGTGGCTGTTGAACGCGGAGCTCAGTTCCATCGTCTTGACGTTCGACAGGCCGGTCGCCGTCGCGGCGCCGAGCACCGTGCTGTCGATTGTCGGCAGCATCGTCGCGTTGGCGTAGTTGGCGTCCTTGTTCCAGAAGCCGCAACCGCCGGTGGTCTGCCTGCTGTAGCCGCTCTGGGTGTAGCGGAATTCCGATCCGTTGGGAATCGGCGACGGGTAGTCCTGCACGAGGATCGTGTACTGCGACGCCGTGTAGCCGGCGTTGCTCATCGCGGTCGCGACGTTCTCGATCGCGGTCTCGATTTCGCCCTTCACCTTCGAGACGTTGCTCGCGTTGAAGTTGTTCGTGACCGAGCTTTCTTCGCTGCAGTAGAAGTCGTAGAAGATGGTCGACTCGAGGAAGTCCTCGATGCACGTCTGCACGATGCCGGCGAAGTTGAAGTTGTTGCCGCCGATCGAGATCGCGACGAGCTTGACGTTGTGGGCGGCGGCGAAGTGCTGGAGCATCAACGCCTGCCCTTCGTGTCCGCCCGAGTTGTAGAAGTCGAGGCCGGGCTTGAACAGCCCTTCGGTGGTGAAGCTCGACGTCTTCGCGCCTGAGCACGCGAGGTTCTCACCGTCGACGCCGCCGCCGATGTAGACCTCGGCGGACTTGGAGCGGTGGCAGCCTTCGATCGCTTCGCTCGAGCCGTTGTCGTCGTAGGCGCTCGCACCGAGCGCGTCGATCTTGGATGAGCTTTCGTTGGTGTTGCCTGCCCAGCGACCTGCCTCGCCGGAGATGAACGAGTCTCCGAGACTGACGGTGTACGACGTGCCGTTACCGGGCCCTTCCGCGTGCGCCACGCCCGCCAGCGAGCTGAGGCTGTAGGCGAGCATCGCGGCGGTGATGACGGCGGCGGCGAGCACGGCACGACTGGTGCTTCGATCAATGATCGAGCGGTGCATCCAGTGATCCTCTCTCTCCCGCACCGCCCCTCAGCGGCGCTATTGGACCGACCCTAATGCCTAGCTGTACGGCCAGTCAATCGGACGATCAGCTGGCGCGCAGGACCGGGCGTCGCCGCGCCGTGAGCCGTCTCTGACTAGCCGTCGCCGGCGGCGCGCGCGGGCGCCTCGCCCCACAGCTGCTCCAGCCGGTAGAACTCGCGCGTCTCGGGCGTGAAGATGTGCACGACGACGTCGAGGTAGTCCATCAGGATCCAGCCTGCCTGCGCCGAGCCCTCGACCCGCCGTGGCAGCGTGCCATGCTCGCGCTTGAGCCCCTCGTGGATGCCGTCGTGGATCGCTTTCGCCTGACGCGCGGTGTTTCCCGAACAGACGAGGAAGTAGTCGGTGTAGCCGAGCACGCCGCGCAGGTCGAGCTCGACCACGTCCACCGCCTTCTTGTCCGCGGCGTAGCGGGCGATCTCGCCGACGAGCTGCTCACCCTGCGTCACGCGATTGCCCCTGCGCGCGCACGGTACAGGCCGTTCTCCTCGATGTAGCGGGCGACAGCCGCGCCGACGAGCTCCTCGATCGCTTCCCCGCGAGCGACGCGCTCGCGCACGAGCGAGGAGGACACCGCGACCGCGGGCATCTCCAGGAAGCGCACTCTCGCCCCCGCGGGCGTGTCGAGCACGCGCTCGTGCTCGACGCCGGCGCGCGCGGCGACCGCGAGCTGCGCCAGCTCGAGCAGCCGCTGGGGCTCTCGCCAGGAGCTGATCGTGCTGGCGGTATCGGCTCCGACGATCAGCGTGAGTGCAGCGTCGGGATCGCTGGCATGTATGGCAGTCAAGGTATCCACGGTATAGGACAGGCCGCCACGCTCGAGCTCTACGTCGCACACGCCGAGTCCCTCGACGTCCTCGATCGCCAGCTGACACATGCGCAGCCGGTGCTCGGGACCTGGATCCTGTGCAGCTGACGCGTGGGCGGTGTCCGACTTGTGCGGGGAGGTGTGCGCGGGCACGAGCAGCACGCGGTCGAGCGCGAGCTCGTCGAGCGCGTGGCGGGCGAGAGCGATGTGCCCGATGTGAGGCGGGTTGAAGGTACCGCCGAGGATGCCGAGCGCTCGCGCGCCGGGGTCGCCGGCGGTCACGCGCGGACGTGCCCGTCGCCTTCGACGAGGTACTTGAACGTGCACAGCTCGCGCAGCCCGATCGGGCCGCGAGCATGCAGCTTCTGCGTCGAGTTGCCGATCTCGGCGCCCATTCCGAACTCCCCCCCGTCGGTGAAGCGCGTCGACGCGTTGACGTACACGCACGCGGCGTCGACGCCGAGCTGGAAAGCACGCGCGGCGGCGGTGTCACGCGTGACGATCGCCTCGGAGTGACCGCTTCCGTAGCGGCCGACGTGCTCAATCGCGTCCTCCACCGAGTCGACCACGCCGACCGCGATGATCGGCGCGAGGTACTCGGTTGCCCAATCCTCGTCGGTGGCTTCTTCGATTTTTAGATCTGGGATGGCGTGACTGTCAGCGATGGCGTTGTGGGTGCGTTCGTCGGCGCGGACCTGGACTGCGGCGGCGGCGAGCGCGCCCAGCACGCGCGGAAGGAACTCAGCGGCGACGCGCTCGTGCACGAGCAGCGTCTCGGCGGCGTTGCACACGCCCGGGCGCTGCGTCTTGGCGTTGAGCACGATCGCCTCCGCCCGGTCGAGATCGGCGCCGGCGTCGACATAGACGTGGCAGTTGCCGGACGCGGCGTAGATCACGGGCACGGTGGCCACCGCCTGCAGCGCGTGCTTGAGGCCCTCGCCGCCGCGAGGGATGATCAGGTCGACGGTGTCACTCTGGGTGGCGAGCTCGACGAGCTCATCGCGACCGCCGCCGCTGACGAGGCTGACGCAGCCATCGGGCAGCCCGGCCGCGACCGCCGCCTCGGCGGCGATCCGGGCGAGCGCGGCGTTTGAGTGCGTCGCCGAGGAGGAGCCGCGCAGCACGATCGCGTTGCCCGACTTCAGACACAGCGCGGCGGCATCGATCGTGACGTTGGGCCGTGCCTCGTACACGACCGCGATGACACCGAGCGGGACGCGGACCTTGCGCACGTCCAGCCCGTTCGCCAGGCGCCGTCCGTCGATCACCTCGCCGACAGGGTCCGCCAGCGCCGCGATCTGGCGTACAGCGCCCGTGATCGCACCGACACGCGCGTCGTCCAGGCGCAGCCGGTCAAGCAGCGCTTCGCCGATGTCGGCTTCGCGCGCCAGCTGCATGTCACGGGCGTTCGCCGCGAGGATCTCGTCGGTCCGACTCTCGAGCGCCGCCGCGATCGCCTCGAGCGCTGCATCCTTGACGACGGTGTCGGTCTGCGCGAGCGCGCGCGCGGCACGCTTCGCCGCGCGACACGTGTCGGCTACGGATGAGACGGCGATCGCCATTGACTACAGGGTACGACAGCCCCGGTTGTAGCGCCATCGTTATACAGAGCTCGTCGTCAGGCCACACATTTGCGCGCCCCCCGCACCCGAGGCGCCACGTCATGCGCGTCTCAGTCGAGCACGAGGTAGTCGCGGTGGACGGCCTCGTCGGTGGCGCGCGGCAGGATCTCGCGCACGGCGTCGGACTTGAGGCCGACGACACGGCGCAGCTCGGCGGCGGAGTAGCTGCAGATTCCCTTCGCGAGCGTGCGTCCGTGCGCGCCATCGCCGTCTCCGGATGCTGCGATATCGACAGCGTCGCCGGCGTCGAAATCGCCGAGCACCTCGACGACGCCGACGGGCAGCAGGCTGGCACTGCCCTCGAGCACGGCGCGAACGGCGCCGGCGTCGATCACGAGCGTGCCGCGCGAGGGCTTGGCGTACTTGAGCCACAGCTTGAAGCTCGAGTAGCGCGCCTCGCGCGCGTGAAAATAGGTCCCCTCCCGCCCACCTTGCCGCTCGCCCGCGAGCACCGCTCGAAGGGCGCCGGGACGAACGCCGTTGCAGATGACCGTGGGGATCCCCGCAGCGGTGGCCATCTCCGCGGCGACAACCTTCGAGCGCATGCCTCCGGAGCCGAGCGGTGAGGTCGTGTGTCCGATCTCGAGGTCCTCGAGCGCACTGAAGTCGTCGACCTCGGCAACGATCCGCGCGTCGGGGTGCAGGCGCGGATCGGCTGTGTAGAGGCCATCGATTTCGGTCAGGAGGATCAGCTCGTCCGCTGCGACGAGCACCGCGACCTGGGCTGCGAGGAAGTCGTTGTCGCCGAAGGAGATCTCGTCGGTGGCGGTGGTGTCGTTCTCGTTGATGACCGGCAGCACGCGCCACTCCAGCAGCGTGCTCAACGTCTGGCGGGCATTCAGGTAGTGGGTACGGGCGCTCATGTCGAAGAACGTCAGCAGCACCTGCGCGCTGGTGACGTCGCGCTCGCGCAGCAGCTCGTCGTATATGCGGTACAGCTTTCCCTGGCCGACCGCGCTGGCGGCCTGCAGCGCGCCGATCGTGGTCGGGCGCTGGGGCAGGCGCATGACGCGCATTCCCCGTGCGATCGCGCCGCTGGTGACGACGATCACCTCTGCGCCCTCGCGGTGCAGGGCGGCTAGCTGGTCACAGACACCCGCGAGCACGTCCATGCGCGGCTGGCCGTCGCTGTCGGCGACGACGCTCGACCCGAGCTTGATGACCACGCGTCTCATCGGCGTGACGGAGCGTAGACGTTCGCTGCGCCGCGTCCCGCTCACGGAGCGCGACTACCTGGACTCGTGCGGATCCAGCTCGAAGGTCACGCCCGCGATCTCGATCTCGTCCCCCGGCTCGAAGCCCTCGGCCTCGAGCGCGCTCAACACACCGATCCTGCGCAGCCTGCCCTCGAGGTATGCCATCGCGTCTTCGTTCTCGATGTCAAAGCGCTGGAGCAGCCGCTCGATTCCCCTGCCCCTGACCGCAAAGGCGCCGTCCCCGAGCCGCTCGACGCTGAAGCCCCTGCCGGCCGCCGGGCGGAAGACCATGTGCTCGGCGAGCTGCAGCTCCTGCGGCGCGTTCCCGTGCAGCTGCCCCGCGACACCCTCCGGCGCTGCGCTCGGTGCATCGGTGACGGTTCGCATCAGCAGCTCCCCGAGCTCGCGGACACCCGCGCCGGTAGCGCTGGAGGTGGCGAGCACGGGAACATCGGGGCCGAGGCGGCGCTGCCACTCCTCGACCGCCGTCACAGCCTGCTCCGGGCTGACCAGATCGATCTTCGACAGGGCGAGCACGCGCGGCAGCCGTGCAAGGCGCTCGTCGTGGGCTGCCAACTCGCGCTCGATCGTTTCGTAATTGCTGACGGCGTCCGCGTCCTCGCCCATCGACAATGCGGGGGCCACGTCCAGCACGTGCACCAGCAGCCGCGTACGCTCGACGTGCGCCAGGAAGTCGTGCCCGAGACCGGCACCCTCGCTTGCCCCTTCGATCAGACCGGGGATGTCGGCGACGACGAGCTGGCGCTCTTCGCCTTCGAGCACGCCGAGCACCGGTGAGAGCGTCGTGAAGGGATAGCTGGCAACCTTCGGCGCAGCGCGCGTGAGACGCGCCAGCAACGAGGACTTGCCGGCGTTGGGAAGGCCGACGAGGCCCACGTCAGCGAGCAGCTTGAGGGCCAGCTCGAGCCACCCCTCCTCGCCGACGAGGCCCCGCTCGGCGAACCGCGGCGCCTGGCGGGTGGGGGTCGCGAAGCGCTTGTTGCCCTTGCCGCCACCGCCGCCGCGGGCGATCGTGGCGCTCTGCCCGTGGCCCAGCAGCTCCCAGCGGCGCCCGAGCAGATCCTCGGCCACGGACTCGACGCCGTGGTCCTCGCCATCGTTGGGCCCGTCGCCGGCGCCCGCTGCGGGCACGCCGAGGATCTGCGTACCGGGCGGCACCCTGAGCGTGAGCGTCTGACCTTCGCCGCCGTGACGCAGCGCCCCCGAGCCGTGTCCGCCGCGTCCGGCGCGGTAATGGCTCCTGCGCTTGTAGCTCTGCAGATCGCGCAGCGAGTCGTCGCACACGACGAGCACGTCGCCGCCGCGCCCGCCGTCGCCGCCGTCGGGACCGCCCCGCGGGACGTGCGCTTCCCGACGGAAGCTCATGCAGCCGTCACCGCCGGCGCCTGCCTGGACAAAGATCCTCGCGCGATCGTGAAGCACGCGAACCATCGTGACAGCCGCGGCAGGGCCGGACGGACCCGATCGGATGTGGGTAGACGCTGAGGAGGACGCCAACCGGCACAAAGGAGCAGAGACCATGGCACCGGCGTCCGGGTCACGCTGATCGAGCCCGGCATCACCGACACGCCGTTCTTCGATGAGCCGCCGATGGACGCGCCGCTGCAGGACGACGACGTAGCGAAGGCGGTCATGTTCGCGGTCTCGCAGCCGCCGCACGTGGACGTCAACGAGATCATGCTGCGGCCGACCGCGCAAACCGGCTAGCGCGCCGCCGCATCACTCGAAATGGGCGCCGCCGACCACGGCGGCGGGCTCGCCGCGCGGGCCGCGTCAGCCTTGGTCGGCGTCCGGCAGCACGCTGACGACGCGACCGCGCCAGCCACTCGTGAACTGCACGGTGCCGGCGGCGCGCGCGTAGAGCGTGTCGTCTTTGCCGATGCCCACGCCTGCACCCGGCTTGAAGCGGGTGCCGCGCTGACGCACGATGATCTCGCCGCCGGTGACGGCCTCGCCGGCGAAGGTCTTGACGCCGAGTCGCTGGGCGTTGGAGTCGCGGCCGTTGCGGCTCGAGCCGAGCCCCTTCTTATGAGCCATCTGCAGTCGTCTCCTTGCCCGCGTCGGGCGTCTCGGTGGAAGCGTCAGCCGCTTTGGCTTTGCTCGCTTTGGCGGCGGCTTTCCTCGCTCCGGCGGTGATCTCGGTGACCTCGATCCGCGTCAGCTCCTGGCGGTGGCCGGTTCGCCGTTTGTAGCCGCGCTTGGGCTTGAACTTGAACACGCGCAGCTTCTCGCCGCGGACGTGCTCGACCACCTTGGCGGTGACCTTCACGTTCGCGAGGCCTGCCGCGTCGAACACGGCCTCCTCGGAGCGGTAGAGCATCGGCTCGAGCGCGACGTCGGCGCCCTCCGCTGCGGACAGACGCTCGACGAGCAGGGTCTGTCCTCGCTCAACGCGGTACTGCTTGCCGCCGGTCTTCACGATCGCGTACATGTCTGTGAGGTTCTCGATTTCTGTGGCTTTGCGGCTACGCCCTTGCCGAACGCTCGCCGGCGCGGGTGCTCGCCTACTCTGGAGTGGCCTTGGCCTTGGCAGCCGAACGGCGTCGCCCGCCCCTGCGGCCACGACGCCGAGGTTTGGATTGTAGGCCATCCTCGCCGACCCCGTCCTCGGGTGCGTCGGCGGCATCCAGCGCGCCGGCCGCCGCATCCTGCTCGGGCTCGGAGTCGATCGCGGTCGAGGACTCGCTCAGCCCGGCTTCGCGCCGCGCCTCGGCGTCCTCGCTGTCGACAGGCGCGCGATGGCGGCGGCCGCGGGACTCGCCGCCGCCTGAGGCAGCGCCGGCGCCGGAACGCCGTTTGCCGCGCCCGCCGGCGCGCGAGTCGGTCGGACGGGCGGGCGCGCTGACCACCTCACCGGACTCGTCGAGCAGCAGCGCGCTCGCAGCGGTGCGCCCGACCTGGTCGATGCGCACCATTCGCTTCTCGCCCACGTAGGCGGAGGCGCCGGCGATCGAGATGATGTAGCCGTCGATTTTGGCGACGGCGTCGTCGACGTCGTACATGTGCGGCTCGACGATCTCGACCAGCACCTCGTCTCCCTGCCGGAACGGCAGCGCGCGCTCCTCGACCTGCTCGCGTGTGCCCATGAACGTGATCGCGAAGTGGTCGAGTGTCAGCCCTTCGGAGCCCTCGAACAGGAAGGACTTGCCGGTGTCGGCCTCGAGTGCGTGCAGCACGCGCGAGCCGTGGCCGGTGAACTGGGTGCTCACGCGCGGGTTGATCTGCACGAGGAACGCCTCGTCGTCAGGGTGTTCGATGGCGACGTCGCGCAGCTTGCGCTCGAATTCGATCGCGATCGTCTCCTCTGAGCGGATCACGCCCTCGCCCTCGCATGTCGGGCACGGGCTGCTCATGATCTCGCGTACGCCCTCGGTGACGTTCTGGCGTGTCATCTCGACGAGTCCCAGCTTCGATATCTCTGCGGTGAACGTCTTCGTGCGGTCCTCGTCGAGCGTCTTGCGCAGCGTCTTCATGACGGCGTCGCGGTTGCGCGCCCGCGCCATGTCGATGAAGTCGATGACGATGATGCCGCCGATGTCGCGCAGCCGCAGCTGGTTGACGACCTCCTCTGCGGCCTCGAGGTTCGTCTTGGTGATCGTGTCCTCGAGCCCGGCTCCCTTGCCGCGGCCGATGAAGCTGCCGGAGTTGACGTCGATCACCGTCAGCGCCTCGGCGTAGTCGATGATCAGGTAGCCGCCGCTGGGCAGATCGACGCGCCTGGAGAGCACGCCCTCGATCGCCTTGTCGACCGCGTATGCCTCGAACAGCGGCTCGGGCTCCTGCCACAGCTCGACCCGCTCCACGAGCTCGGGGGCCGTGCGCGTGAAGAACGACACGAGGCGGTGGTACTGCTGCTCGTCATCGACGATCGCGCGCTCGAAGTGCGCGGAGAAGATGTCACGTACGACGCGCACGGACAGGTCGGCCTCCTGGAAGACCAAATCCGGGGCGGTGGTCTCCTCGACGCGTTTGACCAGCACCTCGTGCAGCTTGTTCAGGTACTTGAGCTCGCGCTCGAAGTCCTCGCGCTTGGCGCCGTGAGCGGCGGTGCGCACGATCACGCCGCCGCCGTCGATCGCGAGGTTGGCCGTCTGGCGACGCAGCCGTTCGCGCTCGCGGTCCTCGAGGCGGCGCGACACGCCGACGCCCTCTCCCGTCGGCGCGTACACCATGTAGCGCCCGGCGATCGTCAGCTCCATCGACAGACGCGCGCCCTTGGTCTTGAGCGGGTCCTTGACGACCTGTACGACGATCTCCTGGCCGGGCTTGAGCAGGTCGGCGATCTTGCGCCCGCCACCGCCCCCACGTCCGCGCTTGGGGGTCTCCACGCCCGGCAGCACGATCTCATCGACGTGCAGGAAGCCATTCTTCTCGAGTCCGATGTCCACGAACGCGGCCTCGAGGCCGGGCAGCACGTTGTCGACCTTGCCCTTGTAGATGTTGCCGACGATCGAGCGCTGCCCGCGACGCTCTATGTAGAGCTCAGCAACGCGATAGCCCTCCTTCAAGCCGCCGCCGCGCTTGCGGGCGTTGGCGGCTTTGCTGGCCGATTTCCGGTCGGCAGCGGAGGACGAGCGCGAGGCGGCGGGCGTTCCGCTCGCCTCCAGAAGCGCCACGCGCGTCTCCGCGCGATCGACGCTGACAAGTACTTGCTTTTTCAATTTGATCCAGTCTTTCGGTATGGGAACAGGCCGAGCATCGGGCAGGCTGGCGCCGGGGCGGCGAGCCTGCGGGCACCCGGAGCGCCCGGCAGAGAGACCCCCGCGCGAGTTGGCGCTGGCGGTCTGGTTGGGGATGCTCGGCAAACATTCGTGTCTAGTAGCGCAGTACGCGACCCTTCAGTGCTGCAGAGGTGCGCGCCTGGACATAGATCGATTGGAGTAGGCCAACGCCCAGTAGGGTGGCGATTACCGACGAGCCGCCGTAGCTCATGAGCGGTAGCGTGACGCCGGTGATGGGCATGATCCCAATTGTCATCCCTACGTTGACGAAGACCTGAAACATGAGCATAGCTGCTACGCCGGCCGCGATCAGCGAGCCGAACAGGTCCTTGGCCATCACGAGCACGCGCAGCGTGCGCGAGATCAGCAGCGCGTACAGGAGCAGGATCAGCCCCGCGCCGACGAAGCCGTACCTTTCGCCGACGGCGGCGAACACGAAGTCTGTATCGCTCTCCGGCACGAAGCCGTAGGAGACCTGGCCGCCGTGGACGCCGCGGCCCGTCTTGCCGCCCGAGCCGATCGCGATCTTCGACTCTTCCTGCTGGTAGGAGGGGTCCGTCGCTTCCGTAGCTTCCTTGGGTTCCTTGCCTTCCGCCGCTTCCTTGGCTTCGGTGGCTTCCTTCTGCGCGCGTGAGGACGGTGAGGACGGATGCAGGAAGGCCGTCAGGCGTTCCGTCTGGTAGGGCTTGAGCACCTTCACGCCGACGGCCGGGCCGGCCACCAGCACGAACGCGACCGCGACGCACACGAGCACCGCGAGCGCGGCCAGGTGCCGCCAGGAGGTGCCGGCGACGAACAGCAGCATGCACGCGATCGTCATGTACACGAGTCCCGAGCCGAGGTCGGGCTGTGCGATCACGAAGATCGTCGGCACGAGCGCCGCAATCAGCACGCGCACCGTCGTGTCACGCGATCGCAGCTGCCTTGCGCGCTCGACGATGAACGCCGACAGCGACACGATCAGCAGCACCTTGCCGAGCTCGGAGGCCTGAAAGGAGAACAGCGGGAAGTTGATCGAGCGGATCGCGCCGTTGGCCCCGTGCCCGAGCCCCAGCACCGCGAGGATGCTCAGGATCAACGCCGCGTAGATCACGTTTTTGTAGCGGCGCAGATGCCCGTAGTCGAGACGCGACAGGCCCAGCATCGCGACGAATCCGATCGCCAGATAGACCGTCTGGCGAACGACGTAGTAGTGGGATCCGCCGGGAAGATCGCGCGTGGCCGCCGGCAGCGTCAGGATCGAGCCGACGCCGAGTCCGATCACCGCGAGCGTCAGCAGCGGGTCCAGCGGCAGGCGCAGCGTGCGCGCCGGCGCCGCCGGCGTCTCGTCGGGAACGGTGATCGGGCTGAGCGGGCTCAAAACGTCTTGGACGTGCCGGCGACGAACTTCTTCGGCTTTCCGTACCACTGCGAGGCGATCAGGCGAGCGATCGGGGCCGCGGTTTCGGCGCCGAAGCCGCCTTCCTCGACGGTCACCGCGATCACGATCGGGCGCTGCGCGTTGCCGAGATAGCACATGTACCAGGACTGTTCCACGTGTCCGGCGCGTTCTGCCGTACCAGTCTTGCCGAACACCGGGTCTTCCGCCTGGTTCCAACCGACCCACACCGGCGTCGAGGTGCCTCCGGGAGCGGTGGCGGCCTCGTGGATGCCTTCCATGACGAGGCGGAGGTCTTCGTCGTTGAGCCGCACGTGGCGGCTGGGGAAGCGCAGCGTCTGCACCAGCGTGCCGTTGGCTTCGTCGATCTGCTTGCCGAGGTGCGGGGTCACGACGGTGCCGCTACCGCCGTTGCGATAGGCGTTGGCGAGCGTCGAATAGGCGACGGCCATCTGCAGCGGGTCGGTCAGGAGCTCTCCCTGTCCGACCGCGAGATCCATGTTGTAGCCGACCGTCCACGGCGCATCCGGTTCGGCGACGATGTAGCAGCGGTGTCCGTGGTGCTCGCGCTCACATTTGGCTTCGAGCGCGTTCTCTTCGGCCAGCCAGCTGCGGCTTGGGATCACGCCGGGGAACTCGCTCGGCAGGTCGATGCCGGTCGACTCCCCCACCCCCAGTTCGCGCGCCTTGCGCTGGATGACTTCGCCGCCGTGTTCGTTGGCGAGTTTGCCGACCGTGAAGAAGTAGGTGTCCGAGGACTCCTTCAGCGCTTCCACGAGCGACGCGTTGCCGTATTCGGCGTGCCCGGCGTTGCAGAACGGCTCGGTCGAGACGAAGATGCACTGCCCCGCCCCAAGCCCCTCGCTTGGCGTGATCACGCCGGCTTCCAGCGCCGCCATCGCGGTGATCGGCTTGAAGGTCGAGCCGGTCGGGTATTCGCCTTCGTCGGCGAGATCGGTGAGTCGGCCGGGTTCTTCGCCGTGGCGGCCGGTGAGCTCGTTGTATTCGGCGTAGGTGAGCGGTTTGGCGAACTTGTTGGGATCGAAGCTCGGCGAGGAGCCCATCGCGAGCACTTCGCCGTTGAGCGGATCCATCGCGACGAAGGCGCCGGCGATCGCGGGTTTGCCGCCGGCACGCGCGTGTTCCATGCCTTCCAGCAGCGCCTTTTCGCTCGCTTTCTGCAGGCCCAGGTCGAGCGTCGTCTGCAAAGTGTGACCGGCGTGCGGCGGAAGCGGCGCGAGTTTGCTGGGAACCGGCTGACCTTCTGCGTTGACCGCGACGCGCTGCTCGCCGGGCACGCCGCGCAGGTAGCGGTCGTAGAAGTACTCGAGGCCGGCCTGACCGACGACGGTGCCCTGCTTGACGCCTTGGAACGGGCGCATCTTCAGCTCGGGTTCGGTGACCTGGCCGACGTAGCCGATCACCTGCGCGGCCATTTCGCCGAACGGGTATTCGCGAATCGACACCGGTTCCTGCACGACCCCCGGGAATTCGCTGGCGCGCTCGCCGAGCACCGTCAGGGCTCCGCGTCCGCCGGCGGCCTTGATGGTGACGTGCGCGTACGGAATCGCCGTGATCCCCTCGACGACGCGTTCGTCGATCTTGCGCGGGCTGACGTCGATCACCCGGCCGAGGCGCCTGAACAGCTGCTCGAGCGCGATCGCTGACTTCGGCAGCGGCGGCACCGCGATCCGCGGCGGGCCAGTGGCGCTGCGCAGCCGGTCGAGCTCGAGCCGCTGCGCATGCGAGAGATGGCGAACGCCGCCGAGCGCTGTCTCGTAGCGCGACAGCTGCGCAACCGCCTTACGACGCACGGCTTCGGCGCTGAACAGGCTCGCCTGGTATTCGGCGACCTGCGGCGCGATGCCGGGAGGCAGCTCATCGGGAACGATCTGCACCGCGTTGGTGACGGTGCTGCCAACGATCGGCTGGCCGTCGCGGTCGAGGATCTCCCCGCGCGGGGCCGGAATCGGCAGGTGGCGCGCCTGGTTGGCGTCGGCCTGTGTCACGTACTGTTCGCCGGAGAGGACCTGCAGGTACCAGAGTCGGAAGAAGATCACCCCGAACAGCACCATCGCGACGCCACCGATGATCGCCACTCGCAGCGCCAGCTGGGGCGAGACCGGGATGCGCGGCTCCCGCGGCCGCACGGGCTCGATCGCGCTCACGGTTTGATCAGGGGGCTCAGTCCCCCGGTCGTGTAGGAGCGCCGGCGCCGGCGCCGGCGCGGATCTTCGGGCAGAGCGCTGTCGAGGACGCGCCGCGTCAGCGCCCACATGGGCAGCGCGATGACGGTGTTGACGAGCACCCCGAGAACGATCTGGCCGAGCAGCTCGAAGCTGACGGGCGCGTCCACGCCGAGCATGAACTCCATCAGCGAGTAGCCGAACAGCGACACAGCCGACGCCGCCGCCCCGACGACCAGCGGCGTCAACGGCCCCTGCGGGTCGCGCAGCTCGCGCAGCCTGCCGCACCAGTAGCCGACGAGCGTGAACACCAGCGAGCTCAGACCGAGCGTCTGCAGGAGCGCGAGATCGATGAGCAGCCCGACCGCGAAGCCGGTCGCGGCACCGATCGTGGAGCCGCACAGCAGCCCGACGAACGCGACCAGCAGCGAGCACACATCGGCATTGACGCCGAACACCGGGAGCTCGGAGACGACGCCGATCTGGAAGAAGACGATGATGAACGCGAACCCCGCCAGCCGCGGCAGCAGCGAGCTGGAGGCGGCGCCGTTCATTCACCCACCTTGGTCGAGGCGAGCTGTTCGCCGGTGTTGGTCGTGGTGGTGCTCTGTGCGGCCGACAGGCTCGCGGCGAGGCTGCTGAGATTCGCCGGCCGCGTGCGCGCGCCGGCCGTCAGCACCTGGACGATGTCGAGGTTGTGCAGGTTGGCGAGCGGATGCACGTTGACGGACTCATACGCGCTTTCTTCGTTGACCGAGGTCACCCGTCCGATCAGGATGCCCGGCGGGTACAGCGATTCTTCGTTGGAGACGGTTCCCGAGGTTACGACGTATTCGCCGGGGTTGGGCCGGTAGTTGGCCGGCAGATACTGCAGCAGCAGGTCGTTCGGTTCGCCCACTTTCGGCTGCAGCAGCCCCGTCGCGGCGTTGGCGCCGATCCGAGCGGACACCCCCATCGAGCTGTCGGTGATGAGGTCCACCTCAGCGCCGTCGGGGACGACTGTTGCCACCCGACCGACGAGCCCTTCGCCGTTGATGACCGGGTCGTTGACGCGGATGCCGGCGGATTCACCTTTGTCGATGTTGACCGTCTGATACCACAGGTCGGGGTTTTTGCCCACGACCGTGGCCGTCACCGGGTGATAGTCGTTCACTCCGAGCTGGTCGAGGTGGTACAGCGAGGCCAGCTGGTGGTAGTTGCGTTTTTCGGCCTCGTTGGCGACCAACTCGCGACGCAGCTGCTCGTTCTGCTTCAGCAGTTCGTTGCGCTGGGTTTTCGCGTGCAGCGTGTCGCCGAACCAGCCGAAGAGGTCACGCACCGGCTTCAGGGCCTTGTTCGCGCCGTCCTGAATCGGCGACACGACCGCAAGGAAGTCGCGCTGCACGCCGTGCAGCCGTCCGTTGTGGGCCTCGCCGAAGTAGGCGGTCAGGAGCAGCAGGGAGAGCACGACGAGCAGCCCAAGGACCACCCGTCGACGCCGAACCGTCTTGTCGTGCACCGATCTTTACCTTCCGAAGCGTTCAGGGCACAGACTACCCACGAAGCGGGCGGCAGGCGCGGGTGCGCGTGGCCGGGCGGGCGAGGGCGGGTGGAGATCCCATCAAGCGGCCGCGGCGCAGCTCACCGGCGGCGCCGGTTGCGTGAGGTCCGATTCGAGCGATGGATCGCCTCGAACTCCTCCAGCGACCGGCCCGACCCGACCGCCACGCACGTCAGCGGCGACTCGGCCAGATGTGCGGGCATCTGCGTCTCCTCGCGCAGGCGCTCGTCGAGGCCCTGCAGCAGTGAGCCGCCCCCGGCGAGCATGATGCCACGGTCCATGATGTCCGAGGCCAGCTCGGGAGGGGTGCGGTCGAGCGTCTCCTTGACGGCGTCGATGATCTGCGTCAGCGGCTCCGCCAGCGCCTGACGGATCTCCTCGCTGGTCAGCACCACCGTCTTGGGCAACCCGGCGACCATGTCGCGCCCGCGGATCTCCGCTTGCAGCTCCTCGGACATCGGGCACGCCGAGCCGATCTCGAGCTTGAGCTCCTCAGCGGTCTGCTGGCCGATGAGCAGCTTGTACTCCTTCTTGGCGTAGTTGATGATCGCCTCGTCCATCTCGTCGCCGCCGACGCGAATCGATTGCGAGACAACGATGCCGCCGAGCGAGATCACCGCGACCTCGGACGTGCCGCCGCCGATGTCCACGACCATCGAGCCCGTCGGCTCGCCGACCGGCAGGCCGGCGCCGATCGCCGCCGCCATCGGCTCCTCGATCAGGTACGCGGTACGCGCTCCCGCCGACAGACACGCCTCCTCCACGGCGCGCTTCTCGACGCCCGTCACGCCCGACGGCACGCACACGACCACGCGCGGGTGCGCCCAGCGATTCTGGTGGACCTTCTGGATGAAGTGCCTGAGCATCTGCTCGGTCACGTCGAAGTCCGCGATCACGCCATCCTTCAGCGGGCGGATCGCCTGAATCGTGCCGGGCGTGCGCCCGAGCATGCGCTTGGCCTCGATCCCGACCGCGTGGACTTCTCCGGTGCGCGAGTCGATCGCGACGACGCTCGGCTCCGACAGGACGATGCCGCGCCCGCGCACGTACACGAGCGTGTTGGCGGTCCCGAGGTCGACCGCCATGTCGCGCCCGCCGAAGCCTGTCAGATAGCTGAAGATGCCCATATAGAGAGAAGGAGCACGCTCGTATCCGGTCCAGCGCCGCTACCGATCGAAGATCGGCCCGCGAAGCGTTCGGTGGCCTGCGCTCGTCGGGGCGTACCCGCGGGGGAGTCTAGCGAACTACCCTCCGAGCCCTCCAGATGTGGCACTGGATTTGCAGCGCTCGAAGCCCTCCGGATAGAGCTCGCGCAGCTTCGCCAGCGGCAAGCCGACCACGTTCTCGACTTCGCCGTCGATGGCGAGCGCCAGCGCTGCGCCCTCGCCCTGGATCGCGTAGCCCCCCGAGCGTCCACGCCACTCCTCGGTCCCGACATACCACTCCAGCAACTCGTCGTCGATCGCGCGGAACGTCACCCGCGTGCGCGCCACCGCCGTTCGCTCGACGGGGTCGGAGCGTCCGTCCGCCAGCAGCAGCGCCAGCCCGCTGATCACCTCGTGCGTGCGCCCGGCGAGCGTCGCCACCGTCTTGCGGGCCGCCGCCGCGTCGGACGGCTTGCCGTAGATCACGCCGTCGAGGACCACGATCGTGTCGCACGCGAGCACGGCCTCGGGCGCTCGCGGGCGCCGCACCGCCCGCGCCTTGCGCAACGCGTTCTCGACCGCCACCGCGGCGGGGTCCGCTCCCTGCTCGAGCTCGCTCGCGTCGGAGACCCTGATCGTAAAGGGAACGCCCATGCGCTCGAGCAGCGCACGCCGCTGCGGCGAGCGCGAGGCCAGCACGAGAGGGAGCCGCTCGGTGACGATGCCTAGAGGTCGAGATCCGGGAAGAACAGCGCCGCCTCGCGCGTCGCCGACTCCGGCGAATCCGAGCCGTGCACCATGTTGGCGCCCATCTCGATCGCGAAGTCGCCGCGGATCGAGCCGGGGGCGGCCTCGAGCGGGTTGGTGGCGCCGATCAGCTGGCGCGCCGCCTTGACCGCGTCGATTCCCTCCAGCACCATTGCCACGATCGCGTCCGAGGTGATGAAGTCGACGAGCTCGCCGAAGAACGGTCGCTCGGCGTGCTCGGCGTAGTGGCGTTCGGCGAGCTCGCGCGAGACGGTCATGTGGCGCAGCGCGGAAATGCGCAGGCCCTTGCGCTCGAAGCGAGCGATGATCTCGCCGGTCAGACCTCGTTTGAAGGCGTCGGGCTTGATCAGGATCAGCGTTCGGTCCATGGATTCCTTTGGTAGGCCTTTTTGCCGGCTGGGACTCGCGGCTCAGGAACTGGGGCGCGAGCGCCCGCCGGGACGGGTCGAGCGACGCGGCCGCGCCGGCGCCGGCTCAGTCGCGAGTGCCGACTCAGCGTCCTCGACAGCCGCCTCCTCCGGAGCTGCCGGCACGTCGAGCTCGAGATCGCTCTCGAGCTCCGGCGCGGTAGCGCGGCGCCGGCGCGAGCGCCCCGCCGCAGCCGAGTCCGCACTCGCTGTCGGCGCGTCGAACTCGCCGAGATCGCTCTCGATCTCCGGTGTCGCGCCGCGTCGGCGCCGCGAGCGTGGCCCGGACAGTCCCGGGACGTCGGCCTCGCAGTACGGGCAGATCGTCCACGCCTTGTCGAGCGGGCGCGAGCAGCTGGCACAACGCTCCTTGAGCTTTCGCAGGCAACTCGGGCAGCGGATGAAGTCGTGCTCGATCCGGTAGCTGCAGTGCGGGCACAGCCCCTGATCGAGCTGACGCAGGCGCGCCTCGGCGGCCTGTGTCTCCAGTTCGCGCTCGAGCACGTCCTCAAGATACTCGGGCGGGCGCAGCACCATGTAGATGATCGTGCCGACGAACGGGAACAGCGACGCGGCGGTGGCGCACATGATCAGCCAGGGATCGACGAGCCGGCGTCGCGCATCGGCGTAGGTCCAGTAGATCAACGAGAGGTACAGGACAACGACGAACAGGATCAGGAGATCCACGGCCAGACTCAAGCCGCTGCTTTCGATTCCGAAGTAGGCAAGAGTCGGCATCGGCCGGCTGAGTTTAGAGAAACAGCCGGCCGAAACCGTAACCCGCGGCGAAGAACACGAGGATCACCAGCGCGACGAGCACCGCCACACCGCCGATCATCGTGAGCACCGACGGGGCGGGTGGGTCCTGATCATTCATCATCGGGCCGAGATCCGTGCCACGCGTTGGTCCTCGGCGCCGCCACCTTGCTCGAGCGCGCCGAGGAGATCGCCCACGAGATACACCGAGCCGGTGGCGAGCACGACCCCGTCGTGCTCGGCGGCCCACTCGCGCGCCTGCGCGAGCGCGCGGGCGGGCTGTGGCTCGCACACGGTCGCCTCGAAGCCGAGCTGGCGCGCAAGCGATTGCAGCGCCGCCGGTGAGAGCGCGCGGCTGTTCGGCGGCGCCGTGAACCACGCGCGCTCGACGCTGGGCAGCAGCGCGGCGAGCATCGCGGCCGCGTCCTTGTCCTCGAGCACTCCCAGCACCAGCGCGAGCGGCGCCCTACCGACCACCTCCGGCAGCGACTCCACGAGCGCCGCGATCGCGTGCGGGTTGTGCGCGCCGTCGAAGACCGTCAGCGGCTCCCGGCTGACCACCTGCAGGCGTCCACGAACCTCGACCGTGGCGGCGGCCTGCACAAAGGCCTGCTCGCGCGGCGCGATCGCGGCCGTCTGCAGGTACGCCTCAGCGGCGGCGCGCGCGAGCGCGAAGTTGGCGCGCTGAAAGCCGCCGCGCGCGAGCAGCTCGGTGGCGGCGGGCAGCGGGCGCGGGCGCACGATCCGCGCGCCGCGCTCTGCTGCCACGCGCTCGGCCACCGCGAACGCCGGCGCCGCGAGCTCCGCTCCGAGCACCAGCGTGCTGTGCGGGCTGACGACCGCCAGCTTCTCCTCGGCGATGTCCGCGATCGTCGGGCCGAGCCAGCGCGTGTGCTCGAGACCGACGTTCGTGAGGACGGTGATCTGCGCGTCGACCACGCTGGTCGCGTCGTAGCGCCCGCCGAGGCCCGCCTCGAGGACGGCCACATCCACCTCTCCTCTGGCCATCTCCCACAGGGCAGCCGCCGTCAGCAGTTCGAACTGCGTCACGTGATCATCCGCGGCGAGCGTGCGGTTGACGTGGTCGGCCGCCCACGACGCGCGGGCAACCGCTGCCGCGAAGGCCTCGGTGTCGAGCTCGCGCCCGTCGATCAGGATCCGCTCCCGGTAGGAGACCAGGTGCGGCGAGAGGTAGGTGCCGGTACGCAACCCGTGGCCCTGGAGGATCGCGGCGGTCATCCGCGTGGTCGAGGACTTGCCGTTGGTGCCCAGCACGTGGATCGTGTCGAAGCGTCGCTCGGGCGAGCCGAGGACGGTCATCATCCGCCGCATCCGGTCCAGGCCGAAACGCATCCCGAACAGCTCGAGCGAGCGCAGCTGGCGCTCTGCCTGCGCCTCGGTCCAGATCACTTGCGCCCGCGAGAACGCCGGCGTCGGCCTCCGCGACGGCGCGTGAGCGCAAACAGCTCGGCCGCGATGGCCCTGAAGTCGAGCTTGCGCAGCAGCGCGCGCAGCTCCGCGCGCTCCTTCGCGCTGAGGTTGCCGGGCCGTCCGCGCGACGCGCGCGCGAGGCGGGTCAAGCGCGCGCGATCCTTGCCCGACAGGGTTCGCCAGCGTCGAGCGATCACCACGCCGACCTGGGCGAACGCGACCCAAGGCAGCGCGCGCAGACGGTCGAGCTTGGATCTGGCGTTGGCGTGGCGTCTCGACACAGCCGCGATGGTAGCGCTCACACCGCGGCTGTCGCAGACCGCCGGTCGAACAAGCTGCTAGGCCGACTCCTCGCGCAGCGAGGAATCGTCTGTCTCCTCGCGCGCTGCTTCGGTGACCAGCGTCGGCGTCAGGCCCTTCTCGACCGTCTCCTTGGTGACGACGCACTTCTTCACGTCGCGGCGCGAGGGCAGCTCGAACTGGACCTCGAGCAGGATCTCCTCGATGATCGAGCGCAGTCCGCGCGCTCCCGTTTCGCGCTCGAGGCCCTTCTCGGCGATCGCGACGAGTGAGTCATCGGAGAACACGAGCTCGATGCCGTCGAAGGCGAAGAACCGCTGGAACTGCTTCACGAGTGCGTTACGCGGCTCAACGAGGATCGAGACGAGGTCCTCGCGGGTCAGCTGGTGGACGGCCGACATCACCGGCAGGCGCCCGATGAACTCCGGGATCAGCCCGTACTCGATCAGGTCCTCGGGCAGGCAGTGCTCGAACACTTCGCCCGTGTCGCGCTCGGCCTTGGCCTCGATCGCGGCGGCGAAGCCGACGCCTTTGTGCCCGATGCGCCGCTCGATCACCTTGTCGAGGTTGGCGAAGGCGCCGCCGCACACGAACAGCACGTTGGTGGTGTCGATCGTCAGGAACTCCTGGTGGGGGTGCTTGCGCCCGCCCTGCGGGGGAAGCGACGCCTGCGTGCCCTCGAGGATCTTCAACAGCGCCTGCTGCACGCCCTCGCCGGAGACGTCGCGTGTGATCGACGGGTTGTCGGCCTTGCGCGCGATCTTGTCGACCTCGTCGATGTAGATGATCCCCGTTTCGGCCTTCTTGACGTCGTAGTCGGCGGCCTGGATCAACTTCAGCAGGATGTTCTCGACGTCCTCGCCGACATACCCAGCCTCGGTCAGCGCGGTGGCGTCGGCGATCGCGAACGGCACGTTGAGGATCCGCGCGAGCGTCTGCGCGAGCAGCGTCTTGCCGCACCCGGTCGGGCCGAGCAGCAGGATGTTGGACTTCTGCAGCTCGATGTCGGAGTCGCCCGACATCATCATCTGCACGCGCTTGTAGTGGTTGTAGACGGCGACCGACAAGGTGCGCTTGGATGGATCCTGGCCGACGACGTACTCGTCGAGCACCTCGTAGATCTCGCGCGGCTTGGGCAGGCTCTCGATGTCGAACGCCGGCGGCGCCGAGAGCTCCTCGTCGATGATCTCGTTGCAGAGGTCGATGCACTCGTCGCAGATGTACACGCCCGGGCCGGCGATCAGCTTCTTGACCTGCCGCTGGGACTTGCCGCAGAAGCTGCACAGCAGCTGCTCGTTGGACTCTGTCGGTCTGGCCATATCCCTTGATGCTCCCTGCGTCCCGCGGCCCTTGGGAACCCGAGCTAATGCTCGGAGATCACCCGATCGATGATGCCATACTCCTTGGCCTCCTCCGAGCTCATGAAGTAGTCGCGCTCGGTATCGGTCCGCACCTGCTCGAGGTCTTTGCCCGTGTGCTTGGCGATGATCTCGTCCAGCCGCCTGCGCACGTCGATGATCTCTTTGGCGTGGATCTCGATGTCCGTGGCCTGGCCCTGGAAGCTCGAGGACACCTGGTGGATCAGGATCTTCGCGTTGGGCAGCGCCATGCGCTTGCCCTGCGCGCCCCCGGCTAGCAGCAGCGCGCCCATCGACATCGCGATGCCGACGCAGATCGTCTGCACGTCGGGCTTGATGAACTGCATCGTGTCGTAGATCGCCAGGCCCGCGTAGACCGAGCCGCCCGGCGAGTTGATGTACAGCGAGACGTCCTTTTCGGGGTCCTCGGACTCGAGGTGCAGCAGCTGCGCGACGATCAGGTTGGCGATCTGGTCGTCGACGGGCGTGCCGAGGAAGATGATCCGCTCGTTGAGCAGGCGGCTGTAGATGTCGAACGCACGCTCGCCGCGTGAGGTCTGCTCGACGACCATCGGTACTAGTGGGCTCATTTTCCTCGCTTCCGGCGCATGTCCTCGCCTTTGTTTCGCCTCGCCGACCAGATTCCTCTAGAGGCTAGCGATCTGGTGTCCACAACCGTGCAGGCGCCGCTGCGGGCTCGTTCGCCGCACCTGGGGCGGCCTCCTTCTCCTTGCCCGGCGTCCAGATCTGCTCGCGGGCCTGCGCCTGGGCGAGCGGGATCGGCTTCGCGGCGTCGGCGATCACGCCGATCGCCTCGCGTGCCGCGAGATCCTCGCGCACCTCGTCCGCGCGTCCCGCGCGGCGCAGGTCTTCGAGCAGCTTTTCCGGCGTCAGGCCCTCGCGCTCGGCGATCGGAGCGAGCGCCGCGAGCAGGTCCTCCTCGGGAGGATCGATGCTCTCGGCCGCCACCACCGCCGTGATCACGGCCTCGCGGCGCAATGCGAGGTCCGCTTCGGGCTCCATCTCGGCGAGGATGTCCGCCTCCTCACGCCCGATGATCTGCAGGTAGGCCTCACGCTGGATGCCGCGATGCGAGAGCGAGTGCAGCATCCGCTCCCACATCTCGCGCGCCCTCGCCTTGACGAGCTCGGGCGTGACGGCGACGCGGGCGGTGGCGACCGCGGCGTCGAGCGCGGCCTGCCGGAACTCCGAGTCGATTCGCTGTTCGTCGAGCTCGATCAGGCGTTTGCGGATGTCCTCGCGCAGCTCCTGCAGGTCGTCGAAGCCGGCGTCCACGGCAAAGTCGTCGTCGAGCTCGGGCAGCTCCTTGAGCTTGACCTCCTTGACGGTGATCTCAAAGGAAGCGTCACATCCGGCGAGCTCCTGGCTGCCGTAGTCGCCGGGGAACGTGAGCGCCACGGTGCGCGTCTCGCCCGCGGCCGCGCCCAGCAGGCCCTCCTCGAATCCGGGGATCAGGTTCCCCGCGCCGAGCTCGACGAGCTGGTCGCGGCCCTCGCCGCCCGCGAACGGCTCCCAGCTCGGCTCGCCTCCCGCTGCGTCCTCGCTGGCGAGCGAGCCGACGTAGTCGACGACGACGAAGTCGCCCGCAGCGGCAGGGCGCTCGGCGGTCTGAAGCCGAGCAAGGCGCTCGCGCATCGCGTCGATCTCCTGCTGGATCTGATCGTCTGTGACCTCCGGCTCACGCCGACCGACCTCGAGACCCTTGTACTGGCCGAGCTCCGCCGTGGGAAGCACGCCGATCTCGATCGAGAACTGAAGCACCTGCCCCTGCGCAGGCAGCTCGCCGAGATCGAGCTGCGGATCGCCGACCGGCACGATCCCGGCATTCTCGATCGCGTCGGAATACCAACTCGAGAGCGTGTCGCGCACGGCTTCCTCGAGCACCACCTCGCGGCCGACGCGCTGGATCACCAGCGGCGCCGGCACCTTGCCGCGGCGAAAGCCGGGAAGCTTCAGCTCGCGCCCGAGCTGGCGCGCCTTCTGCTCGACGCGGCCCTCGACCTCGCCGGCGGGAACCTCGACCTGCAGGCGCACACGCGAGTCCCCGAGCTCGGTGACGGTGGTCTTCACGGTGGCTGGCACCAGCGCCACGATACCGTGCCGCCAGATGCGGCCACACCTGCGCACCCGATGGCACCGGCGCGCCGAGACGTGGGCGTGGACCGGTCCGGTCGGCCACCTCGCCGGAGGCGCGCTCGACTTCCTCGCCGCGCTCGCGCGCTACCTGCTCGCCCGAGCGCGGGGACGGGCGATCCGCTGATCAGCCCGCGAAGTCTGCGGGCACGACCATTCGCTGGTCGTGCCCGCAGCCCGCACCGTAAAAGCGCTCCGGGCTAAGCGGCAGCCGGCGCGTGCACGCCGGATCCGAACGACAGCGTCACGCCGCGCGGCACCACGAGCACCGGGCACGTGGCCGTCTCGATCAGGTGCGATGCGGAGGAGCTGAGCGAGACACGACCCTGCGGTGCGTCCGCGCGCGAGTCGATCACGAGCAGGTCGGCCTGCTCGTTGGCAACCGGCTCGACGCTCGCGCCGAGCGCGCGCGCCAGCGAGTCGGCGGTCTGACGGGCGCCGCCGTCGCCGTCGCCGACAGCGACGATCCGCTGGACGCCGGAGGCCTCGACGCGCTCGGCGAGGTCCACCGGCGCAATCGCGATCGCGGTGCGACCGCCCTCGAGCAGGCGCTCAGCCGAGTTGCCGACGGCCACGTGGCCCTTGGCGGTGTGGGAGTCCGAGCAGAACACGATCACGTCAGCGCCCTCGCGCTCGGCGAGCGCGGCGAGACCCTGCGGCGTCGAGCGGTCGGTGACGACGTGGCGCTTGGCGCCGGCGACGCCGAGGAGTTCGACGCCCTGGTCGAGCACGCTCTCCGCCTCGGCCTGCGCGATCTCCTCGCGAACGCTGTCGGTCTCGGGGTTGTGGCGCACGTACGCGAGGGACACCTCGGCGCCGGCGCCGCCGAGCAGCCGCCCAAGCGTGATGGCGTCCTCCTCGTTGGCGGTTCCGTCATAGGAAACAATGATCTTGGCCATGATGCTCTCCTTCGTGTGGTCGGCCTGGAGGCCGGCGAGTGGTTTCTCAGATGTTCGGTTTCGCCTCATCTTGGCAGCCCCCTGCCATCAGCTCCAATGATTGTTGTGATCCCTGCTATTAGTATAACTAATGCTTAATGTCGTCCGGTTGAAGGTCCTGAAGGAGGTCGCCTACCGCGGGTCGTTCTCGGCCGCCGCGACCGCCCTCTCCTACACCCAGTCGGCGGTCTCCCAGCAGATCGCGGCGCTCGAGTCCGAAACCGGCATGGCGCTGCTCGAGCGCCACCCGCGCGGAGTCAGCCTGACCGCCGCCGGACAGACCCTCGTGGGGCACGCCGAGGGCATCCTCGCGCGCCTGGACGCCGCCGAGGCGTCGCTGTCGGCGATCGCCGGGCTACGCGGCGGACGGCTCAGGGTCGCGTCGTTTCCGACGGCGGGCGCGACGCTGATGCCGCTCGCGATCGCGACGTTCCGCGCCTCCTACCCCGACGTCGAGCTGACGCTCGCCGAGGGCGAGCCGGAGGCGATCGTCGCGCGCCTGCGCGCCGGCGAGCTCGACCTGGCGCTGCTGTTCGAGTTCGCCGGCGAGACGCTGCTGGGCGACGACATGGCGGGGACGCAGCTGCTCGAGGACCCGATGTACCTGGCGCTCCCCCGCGAGCATCCGCTGGCCGGCAAGGAGCGGCTGCGACTGGCGGACCTCGCCGAGGAAGCGTGGGTGCAGACATCGACTGAGAGCCCGTGCGCACGGCACGTCGTGCGCAGCTGCCACGCCGCCGGCTTCGAGCCGAACGTCGCGTTCGAGAGCGACGACTACCAGACAGTCCAGGGCCTGGTCGCCGCGGGCGTCGGCGTCGCGCTGATCCCCGAGCTGGCGCTGTCGGTCGTGCGCGAGGACGTCGCGATCCGAGCGCTGTCCCCCGCCCCGCCGGTGCGACAGGTGATCGCCGCGCTTCCTGCGGGCGCACGGCTGGTGGCCGCGGCACCGGCAATGCTCGGCGTGCTCGAAGAGGCGGCACGGCGCTATGAGACACAAAGGGGGCGCCCGGTCGGATAGACCGGACGCCCCCTGGTTTGCTTCAACCCCCGCCTACGAGCGCGGCGGCTTGTTGCCTGGACCTAGAAGGAGCAGGTTGACTCCATCTGTTTGCCCATCTGTTCGTAGCCTGCTTTGGTCGCGTGGATGTCCGGACCATCGGCGCTCAGGGTCTCCGGTCCAACTTTGACCGATTCACCGTAGTTGAGCACGTGGCCTGGCGCGTATTCGAACGGCGTGAAGTTCGCCATGTTCGTCCATGCGTCCAGCTGGCCTTCTTCTTTTTCGATCAGCGCGAGTTCCGCCGGGCTGTATTCAGACGGGTTCGCCTTTTCAGTCACCGACAGCGCTGAGTTGAACACCAGCTCCGCGTCGCTGTAGCACACCGCTTTGAGCTTTCCGTTCGCAGCGAAGGTGCCCTGCTCGAGTCCGGCCAGCTCGGCAGCCGCCAGGTTGAATCCAGGCTCGAGTTCTTTGTGTTCTTTGTTGATGATTCCGACACGGCCGTACGGGTCGTATGCAGCCTCGAAGATCATCTTCCCCTTGAAGCCACCCATCTTGACCGCGTTCAGGATCCCGACGACGTTGGTCGTGATCTGCTCGAACTCTGCAGGCAGAGCCGCTTTGATCAGGCTGAGACCGAGTTCTTCGCCTTCTTTCTTCAGTTCGGCCCCATGTTCTGCGGCGTATTTCCCAGCGAGTTCAAGGCCGATTTTGTGGCCTTCTTCGTTGAGTTCTTTCAGGTGCGCCGCCACGTATTTGAGAGCGTCCTGGATTCCGAGGAGGTGCAGTTCAGACGCGTGTTCTGCGCCGTACACAGCGGCGTCTTTGGCGATGTCTTCTTCGAACGTCGGTTTTACCCCGCCGCTTTCTTCGAACGCTTTCGGGATCACCTGTTCGATGACGAACGCTTCGACCTCTCCTGCGGCGATCGCGTCGACTTTTTCTTCAACCTCTTTTTCGGCCTGCGGCGTCACGATCGCGCCGACTTTCGCTTCGATCTCAGCTTCGGCTTCTTTGGTCGCTTTTGCGACCTCGTGAAGCTCGTCGTTGGCACCGATGTCGAGCGAGATGATTTTCACCGGCTTTCCGGCTTCCTTCTCTGTTTTGATCGTCTTCAGCGTGGCTTCGAGCTGCGATTCACCCGCGCCGTATTCGTTGTGCAGGGGCAGACCGTCGGCGTAGTGGTAGGCGCAGGGCGCTTCACCGGTGATCGGCTCGGAGATGTATTTTTTGGCTTTTTCGTTGAGTTCTTTGATGAACGTCGGGTTGTCGCCGATCAATGACCCCGTGGTCTCGCCCGGGCAGCCGTAGTTGACGAGTTGGTACGGTTTGGGCGACACTGCATTGGTGTCGGCCAGGTACTGGTTCGGGTACCCGTTTTCGAACCCTGACGGGTTCTCGCCCGTCGCCAGGTTTTCGTTGAAGGCCTGCTGCGAGTAGCCGAACGCAAGCGAGTCACCCAGCGCGACGTAGGTGCGACTCACCGGCTTGGGGGCACGCCTCGCGGAGGCGACCGACGTCATCGTCATCGCCGCCAGGGCGGCCAACGCCGCCGCACATCCGAGCAGGCGCAAGATGCGTCTTGCGCCTAGCCCACCTGAGCCATTCATGGCTGTCATCACTCATCCTCCTAGTTGACGGCGGGACCGACGGCAGAACTCGCGCCCTCCGCGCAATGCCTGCGAAACGGGCCTGCAGCGCAGACCAATCCCTCGCAGTCCCTCCTCTTGATATTCCCTCACTGTGCAGCGCTCCGCCGGGGTTCTCCCGACAGAGCAACCAAGCCAAGGTAACTGCGAAGGTCCTAGATGTCAAGCCGCCACTTACCAGACACTTACGAGGACGGCCGGCCGTCGTGGCGTCGGTCTTGGCGCCCGCAGGGCCTCGGCGGGGGGCCGCGCGCCCGACCGAGTGCTCCCGTCCGAGGCGGCTGGCATCTTTCATCAGCTGATGAGCGTCCTGCTGTTGATCCTCGGTGTGCTGCTCGGGGCCGCGTGCGCGGCGGCCGTGATGCGGCGTGATCGCACCCGTACGCGCGAGCAGCTGACGGCGATCTCGGTCGACGTGCTCTCGCAGACGGGCGAGTCGCTGGCCCAGCGCGTCGCCGAGGCACGCCGCGCCGAGGAGGAGCGTGCCGCCGGTGAGATGGCGCGCCGCGCGGAGGAGATGAAGGGCATCGTCAAGCCCGTCCAGGAGAAGCTCGGCAGGATGCAGGACGAGATCGGGCGCCTCGAGCGCGAGCGCAGGCAGGCGCAGGGTGAGCTCGCGCAGATGATCCGCCAGCTCGGCGACGGCGTCGGCACGCTGCGCCAGGAGACCGGCAACCTCGTCTCGGCGCTGAAGCGGCCGGCCACGCGCGGCTCGTGGGGAGAGATCCAGCTTCGCAACGTGGTGGAGATGGCCGGGATGGTCTCGCACTGCGACTTCGTCGAGCAGAGCACGATCCAGACTGGCGAGGGCACCCTGCGGCCCGACATGCTCGTGCGCCTGCCGGGCGGCAAGCTCGTGGTGGTCGACTCCAAGGTCCCGCTCGACGCCTACCTCTCGGCGCTCGAGGCGAGCGGCGAGGAGGATCGCGAGCTGCACACCGCGCGCCACGCACGCCAGACGCGCGAGCACATCGCCAAACTCGCCTCCAAGGGCTACCAGCGCCAGTTCGACTCGACGCCTGAGTTCGTCGTCATGTTCGTGCCCTCCGACGGCATCTACCAGGCCGCGCTCGCGCAGGATCCCGCGCTGATCGAGTACGGCGTCCAGCAGCAGGTCCTGATGGCGACGCCGACGACGCTGATCGGCCTGCTGTGGGCGGTCCACTACGGCTGGCGCCAGGAGCTGATCGCACAGTCGGCGCGCGAGATCGCGGACTCCGCGCGCGAGCTCCACAGCCGACTCGGACGCTTCGTCGAGCCATTCGCCAAGGTCGGGCGCCAGCTCGACTCGGCCGTCGGCGCCTACAACGAGGCGATCGGCTCCTTCGAGCACCGTGTGATCCCCCAGGTCCGCAAGATCGAGCAGGCCGGCGCCGCCTCCGAACGCAAGGTGCTCGCGCCCGACGCGGTCGAGATCACAGCCCGGTCGCTCAGCGCGCGGCCGGGCTTCGGGGATCAGCCCGAGCGCGAGCAACGTCCGCTCGCAGCGTCAGAGCCTCCCGCCCGTGAGCGGATCTCGCGCGCCGGCTGAGCATCGTCGCGATCAGCGCCAGCGCAACCGGCACCGTCGCGGGCAGCTCGTTGACGAAGAAGAACAGCAGGTCTGCCGAGAGCGCCAGCAGCGCCGTGAGGGCCGCCGCGCGCAGCTGCAGGCGCCGGCCCACCGTCGCCGCGAGCAGCCCCCCGAGGACGCCCGCGATGAACAGGTCGCCGTAGCCCATCACCGCCGAGCCGAACACGGCGCTCTGCAGCTGCGGCAGGTTGGCGACGGGCCGCGCCGCGTTGAGCGCGTTGTTGGGGCGCTGCAGCAGTTCGGAGACGACGAGCGTGGTGTCTGCGATCGCCATCGCCACGATCCCGGCGGCGAGCCAGCGCGGCGGCGTCACGGCCGCCAGCAGCACGCCGAGCGCCACGCAGCTGAGCGCCGACAGGGCCAGTGCGGCGGACTCGCCCGCCAGTCCGCCGCGGTCAGCCCACGCGAGCGCGAACAGCGGCGCGACCAGCAGCGCCCGCGCCAGACGCCTGACGCGCGTGCGACCGGCGTCCCACAGCAGCCAGCCGAGCGCCAGCGCCGCCAGCAGCGGGACGGCGCACAGCGCGAGATATGTCAGTCCCTGCGCGCTCGCGTGTTCAGCCGCGCGGGCGCCGAAGACGAACGCGATCACCGACAGCGGCGGCACGATCGCCCAACGCCGGCTGCGAAGCCGACCGGGAGGCCCCCACGGAAGCACGCCCGGGAGCGCCACGAGCGCTCCCTGTACGAGCGACAGCAGCGCGATCGATATCCAGAACGGCGGCACCGCCATCCAACATAGATCTCCGACTCGGCGAGGGCCGCGGTTGCCCGCTGCGCAGCACTCCGGCGAGCGACCTGTAGCGGGCGTAGGATTGAGAGCAGTGAGCGCGCCCGCTGTACAGCCGCCGCCGATCCTGCACCTCTCCACGGTCGTCGGCAGCCCGCTTCGCGACGCCGATGGCGAGCGGCTCGGGAGGGTCGACGATCTGATCGTACGACTCGGCGGCAGCGGCTACCCGCCGATCACCGGCTTCCTCGTGAACGTCGCCGGGCGCCAGTCGTTTCTGGGCGCCGACCGCGTCTCTGAGATCGGCGCCGGCGGCGTCGTCATGCACAAGGCCAAGCTCGACCTGCGCCCGTTCGAGCGCCGGCCGGAGGAGGTGCTGCTCAAGCGTGACCTGCTCGACCGGCAGCTGATCAACGTCGAGGGCGCGCGCCTGGTGCGCGCCAACGAGATCGAGCTGGCGCTCGTCGCCGGCTCGTGGCGAGTGGTCGGCGTCGACACCGGTCCCCGCGGGGGCCTGCGGCGTCTGCTCCCGAAGGGACTCGGCGCGCACATCGCCACCGGCGAGTTTCTCGACTGGGCGGGCGTCGAGCCGTTCGTCGGTCACGTGCCCACGGTTCGCCTGCGCGTGCCCCACCCCAAGCTCGCCAAGCTCCACCCTGCGCAGATCGCCGATCTCGTCGAGGCAGCCTCGCGCCACGAGGGCGAGGAGATCATCCAGGCCGTCGGCGACGACGACCGTGAGCTCGAGGCGGACGTGTTCGAGGAGCTCGACGACCAGCACCAGCGCGAGTTCCTCGAGGACCGCCCCGATGCACAGGTCGCGGAGATCCTCGCCCGGATGGCACCCGACGACGCCGCTGACATCGTCGGCGAGCTCGACGAGGATCGCCGCGAGCCGGTGCTGGCGCTGCTGCCGGCCAGCCAGCGCGTCAAGGTCCGTGCGCTGCTCGGCTACGACCCCGCCGAGGCGGGCGGGCTGATGAGCCCCGACTTCATCCTGCTCGCCGGCAACACCTCCGCAGGCGATGCGCTCGAGGCGGTGCGCCGCAGCACGATCGCACCCGAGTTGCTGACGACCGTGTTCGTGAGCTCAGCGGCAGGGCCACTCGAAGGAAGCGTCCCCGTGGCCGCGCTGTTGCGCGCGCAGGCCTCGCGCGCGCTCGCCACGATCGTCAAGCACGAGACGCCGTGCCTCGCGCCGGACGCGTCGTTCGAGGAGGTCGCGCGCCTGATGGCTGACTACAACCTCACCGCGATCCCCGTCTGCGACGAGCACGAGCAGATGCTCGGCGTCGTCACGGTCGACGACGTGCTCGAGGCGATGCTGCCACGCGGCTGGCGGCGGCGCTTCGGCCTGCTCGGCGAGGACTGACAGCTCACACCCGGCCGTCAACGGGCCGACTGAATAGACTGCGGCTTCAGTGAAGGCCCCAAGCGGACAGTTCGATGGCGGTCCGAGTACCTGCCGTCATGCGTCGTATCAGGTCGACCGCCCGCGGTCGACCACGTCTGCCTGCGCGCCTTAGCCCGCGCCGGGCTCGCATCTTCGCGTTTCTGGGCCTGCTCGGCCCCGGCCTGATCGCCGCCAACGCCGGCAACGACGCCGGCGGGATCGCCACATACTCCTCGGTCGGCGCGAAGTACGGCTACGAGCTGCTGTGGACGATGGTGCTGATCACGATCTCGCTCGCGCTCGTTCAGCTCCTCGCCGCCCGCATGGGCACCGTCACCGGCAAGGGCCTGGCCGAGCTGGTGCGCGAGGAGTACGGGATCCGCTGGTCGGTGCTCGCGACGAGCGCCGTGCTGATCGCGAACCTCGGCATCTGCATCTCGGACTTCGTCGGCATCGGCGCCGCGCTCGGGCTCGCGGGAGTGCCGGCCCAGGTGTCCGTCCCGATCGCTGCGGTCGGGATCTGGCTGATCATCGTGCGCGGCTCGTATCGCTCCGCGGAGCGCATCTTCATCTGGTTCACGATCCCGTTCTTCGCGTACCCGATCGCGGCGATCCTCGCCCACCCCGACTGGGGCGAAGTCGCCAAGGGACTGGTCGTGCCCCAGATCCACTCGAGCCCCGCGTTCCTCGTGCTGCTCGTCGCTCTGACCGGCACCACGATCACGCCGTACATGCAGCTGTACCTGCAGTCGGCCGTGGTCGAGCGCGGCGTGCGGGTCGACGAGCTGCCCCACGAGGAACGCGAGTCGGTCGCGGGCGCCATCTTCGCCAACGTGATCGCCTCGTTCATCATCATCGCGACGGCCGCCACGCTGTTCACGCACGGCGTCCACAACATCTCCTCCGCGGCCGGCGCCGCGCGGGCGCTCGGGCCGTTCGCCGGTCGCTACGCGGAGGTGCTGTTCGGCGTCGGGCTGCTCGGCGCGAGCCTGCTCGCAGCCGCGATCCTGCCGATCGCCACCGCCTACGTCATCTCCGAGTCGCTCGGCTACGAGAAGGGTGTCGGCAGACGCCGCGAGGAGGCGCCCGTGTTCGTGAACATCATCACGGCGATGATCATGATCAGCGCGTTCGTGGCGATCATCCCCAACGTACCGGTGATCACGCTGCTCGTCGCGGTCCAAGTCGTCAACGGATTCCTGCTGCCGATCAACCTTTTCTTCATCTGGCGCCTTTCACGATCCCGTCACGTGATGGGCGAGCGGCGCAGCCGCGGGCTGATGGACGTCGCGGCCGCGGTGACCGTGGCGGTCACGTCGACGCTGTCGATCACGCTCGTGGTCATCACCTTCGCCGGCCTCTGAGCGCTCCGACGGCTCGCGAGGCGCCTCGACGACGTTCAGGGCGTCGCTGGATCGCGGACCAGCAGCGAGGCCCCGACCGCGCCGCCGAGGTCGCCCAGCTCCGCCACGTGCACGCGCGGCGGGTGCGCGTCGTGGAACAAATGCGGCTGCATCGCTTCGTTGATGCGCTCCACGTAGGGATCGCCGAGCCGCACGCCGAGCCCGCCGCCGAACACGACGCCCTCGACATCGAGCACGTTGACAACCGACGCGACGCCCGCGCCCAGCGCCTCGATCGCGCGGTCGATCGTGTGGATCGCGAGCTTGTCGCCGTGCTGCAGCGCCCGCTGCCAGATACCGCTCGTCAGGCGCGTGCGATCGTGCTCCTTCATCAGCTTGAACAGATCGGTCTTGCGGCCCTTCTCCTCGTGCATGTGGCGCACGTACGCTTCCATCGACCCCCTGCCGGCGTACGCCTCCATGCAGCCGAGACGTCCGCACGTGCAGCGAGCGCCGTCGATCACGACCACTACGTGTCCGATCTCGCCGGCGCCGCCGCGCCCGATCCACGGTCGTCCGTCGAGAATCAGACCGCCGCCGACCCCCGTTCCCCAGAACACGCCCAACAACGAGCTGTAGGGGCGCCCGGCGCCCAGTTTGAACTCGGCGTCGGTTGCCACCTGGACGTCGTTGCCGACCACGACGCTGCAGCCGAGCGCGCCTTCCAGCGTGCTCGCCAGCGCAAACGTGCCTTCCCAGCCGGGCAGGTTGCGCGCGCTGGTGACCTTGCCGTCTTCGATCGTCCCGGGCGAGCCGACCCCCACCCCGGCCAGGCTCGGCTTGCCGTCCGCGCCCTCGAGCTCAGCCGCCTTGGCGGCGTCGCGCAGCGCCCTCGCGATCTCCGCCGCGACGTCCGCCGGCCCGCCGCTCGTCGGCGTCGCGCGCCTGGCCGAGCCGAGGACGTCGTTGCTCTCGTCGACGATCACGGCCTGGATCTTGGTGCCGCCGAGGTCGATCCCGCCGTAGCTGGCCATTCTGCACGGATCATCGCAGAGCGTTTCTTCGCCCGCTCTTACTGCCCGCTTCGGCCACACTTAGAGCGCGTGCCGACTATCTGTCCAGCGAGATGACCGAGCGCACCAGAGGATCGTGGCTGCTGTACGCACTGGGCGCTCTATGCGCCGGCGCGATCGTCGCTGCCGTGCTGCTGGTCGGACCGTCGTCGAGCAGCCAGGCGAGCGTCACGCGCACCGCGCGGGCAGCCCAGGGCGTGGTCCAGTCGACCGTCTCCGGCAGCGGCAACCTGCAGGCGATCAGCCAGCTGAACCTCGGGTTCAAGACCGCCGGCACGGTTACGCACATCTACGCGAGCCAGGGTCAGCACGTCGTGCAGGGTCAGCTCCTGGCGACGCTCGACCCGCAGAGCGCCGAAGTGACGCTCGAACAGGCCAAGGCATCCCTGCAGTCCGCCGAAGCGAATCTCGCCAAGGAGGAAGAAACCGACGGCGAAGGCTCGAGCGCCGCGGGCTCGAGTGCAGGCAGCGCCTCCAGCGCAGCCGCTGCATCGGTCAGCTACACCAGCCCAGCGACCGCCGCGCCCACGGACACCACGCGGGCGAACACGCCGTCCACGAGCACGAGCACGGCGACCACACCGCCGACCAGCACGAGCACGACCGGCAGGAGCACGACCGGCACGAGCACGGAATCCACTCACGACAGCCAGTCCAATGAAGGCAGCTCGGCGGGCTCGTCATCCAAAGCCACGATCAGCACCGCCACCCGCGAAGCAAACCTGGCATCCGCGAGGGCAGCCGTCAGGAGCGACAAGCTGACCGTGCAGAGCGACGAACAGTCCGTCCAGGACACGCGGCTGTACGCACCGGGGAGCGGCACGATCGTCTCGCTCTCCGGACAGGTCGGGGAAGTCGTCTCCGGCAGCGGAACGACGAAGGCGTCGAGCTCCACCAGCTCATCCAGCGGCTCTGGCGCGAGCGCCACGGGCACGACCGGCGCCGCCGCGGCGGGGCGCAGCGCCACCGGCGCCTCGAGCGCCGCGTCGAGCACCTCGGGTTCGTCATCCAGCTCGGCGTTCGCCGTGCTCAGCGACCTCAGCTCGATGCAGCTCGTGGTACCCCTCAGCGAATCGGAAATCGTCCACGTCAAGGCCGGCCAGATCGCGACCGTCACGGTGGAAGCCCTCGAAGGCCGCAAGCTGGCGGCGCACGTCAGCGAAGTCGCAATCGAGTCCACGAGCAGCAGCGGGGCGGTCAGCTACGACGTCACCTTCCAGCTCGACCAGATGGAATCCAGCCTCAAACCAGGCATGAGCGCGACCGCCGAAGTCGTCATCAAGCAGGCCGAAGGCGTCAATGTCCCGACGAGCGCGATCGCCGGCGGCGAGGTGACCGTCGAGCGAGGCGGCAAACAGGTGCGCCAGCGAGTCGTCACGGGCCTCGCGGGCAACAGCTCGACGATCATCGTCAGCGGCCTGAAAGCCGGCGAAACGGTCGTCCTGCCGGCTGCCAGCACGACGAGCTCGAGCGCGACGAACCTGATCTCCAAATTCGCCGGCCGTGCCGGTGGCGGACTCGGCGGCGCCGGCGGCCTCGGCGGCGCTGGCGGCGGCGGCGCATTCTTCAGGGGCGGCGGCTGATGCGCCGGCCGCTGCGCCCGCGTGAGCAGGCCACCCCGCGCACACCGCGCAGCCGGCCGCTGGTCGCTCGCGTCCAGCCGCAGCGCGCGTCAGGCGCGCCGGCCGCGCCGCGCCATCCGGTGATCGAGGTGCACGACGTGTCCAAGGTCTTCGAGCTCGGACAGATACGGGTGCGGGCGTTGCGCAATGTCTCGCTGAAGATCGAGACCGGCGACCTCGTGGCGATCATGGGCAGCTCCGGCAGCGGCAAGAGCACGCTGATGAACATCCTCGGCTGCCTGGACATACCGACGAGCGGGCGCTATCTGATCGACGGCGTCGACGTCAGCGTGATGGACGAGGACGACCTGTCCGACCTGCGTAACCGCAAGATCGGGTTCGTGTTCCAGAGCTTCAACCTCGTCGCGCGCACAAGCGCGCTGGTCAACGTCGAGCTGCCGCTCGCCTACGCGGGGCTGCGAGGCGCCGCGCGACGCAAGCGCGCCGAGCGGGCGCTGCGCTCGGTCGGGATGGGCCATCGCCTCGACCATCAGCCGTCCGAGCTCTCCGGCGGACAGCAGCAGCGGGTGGCGGTCGCGCGCGCGATCGTGACCAACCCCTCGCTGATCCTCGCCGATGAGCCGACCGGGAACCTCGACTCCCACTCGACCGAGGACGTGCTGGGGATCTTCGCGCGCCTCAACGAAGAAGGACGGACCGTCGTCCTGATCACGCACGAGCCCGACGTGGCGGAACAGAGCAAGCGCGTGATCCGCCTGAGCGACGGACGCATCGTTGACGACCGACGCACGCTGGACGTGCACGACCCGCCGCCGCTGCCCCGCGGCCAGAAGTCCGCGCACGCTTCGATCCGGCCCGGCGCCGTCGAGGCACGGACATGATCGGGCCCGAGATGCTGCGGATCGCATGGAGCGGGATCACCGCCAACAAGCTGCGCTCCGGACTGACGATCCTCGGCATGACGATCGGCGTCGCCTCGGTGATCGTGCTGATCGCGGTCGGCAACGGCTCCTCCAAGGCCGTGCAGTCCACGATCCAGAGCCTCGGCACGAACGTGCTCGTCGTACAGCCGAGCGGGGCGTTCCGCGGCGGCGCGCGTGCGAGCACCGCGAACACCGTGTCGCTGACGAAGGCCGACGCTGAAGCGCTGCAGAATCCGAGTCTCGCCCCCGAGGTCAAGAGCGCCTCGCCCGTCGTCGATGCCAGCGATGTGTCGCTCACGTACAACGGCACGAGCTTCGAACCATCCTCGTTTCTCGGCACCACGCCGTCCTACCTGACGGCGCACACGTACAAGCTCGCCGAAGGCGCGCCGTTCACACCCGAAGACGTCAGCAAGCACCGGCGTGTAGCCGTGATCGGCCAGGAAGTCGTGCAAGAACTGTTCGCAGGTGCCAGCGCCGTCGGTCAGAACATCAAGGTCAACGGCAGCAACTACGAAGTCGTTGGCGTGCTCGCGAAAAAGGGCACCAACGGCACGACCAACGAGGACGACGTCGTGATGGCGCCGATCACCACGGTGCAGGACTCGCTCACGGGCACAGGGCCGATCGACTCGATCACGGTCCAGGCGAGGTCCGAATCCTCGCTTGACGCCGCGGAAGCGGAGGTCACCACGATCCTCGAGGAACGCCACCGAATCAAGGACACAAGCGAACCGGGCTTCAGCGTGCTCAACCAGGGTTCGCTGCTCGAAACCTCGAGCTCGACCAGCAGCGTGTTCACGACGCTGCTCGGTGAGGTGGCCGCAATCTCGCTGCTCGTCGGCGGCATCGGCGTGATGAACATTATGCTCGTGAGCGTCACCGAGCGCACGCGCGAGATCGGCATCCGCAAGGCGGTGGGCGCCCGGCGCTCGGACATCCTCACGCAGTTCCTCACCGAGGCCGTGCTCGTATCCGTCTTCGGCGGCATCATCGGTGTGCTCGTCGGCGTGATCGGCAGCCAGTTCGAGATCGCGGGGGTCCATCCCGAGATCGCGACCTACTCGATCTTCCTCGCGTTCGGCGCTGCGCTCGCGTCGGGCCTGTTCTTCGGCACCTATCCCGCGGCTCGCGCGGCACGCCTGCGACCGATCGAGGCCTTGCGCTTTGAGTGAGCCACCTTCCCCCCACCAGGAGCCTACGATGCCCCACCCCGAACCCGTGACCGCCGACGAGCAGGATGAATGGCTCGAAGATCCCGAGGAACTGCCCCCACGCCCCCGTCGGCGTCTGCTCGGGACGGGCGCCAACCCAATCTTCCTGGCCCTGCTGGGGGTGTTGGCGATCGCGTGCGGTTTCATCGGTGGCGTGCTCGTGGAGAAGGGCCAGACGCCGTCGGGCTCGGCGGCAGGGGCGACGGCGGGACTCGCTGGGCGCTTCGCCGCGCTGCGTGGCGGCACGTCCGGCACGACCGCCCGTTCGGGCGCCGCGGGCGCCGCGGGCGGATCCTTCGGTGCGGGCGCGGGCAGGCCGACCTCCGGGACGGTCGCGTACCTCGCGGGCAGCACTCTGTACGTCACCGACGCGGAAGGCAACACCGTCAAGGTAAAGACCTCGGCTGGCACGAACGTCACAAAGAGCGTGAAAGGGAGCGTCCCCGGCATCCACCCAGGCGAAACGGTGACGATCATCGGTGCCGCCGCCGCGAACGGCACGGTCAACGCCGAATCGATCAGCGTCGGCACAAGCGGCGGCGGCCTCTCGGCGCTGTTCGGCGGCTCCGGCGCGCGTTCGAGCTCCGGCAAGGGCACCGGCGGCGCCAACAGCGGCGAACCATCGCTGTTCGGCGGCGGCTGACGCTTAGCGAGGACTTAGCGGGACGGCGCACCATCTCGACCAAGCGTTTCTCCGGAGTAGTTCGCGGGGCGCGTGACAGCACGAAACTCGACAAGGAGCTCAATGCCTCAACTCACCAGCAGACGCAGACGCAGCCCGATGGCTGCGGCAGTCCTTCTCCTAGTGCTCGCCGGCAGCCTGCTGGCGGCGTGCGGAGGTTCCTCCAACAGCGCCACGACGACCGCAAGCACCAGCACCAGCGCGAACGCGACGAAGTCGACGCCGGGCAAAGCTCCTGGGGTTGTGCACAGGTTCGCCGCGATCCGTGAATGCCTGAAGAAGGAAGGCATCACGCTTCCGACGCGCCAACCCGGCCAGCGGCCTGGAGCCGGCGGCTTCCTGGGCGGCGGCTCCTCCGCGCTTCCGGCCGGCGTGAGCAAGGCGAAGTTCGAAGCCGCCCTCAAGAAGTGCGGCGGCAACTTTGCCGGTGGCCGCGGCGGCTTCCAGAGCGGCACCGCCCGATTCAACACCCCCGAAGGCAAAAAGGCGCTGGCGAAGTTCGCGGCGTGTCTGCGCGAAAACGGCGTCAAGGTCGGCGAACCCGACACCTCCGGGAAAGGTCCGATCTTCAACACCGCGGGTATCGACGTAAAAAGCGCTCAGTTCCGGGCCGCCGAGGCGAAGTGTCGCAGCCACCTCGCCGGCGCCTTCGGCGCGAAGCCAGGCGCTGCACCGCCAGGGGCGCCCGGAACCGGAGCGGGCGGCTAGCTCGACGCTGCTGTAGGGACGCCTGAGCCCGTCAGGCGTCCCTAGTGGCCGCGTCCCGCTTCGCGTCGACCGAGCTGGCGAGGATCGCCTACGGGCGCTTCGGCTTCGGGTCCGGGATCGCGGCGGAACTCGGCTTGCTGGCGATCGTCGGCATCGGCAGCGCGGCCACCCGCACCATCAGCTGCGTCCACTGGGCGGAGCTCAGAGCGCTGGTGGTGACGACCGGTGACGGCGCGGTGCGACCCGTGCGAGCGGAGTGCGCCTGCGTCGCGGTGGCAGCCGCAGTGAGCGCCGGCGTGGCGGCGGGCGGGTTGAAGACGAGCTCGATACGG
Source organism: Solirubrobacteraceae bacterium (assembly GCA_035485155.1). Lineage (GTDB taxonomy): Bacteria > Actinomycetota > Thermoleophilia > Solirubrobacterales > Solirubrobacteraceae > Palsa-744. The sequence continues at coordinate 87,667 of DATHOH010000056.1, forward strand.
CTGCGGTACGACGGCGACGCGTGCGTGCTCGGCGAGTTCGGGTAGCGCATCAGGCTGTTGATCTCGTGTGGCGCGAAAGCCGCGGGCAGCGTCAGCAGTGCACGGATCGTGAGGTCGGTGATCGTTTCGGGTCCCTGGTGGCGTGCGATCGGCGTGCCGTTGATCGCCGAGATCTCCAGCTGGCCGCCGGGGTTGGCGCCGGACAGCGCCGAGCTCGGTCCGAACTGGCGCTGGCTGCAGGGCAGCGCGGTGACGGTCGGCTCCAGGCCGCTGCGCGAGAGGAACGCGAGCACTGCGAGCACGCGCTTGTCGACCTTGCCTGCGGCGACTTCGTGTCGCCCGCACGTGTCGATCGTGATGCCGGGATCTGACAGCACCGCACGCTCGAGCTGAGGCTTGGAGAGCAGGAAGGCATCGCTCGCGGTGGCGCCGAGCAGCGGGTTGGTGGCTTTGGCGCCCTTTGGATGCAGCACGCCCTGGAGCTGTGCCCAGTTCGCGAGAATCGGCCCAGGATCTACCGTTTCCGGGTCACCGGCGGGCTGAACCGCAAAGCGCAGGTGACCGTCGTGCGCTCGTGGCGGCATGCTGACACGCCCGAGCACCGTGCCCGAGGCCACAACCGCGCCGCGGCGTAGCGGCGCCCGCCCTCCGGCGCTCGTCGTCTTGGCCTTCCTGGCGGCACTGGCGGCAGCTGCCGCGCGCGCGTCGGGGTTGCCCGGATGGGCGAACAGGCGCACCCTGTCCATGCCCGCTGGCGTCGCTTCCGGCGCGGAGGACTGGACGGATGCTTGACCCTTGGTCGGCGCGGTCTGTGGAGGTGGCGCTTTTACCTGCAGCGTCAGCGGCGACTGCGAACCCGCGGTCGCGGGCTGCGAGGGTGCCGGGTCGTGCGAGCTCGCCGCTTCGATCACCGGTGAGGAGGTGCTCGGGCTCGAGGGCTTCGGCAGCACGTAGCTCGTGGCGAGCCTGCCGAGGCCCGCGTAGGTGAACACGTCGCCGTAGACGTCGCGCAGGACGATGTACCTGCCGAGCTTGCGGGAGTCGCCGAGCTTGACGATCGTTCCGTCCTGCACGGCCACGACCGACGCGTTCGCGGCGCTCGTCAGATTGACGAGCTGCAGCGTCGCCGCCGGCGACTTGGCCCCGTGTGTGCCTTTTGCGGTGGCTGCCGCGGCGGCGGCGGTGGGCGAGAGTGCCGGGGTCGATCCCGGCGTCGCGCCGGCGCCGCTCGCTGCGTTGCCGGCAGCTGCGGGCGCGGTCGCGACGGCGCTGGCACCGGCTGTCGCGTTGGACGCGGACGGAGCGACGATCCGCACGGTTTCCCAGGCGACGTGGCGGCCGCTCACGGGCAGACGCCCATCGACGAGGCCCGTCAGCGTGGCGATCACCGCCTTCGGGTAGGTGGAGATCAGCTTCGCCCGCAGCAGCACCGATTCGACGTATTCTTCTGAGTGGTTGTAGGCGAGGATCGCGGCGCGCAGGTTGGTCGCGGCGCCGGCCGCCCGCAGGTAGCGCGCGGCGGCGAACACCGCGTCGACGGGGTTATAGGGATCTGCGTTGCCGGCGTCCAGGGCGTCCACGCCGTACTGCAGCCACGTGCTCGGCATGAACTGCATCCAGCCGACGGCGCCGGCGGAGGAGACGGACAGATCGCTGCCGTAGTCGGTCTCGATTTCGTTGATCGCCGCCAGGATCTGCCACGGCACGCCGTATTGGACGGCGGCCGCCTTGTATATGGGCAGCAGGAACAGGGGGATGCGGTAGAAGGACAGCGACTGCATTGAGGCTTCCGAGGAGGCGAGCACCGCCGCCAGCGCGCCCGCCTCGGCGGCGACCACCTGCGGCGAGACAGCGACATTGTTCGGCCCCGATGCCTTTTCGCCGTGCTTCTTGGACTTCGCGCCCTTGGTGGCGCCGGTGGTCGTGGTCGTCGTCGGACCCGGGGACGCCGGTTCGCTCGAGCTGGCCTTCTGTTTGCGTTTGAGCACGACCGTCGGCCCGGGCGCGGCGGATGGCGCCGGCGCACCGCTCGTCCCGGAGCCCGTGGTCTGCGTCGGAGCGGTCGTGGTCGGCGCCGGGGTCGTGGGCGTCGGCGCCGGCGTGGTCGGAGCTGACGTCGTGGGCGTCGTCGTCGGCGTCGTCGTTTCGGACGGCGTCGTTTCGGTGCTGGTCGAAGACGTGCCCGTTTCGGTGCCCTGAGAACCGCCCGATTCGGATGCGGGCGTGGTGTTGGTTTCCCCCAGGGCCGCGCCGGCGAGCGGACCGCCGATGCCGGCGGCCGTCAGACCGCTGCCGGCGAGCGCGGCCAGCAAGGCACGCAAAACCCTGCGCCGGGCTCGGTTCGCAGGGGTCATACGCGAAGGTCGATCATCTCGGTGGACGTCCCATGTGTGTGGTCGGCGCATCAAACCCACCGTTGCGGGGCACGCCCACCGGCAGTCTTATCGGCAGCGAACCACGAATCCGTAAAGGATTCGTAATCAAACTGACAATTTGTGGCGCGCTCGAATTCCATGTCGGGCAGCAGCGGATGATACGGGCGCGGCTCAGTTCCCGCTCCGGGTGCAGGCCACGCTGCACCGGCGTTCTGGCCCGGCGCTCGGCGCGAGCGCTTCCCGCGTCGCTGCGATCTTGCAGTCGATACCCTATGCGGCGTGGAAACTATCCTTTCTGTTCTGCAGGTCGCGATCTCGGTGGTCGTGGTGCTCCTGATCCTGATGCACTCCGGCAAAGACTCGGGCCTTTCCGGCGCCTTCGGGGTGGGCAGCGGCACCGGGCCGCTTGGCGGTGGCTCGCTCGTCGAGCGCAATCTCAACCGCTGGACGGTCTTCTTCGCTGTGCTGTTCTTCCTCAACGCGCTGGTGCTGCTCACGCATCCCTGGTCTTGAGCCGCTCCAGCCGGTTGAGGATCTCGATCGCCTCGGCACGCAGGTCGGCGTCGATCGCCCGATAGTCCTCGCCCGAGAGCTTGCCCGTGCGGAAATCGAGCTCGGCGTCGCGGATCTCCCTGTACTTGGCCTCGCGGGCGGCGTCCAGCTCGTCGTGCAGGCGCGAGTCGGGCGCAGACGGCGGATCCTCGAGATCGGAGCGCTCTGCGTCCTGCGGGACCGGCGGATCGAGCTGACGGGCACGTCGCAACGGCGCACTCACGAGCGCCACGACGAGCCCGAGGAGCAGCAGCGTCAGGATCGCGATCAGCAGGCCCACCCCTTCAGAGATTAAAGGCCGCCCACCCGCCCGCGCGTCACACGCGGGCGAGCCCCCGCACAGCCCGCTCGCGCGAGCGGGCTGTGACGCGCCGACGAACAGCGCTCGGCGCCGGCCACAGGGCGATCAGCCCGCCACCGACGCTGATCAGTCCGCCGAGCCAGATCCACATGACCAGCGGCGAGACGAGCAGGTTGAATTGCGCGGGGGGCGGGTTCTTCAGGTAGGCGCGCGCGAGGTAGGCGACGGCCACGAGCGCGTCTTCTGCCGGCAGCGTGCTGTTGCCGACCGTGATGATCCGCTTCAACGCGGTGGTTTCGATGTCCGGGTCGATCGCAGTCCACACGTTGCGGGTGAGGCTCGCGTTCATCGCGACGTGGCTGACCGGCTGCCCGCCGATCAGACTCCCGACCGTGCCCTGGCTGGCGTCCTCAGAGGCGTAGTAGCCCTCGCTCGGGTTCAGCGTCGCGACGTGGTGTCCGTTCTTTGTGATGTACAGCAGCGCTCCGAGGCTGAGCGTCGAACCGGTGTGAGCGTGGTCGTACTTGGGCGTGATCGTCGCCGTCGGGCGCACATAGCGCACCGTGTATGCGCCGACGCGGGTGGTCTGGCCCGGCGACAGGCTCAGCTGCGAGGCGTGCTGGAAGGACGAGGACGCGGCCACGCCGACGAACAGCACCGCGATGCCGATGTGCACGATGTAGCCGCCGTAGCGGCGGCGGTTGCGCCGCACGAGCGCGAGCAGCGCGCGTGGAACGGGCTCGCCGGCCATCGCGCGGCGCGCACGCGTGCCACGGAAGAACTCCTGTCCGACGCTGCCGAACACGAACGCCGCGAGGCAGAACAGCGCGAGCGCGAGCGGCTTCTGGTTGATGCCGGCGAGCTCCAACGCGAGCAGCGTCACGAGCGCGCACCCGATCGGCACGAGGAAGTTGCGACGGGCGTTGGCGAGCGTCGCTCGCCGCCACGCGATCACCGGCCCGACGCCGCTCAGCAGCACGAGGATCAGCCCGAGCGGAACCGTGTAGCGATCGAACCACGGCGGCCCAACCGAGGCTTCCTGGCCGGTCACGGCCTCGGAGATCAGCGGGAAGTAAGTGCCCCAGAAGATCACGAAGCACAGCGCGACGAGCACGACGTTGTTGGCCAGGAACGCCGACTCGCGCGAGAGCCACGAGTCCAGTCGATGCTCGCTGCGAAGCATGTCGCGGCGCGAGACGACCAGGTAGATCGAGCCCACGATCATCACCGCGATCAGGCACACGAACGGAACCCCCAGCGTATGCCCGCCGAATGCGTGGATCGAGTCGAGGATGCCACTGCGCACGAGGAACGTGCCCATGATCGCGAGCGTGCCGGTGGCGAGCACCAGCGAGACGTTCCAGATCTTGAGCATCCCGCGCTTCTCCTGGATCATCAGCGAATGCAGGAACGCCGTGCCCGTCAGCCACGGCATCAGCGACGCGTTCTCGACAGCATCCCAGCCCCAATAGCCGCCCCAGCCCAGCTCCGAGTAGGACCACAGCGCACCGAGCAGGATCCCGACCCCGAGGAACAGCCATGCGGCGAATGCGAAGCGTCGGATCGCTTTGATCCATTCGGCGTCGACCCTGCGCGCCAGCAGCGCACCTGCCCCGAACGCGAACGGGATCGTGCACAGCGTGTAGCCCGAGTACAACATCGGCGGGTGGATCATCATCGTCGGGAAGCGCAGCAGCGGATCGAGCCCGACGCCTTCCGGCGGCACCGGATGCGTCGTCGCGAACGGGTTGGCGTAGAAGACCATCAGCGCGACGAAGAACCCGCCGAAGCCGAGCATGATCGCGGTCGCGTAGGCGGCCACGTCGCGCAGGCGCTTGCGTGTCAGGAACAGCGCGAGACTCGACCACATCGACATCAGCCACGCCCACAGCAACAGCGAGCCTTCCTGTGAGGACCACACCGCCGCGGCGCGATACAGCGCCGGCGTGGTGCGGCTGGAGGTGTCCGCGACCGCGTTGAAGGCGAAGTTGTTGCCCAGGAACGCGAGCTCGAGGACCACGAACGCGGTCGTGAGGATCCCCGCAAGCGCGTACACCGAGCGCCGCCCCGATTCCGAGAACTCCACGCGCCCGGTGCGTACGCCGTACAGCGACGCGCCGATGCCGTACGCACAGACGATCAGCGCGAGCACGAGGCACGCGAAGCCGAATGTCGCCATCAGCGCCTACGCCCCAGGATCGCCGTGTTCGCCGCGCACAGGCGCACTCAGGCGTTCTGGTTCTCGCTCGGAGGAGCGGTTTTGTACTTGGACGGGCACTTTGTGATCAGCGAGTTGCGTTCGCCGATGAAGCGCGACCCCTGCTTCTCGACGGTCACGATCACCTCGCGCCCTTCGCGGAAGGGATCAGGCACCACCCCCGTATAGGCCAGCGGGATCGCGGTCCCACCGACGCGGTCGGCGACGCTGAAGTCCATGACGGCACCTTCGCGGTGTACGGAGCCGTTGACCACGGTGCCCGTCAGCTGGTAGCTGCGCCCGGGCTGCGCCTCGCGGAGCAGCTGAGTCGGCGTGAGAGCAGGGCTGGCGGCACTGAAGCTCGTGTAGATCAAGGCACTCGCCAGCACCACGGCGGCGCTCAACGCTACGACCAGCCGCACGGTTCGCTTGCGCGCGGGGTTCATCGCGTCGAAGTATCGCAAACCGCCCTGGCCCTCGCGTCGGCCCACCGTGGCGCCTCCAACGACCGCGCAGCGAGCGGGATTTGCAGGAAATCATGCGTGCAAAGCGAAACCTTTGGGTGTGGATGACGTCTTAGGGGGTAGCGCATCATGAGACCGAGCATCCTGCACCCCCTCCGTGAGCCCCGACGCACCCGCCGACGTCCCGCACGTCGTGCCCGGCGCGGCACAGGCGCTGAGCCGCTTCACCGGGACCGCGACCTTGCCGTAGAGCGTGTACGCGAGGCCGGCGGCCCGATCGATCGCGCATCTTACAGCTGCGCCTGTGGCTATCTGTTCAGCGCGAGCGTCTCGACCAGCGTCAGCTGCCCGCACTGCGGCGCCGACCAGGCCTGGTGATCGAGAAGGGCCCCGCCGGAGCGGGGCCCTCTTCCGTGCGTCGCTGATGCTCGCGGGCGTCGCCTACTTGGCGCTGACCTCGAATATCGGCTGGCCGCCTTCCCAGAACGCCGAGCAGCTGGCGGGGCCGAACGTGCCGGCGGTGCCGCCTTCGCAGAACATTTCCGAGTAGGTCGAGTTGACGTAGTCGTCCGTGGTCGGCTGCGCGCCCACGGTCAGGGTGTTTTCGCTCGGTTGAGCCAGTGCCACGTTCAGCGAGTCGTAGTAGCAACCCTCGCTGGTCGTGCTGCAGGCCGCGGTGCCGACCGGCGACGGGCCGTGCGTGCTCGTGTTGTAGGAGACGGTGATGATCTCTCGCTGGCGCAGTTCGACGCGCGTCTTGAACGTGATCGGGAACGCCATGCCGTGGTAGCAGGCATCTGTCACTGCGTCATACCAGGTGCCCGCCGCATAGCCTTTGGCGACACATTCGGCGTCGTCCTTGCTCGGCCGATAGGGCATCTTGAACGTCTTGGTGATCGACGGCCCGACTTTCGCGCCGACGGCGCCATTGGCTTCCACATCGTAGATGTTCAGCGTCATCGGCCACTTGAACTTCTTGCTCGGCTTCGCCGTTTCGCAGGTGTCCTGGTAGACGCCCCCGCTCTGACACGCCCACGTGCTCATCACGACGGTCACGCTGGGGCTTTTGCGGGCGGCACCGGTGAGTTCGACCTCACCGCCGAGCTCCTGCATCGAGTACGCCTGGTTGCCGAGCGATACGAAGTTCCCCGGCAGCGGGCTGGGAATGTTGTTGTAGACGACTTCGCTCGCGCCCGCCCCGGCCGCGCCAACCGCCAGCACGCTCAGGGTCGCCATCAGCGCCACGACAAGCGTGGCGAGTCTTACTGGGATCCGTCCAGCCATGTGTTTGTCTCCGTTCGTTATGGGCGCCGCCCGGCAAACCGGTCGGGAGCGCGCTTAAGCCCCTCCAGGGCCCCTCTCTCGAGCTACACACCGCGCAGAGTCGCCCGCACCATGCTGCCATGCACGCGACTCCCCCTGCCTGGCCTGCACCTCGACAGAGACCGTATTCGCCAGCCAGCCAGATGTCAACCCTCGCGGCCGTCGGCGAGGCGCCGCCGTCAAGGAACCCCGCTCCGTGCGGGGCCCTTGACAGGCGCTTGCCGGCTGCTAGTTCGTGTGAACTGCGATCACGGGCTGGTCGCCTTCCCAGCATTCACCCTCGCTGCCGCCGAACGTTCCGACGTCGGTCGCACCTTCGCAATACATTTCGCTCCAGCTCGAGTCGAGGAACAGTTCCTTCGTCGGGTCAGAGCCCAATCCGAGCGTGTGTTCCGACGGTTCGCTGATCGCGACGTTCAGCGACTGCGACGGCACGGTCGTCGTGGGATAGGAGACGGTGACGATCAGCGTGCTCGGCAGTTTCCCCGTGACGTGCAGCTTGGCAACGAAGTCGGAAAGGCTGCCGTTGAAGCATTCGTTCGTCGCTTCGTCGTACCACGTGCCGGCGAATTCACCGGAGCAGTGCGCGGGTTCCGCCGATGGCCGGTAGGGAATCTTGGCGGTCTTGGTCGCCGTCGCGATCGGGGTTGAAAGGTTGCCCACTTCGTAGAGCGAGACCGTCATCGGCACCTTGAACTTCTTGTGCTTCGGCGAGGAGCAGTTGTCGGCGTTCCAGCTGCCGCTTTCGCACGCCCAGTCGCTCATCACGACCTCGACGCTGACCGTCGGGTTTTGCTTGGGTATGCCCGCGAGCTGGATCTCGCCGCCGAACTGCGTCGTCGACGTCGCGGCGAAGCCGATCGACGCGAAGTTTCCGGGCAGCGGGCTCGGGATGTTGTTGTAAACGGCGGCGTCAGCCGCGCTCGCCGCGACGGCCATCACTGCACTTGTTGCGAGCGCCGCGAGGCCGAGCCCCACCCGCCTCGCAGAAATCCTTCCGGTCATGTCGGTCTCCGTTCGTCTGCCCGGTGCGCGAAACAGCATCGAGGCGTTTGACCCCCTCCAGGGTCCTTTGTGGACGGAAGGCAACACGGCTCAGCCAGTCGCCTCCGTGCAACACCAGTGCCGAAGCCGGCAAAACCCCCGCTGCGCACTCCCGTCCGGCGTTAGGCTAGGTGCCTGCCCGAGTCATGTCAACACCGTTAAACCACTTGGCAACGTGCGGCGGGCCCGGACTACCTGATGTGCATGCCCGAGATCGCGCGCGCGATCACGAGCTGCTGGATCTCGGCGGTGCCCTCGAAGATGTCGTAGATCTTGGCGTCGCGGTGCCAGCGCTCGACGGGGAACTCGCGCGTGTAGCCGTTGCCGCCGAGGATCTGAATTGCGCGCTCGGTCGCCCAGACCGCGACCTCGCCGGCCTTGAGCTTGCTCATCGAGCCCTCGGCGTTCTCGAATTTCACACCGGTGCGGCCCATCCACGACGCGCGCCAGACGAGCAGCCGCGCTGCGTCGATCTCGAGCTTCATGCGTGCGAGCGTGAACGCGATCGACTGGTTCTCGATGATCTTGCGGCCGAACTGTTCACGCTCCTTGGCGTACTCGAGGGAGTACTCATACGCTGCCCGCGCGATCCCAAGCGCCTGCGCCCCGACCGTCGGGCGCGAGGACTCGAACGTCTGCATCGCGGCCTGTGAGTTGCCCTTCTTGCCCTCGCGTACACGCGCGAGGCGCTCGTCGAGCTTGTCCTTGCCGCCGAGGACATAGCCGGCGGGCACGCGACAGTCATCGAGGAACACGTCCGCTGTGTGCGACGCGCGCAGCCCGTGCTTTGAGACCTTGCTGCCCTGCGATATGCCCTTGGCCTCGCTCATCGGCACTATGAACGCCGCGTGACCGCGGGCGCCGAGCTCACGATCGACGGACGCGATCACGACGTGTACGTCGGCGATGCCGCCGTTGGTTGCCCACGCCTTCTGGCCGTTGAGCACCCACTCGCCCGCGGCCTCGTCGAACTTCGCGCTGGTGCGCAACGCCGAGACATCCGAGCCGGCGTTGGGCTCGGACGCACAGAAGGCCGCCACCTTGACCTCATCCGGTGTGCCGAAGCAGCGCGGGATCCACTCGCCGATCTGCTCGCCGGATCCCTGGCCGAAGATCGCCGCGACCGCGAGTGCGGTGCCCATGATCGACATGCCGATCCCGGCGTCGCCCCAGAACAGCTCCTCGTTGACGAGCGGCAGCGTCAGACCGGTCGGGTCGGCGAAGAACTGCGCGAGCCCTTCGAAGCCGTACAGACCGATCTTCGCGGCCTCTTCGATGATCGGCCAAGGGGTCTGCTCCTTCTCGTCCCACTCGTGCGCGGCCGGGCGCACGACGTCGGCGGCGAAGCCGTGGACCCAGTCGCGAATGTCCTTCTGATCCTGCGTCAGCTCGAGCGAGAACGTGACCTCCTGCCCGGCGGCGCCAGAGATTGCCTCGACCGCCGCCTCGGCGGCCGCGGTCGCCGACGCAGTGGAGGCAGACGACACGGCGGTGGGGGAAGCTGACATCGGACGCGATCTCCTTTTGGGGGTGCGGGGGCGCCTTCGGGGAAGGATGGATGAGCCGTTGGGACCTCTGGGCGGGGACGCGACCCTTGACAGGCCGCAGCTCGCAACCCTTGACAGGGTACCCGAGAAGGCGGCACCGTTGACTGTGGGCGCGCGCGAACCCAGGATACCCGTATAGGCACCGGCCCAAGCACGCGCGCGAGACCGCCGCGCGCGGACGGGCGCAGCTAGCGCGTCTGCCAGGCTTCCTCGCCGCGCGTGAGCGCCACTACGTCCTTAGGCAGCCGGCCCTCCGCCACGTCGGCGACCGTCACCTGCTCGAGCACCGCCCGTAGGTTGGCGCGCAGCGCGATCCAGACCTGCTGCAGGCTCTCGGCGGAGCCGGCGTACTCGACCTCCTCGGGGCGCTGTCCGCGGACACCCACGAGCGGTCCCTCGACCGCGCGGATGATCTGCGCGAGGTTGACCTCCTCCGCGGGATGTGCGAGCCAGTAACCGCCCTCGGGACCGCGCTGGCTGCGAACGATCCCGGCGGAGCGCAGCTGCGTGAGGATGTTCTCCAGGAAGGACACGGGGATGCTCTGCGCCTGCGCGACTTCGTCGACCTTGCGCGGGGAGCCCTGACCGCTGTCCGCGAGCTCGACGACGGCGCGCACGGCATAGTCGGCCTTGGCTGTCACGTGCATGCTCCTGATTCTCGCCTATCTGGCGGCGAATCGACGCGCGCACTGGTAGTTAGGCCACCCTAATCCCCTGTGGTACGGTTCTGCCTCCATCCCGACCGCAGCGCTCGGATTTAGCCGATGGCCCGTCACAAGTCCCTCATCTTCACAGCCATCCTCGCCTTCGCCGCGCTCGCCCTGAGCGCCTGCGGATCCTCGGCGCACAGCGCCGACACCATCACCCTCTACAACGGGCAGCACGAACAGACGACCGCGGCGTTGGTCGCGGCGTTCGAGCACCAGACCGGCATCCGCGTCGATGTGCGCAGCGGCGACGAGTCCGAACTCGCCAACCAGATCCTGCAGGAGGGCGCGAACTCCCCGGCTGACGTGTTCTACACCGAGAACACGCCCGTACTGGAAGCGCTGCGCGAGCGGGGCATGCTCGCGCCGGTGTCCCCTTCGACGCTCGCTGCGATCCCGAGCCGCTACAACTCGAGCGAGGGCGACTGGGTCGGCGTGTCGGCACGAGTGTCGGTGCTGGTCTACAACACCTCACAACTCTCGCCCGCGCAGCTGCCGAGCTCGATCCTCGAACTTGCGCAGCCGAAGTGGAAGGGCAAGCTCGCGATCGCACCGTCGGAGACGGATTTCCAACCGCTGATCACCGCCATCATCAAGCTCGACGGGCGCGCGGCGGCTGAACGCTGGCTTCGAGGCCTGCAGGCGAACGGCAAGGTCTATCCGGACAACGAGACGATCGTCGCACAGGTGAACAACGGCGAGAGCGCGATCGGCCCGATCAACCACTACTACTGGTTCCGGCTGCGCGCGGAGCTCGGTGGCGCCGCAATGCACTCTGCGCTGCACTACTACGCGGCGGGCGATCCCGGCGACCTGGTCGACGTTTCAGGGGCCGCCGTGCTGCGATCGAGCTCTAAGCAGGCAGCCGCGCAGGCGTTCCTCGCGTTTCTCGTCAGCCGCAGCGGCCAGGAGACGATCGCTCACAGCCACAGCTACGAGTACCCGCTGCGTCCGGGCGTCGCGCCCGCGCCCGGCCTGCGACCGTTCGCGCAGCTCAAACCCGTGCCGCTGACGCCGGCCGAGCTCGGCGACGGCCACGAAGCGCTGGCGCTCGAGCAGAAGCTGGGACTGCTGTAGGAGCGCCTTGAGCAGCGTTACGGCCACCGCACCGCCTGCCAGTCGCTGGACGCGCATGTGGTCGGGCAGGCGTCGCTGGCCGCTGGTGAGCCTTGCCGGCGCTACGATCGCCGCCGCGCTGGTACTACTGCCGCTCGTCTTCCTGATCGTCCAGGCGCAGCAGTCGGGTTTCTCAGAAGTCCAGCACCTGCTGCTGCGCCACTCGGTGGCGGTGCTGCTGTGGAACACGATCCGGCTGGCGATCGCCTGCACCGCGCTGTGCGCTGTGCTGGGCGTGGCGGGGGCGTGGTGCGTGGAGCGCACAACCCTGCCCGCGCGCCGACTTTGGGCGGTGGCGCTCGTGCTGCCGCTGGGAGTGCCCGACTTCGTCGTCGGCTTCGGCTGGGTCTCGATCGACCCCGCGCTGCACGGGTATCTGGCCGCCGTGATGATCATGACGTTGTCGCTGTATCCGCTCGTGTACCTGCCGGTCGCGGCCGCGCTCGCCAATCTGGATGGTGGCCTCGAGGAGGCCGCGCGCAGTCTCGGGCTCGGTCCGTGGCAGGCGTTCCGGAGGGTCACGCTGCGCCAGATCCGCCCGGCGCTGCTGGGCGGATGCCTGCTCGTGACGCTCGCGCTGCTGGCGGAGTTCGGCGCCTTTGAAATCGTCCAGTACCAGACGTTCACCGTTGCGATCTTCACCGAGTTCAAGCTCGGCTTCGATGCGGTGGCCGCGAGCGTGCTGTCGCTCGTGCTCGTGGCGCTGAGCGTCGCGGCGCTCGGCGCAGAGCTCTCGCTGACGGGCCGCGGCGGTGTCCTGCGGCCCGGGCCGGGAGCGCGGCGCGGTGCGCGCAGGGTGGCGCTCGGGCGGCTCACGGCGCCGGTGATCGCGGCTCTGGCCGCGCTCAGCGGCCTGGCCCTCGGGGTTCCGCTCGGCGCACTCGTCTACTGGATGCTGCGCGGCAGCTCGACGACGCTGCCGTCGGCCTCGATCCTCGCCGCGGTCGGACACACGGCCGAGTACAGCGCCGCCGCCGCCGTGTTCGCGACAGCCCTGGCCGTGCCGGTGAGCTCGCTCGCGATCCGCCACCGCAACCGTGCGACGGTGCTGCTCGAGCGTCTCGCGTACCTGCCGATGGCGCTTCCGGGGTTGGTGATCGCGCTCGGGCTCGTCGCTTTCTCGGTCCGCTACGCGCTCGCGCTCTACCAGAGCGCATTCGAGCTGATCGTCGCCTACGCGATCCTGTTCCTGCCCCTGGCGCTCGTCGCCGTGCGCTCGGCGATGGGCCAGGCCTCGCCGCGCCTGGAGGAGGCGGGGCGCTCGCTCGGCCGCCGGCCGGCGGCCGTGTGGTGGCGCGTGACGCTGCCGTTGATCGCTCCCGGTCTGGGCGCGGCATTCGCGCTGGTTTTCATCTCGTCGGCCACCGAGCTGACGGCGACGCTCCTGCTGCATCCGACGGGCGTGAACACGCTCGCCACGCAGTTCTGGGCGTACACCACCGAACTCTCCTACGGCG
>DATHOH010000057.1:0-4985 GCA_035485155.1 Solirubrobacteraceae bacterium
CACGGTGGTGCGGTCGACGCGCGCCTCGAGCGTCTTGCCGAGGTAGCGCGTCGGTGCCGAGTACAGCGACCGCGCGACCTGCACGTGATGGTCGGGGTGCACCTTGGGGCGCGTCCACGTGGGCACGTCGAACGGCGCCTCTGAGGGCGGTCGGGTGGCGCGAGGGAGGGGCGGCGCGCGCCGGTCGTGGATGCCGATGGGCCGCCCTCGGAGTCCCTCGCCGTTCGTGAGCAAGGGTCCCGGGTAGGGGGCTGCGCGTTGGGGACGGGGGCTGGCCCCGAAAAGCGAAACCCCTCGAAGTTGGCCGCATGCCACGCGAGGGGTTCGTCTCCGAAGTCGACCAAGACCGAGGAGGCGAACGTTGTCTCATATGCCCGAGCTTGAGGCGAAGTTCTTGGCGTCGCTGGACGAGATCGACGCTGCGTACGCTGCCCGGGTCCATGCGGGCGGCTGCGTGTGCGGTGGCGTTCTCGACCGCGCCGACTATCCGCGTAAGGCCCGAGGGGATCTCGGCGAGGCAGCCGAAGCGTACGCGTTGCGGCGGAGCTTCTGCTGTCGCCGCGAGGGGTGTCGCAAGCGGGCGACGCCGCCGTCGCTGCGCTTCCTGGGCCGCAAGGTCTACTTCGCGGTGCTGGTAATCGTGGCGAGCGCGGCGGCACGGGTGACGTCGGTCGAGGGTCGGGGCAGTGCGCGGCGCGTCGAGGGCGTGCCGGTGCGCACGGTGCGCCGGTGGCTTTCGTGGTGGCAGGCGGTCTTCGCGCTGAGCGCGTTCTGGTCGGAGGCGAGGGCGTTCTTCGCGACGCCGGTGGAGGTTGACGCGCTGCCGGCGTCGCTGCTGTCGCGCTTCCGGGGTGAGCGGCCGGAGGCGCTGGTGAAGATGCTCCGCTTCACGGCGCCGAGCACGACCACCAGCGTGAAGGTGAGGATCGCGATGGTTGCATGATTTCACGCAGAGGATGGCGTTTGCCCTGGGTGAGAGGGATCTCGTAGGGTCCACGTACCGACCCGAGGCACACCGCCTGTCGGCACCGAAGCCATGAAGAAGGACGACGACACCCCGCCGCGGGTGCGATGGGCACGGCTGCGCTTTTCGATCATCGGGCCGCTGCTGGCGTCACCGCCGGAGTCTGGCGAGCTCGCGACCGCGCTCGACGAGCTGGCGGCGCGCACGTACCTTCACCCGACAACGGGAGCGCGGGTGCGATTCGGGCGCTCGACGATCGAGCACTGGCTGTACGCGGCGAGGAACGCGCCCAACGATCCGGTGCGCGCGCTCGAGCGCAAGGTGCACGCGCGAGCGGGCACGCATCCGAGCGTCGGCGTCAAGCTCGCGGAGGCGATCCGCAGGCAGCATCAGGCGCATCCTCGCTGGACGTACCAGTTGCACCACGACAACCTGTGCGCGCAGGCGCGGGTCGAGCCGGCGCTCGGGCTGGTGCCATCGCGCGAGACACTGGCGCGGTACATGAAGGGCCACGGGATGGTCCGCGCACGGGGCAAGAAGCAGGTGGCGCAGATCGCGCGCGGTCTGGTCGTGCGCGAGACGCGCTCCTTCGAGGTGTCGCACGTGGGGGCCCTGTGGCACCTCGACTTCCACGTGGGCAGTCGGCGCGTGCTCTCGCCCGAGGGTGAGTGGGTCGATGTCCGTCTCTTCGGTGTGATCGACGACTACTCGCGCCTCGGTTGCCACTTGCAGTGGTACCCCGGGCCTGGCGAGCCCACCGAGTGGCTGGTGCACGGACTGTCGCAGGCGTTTCAGAAGCGCGGGCTACCGCGGGCGGCGTTGATGGACAACGGCAGCGCGATGACCGCGGAGGAGACGACCGAGGGGCTCGGGCGGCTGAGCATCGTCCATCACACGATCTTGGCCGACAGCCCGGAGCAGAACGCGAAGCAAGAGAACTTCTGGGCCCAGGTGGAGGGTCGGCTGATGGCGATGCTGGAGGGGGAGAAGGAGCTGACGATCGAGCTGCTCAACCGGGCGACGCTGGCGTGGCTCGAGCTCGAGTACAACCGGAAGCTGCACTCGGAGATCGGCACGACGCCGCTGGAGCGCTTCCTTGCCGGGCCGAGCGTGATGCGGCTGTGCCCGTCGTCCGACGAGCTGCGGCGAGCCTTTCGACGTCAGGAGCTGCGGACGCAGCGTCGCAGCGACGGGACGCTCACGGTCGGCGGCGTGCGCTACGAGATCCCCTCGCGTTACCGGACGCTGCTCCGCCCGACGGTCCGCTGGGCGAGCTGGGACCTGTCGAGCGTGGACCTGTGCGACGCACGTACGAGCGTGGTGCTCGCGACGCTCTTGCCGATCGACAAGCAGAAGAACGCGGACGGCAAGCGGCGGGTCCTCGACGCGGGGCCGGACATCGAGCCGGAGCCGGCGCCGAGCGGCGTCGCGCCCCTTCTGCGCGAGCTGATGAGCACGTACGCGGCGACCGGCTTGCCGCCGGCGTACGTGCCGATGCTGACCAAGCGCCCCGGGGAGGACGCGCGATGAACAACCTGCTGTCCCCCTATGGTCTGAAGTTTCACCCCTTCCGTCCTGAGGTCCCGATCGAGGCGCTGCACCAGACGCCAGCGGTCGACGCCTTCTGTGGCCGGGTCGAGATCACCGTCGGCGACGGCGGCTTCGTCCTGGTCACGGGGGAGCCGGGCAGTGGGAAGAGCGTCGCGCTGCGGCTGCTCGCGCAACGGCTCGGCACGCTGCGCGACGTCGTGGTGGGAACCATCGATCACCCGCAGAGCCGGGTGTCGGACTTCTACCGTGAGCTCGGCGACATCTTCGGCGTCCCCTTCCCGCCGCACAACCGGTGGGCCGGCTTCAAGACGCTGCGCACGCGCTGGGGCGAGCACATCTCCAAGACGTTGATGCGGCCGGTGCTCATCGTCGACGAGGCGCAGGAGGTGCTGTCGAGCGTCTTCAGCGAGCTGCGTATGCTCACGAGCAAGGACTTCGATTCCCGGTCCCTCTTGTGCGTCGTGCTCGCTGGCGACGGTCGGCTGCCGGAGCGACTGCGGGCACCCGATCTGCTTCCACTCGGCAGTCGCATCCGTCGAAGGCTCCACCTCGAGCACGCTTCACGCGATGAGCTGTGCGCCTGCCTCGATCACGTGCTGGACGCGGCGGGCAACCCGGGGCTCATGACCACCGAGCTCAAGGCCACGATCGCCGAGCACGCCGCCGGCAACTACCGGGTGATGATGAACATCGCCGACGAGCTGCTCGCGGCCGCCGCCGAGCGCGACCTGCCCAGGCTCGACGAGAAGCTGTACCTGGAGGTCTACCAGATCCCTGCGCCCAAGACGCGACTGGTGGCGAGGAAGCGCTCATGACCGCGTTGCCCGTCCGCCGCGCTCACGAGCTCGAGGCATGTCCCGAGGAGCAGCGCTGGCTGATCGAGGGCCTGTGGGCCGCCGAGGCGGTCGGCATCCTCGGCGGCGAACCCAAGTGCTGCAAGTCCTTCCTCGCTCTCGACATGGCCGTCGCCGTCGCGTCGGGCGCGCCGTGTCTCCGACGCTTTCCCACGACCCGCCGCGGCAGGGTCTTGCTCTTCGCCGCCGAGGACTCGCCGGCCGTCGTGCGGCAGCGGTTGACCGGGATCGCCTCCGCGGTGGGGGCTGCGCTCGACACGCTCGACATCCACGTGATCGTCGCGCCGGTCCTGCGCCTCGACGTCGAGCTTGATCAACGGCGCCTCGAGGAGACGGTCGGCGCGCTGCGCCCGATGTTGCTCGTGCTCGACCCCTTCGTCCGGCTGCACCGGATCGACGAGAACGTCTCCTCCGAGGTCGCGCCCTTGCTCGACTACCTCCGCGGCTTGCAGCGGCGCCATCGCGTCGCCGTCGTGCTCGTCCATCACGCGCGCAAGGGCGCGGCGCACGTGCGCGCCGGGCAGGCGCTACGGGGCAGCTCAGAGCTGCATGCCTGGGGCGACTCGAACCTGTACGTGCGCCGCGGCGGCGACGATGACCTCTCGCTCACCATCGAGCACCGCGCCGCTCGCTCCGCCGACGGCATCCGCCTCACGTTGCACGCCGAGGGAGACGCGCTCGCCCTGCGCGTCACCGACAGCGCTGCGCCCGAGCCCGCCCCGCCGCCCATCCCCGCCATCGAACGCGTCGAGCGCATCCTGGCCGAGGCCACCTCCCCCGTGAGCCAGCGCGAGATCCGCGACCTTGCCAAGATCCGCGCTTCGACCGTCGGCGATGCCCTCGCCGCGCTCGTCACCGACGGCCGCATCTCTCGCATCGACGGCCGCTACCAGCTCACCCGCCGCTGACCACCACGTCGTGGGGCGAGGGCCTCGGGCCTTCGACAAGCACGAGGATGCCGCCCCGGCCGCGCGAGCGACCGAGGCCCCCGCCCCACGACCTCCGCCCATACGCGCACCATGGACCGAGGGAGCGAGCGCCGGCCCGGGGCGGCATCTTGCGCCGCTCGTAGCGGCGCTGTCGCGGCCCTGCCGGGCCGGTGACCGGGGTGGGGGTCAACCCTTGCAAGCACGCCCTTCCTGCCGAGAGGGCGCCCCATTGCCCGCTCCCGTTTCCCACAATCCTAGCCGTGGTGGGAAACGGGAACGGGAATCGACGTCGCGCCGATCGCCTCCGCCGATCACCAGCGCTCCATCGAATTCCTCGACCGCGCGACCATCGAGGAGCGCGCGCATGCTTAGCACTGTCCGAAGGCGCCGACGCGGTGCATCCCTCAGCCTTCCCATTGGTTGCCCTGCACAGGCAGTTCGTGTCCTCCCCGCACGCCGTCAACTCGGAGCAGCAGGCGCTTTTCAGGCACTCGCTACACGTGGTGTCTCCTTCGCTAGCATCGCAAAACCCTCCAGACCCACTTTCCAGAGCTTGGCTGTTGTACAACTGGCCCGTGCAGAGGTCGTAAGCCTGACCTTGCCCGTTGGTCATGGTGATGGCGACGCCATTCTTCACCGCTTCGACGCACAGCGGGGTTCCCGGACGCAAGAGGCACCCGGCGACGA
>DATHOH010000058.1:0-22804 GCA_035485155.1 Solirubrobacteraceae bacterium
CGAGACCACGAGCAGATGACCACCGCCCGCCTCCGCCTGGTTTTCCACGTGGGTGCTTGCGCTCGGCCGCGCCTGTGCGCGAATCGTTGCCGCCATCGCACCGGCGTCGTGAGCCACAGCGGCAGGCACACTGGATGCGGCCGCGTCCGCAGACGGGATCAGCGTCGCTGCCATCGCGACGACTCCCACAAGCAGCGCCACTGGTCGGTACATCGTACCCTTGCCCCCTCGGTCGGCCGTCCTTGTCCGCAGAGCTTACCGCTGGGACAAGCACGTGCGAGCTGCCACAGGCGAGACACGGGCAAGACACGGGCGGCAACGGCCGCGCCGTAGAATCGTGCTCCCGCGCCCGTAGCTCAGTGGATAGAGCGCTCGCCTCCGGAGCGAGAGGTCGCAAGTTCGAATCTTGCCGGGCGCGTTGTTGGAAAGCCTTTGCTGGAGCGGGATGCGGGGTTTGGAGGCTTCGTCCGTTGAGGCTTGAGGTCGGTCGTTGGAGTGCTCGTCTGCCACCAACTGCCATTTCAGACTGTTCATCGAGGCGGCGTGCGTATCGCGGATGCCCCATCGGGCTTGAACATTCAGACATGTGGTATCTTGCGCGCCCGTGGTCGTGCGCGGCCCAAGCTACGAACAGGCAAGGGGGGAACCGTGCCGAGCAAGAGGCCGCTTGAAGCAGGGAGCGTCAAAGAGGTGCGCCGCATGCTGGAGAGCGTGCTCGTGATCCTTCCTACGGCCCTGCTGCTGTTCGCGAGCGGAGCCCAGGCGAGCCACCTCCACGGTGGCCGATCGGCGTTGCGCTGGGGTGGGTTCACGCCGCGCGCACTGCGTACCCACGAGGCCCGACTCAGCCATCTCGCAGCAGTCAGGCCCGCGATCGCCGGCACCGCCTCGATCGAAGGGACGGTCCGCGACGCGGTCAAAGCCACGGGGATCGCCGGCATTGAAGTCTGCGCCTACAAGTCGGGACCCTTCGAAGAAGCAGAAGAAGAAGGAGAAGGCGCCGCCCCCGAGTGCTCACTCAGCACTGTCAGTGGGGATTACTCGATCACTGGGCTTACCGCTGGCGAATACACTGTCGAATTCTCGACTCCGTTCAACGGGACGCTCGATTACATCACGCAGTACTACCCCGAAGCGGAAACGTTCGAAGGAAGCTTGCTGGTCAATGTCGCATCGGGTCAACGCGTCAGCGGGATCGACGCAGAGTTGAGCAAGGGCGGCGAAGTCGAAGGTCACGTCACAAGAGCCCTGGGCGGTGCGATGCTCGCCGGTATCGAAGTCTGCGCCTGGGGCGTGAACAGCCAAGCCATGGCCTGCGCGGAAACCGACTCCGGCGGCGCGTATCTAATCACCGGCCTGCCCATCGGGTCCTTCAAGGTCGGCTTCCGCGCGACGCCGGGCAGCGGGCTGAACTACCTCACCCAGTACTACGAAAACGAGACTTCCTTCGAAGCCGCCGACCCGATCGCGGTAAAAGCTGAAGAGAAGCAGGAAGGCATCAACGCGGCGATGGCCCTCGGCGCCGAGGTCGAGGGCACGGTGACCAGCGGCGAAACCGGCGCGCCCTCAGGCGACACACTGGTCTGTGCGTTCGGCGAAGGAGAGAACGTCATCTCCTGCGCGCCCACGGCTCCCTCGGGCAACTACACGATTGCCGGGCTGCCGACCGGCTCCTATACCGTCGCCTTCCTCGCAGAAGGCCCCGCCGAGTATTACGATCAGGCCTTCTCCGAATCCGACGCGACGCCGGTGAAAGTAACGGCTCCCGAAGGCGACGCGCTCAATGTGGACGCGGTGCTGCCGGCGCTGCCGAGAAAGATCGTGGCGCCGCGGGTCACGGGCAATGCCACAGTCGGCGGGATCCTCACCTGCGAAGAGGGCTCCTACAGCGGCGTGCCGGCACCCACCCTCTCTGTCGAATGGTTGAGGGAAGGCGAAGCGGTAGCCGGAGCAACGTCCGCTACCTATACGGTTCAGACTGCGGATGCTGGCCACCAGCTCCAGTGCAAGGTGACCGCGACTAACGTGATGGGATGGCTGTGGGTGAAGACGGCCGGCATCCCGATTCCCGTGCCTCCGCCTGCAACGCCGCCTGCAACCCCGCCTGCTACGCCACCATCTCCCACCGGCGGCGTCCTCCCCAGCATCACCGTTGTCCCCCTCGTCACCGCCGCCTCGCGTGTCCTCACCTCCCACCATCGGACCACCGTCCGGTTGAATTGCTCCGGAGGTCCGTGCAGAGGGACGCTGCAGCTGCTCTTGCGTGTCGTCAGCCATCACCATGTGACGACGCTCGTGCTGGCCGAGGGGAGCTTCTCGCTGCAGGCCGGGACGGGCTCGAGCGTGGTCATGCACCTCACCGCCGCTGGACGCTCGCACCTGGCGGGCAACGCCCATCGAGCGGTGGCGGCGAAGCTGAAGGTAAGCCTAAACGGCGGCACGACAACGATGCACGCCGTCTCGGCGACCTGATCACACCGCGCCCAGCCCGCGAGATCCTTGCCCTGGAATCGCGCACTCCTTATCTGGCGCGACGTTGACGACAGGGATCCCGCCGAGGCTCCCGGCCGATGTCGTGACATCGGCGGGCACCGGGCTCGCCGCCATCATCTCCTCAAGGATGACCCGTCGCTCGGCTACGTCGCCGCCGAGATCGAGCGGCGCGTCTCGCAGCAGTTGGTCAAGGGCATCGCGCTGTTGCTGGCTCACGGTTGTCTCGATCGGTTCTTCCAGAGATCAGGACTTCGGCTCGCCGAGCAGCAGTTCGGTCCGGTACTTCGGGGCGAGTGCGTTCGCCTTGGCGATGAACGCGCCAGTGGCAGCATCGTCGAGCGCCGGTGGAACCTCGGTTCGGTGCGCGACCGGCACGCCGACCTCCTTGAAGAACTCCTCCTGGCCTGCGGGAGAGCAGAGACACAGCAGTCGCGCAGGGCGTTCGGAGACGTTCCGGAAAACGTGCGGGGCGTTGGCGGGCACATTGATCGTTTCGCCGGCCGTTGCAACGGCGCTGACGCCGCGGAACGTGAGTTCGATCTCGCCGTCAAGAATGGTGAACATCTCCTCGAAGTCGTGCCGGTGGGGCGGCGGCCCGCCGCCCGGCGGGACGTGCATGTCGATCAACGTGTAGCGCCCAGCGGTGTCGGCCCCGGACACAAGGATGGTGTAGGTGTCGCCAACCACGCCGAGGTGAGGCAACGAGTC
Source organism: Solirubrobacteraceae bacterium (assembly GCA_035485155.1). Classification (GTDB taxonomy): domain Bacteria; phylum Actinomycetota; class Thermoleophilia; order Solirubrobacterales; family Solirubrobacteraceae; genus Palsa-744. The sequence continues at coordinate 3,202 of DATHOH010000058.1, forward strand.
ATCGGTGTCGGGGCTCACGTGCGTCAGGACCCGCCCAGGGTCATCGGCGGGGACCGGCCCTGGAGGCTTCGACTCGGCGGGTGAGGTGTCGTTCATCGGCGCTCCTCTATCGTGGGCTAAGCGGTCGAAATCGTCCGCTTATGACCTGGAGCCTACCGAACGCGAGCCCCCCGTTTGTCGCTAAGTGGCACGATCCCCTCCGGGATGTCCGAAGCACCGACACAGGCACGGCGCGATGCCCGGCGGCTGCGAAGTGACGCTGCAGCCAATCGTGAACGCATCCTCGCCGCCGCCACGATCGCGGTCAGACGCGACGGCGAGACAGTGCCGATGGCAACGATCGCCGACGAGGCGGGCGTCGGGATCGGAACCCTCTACCGCCACTACCCGACGCGCCCGGCCCTCCTCGCGGCTCTGACATTGCGCTCCTTCCAGCTCGTCCTAGAGCACGCGCGCGCGGCCGCGCTGAGCGACGAGCCGGCCCGCGCGGCACTCGCGCAATTCTTCGAACGGACGATCACGGCCCGCAATGAGCTGATCCTCCCCCTCCACGGCGGCCCCGTCATCCATGACGAGAAGATCGTCGCGCTTCGAACAGAGATCAGGAAGCTACTCGAGCAGGTCCTCGCCCGGGGACGCCGCGACGGGACCATCCGACCAGACGCCACCCCGATCGACATCATCATCACCGGAGCGATGCTCGCCCAACCACTCCCGCACGCAGCTGATTGGGACCAACTCGCGCGCCGACAAGCCAGAATCTTCGTCGCAGGCCTCGCTGCCACCGACCCACCACTCCCCGGCTCACGACCCACCCGAGCCCGACGCAAAGACGAATCCGTGCGCGCAGCAGACCTCTCTTCGTGACAGGACGAGCGTGACGGTGCAACAGCGACCGGTCCCCCAATGCGCGGAAAGCAGGCGCCGCCCGAGACCCCGGCGAGACGCCTGAGTTGGACGAAGAGGGGTGTGTCGGCCGAGGGCACAGAGACGCCTGCTTACACGGCGCGTTGCGGAAGTCTCGGCTCTTCTGCACGCGAGTGCTCGTGTCCATCTCACGCGGACGTCTGCTCGCGTCCAGCGTGAACGCTCGCTCGGCTTTCGCAAAACAGCCGTGACGTGCAGCCGGGATACTTGCCTGTCTGATGCCCGAGGAGCCCACGACCCCCGACCTGGTCGAGCTTGGTCGCCGCTCGAGTGAAGCTGTGAACAGCGGCGACCTTGATGCGATGGTGAGCATCTTCGCGCCCGATGCAGTCTGGGACCTCTCGCCAGTCGGAATGGGAACGTTCGAGGGGCGGGCCGCAATACGCGGCTTCGCCGAAGACTGGCTCGGCGCTTACGAGGAGTTCGAGATGAAGGCCGAGGAGAGACACGATCTCGGCAACGGAGTCACTTTTTCCGTGATCCGCCAGAACGCCCGTCCGGCAGCCAGCCAAGGTCACGTTGCGACGCGCTACGCAGCCGTCGCAGTATGGGTAGAGGGCATGATCGTACGGGCCACTCAGTACGCCGACATCGACGAGGCCCGCGCAGCCGCCGAACGGCTTGCCGAGTCGAGGGGATAGGCGATGTCGGAGGGGAACGTCGAGGGGGTTGGGGTGAGAGGCTTGAAGGCGCGATGCGCCTGCATTGTGTGCCTGGCGATTGGTCTCACGCCTATCGGGGTGGCCAACGCGTCTGCCGCCGAGGATCCTCCCCTGAAGTCTCTGGAACGCCAGATAGTTCGCGTGGAACATCAGATCTCGGTCAAAGCCCGCCACGTCACCGCGCTTGGCGAGCGACTCAGGCACGAGGAAGAGCACCTCGATCGCCGCCTGACTCACCTCGACCGGCAGTGCAGCCGCCTGTACCGCCATGACGAACGTGCCAACGAAGCGTGCGACGCCGCCGCCGGCCTCGGGATCGTCGTCAACCTCCAGTCGGACATCGGCAAATACGAACAGGCATCACGCGATGCCAACGACGGGATCGGCGGCCTCGAAGAACTCAAACAGACGCTGAACCGCCTCGCGCTCGAACTCGAAGAACGACGACGCGGCGCACGCGGCCGAACGCCTCAGATCGCCGCCCCGAAGTTGGTGCACGTGGCGGTGAACGACGGATCGGGCCTCGCGCTCAGCTGATTGAGCACGTTCTGCAGCGCCGGCGAGTCCTCCGTTAGCCCGATGTGCTCCGTGGGATCGGACGGGCACTGATCCTGGATGGTTATGTTCGACACGTCGGGGCCGCTCAGGAAGGCGTTGGTGTACGGGGTGACGACCTCATCGTGAGTGGTCTCGATCACGACGTAGCGCGGACCGGGGACCGTGTCGCCGCCGCTGAACAGGTGCGTCTCGAACGCCGAGCCGACCAGCTGCTGGGGGATCGACGGCGCCCCCACGAGCGCCAGCAGACCCCCGAGCAGCGACGAGCCCGGGATCTGTTCCAGCAGCGTCGTCAGGCCGTCGACCGTCGTGCCGTGGTTGCTCGGCGCGAGCCCGAGCAGCAGGTTGACCTTGCTCGCCCCGCCGAGAAACTTGAGGTAGTAGTTGGGCATCATGCCGCCCTGCGAGTGGCCCACAATGTCCACCTTCGGTGCACGTGTTTTCGAGAGCACCGCGTCGATGAATTCAGAGAGTTCCTGCGCCGAGTGCTGGATGTAGTTGAGCGCGTCGACGCGTCCGGACAGCGAGAGGCTCGTTTCGCCGTAGTTGAAGGCGTACACGCAGTAGCCGTTGTTCGCGAGCAATGGCGCGAGCGAGACCCAGTTGGAGCCCTCGTCCTCGGCTGTGCCATGGACGAGCACGACTGGGTAGGGATGGGACGGGCTCGGGCTGCAGTTGGTGTTCGCCCCCGCGACGGTGGTCGGCGCGAACACCTCGTGGAAGGCGAAGTCGGCCAGTGCCGCCTTGCCGAAGGGAACCGGTAGCGCCGCGTCAGCGCCAGCCGGTAGGGCGATCGCGGCGACAAGGACCGCTGCGAACACTGCGAGCCACACCTTGAGCCTCATCATTGGTCTCTCTCCTGGGATCGGCCGCTCGGCGCGATCGCTCGCACTACGAGGTTGCTGCGTCCGCTGCGTGCGCACGCCTGAAATGGAAATGGAACCACCTTTGAGCTGATCTGCCCGGGCGGGTACACCTTGAAACCCGCAGCAGCTACGGGTTTGCAGGATGCGAGCGCGCCGGCGTCCACGATCCGCCGGTCGCGTGCCGGCGCTATCGGCGGCTCAGCACCACGATCGGTATCTCGCGGTCTGTCCTGGTCTGGTACTCGTCGTAGGCCGGCCACACCTCGGTCATCAGCGACCACAGACGCTCGCGCTCCTCACCCTCGGCGGTGCTCGCATGCACCGGCACCGTCTCGTCGCGAACCTCGATCGTGGCGTCGGGATCGGCCTGCAGGTTCTCGTACCAGCTCGGATGTGCCGGCGCGCCGCCCTTCGACGCCACGACGACCCAGCGGTCGCCGTCGGGACGCTGGATCAGCGGCGTGGTCCGCGGCTCACCGGATTTGCGTCCCGTCGTCGTGAGCAGCAGGATCGTCGTGCCACGCCAGTCATAGCCACGCTGTCCCGCTGTCTCGCGGTAGACCCGAACGTGCTCTGCGCCAAACAGATCGTCATCGGAGCCGGCCATCGAGGGCGAGTCTAGCGCGGTGCTCCCCGGCGCATGGACGAGCTCGTGCTGCTACTGATCTGTCGGTGATAGGTGACGAGGACCGCCTCACCGACCCCGTATGAGCTCCGTCGGCGAGTCCGACGCGGGTCGCGCGAGTAGGGCTCAGCGCGCGCGCTCGTTCGGACGTGTCGCAGCCGAGTACGAGCGCGGCCGCCCCGGATACCCGCCCGAGGCGATCGAGTGGCTGCTCGGTGCTCGCCCGTTGGAGGTCCTCGATCTCGGTGCGGGCACGGGCAAGCTGACGCAAGCGCTGCTGGCTGCCGGGCACCGCGTCACCGCCGTCGAGCCGCTCGACGAGATGCGAGCAATCCTCAGCTCGCAGTTGCCTGCGGCGCTCGCACTGGCGGGCTCGGCGGAGCATCTGCCGCTGGCGGACGCGAGCATGGATGCGGTCGCGGTCGCCTCCGCGTTCCACTGGTTTGACGAGGGTGCCGCGCTCGCCGAGATCGCCCGAGTACTGCGACCGGCGGGGATGCTCGGGCTTCTCGGTAACGCGTTCGATGTCTCCTCGCCATGGGTCGCTGACGTACGCGAGATCCTGGGACCGCCCGCGATCGAGCGGCCAGGCCATTGGCCTTCGGTCGTGGATCTGCGTGAGCGCTTCGCCGACGTCGAGGACCGCGAGTTCCCGCACGAGCAGCGCATCGACCGCGCGGGCCTGCGAGATCTGGCGAGCTCGCGCAGCCGCTTGGCGCTGATGGACGAGGACCAGCGCGCCGCGGTTCTCGCCGGCCTCGATCGCTTGTGGGAGCAGGAGCCCGAGCTGCTCGGGCGTACAGATGTGCTGTTGCCATGGCGCACACGGGTGCGACGCTGCAGAGGTCCGCGGTGAGTTCTAGGCTGCCGGTGGCCTGCCCTGGGATCGAGCGAACCAAACGATGCTGAGCTACATACCGACCGGCTTCCTGCCCAGCCCGCCGAACAACGGCTTCTACCTGGGGCCGCTGTTCGTTCACTACTACGGGCTGGCCTACGTCTTCGCGGTGCTCGCCGCAGTGCTGATCACGGCGCGCCGCTGGGAGGCTGTCGGGGGTAACCGCCAGCTCGTGTACGACGTCGCGCTGTGGGGCTTCCCGGCCGGCGTGATCGGCGGCCGCCTGTACTTCCTCGCGACGAGCTGGAACGAAATACCGCCGCACTGGTGGGGACCGTTTGCGGTGTGGGACGGCGGTCTCGGCATCTGGGGCGGGATCGCGCTGGGCACACTCGTAGGGATCTGGGTGCTGCGCCGCCGTGGCGCAAACGTCCCGTTGTTCATGGACGCCGCCGCGCCCGCGCTGCTCGTTGCGCAGGCGATCGGGCGGGTAGGCAACTACTTCAATCAGGAGCTGTTCGGCGAACCGAGCAGGCTCCCCTGGGCGCTTGAAATCTCTCCCGCGCACCGCCCCGCCGCGTATGCGCACTTCGCGACCTTCCAGCCGACGTTCCTGTACGAGATCATCTGGAATCTCCTGCTCGCGGCAGCGCTCGTGTGGCTCGGGCGCCACCGGACGATCAGACCCCCCGGTCTGTTCGCGCTGTACGTTGCGGGCTACTCGTTCGCGCGCATCGGCGAGGAGCTCATACGCGTCGACCCCGCGCACCACATCTTCGGGCTGCGCGTGAACTTCTACATCGCCACGCTGCTGTGCTTGGCCGGCCTCGCCTGGTTCGTGAAGATCCAGCGCGGCGCCGCGGCCGCCGCCGACACGCCGCAGCCGCCGCCAGAAGCCCTCGCGCAGAGCGATGCTCGCGCTCCGGTCTCACGGCACTGATCGAACGGGGCGCGCTTCAGGTGTGGTGGTAGCCGAGCAGCGCGTAATTCTCGAGCGCGGCGTCGACCGTCGTCTCGGCGGCGTTGACCTGCGGTTCGGCGCTCGCATAGCCGACCGGTTCGCTGGCAGCGACGGCGAGCGCCGTGTACGCATCACGCGCGTGCTGCAACGATCTCGCGAGCGTCGCCTGTGCCGCACTCGCGGGTAGCGGCGGTTCAAGCCCAGCGACGGCCGCGGCCGTGTCGGCGAACCTGGCGGCGAGCCGGGTCGCCAGCGTGGCCACCATTTCCGGCTGTGCGTGCATCTGCGCCCGCAACGCCACGCGTTCCTTGTCGAGGCTGCTGATCAGGCCACTGAGCTGACTGGCATAGGTGGCGTCCGGGCTGAGGGAGTATGAGTTCTGGGTCGCCAAGGTCGCCTTCGCCACGATCTGCTCGCACGGCTGCAGGTAGCTCGAATAGCCCCTCGCCGCGTAGCAGACCAGCGCTGTCGGGCTGGCGCCCACAGTCGGAACGACGTAGACATCGAGCCTCCGCTGATAGCCGATGATGCCGCTGTACCTGTAGGCCTCCCCGTTGCCGAGGCTGACGACTTCGGTGTGGGGGACGTCATGGAGGAGAGCCACGAACGACGTCGGCAGCGGGCTCGGCTGACCGGCGGGCAACTGCCCGCTGAGCAGACCCGCCTGAGACGCGTGCCCGCCGGGCGCGAGTAGCAGCGGGTGCACGATCGCCAGGCCCGGGAATGCGGGGGCGGCGCCGGCGGTCTGCCAGCCGGCGGGATATTCGAGCAGGACGTTGGAGCCCGAGGCGATCCGCGTCGCTCCCGCCGGGGCGCCCGAACCGCTCGGCGGTGATGGACTCGACGAGCGGTGACTGCCGATCAGGTAGGCGACGATCGCGACCACCAGAAGAACCGGGATCACCACCGGCGGCACGATGCGGCGCGAGCTGTCCATCGCTCAGCCCGAGCTGTCAAACGAGGTGCTGCCGCCAGATTCGGATTTCGTGGCGCCCGAGCCGCTCGACGTGCGCGGAGCCGGCGCGGGCGATTGCGCTGGTGCCGGCCGTGGGCTCACCGGCGCGCGGCTGACCGGCGGGGCGCTAACGGGCGCCGGCGCAGGCGTCGCGGGGGCGGAAACCGGCACTTCGGGACTCGCGACAGCGACTGTCGGGGTGCTCGGCGCCGCCGACGCAAGCGCCGCCTGCGAGGCGCCCGACGTCGTCGGCGCGGTCTTGGCGAACTGTGCGTGCGCGGGTCGGGCCGGAGCGGCGGTCACTGTCGCCGCGACCGGCGGAGAGCCCGCAAGGCGGACGGGGATCGCCGGGCCGGCGGAGGCCGTCGAGATGCTCGACGCGAGCTGTTCCCGAGGTGTGCTCGCAGGGCGCTCCGAGCGCCCGAGCTCGAAGAAGCCGGCAAACGCGGCCACGCAGAGCGCCACGGTCAGCGCGATCATGCGCGCGTACGTGGCAACCGGTCCCCGTTCGGCGTCAAATGATGTGGGGACGCGGACGGTGTTCATGACGGGCAGACGATCGGGACGGTGCCCGCCGGGTTGAGGCACTCGTCGACCCGCGTGGGCGACTTGTCGCGGCGGATCACGAATCGCGTGAACTTGCCGATCTGCCCATGTTTGGAGATCCAAATCTCCATCATCACGCCGCTGCGCAGGAAGCGCTCGAACCGCTTGAACGTGATCTGCACGGTGCCGGACTTGCTCTTGGCGCCTGCGGCCGCGACGAAGCCCTGCGACTTCGTCGGACAGCCCTTCCCGTGACAGGTGATCCTGACGTTCGCGCCAACGGGAGCGAGCGCCGCGAGCAGACTGATCCTGGCGCCCGACGCGGTGAACGAGCCCGCCATGCGCACCACCGGGAACGGTTGCATTAGCGGCACGGCCGCCGTGGCGACGGCGATCTTCTCAGCGACGGTGCTCGACATGCCGTCTGCGTCGGTTATCTGCAGCTGGACGGTGTGCCAGCCAGCCGTTTCGAACAACGTCGTGAGCGTCGATTCACCGTGGGTGAAGACGCTGTTACCGACCAGCGACCAGGCGTAGCTCACGATCGGCGACCCGCCGGCGCTCGAGTTCGAAGCAAGCGTGACGGGCTCGCCCGCCTGCGGATCGGCTGGGATCCATTTGAAGGACGCCACCGGCGGCGACGGCGGCGTCGCCGGGGCTGGAACCACCGGGCCGAGGACGGTGAAGGTCACCGCTTCGCTGCGTCCGATGTTGTCGAGGTTATCGCTCTGTTCGGCCTGGGCCGTGTACGTCCCTGGGCTCAAGCCGCCGAACGCAGCGGACCACGCTCCGGCTGATGCCTCCACCGACACAGCCTCGAGCGTACCCTGCCCGGTGACCGTGGAACCGGCATAGAGCCGGACGGTGATTCCTGGCAGGTCCCCTTCTTCCGTACCAGCGTTCCCGCTGACGGTTTGCGATGAGCTGGACGTTGAGCTGCCGTTCACGGGCGAGGTGAGCGTCACCTGTGGGGGGTGCGCTTCGACGGTGAATATGGCGAAGCGTTCGGTGCGCCCGCCGGCTTCGTCGGACTGTTCGGCCACAGCCGTGTATGTGCCGTTGCGCAACTCAGTTTCGATCGGCCCGGTCGTCCAAGAGCCGCCCTCGGGCGTTACGGGCACGGTCAGGATCGGGCTACCGGAGACGGAGCCACCCTCGTAGAGCTTCACCGTGACGACCGGTCTATCCCCGGGTGCGTGCCCCGCGAGGCCGCTGAACGTCGGACGCGACGTCGCAAGCTGTTCGCCGTCTTCCGGCGTGGCCAAGGTCAGCGCCGGGGGGGTCGTATCGACAGTGAAGGTCACCGCGTTGCTTTCCCCCTTGTGGCCAGCCCAGTCGCGTTGTTCGGCCTGCGCGGTATACGTGCCGTCGGCGAGATGGGGGGCTGCATAGGACCAAATACCGGCACTCACCGGGACGCTCGATGACCCGGCAACCACTTCGCCGGCGAGCGAAGCCCCCAGGTGGATCGCGACCGAGACCTGCGGATTGTCCCAGGCCACCGCTCCAGCCCCCCCGCTCAAGGTCGGGGTGGCTGTGCCAAGGAATACCCCTGCCCCCGGCGACGTCAACGTCACGACGGGCGTCCCCTGGTCGACGGTGAAGGTGACCGCGGAGCTGACGCCCGCTTGAGTCGACGGGGCTGTGTCCGCCTGTTCCGCTTGTGCGGTGTACACGCCGTCTGGAAGCGCTTCAACCGGTCCCGCTTTCCAGTTCGAGCCGATCAGCGATCCCTCGACGGTGCGGATCGGGCTGCCGGAAGCCGACGTGCCGCTGTAGAGCTTCACGGTCACGACGTTGCCGTCTTCCGGTGCTGTTCCACCGCTGCCGCTGAAGCTCGGCGTCGCCCCCGCGAGCAGGTGTGTTTCGCGTACTTCGAAGCCGGGCGTTTCGAGGGTCACTTTGGGCGAGTTCGTGGCGATCGTGAATGTGGCGGTCCGTTCGGTGCGGTTACCGGCTTCGTCGGACTGTTCGGCCAGCGCGGTGTAGACGCCATTGGCAAGCGCGGGACCGCTCCCCGCGGTTGTCCAGCTGCTGGCTTCGGGCGTCGCAGTCAGCGTCTGGGTCGGACTGCCAGAGACCGAAGCGCCTTTGTAGAGCTTGACCGTGACGAGCGAATGATCGCCGGTCGCGTGTCCGGCGAGACCGCTGAACGTCGGCCGCGATGTCGCCAGTTCTTCGCCGTTCTGCGGCGTTTCCAAGGTCAATGCGGGTGGGGTCGTATCGACGGTGAACGTCACCGCATTGCTCACCCCGTCGTGCCCGGCCTCATCGCCCTGTTCGGCCTGGGCGGTATAGACGCCGTCGTTGAGATGTGTGGACGTATACGACCACGTGCCCCCCTTGACTGAGACGCTCGCGGACGACGCGACCACCGACCCTGTCGTGGAGCTGCCTTCGTGGATCTTGACCGTGAGACGCTGAGCGTCCCATGGGTCTGCGCCGCCCTGCCCGCTCACCGTCGGGGTCGACGTTCTGACGAAGGCTCCTTCTGCTGGCGATGTCAATGTCACCACCGGCGCCGCTGCATCGACGGTAAACGTCACCGCATTGCTCGTGCCGGTGTGCCCGGCCTGATCGCCTTGGCTCGCCTGCGCCGTATAGATGCCGTCGCTCAGGTGCGGCACCGCATAGTCCCACGTGCCTGCGTTCACTGGGACCGGCTCCAGAGCGATGACTTCTCCATTGAGCGACCCGCCTTCATGGATCGTGACCATGACCGTCGGTTCATCCCACGCAGCTGCGGCGGCGATCCCCGTCAAGGTCGGGTCGGACACGGTGACGAGAGCGCCCTCTTCCGGTGACGTCAACGTCACGCTCGGCGCGGTCGCGTCCACCGTGAAAGTCACCGTGCTCGTGCCGGTGTGGCCCGCTTGATCTGTCTGCGATGCCTGCGCTGTATATTCGCCGGTACTCAGGTGCGACTCATAGGACCATTTGCCGTTGCTGACGGGGACGCTTCCCGACGCTTCGATTTTCCCCGACAGCGAATCGCCCTGATGGATCGTGAGCGTCACGCTCGAGGCGTCCCACGGCGCCGTCGCGGCGCCCCCGCTCAAGTTCTGAGTGGTACTGGTCAGCAGAGCCCCGGACGCCGGCGAGATCATCGTCACTTGCGGCGGATTCGCATCGACCGTGAACGTCACCACCCCACTCGTGCCGGTGTGACCCGCTTCATCGCCCTGTGACACCTGTGCCGTGTATACGCCGTCGCTCAGGTGCGGCCCATACGACCATTTGCCGCCGCTCACGAGGACGCTTTCCGAAACTTCCAGTTTCCCTGACAGCGATTCGCCCTGATGAATCGCGACCGTCACGCTCGAATCGTCCCACGGGGCGGTCGCGGCGCCACCGCTCAGCGCCGGATTCGAGGTGTCCAGAACAGCCCCGTCGGAGGGCGAGCTCAGCGTGACCACCGGCGGGGTGGCGTCGACCGTGAACGTCACCGCCCCGCTCGTCCCCGTGTTGCCGACTTCGTTCCGCTGGGACGCCTGCGCACTGTAGACGCCGTCGCTCAAATGCGGCGCGTAGGACCAGCTCCCTCCGTCCATGGAGGCGCTGCCCGAGGCCACGACGTCCCCCGCTGGCGAACCTTCGCGAATCACAACCGTGACCGGTTCATCCCACGGGGCCGATCCCGCGCCGCCCGTCAAGGTCGGGTTGGATGTCTTCAGCAGGGCGCCTTCTTCCGGCGAGGCCAACGTGACCACGGGACCGGTCTCCACCGTGAACGTCACCGAGTTGCTCGTGCGGGTTTCCGCTTCGGAGTTCGTCTGTTCCACGACCGCCGTGTACTGCCCTTCTCCAAGCGGCGATCCCGGTGTTATTTCCCAGACGTCTCCCCACGGTTCTTTCTGCTTGGGCTCGAACACGGTCCACGACTGCAGCGGTGCGCCGCCGGTGCCTGTTCCCTTGAATATGTTGAGCGTGACGGGATCGAACGCGAGCGTGAGCGGATCTTCTGCATCGGTGGTGGTGCCTTCGAAAACGGGTGTTTGCTCGCTAGTCGCGGTTCCTGAGACCGGCTGGTAGATGATCAGTTCCGGCGCAGCGGCCAGCGCCGTCCCCTGTAGGGCCGCCACCAGCACGATCAGCGCGCCAAGCGCAGTCGCAACCGCTCGCGCAACATTCCTCCGCGCCGTCATCTAAAAGCCGCTCCAAACCTCGTCGTCATCCATCCGGTCCCACCCCACGGCCTCGGGCAACGTCCATGCCTGCCCGGAAGGTCTTCCGCCGCTGTAGATGATAAGCGAGATTTGGGCCAAAGATTCAAACCTCTGCCCCTTTGCCCATACGTTCACGACCGGTACTACTCGTACACCGCCTGCCACCGCAAGCTGCGGCTCGCAAGGGATCGCGCTAGAAGACCGCGCCGGCGCGCGTCGACCGAGCGCCGGCGACGCGACAGGGGCTGCTAGAGATCGAGGAAGCGCAGCACGACGCGGCCAACCACGATCACGTCGCCGTTGCTCAACTCGGCCTGCTGTACGCGCCGGCCGTTGACGAAAGTGCCGTTGGCGCTGCGGTCGTCCAGGATGCGCGCGCCCGCGGGGCGTGGCACGAGGATCGCGTGGCGTCGTGACACCGAGTTGTCGTCCAGGCGCAGCTCTGCGGCGAGGCCGCGCCCGATGTGCACGGCCTCGCCGGCAAGCGCGATCAGCAGCGCGCGCTCGGGGCCCTGGATTTCGATGTAACGGCCCGGTCCCGCGGGCTCAGCCGGCTCGACGGCAAGCGCCCGGTGGCGGACGCGCTCGTCCAGACAGGCCGTCGGGTCGAACCTCTCGGTCATCCCCTCGGCGGCGGAGCGGGTGAGTGTCTGTGGGGTCATACGAGCAGCTAAGCCCATGCTACTCAGGCAAAGCTCAACGGCCGCTAAGAAAAGAAGAAATAAAGCGAGCGGCGCGCGGGGGCGAGCTTGCGCTCAGGCGAGCGTGCCCGACGAGCCGCCGTGCCCAGCCATTCGTTCGGCCTTGCGGCGGGTCATGCGCTTGGAGCTCAGCCACCCCCAGCCGCCGACCGCGACGACCGGCACCACGAACATCATCGAGATGTACCAGTGCATCATGCAGGCCAGCAGCGGCGCCATCGCCGCAAAATCTAGCACGCGCTCACCACGCCTCCTCAGCTGGCGCGTCGGTCCGCCGCGAGTCGGCGCCATCGCCGCCCGCGAGCGCCGCGCGCGCCCGCCGCCGGCGCACGAAGGCCACGAACAGCAGCCCCGCCAAGGCGATCGCCACGCCGCCGATGATCACCGCGAGCGGCGCCTTCGAGGTCTCGGGCGTCCAGTAGAGCTGGCCCGCGATCGCGCCCCTGGTGGAGCCGACCGCGATCGGCACCTGCCAGTTGAAGATCAGCGTGCGCCGGCTCCTGTTCTTGACCTTCGCCGGCGGCACCGGTGACATCCAGTGGATGCGGTGGTCGTGCCATTCGAACTGACCGGTGCGGTCGATCACCTGCCAGTGCGGCGGATCACTCGCGCTGGCGCTCGGCGGGACGGTCACCTGCGCGTAGAAGTTCGTGTTCAGATACGTCGCCGGCGAGCGCACGTTCTGCTCGACGGTGCCGTTGGCGAGGACGCGAGCGTAAGGCTCGCCTTCATACCCGTAGATCGTCACCGTCTTGCCTGTGTGGTTGGTCAGCAGGATGCGGTCGGCGAACTCGAGCACCTGGAAGCTCAGGCCAGGTACGCTCGGCGTGACGCCGGTGATGTTGGAGCGGTACTCGTAGCTCGAGCCTTGGTCGTTGATCGGATTGCCGCTCTCCGCTGTGGTGCTGGCAGCCAGCGACGGCGAGCTCACGAGTAGCGGCGCTCCGAGGCACGCAACGGCGCCCAGCAACGCAATGCACATACGACGGGCCATGCGCCACCGACCGTAGCGCAGCCGGAGCCGAGTCATGTCCCCACGGCGGAGAGCAGCCACAGGCCGAAGCTCGTGAACGCGACCATCACCGCGAGCATCCAATACTGGCTGCGCACGGCCTCTTCGGGGTCCTTGTAGAGGACGAGCGCGCGGTCGTGCGCGAGCGCGAGGCCGCTCACGTGGCCGACGATCAGCGCCGCCACCTGGACGTACCAGATCGCGGCGTAGGAGATCACGTGGTAATCGATCTGGTAGCTGCTCGTGCCGAAGATGTTCGCGCCGTTGCCGAGCGGATCGGAGGCCAGGTAGACGATCGCCTGGCTCTGCCAGATCAGCAGCGAGAAGTAGTGCGCGAGCACATACGCGAAGGCGATCGGCACGAGCGTGTGCGCGAACGTGCGCGTCAGCATGCTCATGTCGTAGCGGTCGCTGACGTTGTGCACCCCGCGGATCCCGACCCGGTAGACACCGAAGATCACGAGGATGCAGAGCACGAGCCCGACCGAGTACGCGAGCTCCTGCGCAGGTGTCGGACCAAAGCCGACTGTTTCGAAGACGCTTTGCAGGCTCGGCTCGTTGGTGCGCCAGACGCCGCCGTTGCTGAAGCCGTCGAAGGTCGTCGTGCCGATCAGCGTGCAGATCATCGCCACCATGCCGGCGCCGACCTTCAGGTCCGTCACGCCGCTCAGCGGCCGGCGCAGATATACCGCGCCGTCCTCCCGTCGCACGAGCGCCGACAGCTTGGAGATCAGGTTGAAGTACACGCCGAAGCCGTCGGCCTGCGAACACCACTCCTCGACGCCGAACAGCGCCATCCCAGCGAGCATCGCCAGGAAGTACGCGAGCGACAGCGCCGCGAGCGTCGCGGGATGGTCTTTTTCGACGTAGACCAGCTCGAGCCACGCAAAGCCGACGATCACCGCGACCGCCGGCCACACGCCGAGCCATTGGGGGTATCGCAGCGGCTGCCGCCCCGGCCGCCCTCGGCGCAGGGCGCGCACAAGCGCCGCGATCACCCGCCCGCACGTCCGCCACGGGTTGAACGCTCGGAACACGTCCCCGAACAGCACGCTCGCGACGGGGATCCCGACCCAGAAGATGACGTACAGGAACGTCACCGAGAAGTTCGCCTGTGTCACCTGCGCGCCGTCGAAGCCGCTGTAGATGACGAGCGCGAACAGCGCCACGCCGGCGAGGCTCGCAACCCATTCCACGGGGGCCGGCAGCAGGAACAGCCTGCGCAGGCGCGGGTGCTGAAGCTGCGGGGTCCTCCACATCGTCGAGAGCGCCACGAACGACACGACCAGCACGATCGCCGCGGTCCAGCTGAACAACCACACGGGGATCGGCAGATCGGCCTTGCCGACGATGCCGTGCGCGTCGGCGCTCGCCGGCAACGCCAGCGCCACGAGGCCCTGAGCACCGAGCAGGACCGCCAGCGTGCGCCGCGAGGGGGCTCTCATGCGTGGCGCAGTCTATGCAAGGGCATGACTCTGGTTCGCCGATCGACGCCGCTCTGGCGTACCCTCCGCTGGATGCTGAGCGTCCCGCTTGCTGCGTCCACGGACATCTCCGCTGTGTTCCAGCTCGGCCCGCTGGCGATCTTCGGCGTGCTCTACGCGCGGCGCGTACGCACGCTCGCCGAGGACGGCCACCCGGTGCCCGGCTGGCGCCAGGCGTGTTTCTACGGTGGCATCGTCGTGGTCGCGGCAGCGCTCACGTCGCTCGGCTCCGCCAGCCAGGACCTGCTGTGGGTGCACATGGTCGAGCACCTGCTGCTCGGCGACATCGCCGCGCTGCTGATCGTGCTGGGCCTCACCGGCCCGCTGATCGCGCCGATCCTACGTATCCGCTTCTTCGATCGCCTGCGCGTGCTCGCGCACCCCCTGGTCGCTTTCCCGCTGTGGATGATCGACCTGTACACGTGGCACGTGCCGTTCTTCTACGAAGCGGCGTTGCGCCATTCGGGCATCCACGCGCTCGAGCACGCGATGTTCCTCGGCTTGGGGATCAACATGTGGATGCCGCTGTTCGGCCCGCTGCCGATGCCCAAATGGTTCGGCAACCTTGGCAAGCTGATCTACATCGTCGCGGTGCGACTCGCCGGCACCGTGCTCGGCAACATCTTCGTGTGGTCTGGCACGATCTTCTATCCGTTCTACATCCACGGCGAGGCTCACTTTCACATCTCCCCGCTCGCCGACCAGAGCATCGCCGGGGCGATCATGATGATCGAGGAGTCGATACTCACGCTGGGTCTGTTCTGCTGGCTGTTCCTGCGCACCGCGCACGAGAGCGAGGAACGCCAAGAGCTGCTCGAGTACGCGCACACGCGTGGCCTGGAGCTCACGGAGTCGCGCGCCGCGCGTGCGGTCGCAGCCGGCCGTGGCGCCGAGCTGCGTCAGCGTCTGGAGTCGCGCGCCGAGGCCTACGCCCGCGTCGAGGCAGCGTCGAACGCGCCGGACCCGTTGCCAACCGGCTCCGGGCCATCCGAGCGCACCTGATCGCTACGCTCCTGGCATGTGCGCCGGTTGCGCAATGGCCGCGGCGTCGGCCGCGAGCGGTTTCAGGACTTGGATGCAGTCCCAGAACATCCCCTGGCTGACGCCGCGGCGCATGCGACGCCTGACGATCGCCGCGATGTGCGCCGCCGGCGTCGTCTCGACGATCGGCTTCTCAGGCGCGACGCCGCCACCCGCGCACGCCAGCCGCGTGCGCGCGCCGGCCCAGCACGTCCCGGCGCGCTAGCCTCCCGCGACCGCCGGCAGGATCGTCAGCTCCGCGCCGTCGACGACTGGCGTCGCAAGCCCGTCCAGGAAGCGGATGTCTTCGCCGGCGAGGTACACGTTGACGAAGCGCCGCAGCGAACCGTCGTCGTCGGACATCCGCACTCGCAGCTCCTCGTGGCGCTCGAACAGCCCGTCCAGGACCTCCTGCACGGTGGCGCCGTCGATCTGCGCTTCGGCCTCGCCGCCGGCCGCGGCGCGCAGCTGCGTGGGGATCTTCACGACGACGCCCATCAGACCGTCACTCGCTCGCCGACACCGGCCTCAAAGGCCGAGACCGTCGGCGCGATCGTCTGCGTCTCGAAGGTGCCGCGCACGGCGTCCAGCGTCTTCAGACCCTCGCCGGTGATCACCAGCACGACCCGCTCGTCGGGGTCGATGTCACCGCGCTCTGCGAGCTTGCTCAGCACGGCGGTCGTGACACCTCCTGCGGTCTCGGTGAAGATACCCGTGGTCCGCGCCAGGAGCGCGATCCCCGCGCGGATCTCCTCGTCGCTGACGGCATCCACCGAGCCGCCGGTGCGCCGCGCGAGATCGAGCGCGTATGGGCCGTCGGCGGGGTTGCCGATCGCGAGCGACTTGGCGATCGTGTCCGGCTTCACCGGGCGGCACACGTCGTGGCCGTTGGCGAACGCGCTCGCCACCGGCGAGCAGCCCTCGGCCTGCGCGCCGTTCATGCGCGGCAGTGGGCGGTCGGGGTTCTCGACCAGGCCGAGCTCGGTCCATTCCTGGAAGCCGGCGGCGATTTTCGTGAACAGCGAGCCCGAGGCAACCGGCACGATGCAGCGGTCGGGCAGCTCCCAGCCGAGCTGCTCGACGATCTCGAACGCCAGCGTCTTTGAGCCCTCGGCGTAGTAGGGGCGCAGGTTGATGTTCACGAACGCCCAATCGCGCTCCGCGCACAGCTCCGTGCAGAGGCGATTGACGTCGTCGTAGTTGCCTTCCACGCCAACGAGGTTGGTGCCGTAGACGCCGGTGGCGAGGATCTTCTGCTCCTCGAGGTCAGCCGGGATGAAGACGTAGGAGTCCAGACCGAGCGCGGCTCCGTGGGCCGCGACCGAGTTGGCGAGGTTGCCGGTCGAGGCGCACGCGATCGTCTCGAACCCGAGCTCGCGCGCCCGTGAGACGGCGACCGACACCACCCGGTCCTTGAACGAGTGCGTCGGGTTGGCCGCGTCGTTCTTGACCCACACCTCGCGCAGACCCAGGCTTGCGGCGAGCCTGTCGGCGCGGATCAGCGGCGTGCAGCCGGCTGGAAGCCCGACGCGCGAAGCCAGCCGGCCCGAGGGGCCGGGAGGCCCGCCCGCGAGCGGCAGGAAGTCCGCGTAGCGCCAGATGTTCTGCGGACCGCCCTGGATGCGGCGTCGCAGCTCGCCCACGTCGCGACTGCCGGCGCTGTGATCGTAGGCGACCTCGAGCGGCCCGAAGCAGCGCTCGCACACATACAACGCCTCGAGCGGATACTCCGCCTTGCACTCCTTGCACTGAAGATGACTGACAGCCATTTGGGCTCCTTCGCAGTTAGCCTTCGCCTTGTCACGTGTGGCGAAGAGCGCGAAGCCCGGCCACACATCACCTGGAATTGGCACCTTCCCGCCTGTGACATTGGCGGTGGTTGCCGGGGTTTCGTAGGGCCAGGCCCTCCACCCCTCTGGATGTGTACATCTGTGGTGCGGCAGTCTACCACCGTTATCGGCGCTTGCAAGGCGCGCCGTTAGCGGCGCTGGACGCGCCCCGGTAACGTCGCCCCGCGCCCGGTGTAGGGGCCTGCAGTGAGCACACCCACGCACGAGCTCGACCAGCGTACCGGTACCGTTGACGCGCCCTTTCGCTTCGCCTCGCCTGAGCGCAGACGGCGGATGCTGCTGATCGTCAACCCGTACGCCACGACTGTCTCCGACCGCCTGCGCAACCTCGTCATCTACGCGCTCCAGGGCCGCTTCGAGGTCGACGCCGTCGACACCGAGGCACGCGGTCACGCGACCGAGCTATGCCGCGAGGCAGCGCACGAGGGCTACGACGTCGTCGTCGCCTTCGGCGGCGACGGCACAGTCAACGAAGCCGCCAACGGATTGATTGCATCTCCCGCCGGGGGGGCGGGCCTCAATTCCACCCCGCTGTGCTGCCTGCCGGGCGGCTCGGCGAACGTGTTCGCCAAGATGCTGGGCATCCCCGGCGACGTCGTCGACGCGACCGAGCACCTGCTGGCGATGGCCGACGACTGGCGCCCGCGCAAGGTCGACCTCGGCGTCGTCAACGGCCGCTGCTTCACGTTCGCGTCGGGTCTCGGTCTCGACGCAAGCGTCGTCGAGCGCGTCGACGCGAACCCGAAGATGAAGGCACGGCTGGGGCCGTACTTCTTCACGTGGGTCGCGGTCACCACGTTCATGCGCCGCTACCTGCTCTCCCCTCCGCGCCTGCAGGTGCAGGCCGGCGACGGTCACGAGCAGCTCGATGGCGTCACCGCGATCGTGCAGAACGGCGCCACGTTCACCTACTTCCAGAACCGCCCGATCGAGATCGCCGACGGCGGCGCGCTCGACTCCGGCGCGCTCGCCGGCGGCGTCCTGCGCAGCGCGAGCCTGCCATCGATGCTGTCGATCGCCTGGCGGGCGTTCTCGCCGCGCGCGCGCGTCGCCGGCAACCGGCAGGTCAGCCCGCTGCGTGATCTGCAGGAGCTGACCGTGCGCAGCGCCGATCAGCGACTGCTGCCGCTGCAGGTCGACGGCGACTATCTCGGCGAGGTGACCGAGGCGCGCTACTCGATCATGCCGAACGCGCTCAACGTGATCTCCTAGCCACCCGGCACGGCGCGGATCCCGAGAGCCGGCGCAGATCAGGACGGCGCCGACGCGATTCTGTAGCCACGTGCGCGCTGGTGCGGGAAGGACTCGTAGAACGCCGCGCTCGAGTCTGCGGAGAGCAGGTCGATGCGCCGCGCGCCGGACCTGGCAAGTGCCTGCTCGAGCAGTCCGCGCCCGACCCCTCGCCGGCGCGCGCCGTCAGCCACGACCAGGCACGCGAGGTACGCCTGGATCACACCGTCGCTCAGAGCGTAGGCGAAGCCGATCACCTCGCCACCGTGCTGTGCCGCGACGAGGGCCACAACGCCCGGGGCCTGCAGCGCGCGCAGCGTCAGCTCCTGCGCCTGTGTGAACGTCGTCCACCCCTCGCGCTCGCACAGCCGCACGACCTCCTCGAGATGCTCCGGCGCGAAGTCGACGATCCGCATCGGGACTGGAAGCCGTTGGTGTGCTCGGCGCGCCTACGCCGTGGCGCCCGGCGTCACGCGGTAGGCGTCGAACACCGACTCGGTGTTGCGCAGGCGCGTGACCGCGCTGCGCAGCGAGTGCGCGTCGGCAACCTCGACGACGAACCGGTTCTTGACCATCGGCGGCGTCGACAGGCAGCGCGCTTCGAGGATGTTGGCGCCCGACTCCGAGAACGCGCGCGAGAGATCGGCCAGCAGGTGGTGGCGGTCCCACGCGTCGATCTGGATCTCCACGACGAAGCCCGTCGACTGATCGCCTTCCCAGGCGACGCTGGCGAAGCGCTCGGGGCTCTTGCGCAGGAGCTGCGCGTTGGGGCAGTCGTCGCGGTGGATCGTGATCCCGCGCCCGAGCGAGATGTAGCCGACGATCTCATCGCCCGGGACCGGGCGGCAGCACTTGGCCAGGCGCAGCATCACGTCCTCGACGCCTTCCACGCGGATCCCGTACTGACCGGAGGACTTGGTCGGGCGCCGGCGCGCGCGCCCGACGCGCAGCAGGTCCGCAGCGCCTTCGTCGCCGTCCGCTGACTCGCCCTGCTTCAGGCGCTGCATCACCTTGTTGACGACCAGCTTCGGCGAGACCTTGGCTGCGCCCAGCGCGATGTAGAAGTCGTCGGCCTTGCGGTAGCCGACCTCGCGGATCACGTCCGCCAGCAGCGCCGAGCCGGTGATCTTCTGCGCCGGCAGACCCTGTTTGCGCAGGTGCTCCTGCAGCAGCTCGCGCCCGGTGTGCTCGGTGTCCTGGCG